>JBEQTH010000102.1:0-85612 GCA_040348785.1 Myxococcales bacterium | reverse complement strand
TCGCACCGCCGCCGCTGCTCTCGGTCTTGCACGGTTCGCCTGGACTCGGCCTTCCCTGATTGTCGCGCGCCGCTGCCCTCGCGATCGCGTTCGCATTCGCATCCTGTTGAGCGAAGATTTCTGCCCCAAGCCCGTTCACCTGATCGGCAAACAAACTCAGCGCCACGATGTCAGCCGCCAGCGGAGCTGCGTACGGCGCGAGCTCGGGCGCAAGGTACGCCCACTCATTTCCCGCAAATCGCCCACTTGGATCCCTCCAGCGAAACGGATTCTGCCCCGGCCAAGACCACAAGGTCCCGCCGCGCGTCAGAAACCCGTACTCATCGGGCTGTAAGAACGCCCCGAGGTCCGCGCTCCAGATGCGCGCCCGCGAGTAGTACAGGTTCGGCGCGATCTGACGCTTGCCCTGCCACATGAAGGATTGCTCGACGGCGGTCGGCGCGACAAGACCGCCGGGGTCGGTGACCGCTAACGTCTTGCCAAACGCGGAGTAACTGTACCCGCCCAGATCTCCGACCGGGTGGCTCAGCGTGCCGACCGTGGCGTCACTGTGCAGGTGCCGAACGTCACCCAGGGTGTCTAGCTCGAAGTAATAGCGGTTGGCTGGGCCCGTGAGCCAGAGGGGCTGGTCGGTGCGGTCATAGCCGATGTGGAACCGCGTGCGGGCGATGTCGTCTGACGCAGGGGGCGGCGTGCCTGTGTGAGGAGAGACGACGACGGCCGAAATGGAACTCGATAGATCGGCGTAGATATAGGAGTCGTCCGAGGTTGGAAGCGCGTCGTTGAGCGGGCCCTGGTGAATGTTCGATAGCCGCTGGAGGGCGTCGTAGACGAAGGTTTGCCGAATGCCGCCGACCGTTAGGCTCTGTAAGGCGTGCTGAACGTTGTAGTACTGGAAGGTTTGGCCGTTGTAAGAGGTGACGCGGCCGCCGATGTCGAGCGTGATAGGTTGGCCTGCGTACGAAGCCGGGATGCCTGCGCTAGCCTTGCCACCGCCGGTCAAACGCGGGCGCTGGTCGTCGACCACTGCGCCGTCGTACACGGAAAACGCGCCAAGCGAGTTGTAGACGTAGCTCTCTACGTACGCGGGCGTCGTAGCATTCGCGGGAACGTAGCGGCGCACCTCGGTAACGCGATCGAGGTCGTCATAGCCTATTTCTCGGCGCATTCCGGGATCGGTGAGGACCTTCGGGTTGCCGACAGCATCGTATTGCGCGGTGTAGCAGTGCGACGGACTGCCGTCGTTGTAGTCGTAGCAGCGCGAGGTAAGGCGTCCGAGCGCGTCAAAGACTTGAGTACGCTGGTGCCCATCCGGATACACCAGGCTCGTGTTACGGCCGACCGCGTCATAGCCATATTGAGCAGTGGTGCTGGACAGTGGAAACTGGCGCGTGCCTACGAGTCCGCGAGCGTCGTAGCTGAATTCCTCACCCTGAGATTGAGAGCTGAGAAACCATGCGAAACAACTGCCGACTTGAAAGCCATTCGCGATACGGCACCCGCCTTGAGTGCAGGCCGAGCTGCTGACGAAGCAGTACGGATTGCCTTTGCAGACTGATCCGTCGGGCGCCCCGCACCCAACGCCCACGTAGTCGCCCGCAACTAAAGGCGTCGTGACTGAGTAGTTGTCGAGCCGGCCGTTTGGTTTGTAGCCGATCGAGCTCGAAGCGAGGGCCTGACTGGACTGCCCCACGCTCACACCTGTCAGGCGACCCGCGGTGTCACGCGACACCACCATCGGGAAATTGCTCGACGCAAGCGACGGCGTCCGCCCCAGGAATGCGTTGTCGATCTGCGTGATGTCGAAGTCCGGATTGTATGCCAGCGTCGTCGAAAAACCACTGGACGCACCGACGACGGTGAACCGCGACGACACGATCGAGAACGGGCTCTTGGAGTGGTCCTCGAATTCGTTACGTGGGAATGCGAATGTTGAGCTCTGAGCCGGACCCGGAACCGGTGAGTCGAACGCGACGCCGAATGACGACCGATCGGTCTCGACGTTGAACCGGTCCAACTCGTCCATGGCCAACCATTGTGAGGACTGGAAGGTCGCGTCACGATAAAGCACGATGTGGGAAAGGTCCGCACCGGGCCGCGCGCCGTTCGTGCCCACTTGGTACTGACCGTCGGCAAGGGTTGCCGTGAGGCTCACAGACGCGGGCGTACTGGTGGCACTCTGAGCGTAGAGTGTTGGACCCGACCAGGCAGCGGCGGTTGGCATCGAATAGCTAAAGGTCCCGACGCGCCCCAAGGGGTCGGTCCTTGTAGCTTGGCGACCAAGCTGGTCATAGGTAAACGAGGTAGGCCGGCTGAGCCGATCGAGGATGCCAGTTAAATCACGTTGCGAATTATGAAAGTACTTCTCGTCTTCGCCCAACGGCGTTGTCGTCAACTGCAGATCGCCATCGGCGTTGTAACTCATCGACCAGTGCTGACCTGGCGGCAAGTCGGGGGTCGTGAGTGACGTGATGCGATCGCCATTGGAGCAGCTGCAGCCCGCCGTTTGGTAGCCAAAGAGCGTCGTATTGTTCTCGGCGTCGGTGATGCTCGTGACTCTTCCGGCTAGGTCGTGACCGTACTGAAGCGTGGCCACCCCGTCGCTGACGGTTAGGCTGTTGCCCGCGGCGTCGTGAGTCGTCGCCAACGAGCGACCAAGGGTGTCCACGGCAGAATTGACGAGCCCGAATGAGTCGTACCCGAGAGTCGTCTTGATCGCATGCGAAGTAACCGCCGTTGGCTGACCGTCTTGTGGCCGAAACCCTTCGAATGTCGTGCGGCGGCCGGTCTCGGGGAATTGGTCGCCCAAACCGTTGATAACGTCTGCGACCTTCGTGAGGTGGCCAGCGGTGTCATAGGTGTACTTGAAGTCCACGGCGCTGGCGCTGAACCCAAGCTTCGACAGTCGTTGATTGCCGTCAAACAGCGACGACCACCTAAATGATGGGTCTGCCGAGCTCTGCCTCGATCGGACTGCTCGGCCCAGCGAGTCGTATTGAGTGAACGGACCAACGGGCAGGCCGTTGATCGTCGTTTGCGCAAAGCGCAGCAGCCGGTTCGAGGTGCCGGCGAGTGATCCGGGCGAGTCCGTCAGAGTTCCTGCAAGGAGATTCTCGACGTCATACGCTTGACCGTCTGCGCTGTATTTGTCGGCGAAAACGGCGCCCTGTGCATTCAACGAAAGAGTGTGCTGCACACCGCGGTCGTCGGTCACGATCGTTTCGTTGTAAGGCTTGCCCGCGCTGTCGAACTTGGTTCCGCGCGAGAACCCTGACTGGATCGTCGTCAATCCGCCGCCTGGACGCTGCGCCGTTTGCAGCGTGCCGTCCGGCGCGTAAGTATAGTGTGACGTCTCACCGTTGGGGTGCGTCGCCGACACCATCCGGAAATTTTCGTAGTCGAATCGCCGCGCCTCGAAGCTCGGATAGATCACCTCCCGCAAGTTGCCTTGTGAATCGAT
Organism: Myxococcales bacterium; assembly: GCA_040348785.1. Lineage (GTDB taxonomy): Bacteria > Myxococcota_A > Polyangia > Polyangiales > Polyangiaceae > PMG-095. The sequence continues at coordinate 82,152 of JBEQTH010000102.1, read as the reverse complement.
CGTGAAGCGCGTGACGCGATTGGCCGGGTCGGTGATCGTGCTGAGGTGCCCGCTGCCGTCATAGGCGAACGTGATTCGGCCGCCGACGGGATCTTCGATGTAGTCGATGCGGTCCGCATCCTTGTACGCGATCCGACGAATGAGCTCGCCGCTACGGCGTGTTTCGGAGGTGAGCGGAGCTTCGCTCTTGTTTGCGTTGTCCCAGCTGAAATAGCTCACCGTGTCGGAGCTGGCATCCACGACGTTTGCGCCGGTGTCGTCGAACGACATGGTCCGAGTTGGCTCGTCTTCACTGGTGAGCGGCGCGGTGAGCAGATATGCGGAACCAGCGTAAGAGATTAGTGCTTTATCCCCGCCTAGGGCCGCTAGGTTCCCGTCCCGGAATGAAAGGAGTGGGAACGCTCCAGGAAGGTCGGCCGGAGCGCCTTTGTCGAAGGCCACCCAGCGCGCGGTCTTTTCGAGCGGATCGTAGGCGAGCACTCCGCCCAAGCGTGCGTCGCCGTGGACGAACAGCGTCCCGTCTTGCGCGACGGCGAGGACGCTGGGTTGACGAATAGCGGTCTCAAGGCCAGGCGTTTTACGGCCAATGCTCGAAGCCATCGTATCTTGCCCATTGCCCAATATCCGAGTCACCGGGCTAGTCGCACCAACCTCACCCGAGTCATCCGGGGCCAAATGGTAAACCGCGTGTCGGCGATCGTCCGCGACGTAAAGTCCACCGTCATAGGCGGCCGCCAAACCGCTCGGGTGATAGAATTGAAAATCCTTGGCGAGCACCGCGCCGTGCGGGTCAAGGCCCAACTCGCCGGTCGATGCTGGGGTGATGTCCGCGCTCGTGCGATCGGGGTCTGTCAGATCGATACGCGAGACTGTCGTGACATCGGCCACGCCTTGCCCAACGGTCTTTGAATCGGTCGTGAAAAACGCGTATTTCCCAACCCCTGCCACGGTTGGAAAGCGAATGATCGGACCCGCACTAAAGGTCACCAGCTTGCGCGAAGCGCCGCTCGCATCGACCTCGAACAACGCCGTATTGACGGTCAGTAGGAAGCGCCGTGCCCCCGCGACGTAAGTAACCTTGAAATCCGTTGGGCTCGCACCGTTCGAGAAGATGCCGGTCGCCACCGGGATCACTGCCCCGGATTGCAAGTCGATGCGCTGAATCGAGCCGTCGGCACGCGCCGCGAAAATTTCACCGGTTTGCGTGTCCACCGTCAGCGAGCTGTTGGTCGACCCATTGAAGTTCAAGACTTGGTTGATCTGCGGGTAGGGATGAAACGTCTCTTGCTCGCCGTCGCCGTGGACGATATCGGCGCTCAGACCGTCCGGCGTACGGTACAGCGTCGACAGCTCGTTGAACGACCAGCCCGAACCAATCGGCGAACCTCGGCGATGCACTACCAAGCGATACGTCGGAAAATCGAGCGAGTCGCCGCCGGCGGGCAACGGTAAGCGGAGCGGCGCCTGTCCGACGCCGAAGGACGCCGCAACGGCGAAGCCGCCGCCGCCGCCAACGCAGGTGCCAGAGCCCCCCACCTTGATGTTGCTCAGTACCTGCGTGGGCATGAAGCCGCTGCGCACCAGGTTGCCATCATCATCTGCGGGCAGCGCGACGTAGTACGACGGCTCGTACCCCTGAGTGTTTGCAGCGAACGACTGGCTCTGGTCCACATCGTAGTTGAACACCTTCAGGTGTTGATCGATTGCAAACGCGCCAAGCGTTGTGCTCGAACCAGAAATGGCGCATGGTGGGCCTCCCCCTCCGCTGCCCGAGCCACAGCCCCCTCCGCCGGGAGGGCTGCATGCGAGACGCACACGCTGGGCCGTAAACGAACGGAAGAACGGTTGCTGTGGCAACGTCACTCCGGGCGGTGGCCCTTGGCCGACCGCTACCGAGCCGCTGAGCTCGCTCGTGTAGTTCAAGGACAGCGAATAGTCGTTTCCGGAGGCGGAGTGCAGCGGCACATCGAAGGATTGACCGAGCGCCCCATTGGCGTAGCTGGCGCTGCTGCCCACACCGCAGCCCTTGCCCTTGTTCTTGTTGCGATCGGAACCCTCGGTCGCGATCTCAATCAACTCGCCTAGCCGCACCCCGTTGGCATCGTGAGGCGAGAAGTGCGAGATCTGAGTCGAGAAGCGCGACCCGTCCCATGTCGCCATCCCCTCGTGCGACCAGTCTCCAAAGCGAGCGTCGACCGTGCCAACCGGAATGTGCATCGTTGTCGGCAAATTGAGCGTGTTTTTGACGCGCAACGTTGCCGGGATGGAAAGCACCGTCCCGGTCGGCTCGATTTCCATGCCGTACATGGTCACCGTGCTGTCTGGTAGCGGCGTCGGGAATTGAGCCCGGGTCGGGATGGGCGTGAGGCGTACCGGCGTTGGCTGAGACAGCGCGCCCGGAGGGATCTGGAGTTGCAGAGTGGATTGCGAGTCCTCTGCGGTACCGCCTTCTGGACCGATGAGTGTGACGTTCGGATCCCTTTGCAGCACTGTCAGGTCTCCGAGAGAGATGGCCTCCCCCGGGCGCAAGTACACGCTCCGCAACAGCGACGGAAAGTCTTCGCTCTCGATTCTAATCAGCACGTGTTGCGGTGGGGTACGTGGCGCCACGCTTTGTGGAAACTCGAGCAACCGGATCCGAAAAGATCCATCGCCCTTGATGCTCACCGAAGCATCGCTACGGGGCGGACTGTCCAATTCGTCGTTGAAGACGTGCGCCGTGAACACTGTAACCGGCGAGCCATCTCCATTGATGACCCGCCCCATGATGGAGGCACGGGTTTCCAGCTGCGCGCCCGGATTTCCACCCGCGCACGCTGGGATCGGAGTGTGGGAAACTCCGCCCGAAGCCGAGCAGCTGTCCGTCGTGCACGGATCTCCATCGTCCACGGGCGGCGGAGAACCTGGGATGCATGCTCCCATCGCGTCGCAGCGCTCATCACCGTTGCATGCATTGTCATCCGAGCAGCTGAGCCCCGCAGCAACGGGAAAATGGGTGAGCCCCAGAGTCGGGTCACAAGCATCTTCTGTGCATGGGTTGCCATCATCCGCCGTAAGAATGGGGCCTGTGGTGCACTGCCCCGTCGCCGAACAAGTCTCATCTCCGTTGCAGGCGTTCCCATCGGAGCAGCTCGTTCCCGCGGCAACCGGAACGTGCGCGACGCCGCTCGAAGGATCGCAACTATCTGCGGTACACGGGTTGCCGTCATCGATAGGCGGGGCGGTGCCGGCCGTGCACGCGCCGGCCTGGCAAACTTCAACTCCGTTGCAGGCGTTGGTGTCGGCGCACGAGGTGCCGTTCGAAACTTGCGCATGCTGCACGCCCAGAGCTGGATCACACGAATCGGCGGTGCATGGGTTGGAGTCGTCGACTGGTAAGGGAGTGCCCGAGGCGCAGACTCCTGCCGCGTCGCACTTCTCGTTGCCGTTGCAGAGATTCGAGTCCGCGCAGCTCGTTCCGATGGCAACGGGAACGTGCTTGATGCCGGTCGCTGGCGTGCAAGAGTCGGCGGTGCACGGATTTTGATCGTCGATAGTAGCTGGGATACCGGGCTTGCAGGTCCCTGTGGGGTCGCACTGCTCCTCGCCGTTGCATGGATTCGAATCGGCGCACGACGTGCCGGCCGCCACCGCGACGTGCGTCACACCTCCAATTGCATCGCAGGCATCCACCGTGCATGGGTTCTGGTCGTCGATGATCGGGGAAGTTCCTGCGACACAAGCGCCCGTCTGACAAAGCTCGTGACCATTGCAGACCGTCGCGTCATCGCAAGTGCTCCCGTTTGGGGCCGCGCTGTGCTTGACTCCCGTCGTAGGATCGCAGGTATCCGTGGTGCACGGGTTTCCGTCATCTACCTCCAGTTGTGTGCCGGCCGAGCAGCTCCCCGTCGCGTTGCATGCTTCCTCGCCGTTGCAAACATTCGAGTCGGCGCAGGACGTGCCGGCCGCGACCGGGTTGTGCTGGGCCGCCCCGTCGACACAGCTGTCCGCGGTGCAAGGGTTACCATCGTCGACGACGATGGCAGGGCCAGCGCTGCAGAATCCGATCGCGTTGCAGGTTTCATGGCCGTTACAAAGATCTGAATCGTCACACGCGGTGCCAGCACTGACGGGCGTGTGCGAGACCCCTCCCGTTGGGCTACACGCATCTGCAGTGCACGGGTTCCCGTCATCGGTTGCAACCTGGCTTCCCGCGCTACAAGAACCTGCTGTGCAGACATCTCCCGACGTACAGACATTCGCGTCGTTGCACGCTACGCCGTCTGCTTTTGCCGGATTCGAGCAGGTGCCAGAGCTTGCATCGCACGCCCCAGCGACGTGGCATTGATCGAGTGCAACGCAGGTGACGGGATCGGTACCAATGCAGCTGCCGGTCTGGCAGGTGTCGATCTGAGTACAAGCGTTGCCGTCGGAGCACGCAGTTCCGTTCGCTTTGACCGGATTGGAGCAGGCCCCCGTTGCGCCGTTGCACGTACCGGCCAGGTGACACTGGTCGAGCGCGGCGCAGACAACGGGGCTGGCTCCGATACAGGAACCTAACTGACAAGTGTCCACCTGAGTGCAAGCGCTGCCGTCGTTGCACGCGGATCCATCGAACTTAGTCGGATTCGAGCAGACGCCCGTGGCCTGGTTACAGCTGCCGGCGACGTGGCACTGGTCCAAGGCATTGCAGACGACTGGGCTCGTCCCCACACAGCTACCCGCCTGGCAGACGTCCGCCTGAGTGCAGGCATTTCCGTCTGAGCAAGCCACGCCGTCCGGCAATGCCGGAGTGGAGCAAGCGCCGCTTGCCGGGTCGCACGTGCCAGCCGAGTGACATTGATCGAGCACAGCACACAGCACCGGGTTCGCTCCGGTGCACGCCCCAGCCTGGCAAGTGTCGCTTTGAGTACAAGCGTTGCCGTCCGTGCAGGCAGAGCCGTCTGCCTTGACCGGATTCGAACAACTCCCGGACGTAGGATCACAGGAGCCCGCGCTGTGGCACTGGTCCTGTGCCGTGCAAGTAACGGGGTTCGCGCCCACGCAGCTACCCGCCTGGCAGCTATCGCTTTTCGTGCAAGCGCTCCCGTCCGAACAGCTCGTGCCATCGGCCTTGCTCGGGTTCGAGCATTGGCCTGTGGCTGGCGCGCAAACGCCAACGTTGTGGCATTGGTCCTGGGCGGTGCAAATTACGGGGTTGCCGCCCACGCATACGCCCGCCTGGCAGGTATCGGTCTGCGTGCACGCACTAGCGTCTGAGCAGGCCGCGCCGTTGGCGACGGGGACATGGCTCACCGAGCCTGTGCTCGGATCACACGAATCTGCGGTACAGGCGTTGCCGTCGTCGACTACGACGCCGTCACACGGCTGCTGAAACGAGCGCGTCGTGACCATCACGTCGGGCTGCGCGGTGAGTGACTTCGCGAAGAACGCTCCCACGTGCGGAGAGGAGCTGGTGGGCAGACTGACGGCAGCGTTCGGGCTGAGCAACGTGCCAGTGAAGGACGTGTTGATCGTGACCGCGGCGGTACCGACGTAACCGAGCAGCAGTTTGTTGGGGTCGCCCGCGGCGGCCGTCACTTTCGCGTTCCAATACAACGCGTTACGCACGAAAATTCGAACTGGACCAGCGGTGGTCGTCAAGCGAAGGGTACTGGGCAACTCCGCAGCCAAGCTATCGAAGCGGTAATCGCCCGTCGCCAACGCGAGTGTCGAGCGAGCACCCAGATTGACCGTCGAGTAGTCGCCGGGAGCCAGCGTCCGAGTGGCGTCGTTCGCGACGGTGACCGCCGAAGCACCGTTCTGGAACTGGACCGTAATCGAAGTGAGACTCGGCGGCGGAAGCGGCTGGGACTGCTGGATCACGCCTGTTACGGTGGTGCTCGTGCCACGGCCCAGCGTCCCCGCCGTCTTCACGAATCCATTGACGACGGAGCGATCGCCGAGCTGAACGGACCCTACGCTCCAGACGTCCCCTATCTTGACGTCCCTACCCAAGAACAGGGTGTCGCTGCCGAGATTCACGATACCCGCGAAGCCACTTCCACTTGTGCCCTTCACTTGAACGCGGTCGCCTAAGTAAAGCGTCTTTGCTGCAGACAACCCCGACCCGGCGTTCGTGAGTTGAGGTGGAAGTTGCAACGTAAACGCTGGACCCGGGGTCAATGCCTGGGTTCGACTGGCAGCTCCTTGCTCGGGCGGCGCGTCGCAACCCAACAGCCCGCATGCAGAAACAAGCGCCACCCAGAAGCCACCAAATGCCTTTGTCATGTCTTCGATCCCGCCTCGCAGAAGCCCCGCAACCGCTTCGTCGGTACACGAGCCCGCGGCGGGATGGAACCACAAAGCGGGCGTCTCGAAGTCGAAACGCGCTCGACTCAATCTACGTCGACTCGAACCGCGAAGGCCGCCTGCATCGGGCGCCTCGCTCGATCAAGAAGCGTGATCGAGCACGCGGTGAATCGCGTCGGGCACTAGGCCGTAGCCTTCGGACGCGGCGAGCAGGCGCGCGTTGTCCGGTAGATCGGTGAGGAACTGACGCGCGTAGGGCGTGCCCACCAAGCCGTGCAGGCGGCGCACCAAGGACGGCATGCCGCGGGCGATGGCTTGGCGCGCCGAATCTTCTTCGCTGATTGCGACGTAAGCATCGTGTAGCGCCAGGTACACGGCCGATTCGTTGAGCAGACTCGGCGCACCTTGGTCGAGCAGGTTCGCGGCCTCGCGCGCGAGCTCGACGGCACCTCCCGGATTGCCGCAACGGCGCTCGGCCTCTGCCCACAGCCCGAGCGCTACCGGCAACACGTCCCGATGGCCGGTGGTGCGGTACGACTGCGCGGCGATGCGCAGTAGGCCGAGGGCGCGCCGCCATTCACGCTCCGCGCTGGCCCGCAGCAGCTCGCTCCCGCGGTAGAACAGCATGCCCAAGTTGGCGCGGTCCGGGGCAGCCCAAACGCCCGTGGCTGCGGCGTCGGCGTCGGCGCGCACTTCGGCGAGATGCGCTTCCAAGTGCCGGTCATTGCCGAAGGTCGCGGCCCAGCCGAGCAAGTTCATCTGCGCGTGGCGCACGGCGCCCAAGCTGCCGATGGCGTCCGACAGGGCGAGGCCCGTCTCGAGCGCGGTGCGCGCCTCCTGACGCGCGCCGATCGTGGTGAGCGCGAAGCCGAGGTTCGTCATCAGCATCGCTTCGCGCTCTTTGAGGCCCGCACCGCGCGCGGCGCTGGCTGCGTTGCGGCGCGCTTCTAGCGCGGAGGCCAGCGAGCCCTGAGTTTGGCGCACGATGGCTTGAGTTTGATAAGCGTCCACCGCAGCGGCGCTCGTGGTCTGCTGCTGAGCCAACTTGAGCAGGCGCTTGATCTCGGCCTCGGCCTCGGCAAAGCGGCCTGCGAACGCGACTCGCAACGCGAGCACGGCCGAGCAGCGGGCTTCCTCGTCCAGTAAGCCCAGGGCCGCGGCTTGGTCCCGAGTCTCGGCCAAGCGCTCGCTGATGCCTTCGCCGGAGCCGCGGGCGTCGTCGTAACGGGCACGAGCACCGCGCGCACGCACCGCGCTCGGCTCGTCGTAGACGTTGTCTTCCATCGAAAAAATGGCTGATTCGCGGTCGCTCGCGCGCGGATCGAGCCGGCTCCAGGCTTCGTCCAAGTAGGAGGCGCGCAAGAAGCCCGCCGGCTTGTCCTCGGCGAACATCAGCGCGCGCTCGGCCATCGTCATTGCATCGGTCAGCGCGTTGGCGGCGAGCGCGCGCTGCGCGGCGCGTGCCCAGTGCTCGGCGGCGCGCACGTGCTGGGCGCCGAGATCGTACTGACCGGCGACCGTGGCCGAATCCTCACCCATGGACGTGAGCCAAGAGGCGGCGAGCGCGTGCAGCTCTTTGCGCTCGCGCTCACCGAGCGAAGCGTACGCCACCTCACGCACCAGGGCGTGCTTGAACACCCACTCACGCGTGCCCGGGAAGCGCGATACGTTCTGCTCCATCAAGATCTCGGAAGCCACGAGCGCTTTCATCACGCTCTCCGCGCGCGGCATGCCGAGGGCTTCGAGCGCCGAATCCCAACACGTCAAACCGAACACGCTCAGGCGCCCCACCGCATCCCGGCACTCTTCGTCCAACGCATCCAAGCTCACTTGGATGGCGGCTTCGATCGTCGGCGCGTGCGCGGTGTCTCGCCCGGATGCGCTCAAACGCGCCAATTCTTCGGCAAATAGCGGCAAACCGGCGGCCTGCTCGGCGATTCGATCGACGATGTCCTCCGGCACGTTCTCGCCCACCACGGCGCGGGCGATGGCGCGCGAAGCGCGCTTGGAGATCGGCCGAAGCTCGAGCCGTACGTGGTCGCGACCGGCGAAGCGGCTGCCCTGCTCGGACCAGAAATCGGGGCGCACCAGCGCCATCACCACCAGCGCGCGACCGGTGGCGCGACCCAGCATGTGATCGAGCCAGCCGATGCTCTCGGGATCGGCCCACTGCAAATCTTCCATCAAGATCGCGGTCTGCTCGTTCGTGGCGACTTGCAGCACGAGGTCGGTCATGGCGAGCCACAACACGTCGCGCGAGCCGCGTGGATCCAGACCCTCGGGCAGTGGCTCGTTGGCCAGTAAGCGCGCGAGCAGCTCTCGGTTTTTGGCCGTCAGCTCGTCGCGCGTGGACGGGCCGAGGCGGGAGATGATGGCTTTGGCGGCCTCGGCGCTGGTCGCGCCTTTGGGCAGGCTGATGATGCCGCGCAGCACGTCGGCCGCGGCACCGAGCGCGTGGCCCTGGGCGTACGCTTCACTGCGTTGCAAGACGATGTGCGGCGCTCCGGCTTGCGCGGAAATGCGCGCCATCACCTCACGCCGCAGCCGGCTTTTGCCGATGCCCGGAGGTCCGGCGATCGAGACCAAGATCGGAGTCACGTCCAGGCGCGAGCGCTCGAACGCGCTCAACACTTGAGCCAGCTCGGGATCGCGGCCGACGAAGGGCGCGCCGCCCGAGCCGCGGCGGCCATGCACGGGCTCACCGACGACCGACGAGCCGTCGTCGCGGGTGCGGAACTCATAGCGCCCGCGCCCGAGCTCGCTGGTCGTCGCATCGGCCAGTACGACACCGGCTTCGGCATCGCGGGACAGCGATGATGCGCGATCGACGACCTCGCCCACGGGCAGCACGTCGCCCGTGTCGTGCGCCCAATCGAGCCGCGCGCGCCCGCTGGCGACTCCGACGCGCGCGCCCGCGCGCGCCAAGCGCCGACCGAGCTCGAGCCCCACCGCGGCTTCGTTGCCGACCGCGCGCCGTGCGCCCAAATGCGCGACGATCGAATCTTGACCGAGGGGCACGGCGTCCGCGCCGCGTTGCCGGAGTTGCTCCAAGGCGCGCTCACGCGCCGAAGCCGTACCAAAGCGAATGGCGACGATCGAGGTGACCAGGCGCGAAGCGCTGGAGCCGAGGCGCGAAGAGCGCGCAGGATCCTGCTGCAGGTCGATCCAGCTGAGGCGCTCAGCGTCGCCCGAGGCGTCGTGCAGCATCTCCAGCACCTCGGCCATGTCGTTCGGACGGGCAGCGGGATCGGTGTGCAGCATGCGGCTGACTAGGTTGTCGACCTCGGGCGGTGTGTCGCGGCGCAGCTCACTGAGCCGGGGCGGAGCCGTGGTGACCAAGCGCGCCAAAGTCGCGATCACCGTGGGGCCAACGTGCGGTGGGCGCCCGGCGATTAGCTCGAACAGCGTGGCGCCCAGCGAGTAAATGTCACAGCGCGCGTCGATCGGTGCGTCGCCGCGCGCTTGCTCGGGCGCCATGTACGCGGGCGTGCCGACGACATCACCCGTGCGCGTGATGCGGATATCGCTCTTGGCGGCCACGCCGAAATCCACCAACTTGACCTGCCACGGGCCGAGAAAGCCTTCGTTCCCCGGCGCCTTGCGCAAGAACAAGTTGCCCGGCTTGATGTCGCGGTGGATGACGCCCGCGGCGTGTGCGTACTGCAATGCCTCGGCCGCATGAATCGTGAGCTCGATGGCCTGCGGAATCGTCAGCGGTTCTCGCTTTTGGCGCGCCGACAGATCCTCCCCCTCGAGCCATTCCATGGCGACGAACGGCAGACCACTGTCGTCCAGCACGCCGAAGCCCAGGGTTTTGACGATCCCGGGATGGTCCAGGTTCTCGAGCAGCTGCCCTTCACGCGTGAAACGGGCTTCCTCTTCGGGCGCGTCCCCCGCCTCGGACGACGCAATCACCTTCAAGGCCACGACCTGCGCGCTTTGGAGGTCATAAGCGCGGTACACGATGCCCGCGCCGCCCCGGCCCACTTCGCGCTCGATCACGAAACGACCGCCCAGTTTCCTTCGCTCGGTGATGGGCGCGGTACTCACGATTACAATCGGAGGGTAGTCCGCATGCGCGCTCCCGTCGACAGTGGACGAACGGGCTCCACGGGAGACCGGGGATTGTGTAATAAATTTCCGAGATGGCCCTATGTTCGTTGCGCGCGGGCGTGTTGTTGGGTGTGGGCATCTCGGCGCTGGGTTGCGCATCTGGTCAGCGAACGTTACGCGGCTACAAGGTCCCCCAGCGGCAACAAGTGGCAATTGTGATCGACATTAGCGATCAGGTGAACACTGCTGACGAAGGCGGCGGCGTCGCAACGCTGGCGGATACCATCAGTGATCGCTTGAAAGAAGCCGGGATGGACAGTCAACTCTACACCTCGAAGTACGACCACCCGCATGCTCCGCGAGTCGACCTGTACGTGCGCTTCTGGCGCGGAGTTCCGGCGAGCCATCACACCGCAGTCGCGGTTGGTGCAGCCGTGCCCGTCGCCGGCGCCGTCTACGAGCTGGCCACGTCGCACGGACCCAATAAAATCGTGGTCGATTGCTCGGTGACCTTGGCAGAGCAAGCCACGCCCGCGTTCTCTCGGCGCTTCGAAAATAGCGTCCTGCTTGGCTTCGCCTTTGAAAACCAAGACAACGCTGCGGCCAAGGACGCCGGCAATGCAATCGCAGACGCCATCTTGACGCGTTGAGCGGTCTTACCGCCCGCGCGGTGCTCTTCGCGCACGTGGCCGGCGCGTTAGCGACACTGGAGCCGGGGCCGGGCTCAGCTCGGGGCTGCTCGGTGGGGCAGGGGCGAAGCCCGTTGCGAGCAGGTCTTCGGCGCGCACCACGGTGCCGGGCGCGCGGCGCGCGGCGGACAGCAAGCGGGCGCGGAACTCCAGCTCGTTGCCGGGCCAGTCGTACTCGGCGAGCAGCCGCATCGCCGCCGGTTCGAGACCGAGCGGCTCGCCGCGCAATGAGAGCCCGACGCGCGACAGGCTTTCGAGCGCTAGGGCCTGCAAATCTTCGGCGCGCTCGGCGAGCGTCGGTAACACGACCTCGCTCGCGCCGAGCCAGCGCGCAAAGTCTCGGCTCAGCCGTTGCTCCTCCAGCAAGCGCGCGAGCGGCACGCGCAACGTTACGATCAAGCCGATCTTTTCCACCGACGAAACGCTCGGCACGAGGGAGCGGCGCGCGAGTGACTGCGCGATCAAGTCTTGGATCTCGAGCGGCAAGACCGCGACGTCCAAGATGGCGAGCGTTCCGCCATCGGCCAGCACCAGCGGCGAGCGGTCCTTGTCTTCCCAGATTTCGCGCGCGTGCTCCGCGGGGTTCGTGCCATCGACGACCAGGAACGCGCCGCCCGCGCGCGGGCTCTCCAAGTGGGCATGGGCAGCCCAGCCTATCGCCTCGACGCCCGGCGGAGCGAGCAGTGAGACCGGCGCGCCTTGCTTGCCGAGCCGCTGTAAGCGTTCGAGAGCCTGGCGCGCGGCGGGGCTGTACGCGGTCGTGCGCACGGTGCGCGCCAGGCGTTCCGAGAGCTCTACGTGCCGCCCGGACGAGGCGAAGATGATGTGCTCGAGACGCTTGCACTCGTCGTCGACGCGGTCCGCGCGCGAGACGGCTTTGAGCTCGCGTTCGCGCGAGCGCGCGAGGGCCGATGAGACGGCCAAGAGCGCGCTGATGCGATCGCCGAGCACACGCACCGCTCGCGCCTCTTCCAGCGTCATCGTCGAGGTGCGGGTGCCCGCGGGCAGCAAGATGAAGCCGATGGGCCCATCTTCGTCCACGACCAGGGTGGCCGAGAACGCGTGGCGATCGTCGAACCACGCGATGAGGGGGCGGACCTCGGGGCGGCGCACGGCGAGCGCGCCCAACGCTTCGGCGCGCAGGGTGCGCTCTGGCTCTTCCGCGGCTAGCTCGTACAGGCGCTGGGGCGCATCTGCGGCTTCGACGTGCAGGTAGCCGGCGACATCGACGGACAACATCTCTGGCGGGCTGTTGCGGAAGATGGCGGGCCGCGCGTCGGGTGTGGTCGACGTTTTGCCGAGGGCTTCGAGCGCAGCGCGCAGCGCCGAATCCGGCTCGGGCTGCAGCGCGCCGCGACTGGCCGCTTCGATGGCGTCGAGCCAGCGTGATTGCTCGGGCCCGAGCGGCTTTGCCACGGCGCGCGCGATCAGACCCACGAAAATGCAGAGCGTCGTGGCACTGAGCAGCACCGCCCCTGAATGCTCCGGCGCGGAGCGCACGATCGCGCCGGCGCCCAAGATGATCGGTGTGCCCAAGATCAGGATCGACAGGATCCCGCGTAGCCCGCTGGAGACCGTCGTCGGCTCGGGTGTGGTCGCGGCCCAGGTCATCGACAGCGCGGCCACGCACACCGCGACGGGCAAGATGCGGTCGGGTGGCGCGACGTCCAACAAACCCGCTGGGATCGCGACGGAGAACGTGGTGATGGCCAGGGACAGCGCGCCGGCAGCCCGGTCGCCCACGCCGAGCTCCAGCCGCCTCAGCGCATGCATGCGGAAGCTCGCCGCGACGAAGACCAAGAGCGACGCAATCGCTGCGCTGGTCGTCGCGTAGTCGATCATCAGTGGATCGAGCCGCACGCGCTCGGCTGGCAGCAGCGCGAAGCCGAGCGGCAGCGCGGTGGCGACCGCCCACAAGAAGCCGGCGAACGTGGCCGCGTCCAGTGATAGCGCCGCTCTTGGTGGCTTCAGCAAGCCGGGCCGTGCGGCGATGCGAGCGATCGCGACGAGCACCGCGACGGCCGCCGTGCCAGTGCCCAAATTGGCGGCCGCATCCAGCGCGGGCCGACCCGCGGGGCCGGTGCGCGCGGCAACCCACATCAAGCTGCCCCATGCCACGGCGCGCAGCGCGCTGCGTGACGCTGGCGAGACGTCGTCTTTGCCGGCCGGGACCGCCGTGCGTCGCCAGGCTTCCCAGAGCAGCGCGGGGAGCGCCAAGAGCGCAAGCCAGGGAAGGGGGCTGCCCGCCATGTGCGCGGCGCCCACGCATACATAAGCGAGCGCAGCTGCCGAAAGCCAATAGGAGCGGGAGCGCCCAGTCACGGGCCGAGCCTAGCGCGGGTCCGCGCACGTGGCCCAACCTCTGACGGTGCAGCCTGCGCCCTGCTCACGAGTGCCGCGTTTCACTGCTTAAGATATGGATGTGACACGGCATTTGTGCGGGCCTTCGGGCCGTAAGCAGGAGCGCTGGGTTTCCTCGTTGCGCGTAAGTGCGGGCAAGGTTATCCGCCCAACGCCAGCGCCGCAGGCGCCAAGGTCACGATGAAAAAGAATTACGTCCTCGACACGAACGTTCTGATCCACGACCCGCACGCCTTCCTGAAGTTCGAGGACAACGACGTCATCCTGCCGATCTACGTGATCGAAGAGATCGACCAGTTCAAGCGTGACGCCAACGAACGCGGTCGCAACGCGCGCACCGTGTCGCGCTTGCTCGATGCGCAACGCGCCAAGGGCCCGCTGTCCAAAGGAGTGGAGTTGCAAGACGGAGGCACGCTTCGGGTGCACGTCCCGCAGCGCCGCCTGGAGCTCAAGATCGCGCTCAACCCGAACACGGGTGACAACTCGATCTTGCAGACCGCCCTGGAGTTCCGCGACGAGTCCCCGGACAAGCCGACGATCTTCGTGACCATGGACGTGAATCTGCGCATCCGCGCGGATGCGCTCGGCCTCATCACCCAGACCTACGAGAATTCCGCGGTCGATCTCGATCGCGTCGAGACCGGCATCATCGAGCTGCAGGTGACCGCGGCCGAGCTCGACAAGTTCTTCGAGTCGAGCTCGCTCAAGCCCGCGGACGCCGATAAAATCAATCCCAACGCGTGCGTGGTGCTGCGCGACGACAGCGCTCGTCCACGCACCGCCCTCGGTCGCTTTCACCACGAGCCGCGTGAAGTGCGCGCGTTGAAGACGCCGCGTGAAGGCCTGCTCGGCATTCGCCCGCGCAACAAAGAGCAAGCGTTCGCGCTCGACCTCTTGCTCGACGACAACGTGAAGTTGATTACCCTCGTCGGCAAGGCCGGTACGGGCAAAACCCTGCTCGCGCTCGCCGCCGGCCTACGGCGCGTCGTGGACGACGGCGCCTACGCGCGCTTGCTCGTCAGCCGTCCGGTGATGCCGCTCGGTCGCGACATTGGCTTCTTGCCGGGTGACGTCGATCAAAAGCTCAATCCCTGGATGCAGCCGATCTACGACAACTTGGAATTTTTGCTGGTTGCGGGTGGCAGCAAGCGCCGCGGCGTGCGTGGCTTCGAAGAGCTGTTCGACGCGGGCCAACTGCAGGTCGAGCCGCTGACGTACATTCGCGGCCGCAGCTTGCCCCACCAGTACGTGATCGTGGACGAGGCCCAGAACTTGACCCCGCACGAGGTCAAGACGGTCATCACCCGTTGCGGTGAGGGGACGAAGATCATTCTCACCGGCGATCCGTTCCAGATCGACAACCCGTACGTCGACAACTCCACGAACGGGCTCTCGGTCACCGCCGACCGCCTGCGCGGCGAGCCGATCGTGGGCCACATTTTGCTCAGCAAGGGCGAACGCAGCGAGCTCGCGAACATCGCTGCCAACAAGCTTTAGACCATGCCGATCACTCCGCAGCCGCGCGGTGTGATCGAGCTGGATCGCACGCCACTTTTTCAGAACACCCAGCAGCTGCTGCGTCGGGTCGAGAGCGAGGTTCGGCTCATCGATCGCGCGCAGCCATTGAACATCGCTGCCGAGCGCGAGGCGCTGATCGCCGACTTCGGCTCGGGCCGCGGGCGCGAGCCGCGCTTCGAGTACGGGCCACGACCGGATCTGGGCAGCCTGCGCGCGGCATTGCAGACTGCAGCCACGGCGATCGGCGGTTTCGGCGCGCTCGGCGCTGCCTATGCCGAGCGCGCGCTCGAGCTGGAATGCGAGGCGGCGGCCGCCGAGACCATCGATACGCCCGCATTCCTCGGGCACTGCGCGGGTCGCTTTCCGCTCGAAGTGTCGGCGGACGCCGAAGCGGCAGACGCCTGGGCCGCGCGCTGGATCGCGGCGCCCGAAGACCCACCCGCCAAATTGCATCGCAGCGACGATCGCGGCGATCCGAGCAGCCTGTTCTGTGCGCTGGAACGCGCCACTGCGGGCCTACCCGTGCGCGTTCAAGTGCGCGCGAGCCAGGCTGCGGCCGCAGCGGTGGGCGATGGCTTCATCGGTGTTCGCCCCGGCTTGTGGCACACCCGGGAACAGGTCAAGCGCATCGTCTTGCACGAGGTCGAAGGGCACGTACGGCCGCGCGTGCTTGCTCAGCGCGAGGCGCTCGCGCTATTTCGCGTCGGCTCGGCCAAGAGCGCCGACGACGAAGAGGGTCGCGCGTTGCTGCTCGAGCGTGGCGCAGGCGTGCTCGAGGGCTCGCGGCGGCGCGAGCTGGCACGTCGCCACTTCGCGGCGCGCGCAGTGCGCTTGGGCGCCTCTTTTCAGGACATCGTGAGCGAGCTGTTCGGCCTCGGGCAGGACATCGCAAGCTCGGTAGAGGCGGCGTGCCGCGCCGTGCGCGGTGGCGGGCTGGCCCGGGAATTGGTGTATTTGGTGTCGCTGTCGCGCGTCACCCGCGCCTTCGAGAGTGAGCCCCAGCTCGAAGGGTACTTCGAGCGCGGACGGGTGAGCGTGGAGGTCGCGCGCTCGTGCCAGGCCGGGTTCGGCTTCAAGACGAGTTAGAACCCCGACGCGCGGCTCGTGATTTGCGGTACCGCCGGCCGCGTGCAACGCTACCCGCGCCGCGATGAGCACGGGGAACCACGCAGTGCAGGAAATCATCGGCTTTCGACGCTCGCTCGCGACGCCCGGCTTCGACATGATGGACGCCGAGAATTCCCCGCGGGAGTGGCGCGTCGTTTCGCACAATTTCTACGTAGTGGTGTTCGAAACGTGGCGCGGTCCCGTCGGCCTCGGTGGTCGGGCACATTATGGGGCGCCCGGCTTCGTGCTCTGCCAACGGCCGGACGAGCTGACCATCGGACGGCCGGAGGCGGGCCTTCCCGGATCCTTCAAGGTGCTCGAGTTCACTCCCCCGTTATTGGAAGAGTGGCTGGCTGAGCAGCCGGGAACCACGATGCGTCCGCAGTGGTCGTCGGCCATTCAGGCGCTCAGCCCGGTACTGAGTGAGCGGTTCAGCCATTTTTTCGAAGCGTTCGAGCCCGAAGCATCGGCGCTCCAGCTGCAGTCCGAGCTCTTGCAGCTGTCCGAGGTGATGGTGCACGGGCTGATCGCCGGCATGCCGGAGCGCCCCCTGAGCCTGGAAGGCCCGCCGATTCGCGGCACGGCGCGGATGCGCGAATGCCTGCATGAAGAAGGGTTGGACATCGATCTCGAGACCTTGGCGAGCAGGGCGGGCTTGAGCCGCTTTCAAGCCCTGCGCGCGTTCAAGCGCCGCTACGGCTTGCCCCCGCACGCCTATCAAATGGCGCTTCGGCTCGGAAAAGCGCGCCGCTTGTTGATGCAGGGCGAGGCGCCGGTCGAGGTCGCAAACCTGTGTGGCTTCGGCGATCAGAGCCATTTCAATCGCCACTTCAAGCGCGCCTACGGCGTCACCCCACTGCATTACGCGCGCGGGCAGCAGCGCGCGAGCGGCGTGTTCAGGGTCGGCGCAGCGTTGAGCGAGCCGGATTTGGTGGTGTCACGCTCCGACCGCAACCGCTAACCACCGCCGCGGCGACCTGCGGTGTTAGGCGAGCTCGACCGTCACCGGGATGTGATCGGACGGTTTGTCGAGCCGCCGCGGTTCGCTATCCATGGTCACGCTGGTGCAGCGTTTGACGAGGGATTCCGAGAGGAACACGTAGTCGATGCGCAGGCCTTCGTTCTTGCGGAAGCCACCGCCGCGATAGTCCCACCAGCTGTAAAGCCCGCCTTCTGCGTGGTGCTCACGAAACGCATCCTTTAGACCGAAATCACGGATCCTAGCCAGCGCCCGGTGCTCGTCGGGATGAAAGTGCACTTTGCCGCGAAACAGCTCGGGTGCGTACACGTCGCGTTCGTCGGTCGCGATGTTGAAATCGCCGCACACCAGCACGTCGCTGTTCGGGTTGGCGGTCTCGTCCAAGGTCACGCGCAAGCGCTCGAGCCAACCCAGCTTCTCTGGAAACGAGGGCGAGGTTACGGTCTTGCCGTTGGGTACGTATACGGAAAAAATACGCACGCCAGCGATCGTGGCCGCGATCGCGCGCCGGTCCGCGTCGGGCGCCTGCCCGGAGAGGCCGATGCTGATTTCTTTCATGGGCAGGCGCGACAGAATCGCCACGCCGTTGTACGAGAGCTGCCCCGCCATGGCCACGCCGTAACCCAGGCGCATGAACTCATCGGTGGGAAAGTCGTCATCCACGACCTTGGTTTCTTGCATGCACAGCACGTCGGGCTGCGTGCGCTCCAGCCAATCGCAAGCGTGGTCGAGGCGTGCACGGATGGAGTTCACGTTCCAGGTGGCGACTTTCACTTCGCCTCGCGTAGTACCGCGTGCCCGGGCTCGCAACCCACAAAGCTTTGGTCGCGAAACGGCCGGCGCGCGCGGAAAGGCTTGTCTTGTGAGCGCTCGTGCACTAGCGAAGTAGCGGGTTGTCCATGGTATTTGCCCGAGCCCGGCTCTCCGTTTCGTGTTTGGTGGTGGTAGCAACGGTGCTGGCCGAGCCGTCGCTCGTGGCCGCGCAGCCCGCGCCCTCGGATGACGTGCCCAGCGATCAGGGTGCCGTACCGAGCGGCATCTCGGGCGCCGTGATTCGCCCCGCCGAGCCAGCCAAGGACGCGCCCAAGAAGCCCGTCATCGTGCTGCCCGAGCTGACGCACTTCGAGCACGCGGAGTATCCGGCCGAGGCCGAGAAAGCCGGGCTGCAAGCCGACGTCACGCTCAAGCTCACGGTCGATCGCGAGGGCAATGTCACCAAAGCCGACGTGCCGGCGCCGGTCGGCAACGGCTTCGACGAAGCCGCGCAAGCCGCAGCGCTCAAGTTCAAGTTCACGCCCGCCACGCGTGACGGCGCGCCGATCCCCGTCGTCATCCCGTACCGCTACTCGTTTACGCTCACCCCGAAGCCCGCGGCCGAAGCGCCGCCGCCCGCGCCCACCACGGGCAACCTCATCGGCGGCGTGCGGCTCGCCGACACGAATGCGGCTCTGGCCGGTGCCACGGTGACCGTCACCTTGCCGGACGGCTCACTTCGTCAAATAGTGACCGACGAAACCGGCAAGTGGGAGTTCCGCGAGCTGCCCCCGGGCAAGTACAAGGTGCGCATCGAGTCGGCAGGCTTTCAGCCCGTCGAGAATCAAGAAGAAGTCGTCGTCGGTGAGGAGACCGAGGCCACCTACCGCTTGGCGCCGGTCTCCGAAGGCATCGAAATCACTGTCGAGGGTGAGCGTCCGCCGCGTGAGGTCACGCGCCGCACCATCGAGCGGCGCGAGATCGATCGCATTCCCGGTACGAGCGGTGACGCGCTCCGGTCGCTGCAGAGCTTGCCGGGTGTCGCGCGCCCGCCGGGCCTGGCTGGGTTCTTGATTGTGCGCGGCTCTTCCCCCAACGACACCAACGTCTATGTCGACGGCACCCTGGTGCCCCTCGTGTATCACTTCGGCGGCCTGTCCAGCGTGGTGCCGACCGAGCTGCTGGATAAAATCGATTTTTATCCCGGCAACTTCAGCGCGCGTTACGGCCGCGTCGGCGGCGGCATCGTGGATGTCGGGCTGCGCAGCCCCGACACGCAATGCACGGGTCCGTACGGTGTGGCCACCGATCGCAAAGGCTGCTTTCACGGCATGGCTCAGGTCGATTTGATCGACGGTCGGCTGATGTTGCAAGGCCCGCTCCCGGTAAAGGATTGGACGTTCGCGATCGCCGGCCGGCGCAGCTGGATCGATCTGTGGCTGAAGCCCGTGCTGGAGAACGCCGGCTCGAGCGTCACTTCCGCGCCCGTGTATTACGACTACCAGGCGATCATCGATCACAAGACCGCTTCTTCACGTTTCAGCCTGCGCTTTTTCGGCTCGGACGACAAATTCAAGATCATCGTCACCGATCCGGCCGCGCAAGACCCGGCATTCGGCGGCAACTTGAGCTTCGGGACCTCGTTCTACCGCGCTCAGGCGTTGTACGAGACGGACCTCACGAAGTCGGTATCGAGCAACTCGATGCTCGCGGTCGGGCATGACTCGATTGGGTTCTCGGTGGGCAATTTCTTGTTCAACCTGGACAACACCTCGATTTACGCGAGGCATGAGTTCGGGTTCAAAATCGCCCCGGGCGTGAAGTTGAACACGGGTCTCGACTTCCTCACCGCGCCGTACGAGGTCACCGTTCGCTTCCCGCAACCTCCGCGTCCCGGTGAGCCAGATCCGGGCCCGTTCGCGAGCAAGCCGCCCAAAGAATCCCACGTCGAGAGCACCGTGTTTCGTCCGGGTTGGTACGCCGAGGCCGAGCTGCAGCCGACGCAGCGCCTGCGTATCGTGCCCGGCATGCGCGTCGACTACGCGCGCGACACGGGCCATTCGGATTTCGCGCCGCGCATCAACGCCCGTTACGACTTGATCAAAGGTGCCGACCCAGAGCACCCCGAAAAGATTTCGCGGCGCACCACGCTCAAGGGCGGAGCGGGCCTGTACTACTCGCCGCCGCAATTCCAGGAGACGAACCCCGTCTTCGGCACACCGGGCCTGACGTCCAACCGCGCGACTCACTACTCGATCGGCGTCGAGCAAGAGATCACGCGCCAAGTGGAAATCAGCGTGGAGGGCTTTTACAAGGACCTCACGAACCAGGTCTCGCGCGCGCCCAGCGCCTCGGGTGCCTACGTCTACAGCAACCAAGGGTTGGGCTCGGTCATCGGCCTCGAGACTTTGCTCAAGTGGAAGCCGGACAAGCGCTTCTTCGGCTGGGTTGCGTACACCCTCTCGCGCAGCGTGCGGCGCGACACTGCGAACAGTCCGGAGTATCTGTTTCAATACGATCAGACGCACAACCTGATCATGCTCGGTAGCTATCGCTTGGGGCGCGGTTGGGAGTTCGGCGGGCGCTTCCGCATCGTATCCGGCAGCTTGGACACGCCGACGCTGCCGTACCCGGCGCTCCCGGCGCTGTATGCGGCCGACTCGGGCGCGTACAGCCCGTTGCAAGGTCAGCCGTTCAGCAAGCGGCTGCCGCTCTTTCACCAGTTGGACTTGCGCGTCGACAAGCGCTGGCAGTTCAAGACGTGGCGCTTCTCGGCGTACTTGGACATCCAGAACGTTTACAACAATGCCGCGGTCGAAGGCCTAAGCTACAACTACAACTACAGCCGCGTGTCCTATCAAACCGGCATTCCGATCATCCCCAGCCTGGGCATGAGAGGGGAATTCTGATGCGCATCGCGACTCTTCGCAGTTTGGGCATCCCGTGCTTGGCCGCGTTCCTGGCGTTTTTCTCGCTTGGTTGCGGGCCTGATTTCGATCCGCCGAGCGAGCTGCACTCCTTGCGCATCCTCGGCGTACAGAAGGATTTTCCGTACGCCCAACCCGGTCAAAAGGGTATCAAGCTGAAGATGCTGTGGACCGACGCCTCGCCGAAGCGCCCGCGCCCGGTGCAGGTGGTGTGGTCCGGCCCCTGCTTCGATCCGGCTGGTGACTTGTATTACGCCTGCTTCGGTCAACCGGGCGTCTTCGTCGACGACAAGGGTAACCCGACGTTCACGCTGAACAGCGACAGCATGTCGTTCGACATGCCGACGGACATCATCTCGAGCCGTCCCGCACCGACGGACAGCCGCAACGCGGCTTACGGCATCGCGTACGTCTTCTACGCGGTCTGCGCGGGCACGTTGACGCCGATCCCCACCAGCGAAGAGACGGCGTTCCCCATCGGCTGCAAAGACGAGAAGGGCACCCTGCTCGGCGCCGATGATTTCGTGGCGGGTTACTCGGCCGTCTACTCGTTCCGCAGCTTCTCCAACAACAACCCCGTCATCAGCGGCTTCAGCTTCAAGGGCCGCCCGTTCACCCCAGAATCCGAAGCTGCCAGTGGCGATCCCGAAGCGATCTGCTTGGATGACACCTGCACCTCCGGCTCGAGCGATCCTGCGGACTTCGCCTTCAGCTGCTCCGACCGTCCGGAGCGCTGCGTGCCCACCTGCGCGGACGACGGGGACTCCAGCTGCCCCGGGTACAACCTGCACCCGTTGATTGACAAGGCCGATCCCAAAAACCAAGACCAAGACGACGTCTCGGTCCAGTTGCTGGGGCGGCAGGTCGGCGAGCAGATGTGGATCAACTACTACACCGAAGCCGGCGGCTTCAAATCCCCCGTGCGCCTGCTGAATGACGCAACGACGGGCTGGAACGACGGCTTCTCGACCGAGTTCTACGCGCCCAAAACCCCCGGCCCGTTCCGGGTTTGGGCGCTCGCGCACGACAACCGCGGCGGCGTAGCCTGGTCTGGCATCACCCTGCAAGCGGAGTGAGCGCTAGTTCTCAGTCTCGCGCGGCGCCGAGCGCGCCATCACGATCTTGTTGCCGTAGGCAGGCGGCGGTGCGAGCAAGCGCGGTAGCTCACGCGGCTGCTTGAGCGGCGCGGCACGGGTCTCGATGTCCGCTTGAGGCGCAGGCTTCGGTGGCGGTAGCGCGCTTTGGCCGCAGGCGACGACTGGCGACAATGCCACCGTCACGATGCCAATCACCAAAGCTCTCAGCGCTCGCGTCACCCATTTCAAGGTAGCAGCGCGCCGATCGCGAGCAACGCTGCCCCGCAGCGCGACCGCGGTCCACGCTCGAGCGCGTGCGCGTTTCGGTCACGCATGCGCTCGAGGCGCGGAACCCTTACCGATTTGGTGGCAGCGCGGCGTCGAGCGAAGTTAGCCGCGCTGCCTTTTCGTCACTCGACGAGCGCAGTCGAGGATGCGGAGCTATACTCTCCGGCCCACGACGTCTCGCTGATCTGCGTCGACGTGCCCGTGGCGATGGCATAGCGCACGACGGCGCCGACGTTGCCCGCGACGGAGACACCGAGCAAGCTCGTGCCGTCGTAGGTCACGGCGTCCGGTACGCCCTTCAACTCGGCACCGACCAGCTTGCCAGCGGCAATGTCGAGCGTGTTCCAGTGCTTCGTGCCAGTCGAGTCGAACGACTCGAGCAGCGCTTCGCTGCCCTTGGTCAAGATCAGCGAGCTGAGGAAGTCCGTCCCGGTGGGGGCATAAGCAACCGTGGTCGTGCCGTCGGTCGTGTCGACGACTTCCAGGCCTTGGCCGGTCAGCTTGTTCGCCGAGTAGCAACCCGCGTTCAACACGTACAGCGCGCTGCCGTCGGCGTTGATGGACAACGAGGTTTGATTGGCGAGCTGGAGCTCGACGGCCTTGCCCGGCAGCGCGCCGTTCAAGTCCACGATCGCGTCGGTTTTCACGTCGATGCCGACGATCAGGCCCGGCGACTTGGAGCAGGCCAAGCGATAATCAGGCGCCACGATCGTCTTGCGATCGATCCGCCCGAGCACGAAGTAGGCGATCTCCGCCGTCGGATCGTAAATTCCGGCCGAGACATCGACGCTTCCGTCGCCGTCGCCCGCGACGTCGTAGGCGCTCAAGTCGATGCGTCGCGAGACGGTACCATCGCCCAGATCCACGATCGCGATCGCGCTCGTGTTCAGAAACGGCACGTAGGCCTTGTTGTCGATGGCGGCGGTCGCCGTGCCCGGCGCGCTGAGGTCGACCTCGGTCGTGCTCTTGCCATTTTCGATGATGTGCAGCTTGTCGTTGGTGCGCTCGAGCACGAAGCCCACGCCCGCGCTGCTGACGGCAATGACGTCGCCGTCGTCGTAGGTGTTGCCCTTGGCGACCGCGCCATCGGCCAGCGCGACGCTGACCACCTCGGTCTTCATGAAGTCCGTGCCGCCGACCAACAAGTGGTTCAGCTTGGCCGTCGATACCGCGGGCACGACGACCGTTTGCGGATCGAGCGGACCCGTCGGAACGATCACTGGAGCGCCGCCTTCTCCGCCTTCGCCACCCTCGCTTGGCGTGGCGCTGCCCGCTTCGCCGCCTTGACCCACGCTCGTGCCACCGGCCGTATTGCCCGCGCCAGCATCACTGGCGCCCGCTTCGCCCGCGCCGCCGCTGCCGTTGATCGTGATGTCGCTGCTGCAGGCCGCGAAGACCGAGCTGCCCGTGAGAATGAGTCCCAACACCAATAAGTGCGATTTCGCCATCTGAACCTCCGAGAAGCGCGATTGCAGGGTAGGAAGATGGAAACGGCACGGGGCGCAGATCGCAGCCCTACGTCGTCTCGCTTCCGCACCCCGCGGAATCGCAAGTCGAACCGTTGCCCCCAAAATGGGGACAATGGTCGTGAGCGCGGTAGGTCTCCTGGCTTCCGGATCGTCCTCGGCCCGACCCTTCCCAGGCTCTTCGCCCAGTGGATTTGTCGAACTCTGTCCCCGGTTACAGTGGCGGGGGCCGCGCCGGTATCGCACCGGCTTCCCTGTGAGGACCTTTTGCCGAATTTCGGCAAAAAAGCCTCGTAAGACCGCAGTCACGGGCCGGTCGAGTGACCGAGCCAGGAGGGCGTGTACCATGGGGCGCGCGCCCGGGTCCAGGGCCCAACGGCGGATCGCCAGCTCCAGTGGTCCCAAACGGATTGCAGTGTCTCGCTAAATCGAGGACGCTACTGCCTCGCCCAAGCGCCGCTCTGAATGGCTCAATCCCCGAAAAATGTCCCGCCGTTAGGGCACGGAACCGTCGTCAACGACCGTTACGAGATCCGGCAGAGCCTTGGCAAGGGGGGCATGGGTGAGGTGTTCCTCGCCTACGACCGCAGCACGCAGCAGCCGGGTGCGCTGAAAGTCGTGCGTGAAGAGTCGCGCATGCCGGGTGACGACGAGGCGCTGCGCCAAGAGCTGCTGCTCGCGCGCTCGGTGAGCCACCCCAACGTGTGCCGAGTGCATGACCTTGCGCCGAGCCCGTGGGGTCCGATCCTGGTGATGGAGCACATCGCCGGGCAAACCCTGCATACCCATATCCGGCGCCGCAAAGCCCAGGGCGGCTACACGGCGGACGAGTTCCGCAAAATAGCCAGCGAAGTGGCGGCCGGCTTGGCCGCGATCCACGCGCAAGGCTTGGTGCACGGGGATCTCAAACCCGGCAACGTGATGGTCACGGGCGACCGCGCCATCATCTTGGACTTCGGTTTCGCGCAGGAGCGCGCACGCCTCAGTGCCCGTAGGCCCGGCGCCCCGCCAGACGGCGGCACCCCGAACTACATGGCCCCTGAACGCCTGCGCTCCGGCGGCGCGAGCCCGGAAGATGACATGTACGCGCTGGGTCTCACCCTCTGGGAGATGTGGACCTGCCGCGTGCCGGAGCCCGGCTATCGGCCGCGCGCCAAGCCCATGCGCTCGCAAATCATGTTCGACGTGCCTTCGGGTTTGTCGGTCGACGAGGTGAAGCAAATCTTCCGCTGCTTGGCGGATGATTCGGCGCTGCGCCCGACGGCGCGTCACCTGCGCTTCTTCAATCCCAGCTCGCTCACCACGAGCCAAGTGCAGATCCCGCGTGAGCGCATCGCCCCCGGAGCTCCGCCCGGTCGCGCCTCGAGTGAGGCATTCACCCCTTCGTCGCAGGCGCTCTTGGTGACCTACTGCACCAACGCCCCCGAGGCAGCCGGCACCCTGTTCGTGCTCGACAAGCCCGCCATCACCATCGGTCGGCGCAGCGGCCAAGACATCGTGATGCCCGAGGCCACGGTCTCCGGCTCGCACGCCGTCATGCGCTGGAACGCCGGCTCATGGACCATCGAAGACACCGGCAGCACCAACGGCACCTACGCCGACCACAGCTACGAGCGTAAGAAGACCATCGCGCTCCTGCACGGCGCCGAAGTTCAGCTCGGTGAGTCGCGCGTGAAGCTAGTCAGCTTCCAAGAGCACTCTCCGCCGCACGAGCGGGCCCGCGCGTACCTCGCGCGGCGCGACGGCCTGACGGGCCTCTTGCAGCGCGATCACCTGATCAAAGCGCTGGATGAAGAGCGCGCGTTCGCCGAATGGGCCGCCGTGCCGCTATCGGTCGCGCGCTATCACATCCGCGGGCCCAATCGTCACGTCAGTGAGCGCCCAACCATCGGGGAGATGCTCGCGTTGCGGCGCGCCGCGCAGCGCGTGGTCGAGCTGACCGAGATGCTGCTACTCAGCATCGTTCCCATCACCGGCGGCCGCATTGGGCCGCTGAAATTCGCGCTAATCATGGCCGGCCCCAACCCGGACGAAGCGCGCAACGTCGTCGAACAGGTCGTGTCACAAGTCCAAGGTCTGATGCCCGAAGCGCTCGACCTCGCAGCAACCTTGGTCAAAGTGGAGCCCGGGCACCAGGTGCACGCGCTCCTCGATGACTGAGCGCGCCCTTGGGTAGAGCTCGGCTCGGATGGCAGGTCCCCCCTCGCGTTCGACGTTCCCATCCGGCTCAGGCTCGGGCGATCCCGCGTCGCGCCGGCTTGGCGTCGGCTCGAGCACGCGCGATCGCCCCCTGCGCGCGCAAATCGTCGTCGCGCTGGTCGCCGTGTGCATCCTGATCGCCGTCCCGCTGTACCTGTTCCGGCGCCCTGGCGGAAAATCAGCCGCCGCCCCGGGCAGCGCGAGCGCCGGGCTCGACGCAGGCAAAGCGCCGCTCCCGCTCAGCTCGGCCGGCGCCCAAGTGACGGCACTCGACGCCGGCAAGCCGCCCGAACGCCTACGGGTGGGACCGGTCCAACATGTCCGCTGCGGCGCCTCCGCGGGCGGCGGCCATGAAGGCAACGTGTGCGACAGCGTGCCCTTCTTCGAGGAAGCGCTCAGCAAAGCCGTCCGCGAAAACCCGGACTGTGCCCCCAAACAAAACGAAGCCGGCACCCTGAACTACGTGCTCACCGTCGACTTCCAACGCAAAGCCCTGCACCTCTTCCCCGGCGCCAGCGGCCAATGGCGCGGCAAACAAGCCCGCCGCTCGATCAACTGCGTCAAACGCACCTTCGCCGCCCCCGACTGGGCAACGATCCAACACCAATACCGCTTCTACACCATCGCCGTCCTCGCCACGTACGTTCCAGTGAACGGCGCCGCGCCGGGAGTCGGAATTGCGAACGGCGCAACGCCGCACAACCCGCTGGGGACGCCGAATTTCGAGTGAGTGAAAGCGAGCTCGTCTCTCTTCCTCTCTTCATGAGCGGCAGCGTCGTCATAGTGACCGGCTCACCGGGCACGGGAAAAACGACCCTCTGCGCGCACCTGGCACGACGGAACGCGCGCGGTCAACTTCAATGACGGACCGAGCTCGCCGCTCGTTTCCAGCGCAGTCACCCCAACCTGTTTGCATGAAACGCTCAGGCATCGTCTGGTCGACATTTTTGTCGTCCGCGCTCAGAGCGGTGAAGGGGTGTCATCCTATCGAGCCGACAATACGCATTCTGGTAGCAAACTACTTGTATACGCGAGCGCGTGCTGCCCGAGAGTACGCATACGCTCAAAGTTCGGATTACAGGCCTCAAAGACCGTTGCTGCCCGAGCGCGAGCGGCAATGTGGCTCGCGCGCTCGTAATTCCGTGACACACCGACAGCTCGACAGCCCGATCAACGGACTCATCTGCTGTCCAATCGTCCGTCACGCCGGTCACCAAGCCGTGTACGGCGGAGCCGTGATGAGCAATTAGTCCTTTTGAGACGTGGCCCGCGGTGAAGCGCCCCGGCTCAGACGAGTGGAACCGAGCATGGGATGCGCGATCAGCGCAGCGCGATGCGCAATCTGCGTTTGCGAGTGCGCATCCGACGCGCCGAGCATCGACCGGGATCGAGCGCGTGCGCTGGGGTTCGAAGTTCGAGCGCGGCTCTGCCAGAAAATTCGCACGGTATGGTCGTTGCATCGAACGGGTGGCGACATGAGGTCCAGTTTCGCGAAGTTCAGTATCTTGACCTGGGGTGGGGCGGCGCTGAGTCTCGTCCTGAGCTGCTCGAGCAAAGCAGAAGACAGCACGGGGTTCAGCGCCGCGGGCGACTTTTGTCAGCGCTGGCTGGACGTGGCGGCCGTCGCGTCTGCGCGCTGTCTCGGGGCCTCGGAGCCTGCAATTCGCGCGTTCGTCGGGCAATTTACTCCGTGCCTCGACGTCAGCGCGTCACTATCCACTCTTCATCTCAAGTACGACTCGCACTTTGCCGATGCCTGCCTTGCCGAAACTCAGGCAGTCACGTGCTCGCAAGGCCTGTCTGCTTCTACCGCTTGTGGCAATGTGTTCGTCGGCGAGGTACCAGTTGGTGGCTCGTGTTCGCCCTTGGCTTTTGCGGACCTGAGTGAGTGCGCTCCGGGCAACCAGTGTTCGATCTCTGCGTTGTGTGCCGGCAGCTGTGTTCCGTTCGCGAAGCTCGGAGAAGCGTGTGGAGGCGCCACCGGAAAGAACTGCGACTTGGGCCTTTCGTGTGACTTGGGGATGTCGGTGTGCGTGAAGGCCGCTGCTCAGGGTGACACTTGTTCCTTCAATCAGCCTTGTTCCGGCAATCTGGTCTGTGAGGGGGCAAGCGGGCCGGTCGGCTTCGTCACTGACGCGAGCACGCAGATTGGCACGTGCAAAGCCAAGCCAGACAGCGGCCCCTGCTACTTCGACGACAACTGCAGCAATCGTTGCGTGGGCGCCTCGCCTCCGGATTCGCTCGGCCAGTGCAAGCCGCGCCCCGCGCTCGGCGAGGCATGCGCTCCTGGCGCCAAAGAGTGCGCGCTCGGCGCGTATTGCGGGGTCGGCGAGCGGTGCATCAGCTTGCCTTCGCTCGGTCAGTCGTGCGTCGGCAATTCCGGTGAGGGCTCGGAATGTCTGGACAGCTATTGCGATCCTACAACGGCAATGTGCGTCGCTTTTCTCCAATCCGGAGATCCGTGCTCGCTTTCCTCAGCCGCTTATTTCCCACCGGATCCGTGCGGCGGTTTTCGGCTGGTGTGCGATTCCGGTTACTGCGCGCCAACTTGCTTGTCTGCGCAGCAGTGCGGACGCGCGGGCGAAGCGTGTTGCGAGCATCAGCAATGCAGCGCGGGGTCGATCTGCGTCAGCGGTCGCTGTTCGGTTGCAGGCTAACTACCTGCATCTCGTCAGCTCAATCCTCGACGACAACCGAAAAGTTGCTGACGCAAAACGCGTATCGCCTGGCGCTCGAAGGGTCTGGATTCGTCGTGATCATCAGCTGTAGGTTGATCAGCTGTGCGCTGTCGAATGGGTCCGGCATCGACAGATAAGTCGCTGGCTTCACGTCATCGAACAGCACCACATTGTGGCCAACCTGTACCGGACTGTTAAAAGACGGCAATTCTTGTTTCCAAATGGCCGCTTCATTCGTCGACGCCGCGTAGCTAAAACCGACTCGCAGTCCCGGCTGTGGAATTCGATCCAAATCAAACGCAATGCCGACCACGCCATGCGCCGGAGCGTCATACGGTATTCTTGCCGCGTCGGAACCGCCCATGTGGTGCGCGTCGTAGTAAAAAACGAAGCCGAGCCCAGCGCCCCACATGTTTCCGTAGTCACCGTTTGGGAAAGCGGGTGTGTCGAGAACCTGTTCTACCGATCCGCTCGTGCACAACACGCCTCCCTGGTTGGGAATTCCCCCAAGCAAGTTCGCCGGCGTGACAATCGCCGCGCAGCTGCTGGCTGGGTGCCCCGCGAGCTCGCACAGGCCATCGGCCGTGGTTCCGCTGACGCCGTAGGCATCAGCCATCGGAAACCAGCCGCCACCGATACCGAGCTCGGGCGCACCGACGCCGCCGACCGCGTCAACGGGGAGCCGTACCTCATGGGTTGAGGCGTTTCCCGCTCTGCTTCCAGCGTCAGCAGCGCCAGCCATTGTGCTGCTGCTTCCGCCGCTGATGGCGCTCAGGCCTGCGTCCAGTGCTCCAGCGTTAGTAGTACCCGCGCGCCCGCCTGATTCCAGCGCCGGCCCGCCGCCGTCCATGGCAGGTACCGGATACAGGCAAAGGCCATTCGCCCCGGTGCAGTCGTTGCGGCCCAGGCAAGCGAGGGGCGCCAAGCCGGCTGAGAAGAGCAGAACCACGCTGGTGATCGCGCGCGCAAGCGCCTGCTTCGTTGTGCTGATATGCATTTGCAAACCCGTGCGTGACTGAGTTTAGCAAAGCGCAGGCCAAAGCCTCCGGCTGTTGCACTGCCGCGGATGCGACTGATAGAAGCAGGGTGTTGTTTAGCGGCCGGGAGATAGGGTCGAACGTCGGGTGTTCCAGCGCTAGCACCAAGCGTCGCGTGCGGAGGAGAGTGCGCGCCCGGCACACTGTGATTTTCGTGATGACGTGCCTCGGATTAGGTCTCCAGTCTCGCGTTGCGCAGAGCCAAGCCGTGACGCAGGCGTCGCAGCTCGCGCAGGCGAAGGAATTGTTTCGGCGTGGGGTCGCGTTACTCAACGCAGGCGAGACGGTACAGGCGCTCGAGACCTTCTTGCGTTCGCGCGCGGTGTTGCCTTCGAGCCGAAATACCGTCAATGCCGCGATCTGCCTGGAGCGCCTGGGCCGCTACGATGAAGCCCTCGAGCTGTACCAGGAAGTGGTGGCACGGTTTGCGGGCGATCTCGCTCCGGAAGATCGCGAAAACCTTGCTCCCGTCATCGCTGCTTTGAGCAAAAAAATCGCTTACTTGGAGCTTTCGGCGAACGCGACGGGAGCCGCGGTGACAGTCGCGGGTCGTGCACGCGGTGTCTTGCCGTTCGATTCTGCGTTACCCGTTTTGCCGGGCCGGCAAACCATCCGCATCGACAAAGACGGCTATGACCCGTTCGAGTCGACTGTCGAGCTGCAGGCCGGGGATACCATGCGGATCGATGCACACCTGGAACCATGGGTCGCGCAAGTCGGCTTGCCCTTGGAGGGTGTCGAGTTCGGAAGCTTTGCGTCCTCGGTGCGCCGGGCTCGCCCCCGGACTCGGCGCTGGCAGTTGGAGCTCGGCGCGAACTTGGGCGGGATCTATGCGCCACGCACGCGTGCCGGGCTGGAAGCATATTGTCGCGATTTGTGCGGGCGTGATCGAGGGGTATTGGGCGCGCAGGCTGAGCTCTCCATCGCTCTTCGCCATCGCAGCGGTTTCGCTGCAGAGCTGGCGGGAGGCTATACCTTTTACCGTCAAAAGCTGGCGCGTGCTGCGTTCGATGGCGACGTGACGTACGCCCTCGATGAGACCCTGACGGCCCGCGGTGTAGCGACCGAGCTGCGCGCTCGATTCGATCGCCGACTCGGCCTCGGTCTCGATTTCTCATCCTCGGCAGGTGGGGGACTTTGGTTCAGCGCATACAAGAGTCAGGTTTCCGGGCTTGCCTGGGCGGTGCGCCCCAACGGAGCGACCGAAACGCAGTCCTTGCCCAAAACCAGCTCCGCTTCCGCCTCCGACAGTTCGCCGTTCATCAGCCTGAGCCTGGGCCTCGAGCACCGAATAGCAAGGACTTCGATCGGCCTTGCGCTGGCCGCCTGGTTCTTTCCCACTACGGGCTCGAGGGTCGGTGGTCCGTCGCTCGGCGCTGGGCCCCCGTGCTCCGCTTTCACTCAGAATGCGCTCGGCTGCTCGTCCCGAACGCTCGAGCGCGAGCGCACACATGGTAGTTTTTGGTTACTTAATCCACAGCTCACGCTCCGCTACGCGCTCTAAAGTATGGTGAAGGCCCGGCCGTGACCGAACTCGACCCCCCTGCGACGCTGTGCTTGCTGGTAATCTCCAGCGAAGGCGTCGCATCGTACAGCTTGCCCCGCGAAGGGCGAGTCAGCCTCGGTCGCGGTGAAGGCAACACGATTCGCGTCGAGGACAGCTCGGTATCGCGTCGACACGCCCTGCTCCACCTGGAGCCTGACGGCGCGCTGCGGATTGAGGACCTCGGCGGCGCCAATGGCACACAAATTCAGCTCCGCGCGCAATCGCTTCATGGGCAAACCGAGAGCCTCAAGCCGTTGCGTCGCGAATCCTCGGCTATCGGGGCGGGGGACCGCATCTTGCTCGGCAGCGTTTCGGCCATCGTTGCTCGACAGGAAAAGGGGGCCACTCAACGGGCCACTGCTCCTATCGTTTGCGACCCGAAAATGAAGGATTTGTACGGTGCGCTCGAGCGGGCGGCGGCCTCGACGATCAACGTGCTTTTGCTAGGTGAGACGGGAGTCGGCAAGGAAGTGCTCGCGCGTTTTCTGCATCGCGCATCGCGCTGTGCTTCAGGTCCGTTCGTTGCTCTCAACTGCGCCGCCCTCCCCGAATCGCTGCTCGAGGCTGAGCTCTTCGGGCACGAGCGCGGGGCCTTTACCGGCGCAACGCAGGCTCGGCAAGGGCTCTTCGAGGCCGCAGACGGGGGCACATTGTTTCTCGACGAAGTGGGCGAGCTGCCGCTGACCACGCAGGCCAAGCTGTTGCGCGTACTCGAAGTGCGCCAAGTCGTGCGCCTGGGCGGACGAACCGAGCGGCCGTTCGACGTGCGCTTCGTTTCCGCAACGAACCGCGATCTCGAGCATGCGATCGACGCTCGCAACTTTAGAAGCGATCTGTACTTTCGGCTGGCAGGGCTGATCCTGAGCATTCCGCCACTGCGCGAGCGGCCAGCCGAAGTGATGCCACTAGCTCGCGTTTTTCTCGACGCGGCCTCGGTGGAGCTCGACCGCGAGCCGCTGCAGCTCGCTCCGGATGCAATGGTTCTGCTCGAGAACTACGCTTGGCCTGGCAACATCCGTGAGCTGAAAAACGCCATGCAGCGCGCCGCCGCGTTGGCGCTCGGAACGCAGATCTGTGCCGAGCATTTGCCGGAGCGGCTGCTCCGCGCTTCGCCCGGGCCGCACACCTCGTCGTCAGTGAGCGCAGTCGCCTCAACCGAAGCCAACGTCGACGACATGGAGCGCTTGCGCGGCGAAATGCGCGCCGTGGAGCGCGGGCGCATTCTCGAGGCACTCGAGCAATGCGCCGGCAACCAAACTCGCGCCGCCGAACAACTCGGCATGTCGCGCAGAACGCTGCTCAATCGGCTGGAAGCCTACGACCTGCCACGGCCCCGGAAGGCCTAGTCGGGCACGGCGCAGGCAGCACTCGAAGTGCAAGCCGTTGCGCAAACCGTGCTCCACGATGCGCGAGCAAGCGACTCGCCCCCACGACATGGGGACTGCGTGGCGCCGGCATAGTCATTGCAGAACCCGACGCCAACGCCGACCGACGCCTTGCGATCGGCCCCGAAAACCAAACACGGAGAGGGAATTGCGATGCTCATTCGATCCGAACATTGTGTGCGGTATTGGACCTTGTCTTTCGCGTTCGCACTAGGGATGCCGATCACCACAGTCGGCTGCTCAATCGCAGCCGGTGAGTCCGGATTGGAGAAGCTCCAGATCGGCACGGCGCAGCTTGCGCTTACGGGCCGTAGCGGTTCGGGCACGAGCTACCGTTTGGCTCACGCTAAGTTCGCACTGACCGGGACGCTCTCGGACACGCTGTCCGGCGATGACGCGGTATTGCGTCGAGACTTGCCCGTTGGCTCTTACTCGATTGAGCTCGAGCCGGGCTGGCAATTGGAATCCGAGTCGTCTGACGGCACGGAAGCCGCGGTGCCCGCTCAGCTCACATCCGATAACCCGCGTGCATTCGTGATTCGGGATGGTGTCATTACCCACCTCAGCTTCGACTTTCGAGTCGCCGGTGAGACGATTGAAACAGGAGACGGTAGAGTATCGGTAGCGCTCAACGTAGACGACACGCTGATCGACGACTTTGAGGCGGACGACGACTTCATCTTGCCCGTCGCCGGAAGGAGGGGAGGGTGGTTCGCCTACAGCGATGGCAGCAATGGCGTGATGACGCCCGCGTTGGGGCAACCGCTGCTACCGACGCCCGACGGCCCGGATGGTGATCTCGTGCTGCACGTGTTCGGGGGCGGCTTCACCGACTTTGGTGCTGGCATTGGCACATCGCTGCTGTTCACCGACCGCCTATTGCCGTACGACGCAGCGGCCTATGCCGGCATTCGCTTTAGGTACGCATCGTCGAGCTCGGTTCGTCTCAACGTGGGGACTACTGCCACCACGCCTGCTCCCGACGGCTCGTGCGCGGCACCCACGGATACTTGCTACGACGATTTTGGATTTTACCTGCCGCCAACCCAGGGTTTTAGGGACGTTACCTTGCAGTGGAGCGACCTGTCGCAGATCGGATTCGGCACGCCGACCACGTTCGACGCCTCGCAACTGTTGACGATCAAGTTTGCGTTTCTCGACGCATACGGGTCGCCGCCGAGCAGCACTTCGTTCGACTTGCGTCTGGATGACCTGGCTTTCGTAGCTACGAATTCGCAGCCTGCCTGCGATCCGACGGAAGGCCCGTGCGACCCCAAGGTACCTCGCTGACGGATGCTCAAATCGCTTCGAGCAAACCGTGATTGCCATTGACCGCGATTGCGACGAGCATGCCGCAAGGGATGGAACCACGCGCGCAACTTCGGACTGGATCCCAAACCGTGGGTCAGTTGGAAACCTTGCCCGAAACGCCGGCGGACCGCGTCGATTCCGCTCTATCTCGGCTGTTCGCGCTGCCCGAATCCGAGCGTCGGATAGGCCCATTCGTGCTGATTCGGCAGCTCGGTCGTGGCGGTTTCGCTCCGGTTTGGCTGGCACGCGAACAGTACGGAACCATCGAGCTGCGCGCCGTGGCGCTCAAGGTCTTCCGTCTCGAGGCAGCAGGTCCCGGCTCGCTCATTGGACCTCAGTCGCGCTTCACCCTCGAGGAGGCGCGGGCTCTGTGCCAAGTCGAGCACCCGAACGTGGTTCGCTTTTACTCGATCGCTCTGGATCAGCGGCGTGGGCTCATGGGGCTCGCCATGGAGTACCTGGGCGGTCGCCCGCTCGACCAAACGCTCGAGCGGAGCGGCCCATTGCCGGTCTCGGACGCAATTGACCTTGCGCTGTCCGTGGCCTCCGCGCTGTCCGCTGTGCATCGCAACGGTGTCGTGCATCGCGACATCAAGCCCGCAAACATCGTCGACACCGGAACGGGCTACAAGCTGATCGATTTTGGTATCGCGCGCGGTCCAGCGGCTGGCACGACGGTCCACGAAGCAGAGGACGTGCCGCTTTCGGAGGTCGTCGGGCGTCGATTTCAGTCCACGTCGCCGCCGACCACCAGTCCGGTGTCGCGGCTGCCCGAGCTCATGGCGCTGTGCGGAACGATGGGATACATGGATCCCGAATGTATCGCACGCTCCGCACCGGCCAACGCGGAGAGCGATTTGTACGCCCTTGGCGCCACTTTGTTCGAGGTGCTGACTGGCAGATTGCCAGCTGAGCGCGACGCCGTTCTGCAGGGGGAGGTGCTCGACGGACGGGCCATGCCGAGCCCCGTGGCGAGCTTACGGCCCGATGCACCGGCCGAGTTCTGCAAGCTGATCGATACCTTACTGCAGCCGCGACGCGCTGAACGGCCGCGTTCGGCGGAATGGGTCGCGTCGCGCGCGCAAGAGATCCGCCATCAGCTCGCGGGAAAGCCGCGTCGCCTGCCCGCCGAGCAGGTCGGCCCCTTCCGCGGCCTGGCACGATTCGAGGCCGTCGATCAGGCGGTGTATTTCGGGCGCACACTGGAGGTCGCGCAGGCGCTGCAAGTCTTGCGCGTCCGCGGCCTAGTGGCATTGCTCGGACCTTCTGGCAGCGGGAAAAGCAGCTTGGCGCGCGCGGGGCTCGTTCCGGCGATCCTCGACGGCGAGCTGGCTGGTTTTCCTGAGCGCTGGGACTCGGTGATCGTGGCGCCAGGCATCGATCCTCGACGGACCGTGCTGAGCAGCCTAGAGCCACTGATCGGTTGCGTCGAAGAGTCGCCTCGGTCGGTCCTGAGCGCGCTTGCGGAGCGCGCTCAGGTCGAGAGCCGCGGCGTCGTGCTGGTCGTCGATCAACTCGAGGAGCTGGCGACACTTGCGCATGGCTCGAGCCGCGATTGGTTGGTCGAGTTCTTGGCGTTGCTCGCTGAGCAGCCGCTGCCCGGCGTGCGCTCAGTGGCCACCGCGCGGCGCGATCTGCTCGACCCACTGCTTGGCTTGTCGGGTCTGGGTCGTGCTCTCCTCCCGAACAGTGTGCTGATCGAGCCGATGACCGCGCTGACGTGGATCGAAGTCTTGGAGCGCGCGCTCGCGGCGTACGGCTACAGCTGGCAGAGCGAGGAGCTGAAGCAATGCGTTGCGCTCGAAATCGAGCGGACCGCGTCCGCCATGCCGCTCGTTCAGTTTGCTCTCGGGCGACTCTGGGATCTCCGGGACAGCGCGCGGAAGGTGCTCACTTCTCGCAGCTTCGAGCAGATGGGCGGCATTGCGGGGGCGCTCACCCAACACGCGGAGTCGATCCTAAGTCAACTTTCGGCGCTGACTCCCGACGCGCAGGCAGCCGCGCGCCCCGCGCTGCTGGCTCTCACCACGGCGCAGGGAACGAGCGCGGTGCGAGAGCTCGCGGACATCGAGCGGGAGGCGGGAGACCTGACCCCAGTCGTGCTCGAGGCTTTCGAGCGCGCGCGGCTGGTCGTGCGCTTGCCGTCGGGTTACACACTAGCGCACGAGGTGTTGTTGTCGGAGTGGCCGCGACTTCAGAGTTGGCTAGCTGAAGGGCGCGAGGCGCGCCTGCTGGGTGAAGAGCTGGCGCACGACGCCGCGCGTTGGAAGCTCGACCCGGAGCTCGTCCCACTCTGGAGCCAGCGACGGCTCGCTATGGCGCAAGACGTGCTCCGGCGCGGTGGAATCGAGATTCGAGAGCACAGCCGCGCGTTCCTTACGGCTGGCTTGAGGGCCGAGCGGCGACGGCGGTGGGTCATCGGCTCGCTGGTAATTGCCGCCAGTGCGGCGCTGCTCGTTCTCGGCGGAGCTTACGTACGTGGCATCCAGAGCGAGAAGGCGCTCACTCACGCGGCGCTGGCGCGTGAACGCGACATCCGCGGCTTGGCCGAAGCACGTACTCGGGATGTCCAACGTGCTCAGCGGCGCATCGACGAACTGCTGCGTGGAATGTCGAATTCGCCGGCCAAGGCGGAAGTGCTGTCGCTGCAGCAGCAGATCCGTGAAGCGCCCGCACCCCAGCCGCGTGCCCTTCGGGGCCGGGCTCGCGCGCCTGGCGATCGCGGCGTCGATCCCGACTTTGGCCCGGACCGCGATCCAGTACTGGTTGCGCCGCCCGCCTCGAGCGAGTCCGTGCCGAATGTCCGGCCCATACGTGAGCCGCGCATTCGGGTTCAGAACGAATGGTGAAACGCATTTCGGCGCGTACACGCCGTTTTTGGCGCGGGCGCTTCGCGACTCATTTCCCAAGCCGCAACACGCCGTCGAATCGCACCCCTGCCACCGCATCGCCCAGCACTTGCCGTCGTTCAGCCGAAGGGGTCTGGGCCCGCAATCCAGCCAGTTGCTCGACGAAATCAGCCATGCCGCTGGTTGCCAACAGTCGCTCCAGCTCTTCCCTCAAGCGCCGACCGAGGGCGGGTGCTTGACCGGCCGTGCTGATCGCGATCGTGAGCAGACCGGCGCGCGCTTGGGCCATGTGGGCGTAGCTGTTGTGCTCGGGTTGATCAACGGCGCAGAAGAAGACGCGCTGGGTTTCGGCCAATTCCGCGATGCGCGTTGCAAGCGCGGCGTTCTCGTCCACCAATACGGCGAGCCACTTGCCGTCCAAATCCGAATCGACGAAGTCGCGCACGTGCAGCGCGATGACTCCGGACTTGGCCCATTCGACTAGCTCGCCGCTCGGCGCGCTGCTCACGACCACCGGTTTGGCGCGCGCGTCCAAGAACGCCTTCGTGCGGCTGGTTGCTTCTGCGGACGAGCCGACGACGAGCACCGAGCGACCTTCGAGCAAGAGCGCGATTGGGAAAACGGGCTGTGTCATTGGCTCTTGGAGTGAATGGTGACCGGTAATAGGGACCGCGTGGTGAATTTCTGTTGCCGTTCGGCGTCGCCGATACGCTGTAGAAACAGACCGGTGAACGTGCTGAATAGCGCATCCCCGGGGGCCGCGGTGCCGGTCGCGCTCGGGCGCATCACCCAGCGTTTGATCTTTTGGAGTAGCTCCGGGCTCACCGGGTTGACCTGGATTTTGCCGGCCGCGACCAGCGGCACTCCGAAGGGGATCTGCGCGGCCTCGCCCGAGAGCAAATGGCGAACCTCGGTGCAGCGTCGAATGACGCCTTCGGTCGTGGTGGTCCAGCTCTGTCGCGTCGAGCCGGGCCGCATCACTTCCACGAGGTAGGCTTCTTCCCAAACGTGCCACGTGACTTTGCAGGTCTGCGCGGTGGTCGACAGTGGCTTGGGGGTGCCGGCTCGGTAGATCGCCGCGGTCAGCACGATGGTCGTGGGCAAGCCACGGCTCAGCTTGCTCTGCAGGTTGGCGTCGACGATGTCGCGGAACAAGAGGTCCAGGTACAGGAGCCCGGTGTCGGCATCCCAATCGAAATGAGCGTCGCGCGTCACGACGTCGTCTTCGGCCGCTTCTTGCGCGCGCGCCGTGCCGATCGAGAACGTACACAAGAGGCCAATGACGAGGCTCAGTAGAGCTCGTGCTCCCGCCCGTCGCGCCCGTCGGCGTTTCCCCGAGCCTTGCTCGAGACTATTGACCACCAGCGGGCCCCTTGCCGCGAACCGGGATGAAGCCGAGCACGTTGGAGAACGCGAACACGAAGCCGCCCGCGCTGGTGTCCATCCGGAAGCCGATGTTTCCCGTCAAATCGACGGGAACACGCGCTAAGCCAGAGTAGCCTTCGGGCGGGTCGGTGATGTCGCGCGCGCCGGCGACGCTGTACACGCCGGCGCTGCCGAACAGATCGATGCCGTAGATCGAGCGGTGCCCGCGGAACAGCGGGATCCGATATTCGCCGGCGATCTTGGCGGCGAATTGGCCGTAGCGCACTTCGACGATGTCCGTGCCGAGCAGGTTCTTGGCGGGCCTTCGATCGAAGTTCACGCCCAGCACGCGCGACGGCAAGAAGTCACTGAAGTCCCCGACGTAGTACTGTTCGAAGAAGGGCGCGTTGCCCGCGATCGCTCCGCCGAACAACTCGAGTCGGAAGACGTGGTCGTGCCAAGGCAGGTGCCACCAGTGCGACGCCTGAGCTTCGATCCGTTGGTACTCGTAGTCGGAGGCTGCGGGCAGTAGCCCGACCTCGGCCGTGACCGACGCACGCCAGCCGCGCGTTGGCAAGAACGGCGTGTCGCGCGAATCGTAATCGAGCGTCGCGCGTAGCGTGGACAGCACGCTGCGCCCGCGCACGATGTCGAAGTCGATCGGCTCGGTGGCGAAGCCGCGGTGGTGTGACGCTTCCAGCGGGTACTGCGCTTCGATCGATTCGAGCCGATAATTCAGCCAAAATTGCGTGGCAATCGACAGGTCACGCCCGACGCCGATCGAGCCACCGAAGCGCTTGTAGCTGACCACGGCCGACGCCGATTGGCTGTCGCTCAGTGGGTCGTCTCGCAGGACTTGCGCATTGCCGAAGAAGTCTCGAGCGTCGTTGTACAGCAGCATGCCGCTCGTCATCCATGAGCTGCCGAGGAACGCGGGGTCCAAGAAGCGAACGCGCAGCGCGTACTGATCCTGCGCGATGGCTAGCGCACCACCGAGCGTGATGCCGGTGCCGAGCAAGTTGGTCTCGGCGACATCCAGCCCGGCGTAGGCGGTCAGCGGGCGGCTGTTGCCGTGGGTGTCCGCGTCTTGCGAGATCCCCATGCGCACGTCGTTGAGCACGATCGTATTGCGCTCGACGACGTCGATGACGAGCACGACCATGCCGCGCATCGAGCCCTTGCGCAGCGAAAATTGCACGTCGCGGAAGAAGCCGGTGCCGAGCAAGCGATAACGCGAGAGCTCGACCTCGGGGTCGTCGACGTCGAACACGTCGCCCTGCTTGAAGGGCACGTAGCGCAAGACGACGTGCGAGCGAGTGCGGTTGTTGCCGCGCACCTCGATGCCTTCCAGCACGTAGCGCACCGCGTAGGTCGGGGACTTGCGCGGCCCGAGCTCGGGCGGGGGGCAGGGGCAACCAGCAGCGGGGCCCGCTGGGTCCGGCACTGGCTCTGAAGCGGGCGGGGGCACGGCCGCAGTTTCCGGCGCGCCGCTCGACGGTTCGGCCCGCTCAGCGGGCTCACTCGTGCGCGCGCCTTCACCCCAAGTATCGGGTGCGCGCGCCGGCTCGGCCGCGACCGGCGATGTGGCGTTCGGCGGCTCTTGCGCGCTCGCACTTGCTGCGCTCAGCGCGCAAGCGACGGCAACCCAGGCGCTCGCGAGCACACGCCGCACACTCCGTGAGACGAACCCGCGCCCGCTTCGATTCAATTTTGACCGCCGCGCGCGCTGCATGCTCGAGCTCTCAGCCCGTCCGCCGAATATCCGAGGGGATCCGCTCGTAGGTCTCGCACAGGTTGCCCAGGCGCTCCGCAATGGCCAAATCCAGCTCGTGGGGTAACGCTCGATATTCCCAGTTCCCGGAGGCCGTCCCGGGCACGTTCATGCGCGCTTCCGTCCCCAGCCCGAGTAAGTCTTGAAGTGGGAAGATGGCGGTGTTGGCCACCGACGTCAGAGCCACGCGGATCATGTCCCAGTGGATTTCGCGGCCGTCGCTGCCGGCGTAGGCGAGGGCACGGTGCCGCTCTTCGCGCAGCGTGCGTTGGTCGTGCTCGGCGCGCGCGCGCTCGTGGCCGGTGAGCCAGCCCACCACGGTGTCGTTGTCGTGCGTGCCTGTGTACACGACGGTCTGCCTCGGGAAGCGATGGGGCTGATAGTCGCGTGAGTTGGCATCGACGAACGCAAACTCGAGCACGCGCATGCCCGGCATCGCGAAGCGATCGCGCAGCGCGCCTACCTCCGGCGTGACCAGCCCCAGATCCTCGGCGATGAACGGGCAGTGGCCGAGCGCGCTCTCCACCTTTTGGAAAAAATCTTCTCCCGGCACGGCCACGAAGCGCCCCTCTCGCGCGCTCGGCGAGTGCGCGGGGATCTCCCAGTAGCGATGGAAGCCGATGAAATGATCGAGGCGGAGCGCGTCGAAACGCTCCAGTGTCGCCTTGAAGCGTGACAGCCACCACGCATACCCCGTCTCGCGCAGCACCCCCCAGTCGTACAAAGGGTTGCCCCAGCGCTGGCCGTCGGCGCTGAAGTAGTCCGGGGGAACGCCTGCGACCACGCGCTGTTGCCCCTCACCGTCGAGCTGGAAGATCGCTTGGTGGGCCCACACGTCCGAGCCGTCGTGGGCGACGAACATGGGTACGTCACCGAGCAGCTTCACGCCGCGGGAGTTGGCGTGACTGCGCAACGCCGCCCATTGGCGCCCGAACTCGAACTGCAAAAACTCGTGGTAGCGCACCTCCCCGTCGAGATCGCGCCGCGCGCGCTCCAACGTCGGCGCGTCACGGCGCTTGAGCTCGCCCGACCAGGTGGTCCACGGCGCGCCGCCTTGGACCGATTTCAGCGCGCGAAACAGCGCGTAGTCGGGCAGCCAATCTTTCTGCTGCTCCACGAACTGCGCGACCTCGGCGCGCTCGCCGTCCGAGTTCCGCGCTTGGAAGCGAGCAAACGCGCGCCGGAGCCGCTTTTCACGGTAGCGAATGGCGGCCGCGTAGTTCGCGCGGCGACCGCTCGCGAAGCGCCCGGGATCGACGACATCGGCACGGTCCAGCAGCCCGCGATCCACGAGCTGTTCCAAGCTGATGAGCAGCGGGCTGCCAGCGAACGCGGATGGGCTGTCGTAGGGCGATGCCCCGCCGCCGAGCGGCCCGACCGGCAACATTTGCCAGTAGCGCTGCCCCGCGCGCGCCAGAAAATCGATGAAGCGGTGGGCCTCTGGACCCAGATCACCGACCCCGTGTGGACCCGGCAGCGAGGTCGGGTGGAGCAGGATACCGCTGCAGCGTTCGGAAAATGGGTTCATGGGGCAGGTCACTCCGAGGCTAAGAAGCTCCAGCGTCGCCATCGGGCGGGCGGAGCAATGAAAACACGATCGAGCCGGCAAGTACGGTGACGATCACCGCGAGCGAAATCAGGCTGGGGATTTTCACGAAGTGGACGATCGCCATCTTCACGCCGATGAAGATCAGGATCAGCGCCAGCCCCGTGCCCAGGTGGTGGAAGCGATTCATCATCCCGGCCAGCACGAAATACAGCGCGCGCAGCCCCAGGATTGCCATGATGTTGGAAGTGTACACGACGTACACGTCGCGGGAGACGGCGAGCACCGCGGGCACCGAATCCACCGCGAACAGCAGGTCGGTGACCTCGATCACGACCAGCACGAGCAGCAGTGGCGTCGCGTAGCGCACGCCATCTTTAACGACCATGAAATGGTCTTCGTTGTACTCGTCCGTCGTACGCAAGAAGCGGCGCGCCAGCTTCAGCGCCACGTTGTCTTCTGGGTTGACCGCTTCTTCTTCCTTGCGAATGGCGAGCTTGACCCCGGTGTAGATCAGGAACGCACCGAACAGGTACGTCATCCAGTGGAAGCGATGGAGCAGCGCGGCGCCCGCGAAAATGAAGATCGCGCGCATCACCACGGCGCCTGCCACGCCCCAGGCGAGCACGCGGTGTTGCCGCGAGTCGGACAGCTTGAAGTAGCTGAAGATGATCAGGAACACGAACAGGTTGTCGACCGACAACGACTCTTCGACCAGGTAGGCGACCACGTAGCTCTGCGCGAGCTCCCCGCCCAGGCGCCACCATACGAAGCCCGCGAACAGCAGGCCTGCCGCGATGTTGAAGAGGCTGCGAACGACCGCCTCGCGGAACGACATGTGCCGCCCCCCCTTACCGAGCAGCGCGATGTCGATGGCCATCACGCCGATGACGACGGCGGCAAACACGGCCCATTCGACTGAGCCCGCGCTCGTGTTCATCTCCGCTTTGCTATCATGATCAAAGCGGGCATGCTAGAAGCAGGAACGCGCATGGCAGGCCGTTTTATTCGAGGTTTTCTCACCGTTTGTGTGTTCGCCGCGTCCGCCGGCTGTAACAAGACGCCCGAACCGCCGGCTGCCGAGGCGAGCCCGAGCGCAACGCAGGCACCAACAGCTCAGCCGCAAGCTCCTGCAGCCGTGCCGCAACCCGCCGCGTCTGCCCTCCCGCCGGTTGAAATCACCTGGGTCGATCCGCCCGGCCTGCGCCGCGTGCCTCCCAAGAGCCCGATGCGCAAAGCCAGCTTCGAGGTGCCTCACGCGAAAGAGGACAAGGAGGACGGGGAGCTAGCTGTTTTTTATTTTGGGCCGGGTCAAGGCGGCAGCATCGACGCCAACGTCGATCGCTGGGTGAAGCAGTTCAGTGGCGTGGCTGCCGGTGACGTGAAGCGCGCGGACCGCGAAGCCAACGGCCTACGTCAACACACCGTCGAAATCCAACACGGCACCTTCGATGCCGGGCAGATGTCCATGGGCGCCGCTACCGGCCCCAAGAAGGACTACGCGCTCATGGGCGCGATCGTGGAAGCGCCGAGCGGCGCTTACTTCTTCAAGATGACGGGCCCCACTCACACCGTCGCGGCCGCGCGGGATCCGTTTTACAAGCTGCTCGATAGCGTCAAAGCCGGCAGCTGAAACATTGCGCCCGCCGTTGGCCGGCGCAGCTGCCTGAGCTGCCGGGCTCCGCCCTGGCTCGAAAAATCTTACGCTGACCCATGCACGCCGCGCGCAACGGCGTGCGGTGGCTTGACCAAGCCGGGTGCCTTGGTCAACTGTCCCGGGCATGCGCATCTTTGAGCTGTCTTCGATTGCTTTGCTCGTGACCGCGTTGCTGAGTGGCTGCACCACGCGTCCGGCGCCCGTCTTTGCGTCGTCCGCGAACGAATCGGGGTACGCCGAGCGCTACCCAGCCGCCTTGCTCGCGGCCCGTACCGAGTTTGCCAGCAGTGAATCTCGCGCCCGCGAGATCATCGGCCAATTCCCGAGCTATCCCTCGGCGTTGACCTCGCCGGATGGCGAGCAAACGTTGGGCGTCGTGACGCGCGCGGACGCCGCGGGCAAGAGCGCCTCTTACGCCCGAGAGATGGACGAGCAGAGTCACGTGTCTCGCTTCTTCACGGAAGAGAAGGAGCCGCTCAACCAGAAGGTCGGCGGCGCCGCGCAATACGCGGCCAAGCAGAAAGAGTGCAC
This sequence comes from Myxococcales bacterium, assembly GCA_040348785.1. Taxonomy (GTDB): domain Bacteria; phylum Myxococcota_A; class Polyangia; order Polyangiales; family Polyangiaceae; genus PMG-095. The sequence goes on along the minus strand of JBEQTH010000102.1, from coordinate 38,790 downwards.
GGTCGACGTGGCTAGCCCGGCCATCGGCGCGCTCGACAAGGGTGTGGACAAGGCGCTCGAAGACCGCCTCCGCGATCACTCCGAATCACAGCGCTACATCGAGGATCATCAAGACGCGCTCGGTAAGCCGAACTTGGAGAAGCTCCAGAAGCAAGCGGACGACATCACGCTCGCCAGCTACCTCGTGCACGTGCGGGTGAAGCAACTGAAGCTCGAGCTATCGGGCTTGGCTGACGAAGCTTCCGACGTGAAAAAGACGCTCGCGCGCAGCGACGCCGACGCGCAGGCCGTGCTCGGCAACGCCTCAGCGTCCAAGGCCGCCAAGACGACCGCGCAGTCACGTGCGACCGCGGCCAAGACCGCGAGCACCGGCCTGGACATCGAGGTCGAACAGGCCAAACGCGCCGTCCAAGAGATGGACGCCCGCATCGAGCAGCTCGACAAGGACTACCAAGCCGCCTTGGGCGCCCTGGAAAAGTCACTGAAAGACCTGCCCAAAAAGCAGTGAAGCGCGGGAGCGAGCTCGCTCCCGCGGCGGCTAGGACGCCACACTCGCCGGAGGGCTGGCCAGCGTGGCAGACCCCCGGGGAGTGGTGGTAGAAAGCCAGTCTCCAGATGTCTCAAGCGTTCGCTCTCATTTTGGCCGGCGGAAGTGGTACTCGGTTTTGGCCCGCTTCGCGGACGACCCGCCCGAAACAAGTCCTAGCCATCGGCCCCAACGCCAAGGATCCGCTGATTGCGCGCACCGCGCGGCGCATCGAGGCTTTGTGCCCAGCGGATCGCGCATACATCGCGACCGGCAAGTCTTTGGTGGGCGTCACGCGCGAAGCGCTGCCCTGGTTCCCGGAGAGCTCGTTTTTGGCGGAGCCCATCGCGCGCAACACGGCGGCCTGCATCGGTTGGGCGAGCGCCATCATTCGCCGCCGCGATCCGGAGGCGCTGATCGCCGCTCTACCGAGCGATCAGGTGATGGACGACGAAGCCGGCTTTCGCGTCGCCGTGCAAGAAGCGCTGAAGGTCGCCGAGAGCGGCACCATCGTCACGATGGGCATCAAACCGAACCGTCCCGAGACCGGCTATGGTTACATCGAGGTCGGCAGTGAGCTCAGCCCTGGCGTGAAACGCGTGCAGCGCTTCGTCGAGAAGCCCACCCGCGAGGTCGCCGAGGGCTACCTGGGGAGCGGCAAGTACCTGTGGAACGCCGGCATGTTCTTCTTCCGCGCGCAAAGCATGCTGGACGCGATCACGAGCCACATGCCCGCCTTGGCCGAGGGCATCGAGCGCATCGAGAAAGCGGCCAAGCGCGGGGCGGAGGCCGAGCAGGCCGAAACGCTGGCCGTGTTCGAAGGCCTGGAGTCGATCAGCATCGATTACGGGATCATGGAAAAAGTGAAAGAGCTCGCCGTGATTCCGGCAGACGTCGGGTGGAGCGATCTCGGAAGTTGGCACACGGTGTGGGAGCTCGGCACGCGGGATGCGCTCGGGAACGTGGCGCCCGAAAGCGCCGTGCTGGTCGACGCACAAAACAACCTGATCGAGAACCTGCGCACGGTGCCTGCGGGCAAGCGCGTGATCGCGCTCGTGGGCGTGCACGACTTGTGCGTGGTCGATACCGACGACGCGCTGTTGATCATTCCGCGGGAACGCTGCCAAGACGTGCGTGAGATCGTGGCGGCGCTCAAGGGTCGTGGTGATCCCGTTTGAGCTTTCGCGCGCGACAGCTACGTTCCTTGTGCGTGGCCGGTGCGCTCGCGACCGCCAGCTCGGGCTGCGGTAAGTTCCAGCAAGCGCGCGAATGCGGCACGTTCGTGAAAACGGTCAACGGCTGGCTGGGTAGCTCTGCGCCAGCTGATGCCGGCGTCTCGAATGACCCGAAGCAAATCGCGGTCGAGGCGCGGCACACTGCCGATCATTACGCGGAGCTGTCGCGGACCCTGGCAGGCTTGAACATTCAGGCCGAAGAGCTCGCGCCGCGCGTGAAACGCTACGAAGCAATCGCCGACGACGCCGCACGCACGTTGCGTGAAGTCGCGGATGCGCTCGACCACGGCGACCTCGAGCAAGCCCGGAAAAAGCGGGTCGATTTCGACACCGTGGCTCGGCTCGAGGGGCCATTGGTCAAGGAGATCAACGGCATCTGCCGTTGACGTGACGGATCCGCCAGCACCCGGCTGAGCGGGCCGTTACTTGCGCTTGCGCGGCGCGGGGCGCCCGCTCGCTTTGGGCCGTGCTGACGGGCGATCGGAACGCGGCCCGCGCGTGGACGAGACGGGGCCGCGGGTGGACGCTGGAATCGCATCACCGGCCAAGCTCTGTAGGCGTTTCAGCTCGTCTCGCAGGCGCGCTGCGGTCTCGAACTGCAAGGACTCTGCGGCTGCGAACATCTCTTGGCGCACCGCCTCGATCTTCTCCAGCACCTCGAACTCGCTGGGCGCTTTGACCGGGCCGTCGCCTTTTTCACGCGCGCCGCTCTTGGGCACGGCGTAGTAGTCGGTCTGCCCGCTGGCGGGGTTCATGTCGAAGATGGCCCGCTTGATCGTGGCGGGCGTGATGCCGTGCTCGGTATTGTACGCGACTTGAATCGCACGCCGGCGATAGGTCTCGCTGATGGCGAACTTCATCGCGTCCGTCTCGCGGTCCGCGTACATCATGACCTGACCGCGGGCGTTGCGCGCGGCGCGACCGATGGTCTGAATCAACGAACGAGTGCTGCGCAGGAAGCCCTCTTTGTCGGCGTCCAGAATGGCGACCAGGCTCACCTCGGGCAGGTCCAAGCCTTCGCGAAGTAGGTTGATGCCGACCAACACGTCGAACTCACCCGCGCGCAAATCCCGGAGGATTTCGATGCGTTCCATCGTGTCGATGTCCGAGTGCAGGTAGCGCACGCGGACCCCGAGCTCGGCATAGTATTCCGTGAGATCCTCCGCCATGCGTTTGGTCAAGGTGGTGACCAGGACGCGCTCACCGAGCCCGACGCGGATCCGAATCTCACCCAGCAAGTCGTCGACTTGCCCGGCAACGGGCCGCACGATGATCTCTGGATCGATGAGGCCCGTTGGGCGAATCACTTGCTCGACGATCACGCCTTGCGAGCGCTCGAGCTCGAAGTCACCAGGAGTCGCCGAAACGAAGATCGTTTGGCGCATGTGCTTCTCGAACTCTTCGAACTTCAACGGTCGATTGTCGAGCGCGCTCGGCAAGCGAAAGCCGTATTCCACGAGCGTCTCTTTGCGTGAGCGATCACCCCGGTACATCGCTCCGATCTGCGGCACCGTCTGGTGCGACTCGTCGATCACGAGCAAGAAGTCTTCCGGGAAGTAGTCGATCAGCGTCGGTGCGGGCTCGCCGGCTTTGCGCTGCGACAAGTGGCGCGAGTAGTTCTCGATGCCCTGGACGAAGCCCATCTGCTCCAGCATTTCGAGATCGTAGGACGTGCGCTGCCCAACCCGTTGCTTCTCGAGGAAGCGCCCCGCCTTGTCGAAATAGTCCAGGCGCTCCCGGAGCTCTTCACGGATGCCCTCGATCGCGCGGTTCAGCTGCTGGCGCGGCGTGACATAATGCGAGCTCGGAAACAGCGAATAGCGGTCGAGGGAATTGAGCACCTTGCCGCGCAGCGGATCGACCTCGCTGATGCCGTCCACCTCGTCGCCGAAAAACTCGACGCGAATCGCGGTGGCTTCTTCGTAGGCCGGGAAAATCTCGACCACGTCCCCCCGTACTCGGAAGGTGGCGCGGTGGAAATCGACGTCGTTGCGCTCGTATTGGATGTCCACCAAGCGACGCAAGAGCTCGTCGCGCCGCATCTCCTCGCCTTTGACGATCTCGATCGAGAGCCCGGAGTACGTCTCGGCCGAGCCGATACCGTAGATGCAGCTGACGCTGGCCACGATGATCACGTCCGAGCGCGACAAGAGCGCGTGCGTCGCCGTGTGCCGCATGCGATCGATCTGGTCGTTGATGATCGCGTCCTTCTCGATGAAGGTGTCGGTGGTCGGGATGTACGCTTCTGGCTGGTAATAGTCGTAATAGCTGACGAAGAACGCGACCGCGTTCTCCGGGAACAAGTCGCGCATTTCTGCGTACAGCTGCGCCGCCAACGTCTTGTTCGGCGCGATGATCAGCGTCGGCTTTTGCAGCTTTTGGATGACGTTCGCGATCGTGAACGTCTTGCCGCTGCCGGTGATGCCGAGCAGCGTCTGCTGCTTGATGCCCGCGGCGAAGGAACTCAGCAGGGACTCGATGGCCGCTGGTTGGTCACCCTTCGGCTCGTACTCGCTGCGCAGCTTGAAATCGGGCATTCTTGGAATTTCGGAGCTTGTCACGACGAGCGTACGTTTCAAGCATACCCGCGAGTGTGCCTCGTTTCTCGCGTCTCGCCGCGGCCTCCGCCCTCACCGCCGCTCCGCTCGGTTACCGCTCGCGGCGTGCTCGCCGATTTCTCAATGGCCCTCGGACGAACGACGCCCGCGCACTTGGCGAGCGACTTTGGTCGTTTCCAGCCTGAAAAGCCGAACCTATTCGTCCGTGACCCTCGAGCTGCGAACGGCCGGCTTTCTGGCCGAACGACCAACACTGCCGCTTGCGATCGCTAGGATCGGCTTTCCCGAGAACCCTGTGAAGGCGTACGCCCGACCGCGTCTCCCGCTCCAGTCACCGGGCGGTCGAAATCAGTCCGACCCTCCGGCGCCAGCCGCCGCCGGCTCGTTCACCTTGTTGTCGAGACAGGTCGTATATTTCGCATAGGCGCTGGAGCAGGCGTCGCTAGTGGAATCCAAGGTGGGGTCCGACAAACCAGCGTCGGTGCACACCTTCGCCGAGAACGCGCACGTCGCGTAGGTCCTGAACGCGGCGCCGCAGGTGGTGTCGACACTGAGCGCTTCGCAGGCGTTGGCCTCGGTTTCGGTGGGTGTTGGGTCGCGCGGGCACGGGCCTTTGGTGGAGCAGCTGTATTGGGGCTCGGGATCGCCGTCGGAGCTGCAGCTGAAGCTGGCCAACGCGGAGAGCGATACGAGGCAGAGTGTACTCAGGGACACGGACAAGATAGAACGCAGATTCATTGGTTTCCTCGCGGGGAGTTGACGGAAGGTCGGACACGGAGCGGTCGCGAGCGACGGCCTCTCGAGAGCTACCGGCTCGACGCGTTTTGCGCCGCGCGACCGAGGTCGTGCAGCGCAAAACGTCGATTTCGTTGTTCAGTCAGCTCGGCCGAGCTTGCGACGGCGAAGGACAGTGGCGAGGGCGAGCCCACCGACCGCCAGAGCTCCGAGGTCGCGTGAGCGAGAAGAGTTAGCAGGTTGGCTCATGCTGCACCCGCCCCCACTCGGCTTCACCGCTTCCGGCGCGCCTTGCGTGACGCCGTAGTACGGCACTGGAATGACCGTCACGTCGAAGCTCGACGTTGCCTCGGTTTGAGCGATCGAGTCGGTGGCGGTACACGTGACCTTGGTCGTGCCGGCGGCAAAGAAGCTTCCGGAGGGCGGGCTACACTCAGCGGCGAGAGGCTTGCCCTGTGCATCGAGCGCTGTGACATCGAAGCTGACGTTGGCGCCAGTCGCGATTCCGCTCTTGACCACGATGTCGCCGCCCGGAGGCAGACGCAGCGTCGGCAGTGCTTGAAGCACGACCTTGACGACGAAGCTCGTCGAAGCCGCGTTGCCTAGGCTATCGGTGGCAGAGCAAGTCACCTTGGTCGTCCCGACCGGGAAAGTCGCCCCGGGCTGCTCATCACACTTCGAGCTCAGCTTGCCATCTTGCGCGTCGTAGGCCAGCACGGCCGGCCAATCGAGCGCCGTTCCGCTATTCGTTGCCGCGTATGCGAACAAGTCGACAGGCGGCGCCGGGAAAAACGGCGCGTCCGAATCGACGCGCACGACGAAGGAGCGCGAGGGAGCACCTGGCACGCCGCCGACCGAGCTCGTGACGCTCAAGCTGTTCTGTCCATTGGCGAGCCTCGCCGTGATGGCATAGCTGCCATCCGCACCCGCCACCGCAGAACCGACGACCACGCCATTGTCGACGAGCACCAGAGTCGATCCGGGCACCGCTTTACCTGTGATCGTGATGGGCGCGCTCGTTTGCGAGCTTACCGGGTCGAGTGGAGCCGCAACCAATGGGGCTGCGGGCGTTTGGTTGTACTTGACGCCACTGAGTGCACCCGTTTGGCCGTTGACCGTCTGCGACACCGAGAAATCATTCGGCCCTGGTATCAGATCGACGCCCACCGCATAGTTTCCAGCATCGTCAGCGATGGTCGTTGCCACCACTTTGCCGTCGCGCAGGACGTCGATCTTGGCGCCCGCAGTTGCAACGCCGCTCACGTTCGCCACCATCGACGTGAACGTCGTCCCCGACGCGGGGCCGGCAACGGCCGGCGCGCTTGGCTTGACCTTCACCTGTGATGTTGCGGGACTACTCGAACCACCAGGTCCGGTCTCGACGACGCCGATCGCGTATGCGCCGGGGCTGAGCGAGAACGAGGTGTTCCAAGTTCCGTTTTGATTGACCGTCGCGGTACGAACGAGCACGCCATTGGCGAGAACTGCGATGGTGTCACCGGGGGTTCCGACGCCGCTCAGGTTGTATTGACCGCTCGTGCTGGACGACCCGTCGACGACGCCCGAGACAGTCGGCGCGCTCGGCACCGGCGGTTCGATGTCGACTAGTTTGTCCGCACCGGATTCGGAATAGATGACTGGGTCGGACGAGCCGAGGTAAGCCGCGTGCAGCGTGTGCTTACCGAAGGGCAGGGTGGGGACGAGCCAGTTGCTCGCGAAGTTGTCGCCGGTCACCTGCACCGTCGCGAACACCGTCCCGTCGAGCGCGTAGGTCACGGAGCCAGCGTGGACCGGCTGACCCGCGGAGTCCTGGACGCCGACCGACAGTGGGACGGAGGTACCGGAATTCAGGAGCGCGGGGAGGGGCGCAATGGAAGTGGTCGTGGCCGTGAGCTTCTCGTCCGGCTCGCTGCCAATCGCAGCCGTGAACTTTGCCGAGACCTGCGAAGCCGCGGAGCTTCCGCCGGCCGCGAAGGAGACGGTAGCGACGAAAGGGTAGGACGTGTTGGCCGGTAGGCCCTTGGGTAGCGTAAACGTCACCGCAACGGGTACGTTTGCATCGCCGGCCAGGGTGAGCGAGCTTGGTGCCACAGTGACGATGGTGCCCGGCGGGCCGCCGGTCACCGCGATCACCGTCGCGCGGGCGTCGACCGCCGTGTTGGTGACACTGAGCTTCGTCGTGAACGATTCCGTCACCGGCGCCTTGGGGCTGCCGTTCGCGGTGAGCGGATTGAATTCTGCGGTGCCGCTGGCGTTCGACACGCAGGCCACGGCGAGCAATGCCCAACTCGAAGACACTGACGAATCGTGCGCGGGTAGGAGCCAGGCACCGTTTTCCTGTTGCTGCGAGATGAGCCAGTCGAGCGCACTGCCTACTGCCGCGTTGACGCGGGGGCGCAGGCCCAGTCGGCAGAGCGCGTACATCGCTTGCCCGGTGGTCAACGTGTTGACACCCCTGAGCGTGCCATCCGGTGACTGCAAATCTGCCCAACCCGAGCCGGGTGTCTGCATCGCGATCAGCTGGGTCGCGACAGCTTGGCCGTCACTCGACGAGGCACGCCCGGATTCGGCCATGGCAATGCCGGTGAGCGCGAGCTGTTGCACGGTGGAAGTACCGAGCGCACGCAGGGTGGTTCCCTGGAGCGCGTCCGTGTAGGACACTTGCTGCCTCGAGAGCGTCGAGACGTCGTTTGCAGAAAGTGTCTTGTCGAGGTCGAGCAGAACACGCGTTGCAAAGACGCTTTGCGTCGTCGGCAAAAACCAGTCGAACATCTGCGGCGAATCGACGAAGTCGTTCTGTAGGTAAGTTCGTTGGCTGCCCGCGAATGAAGCCGAATCGTTGGGAAACGTGACGGTCGACGAGCGCGGTACGAGCCATAGCAGCCCCTTCTTGATATTCCGCGCCCAAAGCCCATCCGGTCCGCCGCCTCGGCGCTCTATCGAGGAGCTAGTCGCGCCAGCATCTCGTCCACCGCATTGCGCAGTTTGCCGACCGAAAACGGCTTTTCCACTCGCAAATTGGTGACGGTGTCCAGGAAATCTTTGGTCCGGGCTGTCACGCCTCCGCCGCTGACAAACACGACGCGCTTGGCGACCTCGGGAAACGTCTCCAGGAGCGCCTCGTAAAAATCCATGCCGGTCATGTCGGGCATCAACATGTCCGAAAAAATCAGGTCGAATGACTCGCCCTGCCGAAGCAGGTCCAGAGCTTGCCGCGCGCCGTCGGCAGTCACGATTTGGTGCGCCTCGAGCACGCGGCAAATCGTTCTTTGAACGGCTACCTCGTCGTCGACAACCAGGATTTTAGCTTGGCGGCTCGCCGTCGGCGCCGCATGGGTCTCGACCGGGTTGGCCTGTTCGGTCACCGAGGCGGATAGAATGATCCGGAAGGCACTGCCCCGACCAACCTGACTCTCCGCATGCAACTCACCACCCATCGAAGTCACGATCCCGTGGCAGATCGCTAGTCCGAGCCCGGTGCCCACCCCGACGGGCTTGGTCGTGAAGAACGGCTCGAAAATGCGCTCCAGAATCTCGGGGAGCATCCCTGTGCCGGTGTCCCGCACTGTGATGACGACACGCCCCTGCGTATCGCAGTCCGCGGTGATTGTGACTTCGTTCTGGGTCACATTCCCCGGCTCGATCGCGTGGGCCGCGTTGATGAGCAAGTTGATCAGCACCTGACCTAGCTTGGCTTCGTCGGCGGCGACCAGCGGAACGTCGGAGACGGTCGTACGCACGGTCGCGCGGTAGCGCATCTCGTGCGCGGTAGCGCGGATCGCCCAGGCGATGGGCCGTCGCACGTCGACCTCGCCCGATTGGGGCGGATCTGGGCGCGAGAAGCTATTTAGGTCCGAAACGATCTTGTGAATGCGGTCACCGGCAGAGCCGATATCGGACAGCGCCTCGGCAGCTTCCTTCAATCGTTTCTCGACTTGCAGCGGGAGCCTCGTGTCGCTGGCAGCGAGCTCCGAGCGGTTGCGTCCCAACAAGTCGGTAACGTATTCGAGATTTGCGACCACGACGGCCAACGGATTTGCGACCTCGTGCGCGACGCTGGCCGCCATCGTTCCGAGTGACGCCAGTCGGTCCGATAGTTCGAGCTGCTTTTCAGCGTTCTTCTGTTCCGTCACGTCGCGAAACACCATCACCGCGCCCAACATCCGCCCGCGGTCGACTACTCGGGCGGCCGAGTCGCTGATCAAACGCACGGTTCCCCTAGATGCGTTGCTGAGAGCCGCCAACTCGAGGTTTACCGGTCCTTCTTGGCGAAGCGCCGCGTTCAAGGGCGATTCGCTAGGAGTGTCAGAATGCCTGTCGACGAGCAACAGCACTTCACCGGACGGTCGCCCGATGACGTCCTCGGCCTTGAAGCCCGTCAGCAGCTCCGCGGCAGGATTCATGAAGTTCACGTTGCCGGCGAGATCCACCGCAATCACGGCATCGGCAATGGAGCGCAGCGTGGTGGAAAACCACAGCTCGCGCTCGCGCAGGCGTTTTTCCATGCCCGATCGGAACAAAGAGATCTCGAGCGAGCGGGACAGCTCGGCCGGATGAACGGGCTTGAGGAGATAGCCAAATGGCTCGATTTCTTTGGCCCGTCCGACCGTCGCTTCGTCCGCATGAGCGGTGAGAAAGATGCAAGGGATGCCAAATCGTTCACGCAGGATGGCAGCCGTCTCGATACCGTCTAGCGGACCCTCGAGCCGGATGTCCATGAGCACGATGTCTGGGCAGCGCTCGGCGGCGCGCGCGATGGCTCCCTCTCCGGACGACGCGACGGCGTACGCATCATAACCAAGTCTGATGAGCTCCTCTTGCAGGTCAATGGCGACGATGCGCTCGTCTTCGACCACTAGCACCGAATGCGGCTTCGACATCAGGCGATGCCCTCGTGAAAGGTCAGGCGGAACGACGTTCCCCCGTCACTGCTGACACCCAAAGTCGCATTCAGCTGTTCTGACAAGGTCGACACGATATGAAGACCCAATGACTTCGACTTGCGTAGGTCGAACCCGGCTGGAAGCCCTACGCCGTCGTCTTTGACCAATAACGTAATGTGGCCATCTGCTGACCTGCCGAGCTCGACCCGAAGCACGCCGCGTCCTTTGGGGAACGCGTGCTTGAGCGCGTTGCTGACGAGCTCGTTCAAGATGAGGCCGGTGGGGATGGCTTTGTCGACGGTCAAAGCGACGTCCTCGAACGCGAGATCCAGAGCCACCGACCCCCCAACCGAGAGCGAGCCTTCGAATACGGTCTTGGTCAAGCTGCGCGCATAGTCGCAAAGGGAATGCGCGAGTAGTCGTCGGACTCGTAGAGCTTCTCGTGAATGAGTGCGATTGCTTGGACGCGGGTTTGGCATTCCTTCAGGGCGTCGCGAGATGCGCCTTCGGCGATGCGACGAACCTGCATGTTGATCATGCTGGAGATGACCTGCAGGTTGTTTTTCACGCGGTGATGGATCTCCTGCAGAAGGACTTCGCGCTCTTGGAGCGTTCCGGTCAGATTTACGTTGGCCAATTGCAGTTGATCGAGCAGCTCCTCCCGTTCGTGCTCCGCGCGTTTCGAATCGGAGATGTCGACAATCGAGCTCAGGACGAACTCACCGTCCGCCGTGGCAAGGGGGGTGAGGCCGATCTCCACCGGCACTTCGGTGCCGTCCTTGCGTTGCGCGAACAGCTCACGCCCGGCACCCGCGGGCCGAGCCCTCGCGTCTTCGAAGAATGCCGTCCTTGAATCCTGATGTCGCTTCCGAAACCGCTCGGGTACCAGCATTTCAATCTGCGCTCCGATCAGCTCGCTGCGGTCGTAGCCGAACAAGCTCTCCGCTTGCGTGTTCACTAGGACGATGGCTCCTAAGGGATTGACCATGATCATTCCGGTCGTCGCAGCTTCCAGCGCCAAGCGGAACAGATCCGCTCCTCGTCGCTGCGCGGTGATGTCGCGCGCGAATTTCGCGAACCCGATCGGATTTCCAGCGTCGTCTCGGATGGTCGTGATCACGATCCGGGCCCAAAATTGCGAGCCGTCGCCGCGTACGCGGACGCCATCCTCTTCGAAACGCCCTTCTCTCAGTGCGATAATCAACTCGCCTCTGTGGCCGCCTTACTGGAGCACATTGGGCGCGTGCGGGACGGGCAGCTCCAGGCAAACATCAACCTGACGGGGCCGCGCGAGCTCCGCCAACTCGGTGAAGGCCTCAACGAGATGGGGCGTGCGCTGTTCGCGGCGCGCGAAGCTGCGGCGTTGCTCGACGGCGCACGCAGCGATCATTCAATTCGCTTGCATCAGATCCTCGACGCGAGCCGCGAATTCTCAGAAAGCCTCAATCTCAGCTATGTCTTGGGAGCCGTGCGAGCCAGCACATTGGCGATCGGTGGTTACGACCGGGTCGTGGTCTGGCTGATCGACGACGCTCAGAAGCGGTTGGAAGACAGCGAGGGCAGTGTAGACACACAGACATCCGATTTGACCGCAGCGGTGCAGGGGCTCGCGGGGCGCGCCGCGAAAACGGGTCGCATCAAGCTCGAGGGGCCCACGGGGCAGGTGCGCCTCAGTGACCTCAGCGAAATACCGATCTGCGCGATTGCCATTCCCCTGATCGTCGGGGCGCGCGTGGTCGGCGTGCTGGAGGCGCGGCACACGAAAGCCCAAGCGGCGACCCGAGAAGTGGTCGAGGTGCTGGAGATGCTTGCGACACACGCGGCGACCGCGATTGAATCGGCGCGGCTTCACGAAGTGATCGAACAGCGCAGCAACGTGGACGCCCTGACGCGACTCTTGAACCGGCGGCGCCTCGACGAAGACCTCGATGCCGAGTGCAAACGCTGTGCGCGCTACGGACGCCCATTGGCGTTCGTGATGTTGGACGTCGATCACTTCAAGGCCTTCAACGATAGCCACGGCCACCCCCAGGCGGACGCAGCGCTTCAGGCATTGGCTACCGTCATCACGAGCTGCATGCGAACGACCGACACTGCTTATCGTTACGGGGGTGAGGAGTTTTGCGTCCTGCTGCGCGAGACCACGGCCGCGGATGCCATGCACTTCGCGGAGCGGCTGCGCCAACGGATCGAGCAGCGCTTCACCGCCGACGGACTCGTGGGTATCACCGCGTCTTTGGGCGTCGCGGACTTCTCGGCGGAGACAGCGGAGCCGAGCACACTCGTCGAGGCAGCCGACGCGGCCATGTACGAGTCGAAGCACACGGGCAGGAATCGGGTGACGCTCAGTCTCCGGCCTCGCTTTGCGTCTGAAGCGCCAACCCGAGCGAATGCATGACGGACGCCGCGGGCGGCCCTCGTGCGCGCTGATTTGCCCAAAACAAAAAATCCCCGTATTACCGGGGATTTAGTGCTCGATCTGAGTCCGGGGATCGCCCCGTCGGATCAACGCTTGCTGTACTGGAAGCGCTTGCGGGCGCCAGCCTGACCGTACTTCTTACGCTCGACCTTACGGTCGTCGCGGGTCAAGAAGCCGGCCTTCTTCAGCGGGCGACGACGCTCCGGATCTTCCGTGGTCAGCGCGCGGGCGATGCCGTGGCGCATGGCGTCGGCTTGGGCGCTGTGCCCGCCGCCGGCGACGGTCGCTTTGACGTCGTACTTGTCGACGATCTCGAGCAGCTCGAGCGCTTGGCGGGCGATCATGCGGCCGGTCTCGCGTTCGAAGTACTCGTCGATGGTCTTACCGTTGACCGTGATCAGGCCTGAACCGGCGCTGATCCAAACACGAGCGACGGCGGTCTTGCGCTTACCAGTGGCGTACGTCTGAGCTTCGGACATTATCTAAGTGTTCCTTCGAATCACAACGGGAGAACGGCGGGCGTCTGCGCCTTGTGGGGGTGCTCGGCGGTGCCGTACACCTTCAACTTGCTGAGCATTTCGCGACCGAGCACGTTCTTCGGCAGCATGCCCTTGACCGCTTCAGTGACCGGCAGGTCGGGGTGGCGCACGATGGCTTTCTCGAAGCTCTCCGAACGGATGGCACCGGGGTAACCGCTGTGCGTGTGGTAAAACTTGTTCTTCGCCTTGGTACCGGTGACCTTCACCTTGTCGGCGTTGATCACGACCACGAAGTCACCCATGTCCGTGTCGGGCTGGTACGTGGGCTTGTGCTTGCCGCGGAGGACGGAAGCGACGCGCGTCGCCAAGCGACCGAGGGGTTGATTGGTCGCATCCACCACCCACCACTTGCGGGTTGCGATCACTTCGGCGGGTTTTGCCACGTAACTGCGCATCTTAACGGACCTCAAAAAGCGGCACTGCCGCGGGGAAAGGGGCCGGTCTACTAGCGTTCGTCGCGCCTTGCGTCAAGCACGGGACAAATCTGAGACCAATATTCCATCTCACTCGGGCCGAGGCGCGGCCTTGCCTCCATATAGGCCCGTTGGCCGGCTGCCCCGAATGCGCAATAAGTGTGAGCTTCCGCAGGCTTCTGGCGCCGGGGCGGCTCTCGAAACACGCGGGAGGCGCCCTGAATCGGTATACTACCGCGCTTGACGATGTCCAACGTTGGCAGTCCGCGGCTTCTCGAACGCCTGGTGGCCGATGGGCTGCTCGCCCCTGAACAGCAGGAGGCGGCGCTCAATTACATGCAGCGCAGCGGTGAGCGAGTGGAAGAGGCGCTGCTCGACCTCAAGTTCTTGGAGGAGGTGGCTCTCCTCAAGTACCTCGCCGCCCTGCACAAGACGCGCTTCGTCTCGACCGAAAAGCTGGCCAAGGCCGACATCGATCGACTGACGCTGGACAAGGTGCCGAAGAAGCTGGCCGAGCGCGAGCTCATCTTCCCCGTGCTCTTCGACACTGCGAGCAACGTGCTCAGCGTCGTGACGCCGAACCCCGACAATGCCCCAGCGCTGCACGACATCCAGCTCGCCTCGAGCCTCAAAGAGGTGCGGGCGTTCGTGGGCCGCCCGCGTTCGGTGCGCGCCGCCATCAACAAGGCGTTCAACGGGGACATTCACGCCTTCGCCACGCTCGACCGCAGCGCGCACGAGCAGTTCACGACTATGCTCAACGTGTACGAGCGCAACTTGGTCAGTGAAGAGAGCCTCACGCTTTCGGTAGCCCGTGAAGCGAGCAGCGGCGAACGCATGCTCGGCCAGCAGGACTTCACGAACAAGCGCGCTTCCAGCGGCAAGGGCATCAACGACGAGTCGTACCTCGAGACGCTGAACGTCCTGGTTTCGCTGATCGAAAACACGCGCGCCGATTTGCGCGGCCACTCCGCCCAAGTCGCGCGCCTGATCAAAAAGATCTGCGAGCGCATCGGCTTGCCCGAGAGCACGCGCGCGGCGCTGGTGGTCGCCGGGCACATTCACGATCTCGGCAAGATGGGCGCGTACCACCTGACCACGCTCAACGTTGCCGAGTACGAGGGCCATCGCACTCAGGCGCAAAAGCAATTCAAGGCGCCGCTGCGGCTGCTCGAAGCCGTGCAGTTGCCGCGTGAGGTCGAGCAAGCCGTCGAACAAATGTACGAGCGCTACGACGGCAAAGGCTTGCCGGAGGGCTCGTCGGGCAAAGAGATCGCGCTCGGCGCGCGCTTGCTCGCCATCGCCGACACCTACGCGGACTTGACGCAGAATCCGCGTAACCCATTTCGGAAAACGCTGCGGCCCGTGCAAGCCTGCGAAGTGCTGGAACGCTACAAGGGCTCCATCTTCGACCCGAACATGGTCGATCTGTTCAAGCACACCGTCACGGGCGAAGACCTCAAGGCGCGCCTGTTGGCCAACCGTTACCGCGCCCTCATCATCGATCCGGATCCGGAAGAGACCACGGTGCTCGAGCTGCGCATGGTCGAGCAGGGCTTCGAGGTCTCGCAATCACGCCAGTCCGATCAAGCCCTGAAGCTGCTCGAGAAAGGCGATATCCAGATCGTGGTCAGCGAGCTCGACTTGCAGCCGAACGATGGCTTCGCGCTGCTCAGCGAAGCGCGCAAGCACCCGTGGGGTCAGAAGGTGCCCTGGGTGATCGTGACTGGGCGCACGGGCGGCGGTCGCACCGATGCCCAACGCGCCTTCGAGCTCGGCGCGACCGACTACATGACGAAGCCAGTCTCGTCGGACTTGCTGGTCGCGAAGCTGAAGCAAATCATCGAACGCGAAGCGATCCGGGGCGGCCCGGCGCGCGGTGTCGCCGGCTCGCTCCAAGAGATGGGCCTGCCCGAGATGGTCCAGGTGCTTTGGTACGGCCGAAAGACGGGCTCGCTCAAAATCCGCTCGGGAGCGAATTCTGGAGAAATCCACTTCGTGGCAGGGGCAATCTACAACGCGCTTTGGGCAAACCTGCGCGGCGAAGAGGCGTTTTTCGCCATGCTCGCGTTGGCGGAAGGTGAATTTTCGCTCGATCCCAACTTCACCGCCCCTCAGCAAGTGATTCAGGACAGCCCGGAGGCCTTACTTTTGGAAGGCATGCGCCGTTTGGACGAGGCCGCCCCGCGCTGATTTCAGTGCGAATTCTGACCCTTATCGATGCGCTCGACCGTTCATAGGAAGCGGATGGAGCTGCTCGAGTGCCGAGGCTTCGCTCCCCACGAGCGCGCCAAAGTCCATTCTGCCCCGTGGGCGTGGTATCCTCCCAGATTGCTGTGAAGGGTTTGGTTGTGTCCAACGTGCCCCCCCCACTACTTGGGTTCAACAACAACGTCCGTCATCGGGGGCGGATTTTCCACATCCAAACTGAGGACTCCGGCGTCAAGAACCCGCGCATCGTGACGCACTTGTTTGCGGACGGCGGGCGCATCATCAAAACGACGCGCACCGAATACGCCGAGCACGTCGAACGTCCGGACATGCAGACTTTCGTGCGCAGCCTGATGAAGGAGCAGCACAAGGGCATGTTCACCGCCCTTCGCCTGGGCGACCTCGACCAGCTGCTGGAGGACGTGTGCGGCAAGTTCGAGCAGCCACTTCAGGTGAGCAGTAAGGCGCCGCCGCCGGCAGAAGCGCAAAGCGCTTCGATCGCGCCGGTGGTCACCGTGCGTTCCCCGGCACCAGACTTCGAAACTCCGCCCCTGGCCTCGGCCTTCGGCGACGACGAACGCGTCTCGGAGCGCCCCGACCGTCTGCACACGCTGTCCAATCCGAACCTGCGCCGAGTAACGCCCTCGGCCCCACCGACCGCGGGTTCCTTGGACGTGGACACGGCCGCGCTCGAGCGCCTACCGAAACCCGCCACGCCCAGCCAACCCCCCCCGCTCCCGACGCGGCCGCTCGCCAAGAGCAACCCGCCATCGCGCAAGCTGCGGCCGAGCCCGGCGCCTGCTGCGGCACCCTCGCCGGCCAGCCTTTCTCGGCCCGCGTCGCGTTTCGCCGCCGTGCCCTCCAAGAGCTCCGGGTCCATCTTCGGTGACGGCGTGATCAGCGAGCAGTCCTTGGACGAAGTGATCTTGAGCTACTTGGCCGAAGATCTCGACGGCTCCTCCGAATAGCTCATTTCAGGCCGCTGAGCGCCGGCTGCTCGCCATAGCGCGCCAGGTAGTTCTCGAGCCACAATTTCTTCTCCGTATTCTCGGAGGACATGTAACGGATGGTGCCGAAGATCGGGCGCACTGGGCCCCAAGCGCGATCGTAGCGGCCGTAGCACCACAGGATACCGCTGTACGAGTTGGGATCGCGGCCATCCACGGCGTAGCGATCGTTCAAGTAGATTGTCGTGGCCAGCGCTTGCTCGGGCGTCTTGCTCCACTCGAGGATCTTCTTGCCCCACAGCATGCGCAGGTAATTGTGAATGCGCCCTTCGACGAGGAGCTCGCGCTGCGCGGCGTTCCAAATCGGATCGTAGGTCTTGGCCGCTTCCAATTGCGCGCGCGTGTACGTCTTGGGGCGGGGATCGTCCTTGTGCTCGGTCAGCGTCTGTTGTGCCCAATTGGGCAGTGACGCAAAGCTCGCGTAGTCGCGCTGATGGGCGCAAAAATTGAGACCCACCTCGCGCCACGTGATCAATTGATCCATGAAGGCCTCGGCGCTTGGGCGCATCTTCCAAAACCCCCTTCGCTCGCCGCGCGCACGCTCACCCAGATCGGCGGGCGTCCACTCTTCACGCTCGGCGATCGCCGACACGATGCGGTGCGCGGACAGCTGCCCGAAGTGCAGGTAAGGGGAGAGCCCGCTCGTCGCGCTCTTGTCTGGGTGATTGCGATCTTCTTCATACAGATCGAGCTTCTTCTCGACGAAGCGCGCGAGCGCGCCCTTGGCCGCACTCAGGCCGCCGCGATAGCTGACCACGGGCACCTCGTGATCGATGGCCAGCGCGGCGAGTGAGCCGGGTTGCCCGGCCAGGAGCGCCGCGCTCGCGCTCGGCCAACGCTCGCGGATCGCCTTGGGAAATCCCAGCTTAGGCAAGCCGTGCCGCGCGAGCGGCGCCTGCGCGGGGCGCGCCGCCCAATGCTCGGTGAAGGAACGCTGCACGACGCGCCGAAAGTCGAATGCGCGGAAGCAGGCCTTGTCCAGGGCGCGGATCGGTAGCACGCCATTCGAATCCACCGCCTCGAGCAGCACTTGGAGTTGCTTGCCCGCCGCCGCCACCATTCGCGGCAAGAAAAAACACGGAAAGTCGTCGGTGACGACCACCGCCGCGTCCTTCGCCAAAGCCGCAAGCAAGCCGCTGCCCGCGCCCGCTTCCGGCTCGACATAAGGATGATAGCCAATGCCCGCCTTCTCGAACGCGAGCGCATTGTCCGCCATGCCGTCGATCACGAAGCGGTGAAAGCGATCGCTCGCGTATGGGTAGGCGATGCGCAACGGCTCCAGCACGAGCAGCGGCTTGTCCAAAAGCCGCGCGTGCTCGATCGCGCGATCGAGCGCGAAGTTGTCGTGCGTGCGTCGCGCGGCGATCATCCAGTACAGGACGTATCGGCCCTCGTTCCGCAAGCCGGCACGGTTGACGGCTCGGATTCGCAGGGCGGGAACAGGGGAGGGCGGCACAGCGAGCAGACGGTGCCATGCGCGCGCCGAAGGCGGAGTTCTTGTATAGATCTTTGTGGGGCCGGAGCGGCGGCGCGCGTGCGACGAATCTCGGCAAATTGGCGTAGCATGCACCGACAGCGATGAAGCCCTACGTCATTTGCCACATGCTGATCTCCCTCGACGGCCGCATCCACCCGAGCCGCTGGACGCAGAGCCCTGATGGCGACCGCAACGTGTGGTCTTCGGCCTACGAGCAGGTGCACGAGACCCTGGAGGGCGACGCTTGGCTCGTCGGGCGCGTCACCATGGCCGAGATGAGCAAGGCGACCGCGCACCCGCCCGAAGGCCCCTTCACCGTGGCTCGCCCG
The DNA here is from genome assembly GCA_040348785.1 of Myxococcales bacterium. Classification (GTDB taxonomy): domain Bacteria; phylum Myxococcota_A; class Polyangia; order Polyangiales; family Polyangiaceae; genus PMG-095. The sequence continues at coordinate 20,458 of JBEQTH010000102.1, read as the reverse complement.
CATCACTTCGCGCAGCGCGATGCGGACAGCTACGCGATCGCATTCGATCGCTCCGGCAAGCTCCACTTCAGCAAGCCCGACATTGGCGGTGATCATGTCGTGGTGCTGCTCGGCCCGGGCGTGCCCGATAGTCACCTCGCCGAGCTGGCGATGGACGGCGTCTCGTACGTCGTCGCCGAAGACGAAGCGATGGCTGCCCGGCCCCTGCTCGAGCTGCTGGGAACAGAGCTTGGGCTCGAGCGCCTCTTGGTCGAAGGCGGCGGCAACGTGAACGGCGCGCTGATGGCCGCCGGCGTGGTGGACGAGCTCAGCGTGCTGCTCGCCCCTGCGGTCGACGGTGCCGTCGGCATCACCGGCCTCTTCGAGGTGCCTGATGCCCGCGGCCTGGCCGGTAAGGCACAGCTCCGGCTCACGTCGAACGAGACGCTCGAGCACGGCATGGTGCATCTGCGTTACGCCGTCGAATCGGTGTAGCGGCGGGCGTTCGCGTTCACCATTTTGGGCTCGGCCGAACGCCGCGCAGTCACACTTTTTCGCGAGCGTGTCTCTAACCAATGTGTGCCCGCTTTGGGCCACGGTCTGGATCAGAAAGAGGCACTATGTCCGAGAAAAATGCCAAGAAATTCCTCGACATCCACGGTTCGCGCCTGGCTTACGTCGAGCGCGGCTCGGGGGCACCGCTGCTGTTCTTGCATGGCAACCCAACATCCTCCTACCTGTGGCGCAACATCATCGCGCCGCTCGCCGCGAGCTACCGCTGCATTGCGCCTGATCTGATTGGCATGGGTGATTCGGACAAGCTCGAGCCGAGCTTGGGCCCCGATCGCTACTCATTATTCGACCAGCAACGCTACTTGGACGGCTTCATCGAGGCGCTACAGCTCGAGCAACCCGTCACGCTGGTGATTCACGATTGGGGCTCTGCCCTCGGCTTCGAATGGGCACGGCGTTTCCCTCAGCGCGTGCGCGGCATCGCCTACATGGAAGCAATCGTGGAGGTGCGTCGATGGGCAGACATGCCCGAGCAGGGGCGGACGACCTTTCAAGGCTTACGGAGCGAGCGCGGCGAGAAAATGATCCTGGCGCAGAACCTGTTCATCGAGCAGATGCTGCCCCGGAGCACGTTGCGCACGCTGACGCCCGAAGAGCATGACGAATACCGGCGCCCGTTTCGCGAGCCAGGCGAAGACCGTCGGCCCATGTTGTCCTGGGCGCGTCAGCTGCCGATCGACGGCGAGCCGCGCGCGATCTGCGAGCTGGTCGAACGCTACGCGGCGTACTTCGCAACGTCCCCGATCCCGAAGCTGTTCATCAACGTCGAGCCCGGGCGCTTGCTCACGGGCACGGGTAGGGATGCTTGCCGCCGTTGGCCAAATCAGCAAGAAGTGACGGTGAAAGGCCTGCACTACGTGCAGGAAGATTCAGCGGCGGAAATCGCGGCGGCGCTCGCGGGCTGGGTGAGCACCCTGTCATGACGGCGTCATCCCAAGAGCTCGATGAGCTCGCTTGCCGCGCGCAAGCGGGCGATCGCGCTGCGCTAGAAGGGCTGCTGCGCGGCTTGCAAGATCCGCTGTATCGCCTCGCGCTGCGCTTTCTCGGCCTGGCCGAGCCGGCTCGTGATGCCACTCAAGAGATCTTGATCCTAGTCATCACCCAGCTGTCCACGTTTCGCGGGGAGAGCTCGGTCAGCACTTGGGCGTACCGCGTGGCGTCGCGGCACCTGGTCCGAGAGCGAAAGCAAACCCGTCGCTTCAGCTTCGAAGCCTTGGAAGCGAGCCTGAGTCAGCCTCCCAATGCGATCGATCCGGAGCTGCTCGAAAGCGCCGAGGCACGGCTCCTGGAAGAAGAGCTGTTCCTCGGCTGCACGCAAGCCATGCTCAACTCGCTCGACGTGCCGCAGCGCATCGCCTTCGTGCTGGGCGCGGTTTTGGAATTGGAAGCCAGCGAGTGCGCCCTCGTGCTCGAGATTTCCGAGGTCGCCTTCCGCAAGCGGCTCTCGCGTGCGCGCAGCACGCTGGATACGTTCGTGGCCAAGCAGTGCGGTGTTGCGAATCCAGAAAACCCGTGCCGTTGCGCGTACCAAGTCAACTACGCGCGCAGCCAAGGCCGGCTCGATCCGCTGCGCTTTCGCTTCGCAACCGCGACCGACCAAACCAGCCTGGAAGCCCTGCAAACCTTCGGCGAGATCAAGCGCGTCCGCCGCTCACTGGAACTGTACCGCGCCCAGCCCGTTGCTCACGCCCCCGAGGATTTTGCCGAGCACGTGCGAGCGATGATCGACAGCGTGCGCACGCTGAGCGTGTCTTAGGGAATTGCTGATCCTGCGGGACCGACTTCGCGTGCGGGCTCGACGCCATGCTCCGCATCATCGCGGGCAAGGGGCAGCCGCTCGTCCTTCGTCCTGCGCGACGGCCCGCTGCGCACTACATGAAGAAGTTCGAAGACGCGGCGCTACTGTTTCGCTTGGGCGGCGAACCCGAGCAAGCGTTCGCCGAGTTCCTGGCGCTGGGCGGGGTGCGACGTCGCTACCTGCTGTCCGCCGAAGGCGTGCAGGTGGGCGCCAACATGGGCACCAATGAGGCCGCGCGTCGCCTCGACCCCACGCTACCTGCCCTGCGCCGACGCCGAGGGCGCTCAATTGGTTTCGACGGCCCTACTTCCGCCGCGCACTCGCGCAGCCCATGGCCGTGCAGGTCTCGCGCCCGTACCTCTCGATCGCGGACGCACGCTCCCGCGTCACCTTCTCCATCGCCATCCCAGAGACCGACGGCGTCCGCGTGCTGTGTGCCGATCTCGACTGGGAATCCTACGCGACCTGACCGGCCTTCGGCCTTGTCAGCGGTCCCGCGAGAGGCATTGCACTGCCCGCGCGCGTCCGACTCGGCGCTCGGCTTTCTCCGGCGCTGCCATTATAGTCTGCGGCAATGGCGTCGTTGTCGCTTCCACCGTTTCGTCGGGTGCTGGCGTGGGCCGTGGATCAGGGTATGTCGGTCCGCGGGCAGCTCACGGAAGAGCAGCTGGGCGCCTTGGAGCGTGCCTTCTCCGGTACGGACCGGTGGAGCTTTGAGCAGTACCAGCCGCTGTGCGCTTTCGCTCACGCGCTTTCGCGCCTGAACCTCCCGGATCTTCCCGCCGTGCTGAACTTTGGTGACGCACTTCAGGCGCTAGAGGAGCTTCGAGCTGGTGCGCTCCGGGCATGGCCGACCCACGAGACGGTCACGGAAGCCACCATGAGCGAGCTTTGTTATGTCTCCGGGTCGGCGGCCATCACGCGCGTCCGGAATGCAAACACGGCGGCGTGGCGCGAGCACGCGGTGGACAACAAGCAGTTCTTGCTGCGGGGCGCCGAGCGCGCTGCAGGGGCACGCGCCGTCGTGATCGGTGCCGGCAAGCTGTACGATATCCCACTGCGTAAGCTAGCAGAGCGCTTCGAGCAGCTGCTGCTAGTCGACATCGACGCCCTGGCGTTGGCCGAGAGCGTCGAGCAAGCCGGCCTGGAGCCAAAGCTCCAAGAGCGGCTGTCTCTGATTCAGACCGACGTCACGGGCATCAACGACGTCTTCTTGGACGGGGCTCGCGCTGCCCTGGCCCTGACAGACGAAGTCGAAGTTTACGCCGCGCTGCTCCAGCTTTTACATGCATATCGCGTTGACGAACCGCCCCGACTGTTCCCCGAGTCTGCGGCAGATGGCCCGCTCGGCTTTGCTTGCTCGTCCATGGTGTTGTCGCAGCTAGCGACGCCGCTCGCGCGTTACGTGGAAGACCGGTTCGCTGCGCGCTTCCCGGCGAGCCAACGCACGCGGGCCGACGAGTTTCAGGTTGCGCTCGGTCAATTTACGCACCGCGTGCAGCACGCGCACGTGCGCTCGTTGCTAGCGGTCGCGCCCTGCATCGCGCTGACCTCCGACATCACCCATCAATACACCCCGCTTGATGCGCGCGGGACCGTGAACCACGGGGGGCCACGACTACCGCTAATCGGTGGTCCAAGCTTGGACGCCTTGCTGCCGAGCCAGCAAGCGCACACCTTGTTCGTCGCCGGATGGGAGTGGCGGCACGTCGTCCCCACTCGCAGCAGGCCCCATGGTCACACCCTGCAGGTCGCAGGCGTAGTCGCAGAACGCAGTTGAGCGCGGGCCCTTAGGGCCCGCGAATGGCCAAGTCGATCGCTTTCGCGACCGAGCATCCCGGCGGCTGCGTTGCTCCTCAGTTACATACCAGCAGTATGCGCCTTCGTCGCGCCTTGCCGGCCGGGCGCCTCGACCGCGATCATCGACCGACCATTCGCGGGCCCTTAGCCTCAGAGCTCAGGCTCAGCCTCCGAGCTTGGGCCCGGTCACCGTGCAGTCGGGCGAACCCGAACGCACGACGCCGAAGGCTGCGAAGTTGAACACGTACTGAGCTGTGCCGCTGAATTTGAACGTCAGTGAGTGCACCCCCCTGAGGGAGAGGGGGCCGCAATCGACGACGAGCCAGTTGAACCAACCACCGGAGGGCGCTACCTCGCAGCTGAGCACGGGAGTCGTCGTGTCAGCGTCCGCGAACAGGGCGAGCGTGCCGCCAGGGGTATTCGTGTCGTCTGCCGCTACGACTACCCGCAGCCGCAGCTGGCCGTCACGGGTTCCAAGGTCCACGTTGTCATAGCGGGCAGTCGCCCCATCTTGGATGAATGCGAGCCAGGATCCGCACTCACCGGCCTGAATTTGCAAAGACTGGCTCGAGGCGGGGGCCTTGGCGAGCCACCATTGCTGTTCAGCTGCACCGCCGGGACAACTCACGACCAGCTCTGCGCAACCGAGCGACTCGTCGTGTGAGGCGCACCCGCCCGCAACGAAGAACAAAATCCCGATGGCCGCCCGTGTGCGCAACACGTGGTGATCTGCTCCCTACCCAGCCTCGCGTCAAATGGGTTAGAGCCACAGCTATGACACGCAGGCCGGGGAAAGTGATGACGGCTGGGGGGTGCTTTTCCGGCCTGTTGGTCGTGGCGTGGACGTCAGCCGTCGCGGCCCAGCCGACCCCGAGCTTTACGCTGTCTTGGAACGGCCCGCCCGGTTGTCCCTCGGCCGAAAATGTTCACGCTCGGGTCGACGCTTTGCTCGGCGGTGGAGCGAGCTCCAGCAGCGTCGCCGACGTTCACGCTTCCGGCGAGGTCGAGCGCACGGACAATGGCTTTCGTCTGCTCCTCAGCATGGGCGTAGGTAGCGTTCCGACTTCGCGAGTCATCGAAGCGCGCAGCTGTGACGAGCTGGCGGGCGCGGCGGCCATCGCCATTGCGCTTCTCGCTCGCTCCAGAAGTGACGGTGTTTCGGCGCCATCAAGCAGCGCAGACACGCCCGCCGCCTCGGCTTCAGCCCCACAGGGGAACCCACCGCCCGCCTCTCCTCTGAACCGAGAGACCGCCAGCAGAAACAAGGCTCCGCAGGCCGCGGCTTCCTCGGCGGGCGCGCACCTGGTCGTCAATTTCCCGATCGGAGTCGCCGGTTGGGGCTCCTTGCCATCCGCAGGGCTCGGACTCGGGGCAGGGGTAGGAATTCGCTGGAAGGCCCTGCGTCTCACCGCCAAGGGGGAGCTGTGGCAACCGCAAACGGCCTGGGTTTCCGGCTTCGCCACCCGCTTCACTCTTCAATCCGGCCGAGCAGATGCGTGCCTCATCCAAGCGGTGCATGGCCTGGAGCTCGGCCCGTGCATCGGCGCCGCGGCGCAACGTCTGGCTGGCGAAGGCCTTGAATCGGAGGTTTTCTCGTCGAAGTCGCGGACGGCAGTCTGGTTTTCCGGCGCTGGTGGGCTCTTCGCGTCCCTACCGACGCCGGGGTTCGCGAACTTGCGCTTTCTGGGTGCGGCCACCGTTCTTGTGTCGCCCTCGCGGCCCCGCTTCGTGATCGACCAGCTCGGGCCGGTTCACGAGCCCGCCCTGGCCGCAATCCGGCTGGATTTGGGCTGCGAGTGGATTTTCTGACAGAAACGGTCGCCTCGCTGCATTGCCCTTCTCAATGGGCACGTCGCCAACAGTGGCCGGTTGTGCCGAGCCCCCTTTGGCCGGCATGGAACCGACGCGCCCCGTTCCGTCGTTCAAGGAGTTGTGCGCGCAGTACTTCGAGTTCGTTTGGAAGTGCGCACGAGCATTTGGCTCGAAGTCGGACGAGATCGATGACGTGGTGCAGGATGTGTTCATCGTCGTCCAGCGCCGACACGCGGATCTGAAGGAAGAACGGCTCGCACGCAGCTGGATCTACAGCATTACTCGGCGCGTCGTGAGCTCACAGCGGCGGAGACGGCGAGAACGCGATTCGCGGGCAGAGCCAGACGTCGATTCGCTCAAATCGCCCGAGCAGTCTCCGCTCGCTGCGGCGGAGCACAACCACGAGGTTCGCGTGCTGTCCGCGCTGCTCGACGGGCTGGACGAGCGGAAGCGAGAAGTGTTCGTGCTGTCGGAGATTTTGGAAATGACTGGTCGTGAGATTGCCGAGACGATCGGAGTGCCGATGAATACCGTCTACTCACGCCTCCGAGCAGCGAGAGAAGAATTTGACGCGGCCGCTCGACGTGAACGAAAGTCCATCGAGCGTTGGAGGGCGCCGTGAAGGGGATGAGTCGCGAAGCCAACCAGCTCATCAACGCTGGGCGGCAGGCATTCACCCCGACAGCAGCGGATCGAGCTCGGCTGATGGCGGCTGTCGCTGGAAGTGCCACACTGTCGATCGGAGCGGCGGCCTCGGTCGGCGTAGCCACGCGCTCCGCGGGCGTCGTCTTCAAGGTGGTGCAGTCTGCGCGTCGGCTTGCATTTGCGCTGCCGCTCGCGGCGGCTGGAGCCTACGGATGGCACGCCGCGGGACAGCCACCGGCAAACGTGCCAACGGCGCGTCCCGTCAGTCATCCACCCGCCGCGGCGGCTCCAAAGACCGCAGCGCCACCGGTGCAAGTGGCCGAGGCTCAGCTTGCGGAACCGGTGACCGAGCCGAGCGCGCGCGTATCGCCGGAGCGCAGCGGATCACCCGTTGGAGAGCCGTCCAAGCCTGGCCATGAGGTCCGCCAGGAAGTGGCGCTCTTGTCGCGGGCGCAGGCAGCTCTCTCCAGAGGACGTCCGCAAGAGGCGCTCGAAGCGCTTTCTGAACACGCGCTGCGCTTTCCACGGGGCGTACTGGCCGAAGAACGGGGAGCGACGCGCGCTCGAACCTTATGTGCGCTCGGCCGTCGGCAAGAGGCCGAGGCAGAGTTGAAGCGCGTGGAGAGGCTCAACCCAACCTCGGCCTACCTGGCTCGCGCGCGCGAAGCCTGCGAATCGCGATGACAGTCGATTTAATGACGAATCCGGGTCCCTGAAATCATTGCTCGGGGAGATGAAGTCTGTTCAGCACACGTTCCTCCCATACTGGGCATTTGCCGCACTGGGTGTGATTGGCCTTTCCTCACTCGCCTGCACCGGTGTGGTGAGTGACGGCCCCAGCGGAGGGCCAGGGGGTCCCAACGGAGGGCCAGGGGGCTTTGGGCAGACGGGCGGCGGTTCCAACGCGGGCGCCAGCGCCAGCGGGGGTGGCAGCGCGGGAACTGCCGCAGACCTCAGCAAAGGCGGGCCGAAGTTGAGGGTCCTCACCCAGGCCGAGTACAAGAATTCGCTCGCGGATCTGTTGGGACCAATCAACGCGCCGCTCGTGCTGCCCGATGACACGTTGGTGGCCGGCTTCACCGCTATCGGCGGCGCTGAGATTGCGATCAACGCATCGACGGTCGATATCTACGAGACCGCGAGTCGCGCGGCCACGGCCGAAGTTTTTGCAGACGCCGCGCGCTGGCAGAAGCTCGTGGGCTGCCAACCCAAGGCTGATCTGAGCGACGCATGCGTCGTCAGCTTCATTCAAACGGTCGGTAAGCGGGCCTTCCGACGCGACCTGGCCCCTGACGAGGTTCAAGAGTGGTTGCAGGTAGGAAAAGACGTGGCCGGCCTTTCGGGCAGCAGCGCAACGCAAGGCCTAGCGGCGATCACCTCCGGACTGCTTCAGTCGCCTAATTTCCTGTATCGCGTCGAGACCAATCGGCTCGACGCGACGAGCGGGCGCCTCAAGTACGACGGCCCGTCCATGGCAACGCGGCTAGCGTTCCTACTCACCGGGCACCCTCCGAGCGACGCGTTGCTCGCCGCCGCCGCGACGGGCCAGCTCGACACAGCCGATGGCGTGAAGACAGCTGCCACCCCACTGCTGAATGACCCGACCGCGGTGGATCGCATGGCGGCATTCTTCGGCGAAGTATCTCGGGCCGACCTCGTCTTGGTCGCTCAAAAGACCCCGGCCCTGTTTCCGAGCTTCAATCCGGCTTTGCAGAGCTCCATGCTGCAGGCGACGCAGCTATTCATCAAGAACATCGTGCTCGCGCCCGGAGCCGACGTACGCTCGTTCTTCGATAGCGACCAGACCTTCGTCGATGCGAATTTGGCCCCGATCTACGGCGTCTCCGTGCCCGCCTCGGGTTTCGCCCAGATCAAGCTCGCTGCCGACTCCGGTCGCGCCGGGATCTTGGGTCAGGCCGCGGTGCTCGCTGGCCACTCGCAACCCGATCACAACTCGCCCACCCGCCGCGGGGTCTTCATCTCCGGGACATTCCTGTGTCTGACGCCGCCACAACCCCCCGACGGGGTGATTACGATCCTGCCTGTCGACCCCAGCTTGACGGCGCGCCAGCTGATGGAGAAACACCGGAACAGCCCGTCCTGCAATGCCTGCCATGCGCTCTTCGATCCGCTTGGGTTCGGGTTGGAGCACTTCGATTCGATCGGGAAATATCGGGCCACGGAGGGCGGCCTGGCCATCGACTCTACCGGAACGCTCGACGGAGTTGCCTTTGACGGAGCCGCGCAGCTCGGGGCCGCGTTCCGCCAGAGCACGCGAGCCCGGAGCTGCATGGTGAGCAACTTCTACCGCAGTGCGAACGGCGTGGAGGATGCCACAGCAGACTCCGCGCAAATCGACGCACTCACACAAACCCTGGTTGCAAAGAACTATGTCTGGCGCGACCTCATTGCCGACTTCGTTGTTAGTGACGCTTTCCGATCCGCGCCCGCGGCGGCAGTCATGGCGGGAAATCAGTAATCATGGAACTGCTCAATAAGCTCAAGTTTTCTCGGCGTTTTGCGCTGCGCGGCGCCATCGGCGGCATCGGTGTTGCCATGTGGCTGCCCGTGCTCGACGCCATGTGCAACAACAACGGCACGGCGTTCGCCGCGGGTGACGCATTGCCGACGTCATTCGGAATCTGGTTTTGGGGCAACGGGATCCACAAAGACCGCTGGACTCCGACGACGACCGGCAGCGGTGATGCCTGGAAGCTGTCGACGAATCTCCAAGATTTTGCGGATCTCAAGGACTCGATGACCTTGGTGACCGGCCTCGACATGATGGACGCCAAGTTCAAAGGTCATGGCTGGGGCGTCGTGTACGTGCTCGCGGGCGGAGACGGCACGATTTGTACCGTGACGTCCGACGTCGACAAGACTCCGGCTCACAAATACGAGACCACGTCGGCAACGCAATACCAGCCCACGATCGACCAGACGATCGCCGACGCCCTTCACAAGAACGAGCCGTTCAAGTCGTTCGAGACGGGCATGATCCCCTTTTCCGGCGACGTTGCCATGGGCACCGTGGGCAGCAACCTGGCGCACCGCGGCCCAAACGACTTCCTGGCGCCAAAGCGCGACCCGAAGTTGATCTTCGACACGTTGTTTAGTGCGGACGTGCCGACGACGCCCGCGGGCGGCGGGTCCGGCGGCGCTGGCGGCAGCTCCGCCGGCGTCCCCTCGGACATCTCGTTCAGAGCGCGTCGAAGCGTGCTCGATGCGGTGATGAAAGACGCGAAGCGCTTGCAAATGAGCCTGGGCGCGGCTGACTCCAAGCGCATCGATTCTCACATGGACGGCATTCGTGCACTCGAATTGCGTATTCCAGACGCAAGCAGTGCCGGCGGTGCCGCGGGCATCGCCGGTGCCGCTGGCACTGGCAACACGACAACCGGGTGCAAAGCGCCACCGGCACCGCCGATGACGTACGACAATATGACGGCGAAGAGCAAGACGATCAACAGCCTGATCGTGGCAGCTCTCTCTTGCAATCTGACCCGCGTTTATTCGCACATGTGGTCCGGTCCTCGCAGCGACAGCACGTATCCGACGCTCAACCTCCCCGGGGCTCATCACAATTACACGCACACGACTGATGGAACCGAGCCAAGAGACATAGAACGTTACATCATGCAGCAGTATGCGGATCTGGCGCGGCAGATGAAGGCGACGCCCATGGGGGCCGGCACCGTCCTCGACAACACGCTGATTTACGGCGTGAGCGAGCTCGCTGAGCCTCACGATCACGTCATGACCAACTACCACATCGTTCTGATGGGGCACGCGGGCGGCAAGTTACCCGGCAACCGACACATCCGCCTACCTGGACGCAAGGTGACCGAGTTAGTCCTCACGATGCAGCAGATGTTGGGCATGAACGTGACCACTTGGGGCAGCTGGGACAAGACCAGCAAGACCATCACCGAAATCCTTTGAGTCGAAGGGCGTTGGCGGTCCGCCGTGCCGATTCGATCTTCGGAGCTTGGGTACGAGAAGCCCAACGCCCCGCTCCTGGCATCCGTCGACCCCGACGCGCGCGCCCTCGAAAAGAAACTCGAAAACGCCGAGCGGGTCGAGCCGGTGAGTAAGCGCGACCGACTTCTCGAGTAGGGCGATCACTCTGTCCCCGGGGCCGGCGTTGAAGTGCCGGCCGCTGCACCCGATGACGATCGCCAAAACTATGCCAACGAGGGCAACGGCTGCGCAGCGTCGTTCATCGCTTATTGGCGAGGACATCCGCAGGCGGGCAGAACGGAAGGCGAGAGGCGAACCTCCACATGCTTTTGTACTGCTGAGCGACTCGGGCCTTTGCCGAAAAGGCCAACGAGGTGACTGAAATCCCAAAATATGCGAACTCGCGCATTGCGTTCCCTGTGCGCTTGCAGCTCCAAGCGAGGTTGGTGACGCAGGTGAACTTCGGGGTTCATTACGTCGTCTTGAGCTCGCGAGGTCGACGCCCGCCGCGTCGTAAAAAAAGAACAAACTGAAATTCTTTCCGGCACAAAAACTGAGCGTTGGCGACAGTCATACAGAGGCTGGACTCAGTCCCTGTAGCGACATGCACTGCTGCCTGATCTCGGGCGGAGTCACGATCTCAGTCAAACGGTACCGTTGGCGAGGAAGTTATGAAGCGAGCCCCCAAGGCCCATTCAACGATTGCGATTCCTTTTTCCCGCCGCCCGCGGCTGGTTGACGCAGGTCTACTGCTCGGGATGTTCGTGGCAGGCCTCGGCTGTTCTAGTCAGCCTGCAGGCGACCCGGGCCTGATGGCCCCCGGCGGCGGCGCAGCGAGTGCAACGTCGGGCGGGACCGGATCGGGTTCCACCACGGGCAGCGGTGGCTCGCAACCCGGCACTGGAGGGGACGGCACGGGAGGCGATCCCTATGCGGTGCCAGCGACTCCGCCCGCTGCGGCGTTCGTCGCAACTCCCCGGTTTGCGCGTCTGAGCCGGCAGCAGTGGGGAAACGCGGTGCGCGATCTGCTCATGCTGTCTGACGTGTCGGACATCGAGAGCAATGTGTCAGCTGACGCGCTCGTCGGGTTCGACGACGAGGCGGAAGGCCTGTTCGTGACCGAGCAGCTACGGGGGCAGCTGTTCGACGCCTCCGAGAAGGCGGCGGACAAGGTTACGGGCGATGCGGCTGCGCTTGCTCGCCTCGTTCCGGCGAACGCGCCCACCGACACGGCCGGGCGAGCCAAGGCGTTCATCACCTCCTTCGGGCAGCGTGCGTTTCGACGCCCGCTCACCGACGCCGAGGTAACGACCCATGTGGGCCTGTTCAATCAGGGGCCGACTTTGTATCCCGGAGTCGATGCCTTCAAGGCCGGCGCAAGCCTGGTGATCCAGGCGATGTTGCAGTCCCCCTATTTCCTGTACCGCACGGAGTTGGGCACGGCAGCCGCCGGCGCGTCTCGCGTCGCACTCAATGATTGGGAAGTGGGCGCCAAGCTCGCGTTGGCCATCACTAATACGATCCCGGATGACACGCTGCTGGCTGCGGCAGCGGCTGGAAAGCTGCACGACCCGGCAGGCGTGACCGAGCAGGCCAACCGCTTGCTCGACGGAGCCACGGGCGTGGACGGCATCAGCAACTTCAACCTGCAGGTGTATCGCCTCGGTGCCTACGACACCATCACCCGCACCGCGGCGGACTTCCCGGAGTTCACGGTGAACACCCCCGCTGCCATGAAGACCGAGGTGCTGCAGTTCCTCAGCTGGGTGTTCCGCGAGAACCGTGGGATCAAGGACTTCTACACTGCAAAAGTAGGCTTCGTGAATTCGTTGCTCGCGCCGCTCTACGGAGTAACGGGCACCTTTTCGAGCGATCCCACGACGCTGACGAAGGTCGATCTGGACCCGACGCAGCGTTCCGGTTTGCTCACGGAGCCGGGCTTCCTGTCTTCTTACATCTCCGTAGGGAATGAACCCGACATCATCCATCGCGGCGTGTTCATCGCGGAACGGCTCCTGTGCAAGTCCTTGCCGCCGCCGCCCCCCGCGGCCGCGGGAGTGACGATCCCCAACACCGCCGGATTGACTAACCGGGAACGCGTGGAGATGACGACCGGAAAAGGGACGTGCGGTCAGAGCTGCCACGCGGTCTTGTTCAACCCGCTCGGGAATGCCTTCGAAAATTACGATGCCATCGGCAAGTATCGAACGACCGACCAAGGAAAGCCCGTGAACGCAGCCGACAGCTACGTTCTGGACGGGCAACTCCAGAGCTTCAACAATGGCATCGAGCTTTCGAAACTCTTGTCTGAGACCAAGGAAGTACACGCTTGCTACGTGCAGAACATGTTGACCTACCTGCACGGTCGGGTAGTGGACCCCAGCGAGACGGCGACCGTCGACTACTACGCGCGCCGTTCGCGTGCCGGAATGACGCTCCATGACTTGGAATTCGCCGTCGTAACGAGCGAAAACTTCCTCAACCGCCTTCCCTGATTCGAAAAAAGAGACGCCATGAACAAACCGCGATCGCCGGAAATCACCCGAAGGAACGTGCTTCGGGGCGCTGGGGGACTCATGCTCGGTCTCCCCGTTCTCGAAACCTTCATGCCTCGTGATGCCGCGGCCCAGGCTGCGGCTGCACGTTCGCCTTTCGTCATCATCGTGGTTGGAGACAACGGCGTGGTTCAGGCAGGCGTCAGCTTGAGCGTGAGCACAGAGCCGGAGCGCTTCTGGCCAACTGCCACAGGCACGTTGACCAAAGCCAGCATGACCGCGGACAAGGCGACCCGCTCGACTGGGGAGCTCTCCGACTACGCGGAGCAACTGCTGATCGTTCGAGGAATCAACCTCCCGTATAGCTCGAACGGCTGCTCTCACTCGGCCGCCGACGCACAGATCCTCACCGCCTCCAAGATCACCGCCGGGTCGACCAATTGCAAGGCGATGGGCATCTCGGTCGACACCGCCATCGCCAAGGCAAAAAATCCTGCGGGGCGAGATCCGCTCGTGTTCCACGCGGGGATGTTCGCGCCAGGCGGAACCGGATTCGATATCCCCGGTTACGTCTCGTACATCACGCCTCAACAGCCGCGCGTCTATATCGACTCGCCGTACAAGGCGTATCAAACGATCATCGGCGCCATCGGCAACGGCACGACGGGTACGTCGGCCGCCGCCCAAGCGCTACTGCAACGGGGAGCGCGCAGCAAAAGCATCAACGACATCCTGCGCCCGCAGATCTCGGCGCTGCTCGCGCGCACCGATCTCAGCACCAGCGACCGCGCGCGGCTAGACCAACACCTGACGGCAATCCGCGATATCGAGGTCACCATGGGGACCACGACGTTTACGATCCCCGACGCGGACGTGGCCACGATGAAGTCGATGGACTCGAAGCCGTACGACCAGTCGACGCGAGACACCGCCGTCAAGCTGTTCATGGATCTGATGGCGTTCTCGGCGGCGGCGGACTACAGCCGCGTTGCCGTCCTGAAAATCGGAGACCGGATCGACGATCACGTCTACACGTACAACGGGCAGACGGCGAAGTTCCACGACGTTTCGCACCGCCAAGTGCCAAACTCCATCGACTTCCACCATTACATCGATCGCATGATGCTCAACTACTACAAGCATCTGCTGGATAAACTGTCGACGTACACCACTCCCACCGGGCCGCTGCTCGACCAAGGCGTCGCGATCTATTGCAACCAATGCGCGACGGGCGCTCACTCGTTCAGCAACATCCCTTGGATTCAAGCCGGGTCGGCCAACGGCTACTTCAAGAAGGGCCAATACCTCGCGGTCGGCACCGGCCAACAGCCGGCCGGTAGCCAAGATGGCAAGGGTGGCGATGGCTCGGTCTCGGGGGTGAACAAAGTCCTGAACAACGTCCTGCAGGCGGCGGGCGTGACCAAGACGGGCGGAGCGCTCACGGACGACTTTGGCGAGACGTCCCTTCCCAAGGGGATCCTCACCGAGCTCAAGGCCTGACACACCCCTGCAAAGTAGCGCTTCGCCTTTGGCATCGCGCCATTTCGCTTCGGTCTCCTGTTCTCGATGACAATCGCGATGTCGCGTGCCGCGGGCTCGCATGAGCAGTGAGCGCGCTTCGAAAGCCGCAACCGTTGCCGCGCTGGCGATGGGCTCATGCATCGTGTTCGGGCATTCTGTTCCCGCGGCGGCACACGCGGGGGGGATCGTCAGCGATACCTGTCAAGCATGTCATGGCGGCGGCGACGCGACCCCTCCCACGCTTTCGCTGACTCCCAACCCGACCGCGTTCAACCCTGGGGACCTCGTGACCTTCACGCTGAACGTGCGTTCGTCGTCCATCAAAGTGGGTGGAGTCTATATCACCACCGGCGGCGTCGGGGCCCTTCAGTCGCTGGCTGGTGAGGGCCTGAAGGTCAATGGCCTAGGGCTCACGCACACCGCCCCCAAGCCTGCAGTGAATGGCGCGGTGACCTTTCGGTTCGCGTGGCAGGTGCCAGCCAAGCCGGGCGGGGTAGACGTTCGAGTGGCGGCGCTTGCCGGGAACGGCAACAACGCCCCCTCGGGCGATACCCCCGGTGGCGGTGACTTCCAGTGGGCGTTCGGGTGCACGGCACAGACCTTCTACTTGGATCTCGACCGCGACGGGTACGGCAGCAAGAGCCTGGGGACCCAGCTTGGCTGCGCCAATGACCCCGCTCCGGTCGGCTATGCGGTCGCGGACGGCGATTGCAACGAGAACGACGAGAAGGTTCACCCCGGCGCAACCGAGGTTTGCAATGGCAAGGACGACGACTGCAACACGCAGATCGACGAGGGTTCGTCGCCCGTCACGATGTGGCCCGATGGGGATGGTGACGGGTATTACAAGTCGCAAGTCGGAACCTCCAAGCTCGGATGTGGCAACGTGCCGGGGTATGCAGCGCAAGGGGGCGACTGCAACGATACAGACCCCGCAATCCACCCCGGCGCCGCCGAGATTTGCAATCTGCGAGACGACAATTGCGATGGCGAAGTAGACGAGCTCGTACGCCCGCGCTGCGGTCTCGGTTGGTGCTCGCGTCAGAGCGCTTCTTGCGACCCTGCCGATTGCCAACCCGGGCCGCCGGCCGTCGAGACCTGCAATGCGTTCGATGACGACTGCGATGGGGTGCTCGACAACGATGCCTGTCAAAGCGGCTACGTCTGCTCCGAAGGGGCGTGTGTGCGGAGCGACGGGACGGGCGGTGCTGCCGGAGGAGCTAGTAATGATATCGGCGGCAGCTCCGGCAGCATCGGCGCTGGCTCTGGCAGCGGCGCAAGCGCTGGCACTGCCATCAACACGGGCGCGGCAGGTGGCCCCGCGAGTGCGCCGAGTGAAAGCGGGTGCGCGATCAACGCCTTGCCGAGCCACGGCCGAGAGAACGCTGCTTCGTTGCTTGATGTTGGCTTTTTGGGTGCTGTCCTCTTCCGCCGACAGAAGCGGCGGAGGGGCGTCGTGAAGAGCGGGTCCTAGGCACTTCCCACCAAGAATTGAAACGCGAAATCGGTTTCTGTTACTTGGAGGTTGGCGCCGGGCACGCTTTTCTGGATATGCGCAAGGCCGCCGTCGACGGTGAGCTCACTGGCGGTCATGAAGCTGCTGTCCGACGAGCCGAGGAACCCCGCCACCGCGCCGATCTCTGCCGGATCGGCCATACGCTGGAGCGGAGTCATCGCGGCGAAGACCTTCTGGCCTTCCGCGCCGAGCGCGTCCTTCGCGAGCTCGGTCGCCGTCGCCCCGGGGGATAGCACGTTGACCCGAATGCCAGTCCCCTTCTGATCCTCCGCCCAGGACCGCACGAGGTTGCGCACGGCTGCCTTGCTCGCTGTAGGCGCTCATGGCCGGGGGCGCAACGGTGCTTCAACACCGTTGCGGCCATGACGGATTCGTCCCTGCGAAACGCTCCCTACGGTCGACACGCCGCGAACGGTATGCCGTCGTCGTCCTCGCCGGACTCGCAATGCGTGAAGCCGTAGTCGGCGCAGTCGACGGTGAAGGGGGCGCCGCCGTAGCAGAAGTTGAGCTTGTTGCCGTCGGTTGAGCAGCTCTCGGTGCAGTTGTCGTCGACGTCGGCGGCTTTGCAGCCCGGAGCGAAGCAGTAATCTTTGCCGAGGGTGACGCCGCAGGTGAGGCCGACCGAGCCGCAGTCGTACTTGAGCAAGCTGCCGTCCGAGCACACGTTGGCCACGTTGCTCTTGCAGGTCACGCTCGAGCCGGAGCACGTCGGCAGGTTGTAGTAGCAGCTGGAGTCCCCGATCGTTTGATCGCCGTCGCAGTAAGCGAGGGACGAGCAGGACTGACCGTAGGCCTCGCCTTCCCAGCAATAGTAGCGAAGGTCATCCTTGCCCGGGCTGCTGTGGCAGAAGTGCTTGCTGTCGTCGGTCTCGCCCACGCAGTTGGTGTCGGGGGAGACGTCCTGCTTGCAGTCCGCGTAGATCGTCCCGTTGTAGTCGTAGGTCGCGCAGGTCCCGCCCAGGGCGTCGCAATCGGTGAATTGGTTGATGGCGTAGTTGTCGCAGTTGACCGCGATGTTGCCTTGGCAGCGGGTCACCTTCGAGCCGCCGCATAGGTCGTCGCCCGCGATGCCGACGTGCTCGCACTCTTCATACTCCGCGCACGTAGTCGCGCTGCGCGTGCATGTCTCACCTGGCAAGGCTTGCTGCGTATCGTAGGTGACGCACGTGGAGATGTTGCGTAGGGGCGTGGTGTACGGAGAGCAACCCGCCCGGATGAGGCAAGAGGTGACGATCTGATTGTTGGGCTGGAACGTCGTTTTGCCGTCGCAGCCGACGATCGGCGGCAGCTCGATCACTTGGCCGCCTTCGCCGCCTTCGCCACTGCTGCTTCCTGCCTTGCCGGCAGTTCCGCCGCTGCTGGCGCCCGCTTGAGCGGTGTCCCCGGCTTGCCCGAGGTCGCCGCCTTCACCCGTTTCGCCCGCGTCGCTACCGGTGGACCCGGCTTTGCCCGCGTGCGCTCCCTGTCCGGCCGAGCCGCCTTGGCCGGCAACCGTGTAATCGTCGAGGCCGATGATCGACGCGCAGCCGAACAGCGTCACTAGCGACAGTGAGGCGACCGAGAGCGAACGCGCCCAGCGTGTAGGCTGCTTCATTGGAAGGTACCCATCACGCCGAGGCTGCTGACGCCGAGCCACGGTTGCACCGCGAGCTTGGGCGGCGTGTGCGGCCTGGCCTGGGCGGCGGGTGCTTCGCTCTTGTGGTTCGTGAGCAGCAGGATGGTGCCAACGGCCACACCGGCGAGTCCCACTCCGAAGGTGATGGTCGAGACGGTGGCCATGCTCTTGGCGCTATCGAGCTTGTCTTGTGTCGGGCACACCTTGTCCGGACAGTCCGAGGCTTTGCTGAAGGCGAGCGCACCCGTGACGCTACCGACGACGATGCCCGCGGCCCCGATCCCGAAGGCGACATACGCAGGCGTGTTCGACTTGCCAGCGGCTTCGGGCGGCGGCGCGACATCCGTGCCCGCAGCGGGGGGCGGCGTGGTGCTCGGCGGGAGCGCGGCGACGGCGTTGGGATCCTTTTCGAGCAGCAGGGTGATGTCTTGATGGCCGCCTTCCGGCAGCGTCACCGTGGCGCTGGCGGGTTTGTAACCCTCGGCAGTTGCGGTCACTTGGTGCGTGCCAGGGTCGGTCGGGCGCTCGGCGCCGATCAGCGCGGCGGGCACGGCCTTACCGGCTACCGCGACGCTGGCTTTCACGTCCGAAGGCGTGATGCGGATCACCAAGTGCGCGATCTTGGGCGTCGCCTGAGTCAGCACCTTTTGCGCGCGCTCTTGCGCGTCACGGAACACCTTGGGTGCGTTCGCGGGCAGCTGCTCGCGCACGACCATGTTCAAATTCTCGGTGCCCTCGACCACGTCACCCACGTTCACCTGACACTCGCCGAGCCGGCCCAGGATGGTCGGCGCGTGGTGGAGCGCTTCCGCGCGCGTCAATTTTTCGATCGCCTCCGGGCACTTGCCGGCGTCTGCCAGCTGCACGCCTTCGATACCGAGGGTGCGCGCCGCCGCCGTGTTCTCGGCCGAGTCATCGGCATGGCTGCTGCTGGCCAGCGTGGCCAAGAGCGCGGCACACAAGGCGCCGACGACGTGACGTTGAGAGTGGCGCGGGTGCGAAGCAGACGAAGGGGACGTTCGAGTCATGCAATTACTTTCATACTAAGGGAGCGCTAGGCCGAGGACAAAAGCCGAACGCTCAGAAACCCATATCAGTGCTCGTGTTTCGCGGACTAGCCGGAGCGGAAGCAGGCGTGTTTTGGCCGGCCTTCGAGGCACGGGCTGGCACCGGGGCCGAGTGTGCGCGGGCCGGCGCTTTGACGGGCGGGGCCGAAACACCGGGCGCGCTCGACGCTACAACCGCGGGCTCGGGCGGCGCAGGGATCGGCGGCGTGGGCGCAGGCGCAGCTACCGTCACCGGCGGTGGCGGCGCGACCAAGGCGCTCGCGTTGGCGTTTGCGCTCGCTGATGACTGAGCCGGTAAGGTTGGATCAGTCGGGTTCCCTCGTCCCAGGACGAAAACGACGCTACCCAAGATGAGCAGCAGCGCGAACCCGATCCCGATCAGCAACGGCACGCGGGACGCAGTGGGGATACTCGGCTCGGGATCGAGCGTGCGCGCCGAGTTACCGCCGCCTTGGCTGAGCAGCGCGGGATCCATGCCGTGCACCTGGGTCGCGTTCTTGGCGAACTCACCCGAATCAGAGGGCGTGGCGCGCGGGATCGAATGATGAACGGGCGGCGCGTGGCCACGCAACGTGTCGAGCTTCACCTCGGGCGAGGATTGCCGATTGAACGCGCCCGTGCTCACGCCCAGCGCGAGCTCCAAGCCCTCCACCATCTCGTCCGCACTTTGAAAGCGATCGTTCGGATCGCGAGCGCAAGCGCGCACGAACCAATCCGCGACGCTGCCCGGGATCCAAGGCGCTGCGGCGCGCAAATCCGGGAGCGGGCCCGTGCAAATCGCGACCAGCACGTCCGCGAAGGACTCGCCGTTGAAGGCATAAGCCCCGGTCATCATGTTGTAGAAGACCATGCCCAGCGAATACAGATCGGACCGCGAATCCACCGAGCTTGCGCCGCGCACTTGCTCGGGGCTCATGAACAGCGGCGTGCCGAGCAACGTGCCCGTCTTCGTAGTGGAAGCAATGCCGTGCTCTTCCAGCTTGGCGATGCCGAAATCCAGCACCTTGGCGAGCCAACCGAGCTCGTCGTCGTCCGAGCGCGTGAGGAACACGTTGCCCGGCTTCAAATCGCGATGCACGATGCCCTGCGCGTGCGCACGCGACAACGCGCGGCCCACATGGCGCGTGATGCGCACTGCGTCGTTCAAGGGCAGATCGCGCTCGCGCTCCAAGCGCTGCTCGAGCGTCTCGCCCTCTAAGTACTCGAGCACGATGTACGGCGTGCCCGCGGGTGTCTCGCCGTCATCGTAAACCTGCACCACGTAGCGCGAGCGAAGCCGCGCCGCGGCCTTGGCCTCGGTGCTGAAGCGCTGCCGCGCCTCTATCGCTTGAGCATGCTCGGCCGCGATCAACTTGATCGCGACGCGCTGCCCGAGCGTCAGATGGACCGCAGACCACACCGTGCCCATCGCCCCACGCCCGATCTCCTTCTCGAGGCGATACTTGCCGCCCAAAATTTCCCCTTCACGAATCGTGCTGGGCAGACCGCGGGACAGGGCGAGCGTTTCACTCATAGCAATGGATACAAAACCGCCATGGGCCTCTCCCACGCGCTGCTCTGTGAAGGGAAAGCTTACGCTGCCTGTCGGCCGACTGGCTACGCCCAGTCCCCGCGCCGCGCCCCAACACGCAAACCACCGAAATCCCGGCACAAATGCCGACCCGAATTTCGCCCTCA
>JBEQTH010000083.1:0-59363 GCA_040348785.1 Myxococcales bacterium | reverse complement strand
GCCGTACCTGTACAAACCCGAGACCATCCAGCGCTTCCAGGGCCGGCTACGCGAGGCGTTCCTCGGAGGTGACCGGGCAACTGCACGGGTCTACCTGCAAAATCTCGTCGACCACATCGTCGTCGGTGAAGACGAAATCATCATCGAAGCGCGCGCGGGCGCGGCGCTTGCCATGATGTCGGCGTCCAGTACGACTCCACCCGAAGCCACCAAGGGAGAAGTTCTTGCAGACGTCGTAGATTGGCGCCCCCGGCAAGAATCGAACTTGCGACCTTGGCTTTAGGAAGTTCAGGCCGTGCGCTTGAGGTCGCGCACGGCGATCAAATCCGCGTCGCCGACAGCGCGTACGTCGGCACTGCCAAGGCTGACCAGGGCCTGCGTCTTGCCGGACGCCAGCACGAACTCGACCTCGAGACCATCGGGCGCATGGAGGTCGACCACCGCGCCGAGATCGCCGCGGCGCAAGCCGTGCTCGGGAAGGTCCCGATCCAAGACGACTGTGTCGAGCAGGTTGAACATGGTCACCCAGGGTAGGCAGTCACGAAATGGGGGAAATTCTGGCCGATTAAAACCATCCAGACCGTCACGACGCTAGCCTGGCGACCCGTAGGCCCCGTGAGAGTAGCACGGATTTCGAACTTGAGTCCGAAGGGGCTGGGTTGGCCCGCGGCCGCGTCCTCCTTGCGCGCCTGGTCAAGCAAGGCGTCGCGGAGCAGCAGCCATTGCTCCGAGGAGAAGCCAAGGGCGATGAAGAAGACGGACTTGAACCGCCCAACCGGATGGCTTGACGACAGAAGGTAATCCCGAACCTTCGCGTCCTCGACAACGGCACGGTCGGCATTCGGGAGGCGCACGAGCTGTGAGTACCCCGAACTTGTGCGGCCCAGCAAGGATTCACGCTCAGGTCTGCGCGACGTACCCTTCGTTTTCGGCAGCATCGTCCGTAAGTCGCAATCTCAGTCCGAGAGGTGCCTGATCACAGCGACGTCTTGGGTAATCCGCTGATCGGCTTCAAGCGCTTCCTCAGTTCCGGGCAGCTGGTAGCAATACCCATCTACGTCGAGACTACTTCCCCGCACTAGGTCGTCGACCGTCGTTGCAGCGACACGTCTACTGTTCGAAAAATTCAGGCATCTGTTGCTCGCGCAGCTGCTGCACCCAACCTCGCAGCGGCTCGGGATTCCAGAAGGCCGCGCATGCCTCGAGATAGTCGGCCACAGCGTTCCACTCGCCCAGCGCGCACAGCTCACGTGCCAGCAGGAACGACGGGCCGTAGGAGGACAGTCGATGGTCGCCGCCCGCCGCGGCCGACTCGCGCAAGTGCTCGCGCGCCTCGGCTACGTTGCCTCGACGCGCGGCGATGACCCCGAGCGTCGTATGGGCCCAGTGCTTCCGATGCGCATGGTCAGTGATCGCTCTGGTCAATGCTCTCGCCGTGGCGTCACTGTCAGATCCCGATCGCGCTCGAGTCCAGAGGTCGCGGCCGCGTTCCGGCCAGTCAAGATTCTCTCCGTGGACAGCACGAGCTTCTTTGACCAACGAGAGAAGCTCCGCCGCCACTTGCTCACCTGCAATTGCGTCATCCGCCTCGATTGCGGCGCGCGCCAGCCAGGTGAGCAGATTCGGTTGTGAGGCGCCAAGGGCACGTGCTTTCTGAAGCGCACCCAGGCGACGCTTCGGCTCCGGGCATACTCGCCCGAGCTCGAGCCAGAGTCCGGCGTGTTCGGGACTCTTCCCGAGCGCTTCATCCAACACGTTCACGGCGCGATCGCGGTCGCACGGGGCAACGAACGCCGCGAAGCCCTGGGCCAGCTCTGGATCGCCTGGATGCTCGTCCCGGAGGCGTAGCCACTCCTGTTCGATCTGCGCGAACGCCGCTGGAAAGGTCGACTGATTGACGTGGACGTAGAGGGTGCGGGCGGTTGGCGTCCGGGGGAAGCGGCGAACGTATTCAATTGCGTGGTGGATCCGGCGCGGCGCGCCGGCGAGCCCGGGGCCCAGGTACTCGAAGAGAATTTCTTCACGCAGTGACTCCGACCCTGGGTCAGCAGCCAGCTGGACTTCGAGGGCCTCAAGCTTCGCTTCGAGTTCCGGTGTCATGTTGCCGGCAGCACGACTGTATTCCGTCCGTTGCCCGTTGCCCACCCATTGCCCCGGCCCACGTCCCAGAGCGTCCTATCGCGTCGCGTTCCGTCCTGATCGCGAGCGCCGCCTTCGTGCCGCAACTGCAACGGTTACCGCCGTTTTTGAGTTGTTTCTTCGTGTATGAAGGTAGCGCCCCCGGCAAGAATCGAACTTGCGACCTTGGCTTTAGGAAAGCCCTGCTCTATCCAACTGAGCTACGGGGGCGGGCGGAATTCGCGGCGGAGGCTGTCACGTTCGGGCGCGGTGCTCAAGGCTGGAGCGGCCGTGCAGGGGCATTTCTGGGCCGCGATAGCCCTAGAAAATGCCGCGATCACGGTTCGGGCGCGTTCAGCTGGCCTCTTCGGACAGCGCGGGCGCGGGCTCGATGCACTCCGGGCCGTCGTTCTTCGGCGAATTCACGGTGGTGCCGAGGGGTACGATCTCCAATGACTCAGCGTCTGGAATCAACAAGTCGCGGTAGCGTGACTTGGGATCGAGCCACGCGCTCAGGGTGTTTGCGGGCAAGATGAGCGGCATGCGATCGTGCACTTGGGCGGCCACGCCGCGCGGCGTGGTGGTGAGGATGGCGGCGGCGGGGATCACTTCGCCGTTGGGCATGAGCGCGTCGTCCCAGATGCCGGCGAAGGCGAAGGGCTTTTTGTCTTGGCGTTGGATCAAGTAGGGCTGCTTCTTTTTGCTGTTTCCGAGCACCTTCCATTCGTAGAAGCCGTCGGCCAGGATCAAGCAGCGCCGGTTCCGGATCGAGTCGCGATACATGGGCG
Source organism: Myxococcales bacterium (assembly GCA_040348785.1). Lineage (GTDB taxonomy): Bacteria > Myxococcota_A > Polyangia > Polyangiales > Polyangiaceae > PMG-095. The sequence continues at coordinate 56,457 of JBEQTH010000083.1, read as the reverse complement.
CAGCGAGCGACTCGACGCGCACGTTGATGCCGCTGGCCTTGGAGCTCGGCAGCTTCAAACCCCAACGCACCAGCTCCAAGTGGTGCGGCTCTCGGACGATGGCAATGGGTTGCGTGGGCGCGACGTTGTAGTGCGGCGGCAGGTATTGGATCTCGCCGTGGATGTCGAAGGTCTCCCACAGCTCGTCACCGGGCGTGCTCACCTTGTAGCGTCCGCACATCGCGGGCAAAGCCTAGCGCTGGCCGCGAGGCGGCGCGTGCTTCCCTGCGGGTGCGCTGCCTGAAATGATGGATTTCATTCTTGAAAATCGCGCGGCACGGCAGCCGTTGACGGCCCGAAACCACTGATCAAGCGTTCAGCCATGGCTGATGCGACGGACAAATGCGCGTTCTGTCTTCTGCCCGCGATCGAAGGAGATCACGGGCTGCGTTTGAAGCCGTATCAGGTCAGGCCGTGCCCCATCTGCGGCAGTGATTTACTGCGCGTGTGTGAGCGCTTGAATGGCTCGCGCGTGCTCCGCTGTGCGGGCGGGCACGTGGTCGAAGGCTCGGCGTTGGAGTGGTTTTGACGCTCGCTCAGAGCTGGGGCGGAGGCGGCACTGGCAGCGGCAGGCGTTGCCACGCCACCCAGTAGATGTCCGAACGCCCGGGGGCGCTTCCAGGAGCTAGATCACCCGCGGAGGATTGGAAGACGACGATCGTTCCGTCTGCGGAGAGGGCGGGCGCGGGACAGTCGCTACCGTCGAGATCGCAGGCGCTGCCCCCGCCCCGCTTGCCGCTCGCGTCCACGCTCACGCGCACGGTTCGATGGCTCGCCAGCTCGTGCACGTACACATCCACCCGTTGGTTGTGGTCACCGGGCGTGAGGTTGTCGGCGTGCGAGAGGAACGCGACGTAGCGACCATCCGCTGAGATGGCGGGCGCGAAGCTGCTGCCGTTAGCTTGTGTGCCATCGCTCGCCACGCTGATTCGCCTCGTCGTGCCGGTGCGGCGGTCGCGCACGAAGATGTCGGAGACTTCGTTGCTGTCGTCATCCACTAGGTTGCTGGCCGCCGATTGAAAGGCGATGCGGGCCCCGTCGCCGGAGATGGCGGGAGCAGCGCTGTGATAGTTCCCGAGCAAGCCGGAGCTGCTCACGCTGACTGGCTCGGTTCGCTGAGTCGTCAGGTCTTGGACGTACGCTTGCGCTTCGCCCAAACGCGGGATGTCGAGGAAGTTGGTCGCTGCCGAGGTGAAGACCAAGAATTTGCCGTTGCTCGAGAACGCCGGCTCGGTGACTTCGAGATCGGGCACGCTACCTGCGCCGTCCGCGCTGAGCGCGGACGATGCGCCGCTGCTAGCGTCCACGAAGTACATTTGCAGCTGATGGTCGAGCTCGAAGACGCCGCGCGTTCCATCGGGTGCAATGGCACCGCTCAGCTTGCCGAGCGCGTCCAATTGCGGATCGGCGAACTGACTGACGCGCTGGACGCGACGGCTCGCGATCTCCAAGCGATAGTAGTCGCGGACGCCGTTTCTATCGCTGCTCTCCAAGCTGCGACTGCTCCAAAAGGAAACGAAGGTTCCGTCCGGCGAAATCCAGGGCGGTCCGTTTTCTGCGGGCTTGCCCGCCGAGGTCGTGACGCTGAATTTGCCGCTCCGGCGGTCGTACACCAAGCCTTCGACGGCGCCACTCGTCTCGGCGAGGTTCGTCGCGCGCGTCGCGAACGCCACGCGCATGCCGTCCGCGGAAACGCTCGGTGCAGTGCTGTCTTGGTCGGTATCGCGCGTGATGTCCACGACGACACTGTCGATCGCTCCGGGATCCGTGTCGCCCGCGGATCCTGCAGAGCCCGCGCTCTCGTTTGGGACGCCGGAGCTGGCGCCAGCAGAGCCGCTTGCCCCCGCTCGAGGGCTCGCTCCGGCGCGACCGCTTTCACTTCCAGCGTCGGTCGCGCCAGCTCGATCGGTCGTGCCTTTCGCCCCTCCCGCCCCCGCAGCGCAGCTCACGCACGGTTCGGGCTCGAGCTCCGTTTGCACACGCCCGCACCCCGCACCCAGCCACACCACCGCCAACACTAGCCGCCCAGCCCCGTTGCTCCGCACGGGCGTATCGCTAGCGCGCAGGCCCGCGAACGTCCAGAGAATCCGACCGCTAACGCGCGGGCAGCCGCTCAGATCGGCGTGCGCTGCGGCCGAACCAACGGCCAAAGCGCGAACAGTGAGCAGGCGATGATCAGTGGCAACGTGGCGATCGACATGCCGCGCACGTAGGCCGCGCTGCCTGGGCCTGCGCCCCCTGCCAGCGCCGTGCCGACCAGGCCCGCGCTGGGGCCCAAGGCGTAGCCAACGCCGATCAGGGCCTCGTGTGCGCCGCCGGCATCGACCGATGCGTTCTCGACCAGCTGCGCGTAGTACAGCGCGGCCGTGTACAGGAAGCCCGCGGCGGCGCCGAACAGCACTTCACCGGACAGCACGCTGAATGCGCTCGCGCCGAATAGCGCGCTTCCGAAGCCGATGGGCAGCGCCAAGATCGCGAAGAAGATGGGCGTCTTTCGGCCATGCCAGCCGGCGTACACGAACAGCCCCAAGAACGAGGCCAAGCGCGCGATGTCCAGCACGCCCGCCGCGCGTGCGGCGGCCGCGGTGCCGAAGCCCACGTTGCGCATGATTTCTGGCATCAGCGGGGCGAGCACGTACATCATCATGTAGCTGCCGAGCATCGCGAAGCGCGCGGCCACGAGCAGCCCGCGGTAGCGTTCGAGCAAGGCGCTGGGCGGCCGCGCGGGGTGCTCTTCGTCGAAGTGCGGCGGCGCTTGGGGGAACGCTAAGCACGACAACAGCACGAGCGCGAACAGGACCGCCGCGACCACGAACAGCAGCCACGGGAAGCCAGAGGTGATCAGCAACCCCGCGAGAAACAGCGCGGGCGCGGTGGAGAGCGCCCAGGAAATGTTGTACCGGCTGAGCAGGCGGCCGAGATCGGCCGGTGTTTCGCCGGCGCTGATGTAGCTCTCGAAGATCGGCCACATGGCCCCTTGGAGGCAGGCCACGACGGCGAGTGTGCCGACCAAGAACGCGGAGCTGGAGCTGAATGCGAGCAGCACGTGGAGCACCGCGAGCGCGCCCAAGATGCACACCAGCGTACGCCGCTCGCCGAAGCGCACGGTCACGCGGTGGCTGTTGTACGCCCCGCCGATGTACGTGATGCCCACGAACAACGCGAGCCACAGGTTTTGCGCTTGGCTGAAGCCGCGGATGTCGTGGGTGAAGAAGTACGCGCCGCGCTGCAGCATGGTCGAGGCCAAGCTGGCGGTGAACGTATTCAACATCACGCGCGTCTTGAGGCTCACGCAACGGCTCCTTTCGACGGCCGGGGGAGAAACGGAATCGAAAGCCAGACGAAGATGCCGGTGAGCGTGAACACGATGGGGTAACCGTGGTCCCGTGCCAGCACGCCCAAGCCCAGGACCCAGAACGCGAAACCGGCAGCGAAGCAGCCGTAAAAGTAGCTCATCACGGCGCCGCGCCGAGCGTGCGGCACGCCCTCGGCCGCGATCGCGTTGATGGCCGGGTAGAGCAAGCCGTGGGACAGGCCCAAACCGGCGCCCGCCACGAACAGCAGATGGGGTCGCAAGTAGGCCGTCATGAACGCGACCAGGCCGTACAGCACGAGCGCGGCGAACGCAACGCGTCTTCGGCCCCACGTGTCGGCGAGCGTGCCCAAACCGATGCGAATGGTGAGCGCGGTCAGCGTGTAGCCGACGAAAAACGCGCTCACTTGGTTGGCGCCTTGCATGAGCGCCAGCGGCTGAGTGAACGTGAACATCACTCCGAAGGCGGCGCCGTTGGCGGCGGCGCAGATGAACGCACCGCGACGGCTGGGCTCGAGCAGCAAGCGGAGCGCGCTCGGGCCTGCGTCGGCATGCGGGGGAGCCGACTGCGGGCGACGCGATTCCCGTAAACCGAAGGAGAGTAAAGAAGCACTGAGCGCGGCGCCGCCCGCGAGCATGAAGACCAATGGCCAGCCTTGATGATCGGCGACGAATTCTGCCACTGCTGGCGCGACGGTGTTCGAGGCCATGCTGGCCGCGCCACACAGGCCGATGGCTTGGCTGAGCTTTTTGGGGGGCGCCAAATCCGTGGCCATGGTCACGACGGCGTTGAATACCAAGACGTAAGAAACGCCGTTCACGATGCGCAGCGCGTACATCGGCCAGGACGCCGAGTGGAGAAACGCAAAGCCGAAGCCGGTCAGGGCGTTGACGACCGCGCCGTAGCTCACGAAGGGTCGGCGCGCACCGCGATCGAGCCACGCGCCCATCCAGGGTGTCGCGAGCACACCGGCGATCGAAGCCATGGCCGCCACCGCGCCGATCACGTCCGCACTGGAGTGGAATTCGCGCGTCAGGTACTTGGGGAGCAGGAAGTAAGTCGAGTACGAGAGCCCGAAGCAGAACTGCACGCAGAGCAGGAGCAAGAAGCCCGGCGTAAGCAGGCGCTCGGGCTCGAGTTTAGACGCGGACAGGGCAGTGCTCGATCAGGCCGGAGGAATCACTTAAGCGTGGTCGTTGCGAGCACGAACGCAGACGAGCGAACCAGAGCGACCGAACCACGAGCAAGCGAAGACATGGCCGCGGAGGGTAACCGCTGATACGCGGCTACGGAAGGCCGGATTGTGGATTTTCAGTTCGCGCCGAGCACCGTCAAAGGCCAGACCCCGCCCGGGCAGCCCGCATTCTGAAGCACGAGATCGTACTGCCCAGGAGTGATGTGACTGAACTTGCAAGCGATCGCGCCGTCGTCCGCCGACACGGGAAAGCAGTCGTTGGTCGGCGCCGCACCCGTGCTGGACTGCGCGCGGATGCTGGCGCCCGTCAGGTACTTTCCTTCTAACCGCACGATGTCGGTCGGGTGGATCTCGGAGCTCACCGAAGTGACCTCGGGAACGCCGAAGAGCTGGATCGCAATCGGACGCTCGAGCCGACCGCCGGCTGGACACGTGACATTCAGATTTTGGTGTCCGAGCGGGGCACTGAGCGGCGGAGTGAGCCCGAAGGACCCTTGCAGATCAGCGCCCAACGATCCGTGGATCACCAGCGAATACTTGGGCGAAGTGTCCGAGACCGCACAGCAGCTGAAGCGCATGTCAGACAGCCCGCTGGCGTGCGCGATGGTGATCTCACCGGATTGGCCGCGGCAAAACGAATACGTCTCCTGCGCTACTTCGACAGCAACGCCAAGCCCGACCAACCCCAAACAGCCAGGAGCATCATCCTCGGGCTCGCCGCCTACTCCGACAGCGCCCGCGACGTCGCCTGCACCGCCTGTGCTGACGCCAGCGCCGCCCGCGATCAGCACGCCCGCTGCGCCGCCCCTCACCTCCGCTGCCGCACCAGCCGTGCCTGCTTCGGCAATCGTGCCGCTCGACTCGCGGTACTTACCGCCACAACCGATGACGAGCCCGACGGCACATCCAACCCAAATCCAAGCGCACAGACCCCGCCCACCCCGCATCAGCGATTTACTCCAGTCGATGCTTCTCACTCGGCCGGCCATCCCCCAGCGCGACCAAGCCATCACGCACCAACGCCAGCAGTAAGCGCAGCGTATCGCGCCGTTGCATGGGCGAAAGATCCAGCACTTCTTCCACCGTGACGCCGCCGTCGAGGCGCGAAATCAGGAAGGCTTGCTCGGGGGAGACTTTGGCGCTCAGGTTCGAGGGCACGCCGACCACGTTCACGCGCTGCCGCATCGAGCCGATGCGCGTCTCGAAGATGTGGTCGATGAGCATCGACTCCGAGTCGACCATCATCTGCGCTTCGTTGCTGTCGAAGCTGTCGGCGCTGCGCAGCGCGGACTCCGCGTACGCAACCGCGAGATCCAAATCACCCAAGCCGAGCGCTTGGCGTGCGCGCTCCAAGGCTTCGGGGATGTCTTGAAGCTGCGCAGTGCCCGAGAGCGTGGAGGCGTTGGCGAAACGCAGGCTGGGCGAGCGACGCTGGGGGCCCGTCTGTTGCCGCTCGGCGGGGTACACGGTCGACGGTGACGGCTGAGTGATGGGGCTGCCACTGCTGGCCGCGGGCAACGTGCGCGCGACGCCGAGCACCTCGGACGCGGGAGGATTCGGCGAGGGCGGCGGCAGCGACGACTCACACGCGGACGAGAACGCGGCGGCGAAATCCAAGACCGTGGCGAAGCGCGCTTCTGGGTTCTTTTCCAGGCCGCGGCCGAGCACGAGGCTCACCAAGTGCGGTACGTGCGGCGCGAAGCGCTCGACGGGCGGAGCCTCGATGGACACCACTTTTTGCAGCACATCCATCAGATCCGTGCCCGAGAACGGCGTCTGTCCGGACAACATCTCGAACGCGATCACGGCCAGGGCGTACTGATCGCCGCGATGATCGACGCTCGCGGTTTTGCCCAGTGCTTGCTCGGGCGCCATGTAATCCGGGGTACCGAGCACGTCGAACTCACCGGTCAAACTGCGACCCACGCCCATACGCTTGGAAATGCCGAAGTCGAGCAGCTTGACGCGCGTGCCCTCTCCGACCGTCTCCGTCAGAAAAATGTTGGCCGGCTTCAAATCACGATGCACGATCTCGGCCTGGTGTGCGGCGAACAAGCCAGACGCCACTTGATGCGCGATGCGCGCCGCATCCCAGATCGGCAAGCAACCCTCACGCTCCAGCCGATCGGACAAGCTCTCACCCTTGAGCAGCTCCATCACGATGTACGGCTCGCCCTGCTCCGTCGTGTCGAAGTCCAGGATCTGCACGATGTGCGGGTGCTCGAGCTGGCTGATGATTTCGGCTTCGCGGTTGAAACGCGCGAGCGCCTGCTCGTCCCTGATGAGATGACGAGCGAGTACCTTTACGGCGACGCGCCGACGAAGGCGCACGTGCTCGGCTTCGAACACCAAGCCCATGCCACCCTGGTCCAAGACGGAGAGGATCCGATAGGTCCCCCGTAAGGTTTCGCCGATGAGCGGGTGCTGCTCTTCGGTGGTGATGGCGGGCGCCGAAGTCATGTCTGCCGCGAAAGAAGCCACGGTAGCGCGGCTGTCCGCTGGCGTCGAGGCCCGCCCACTGGTCGGGCGAGCAGCCACCCCAGTGCGCACGTTCGGGAGAACACGCGAGCGGGCCCACCTCAAAAACCGGCCCAGAACGCGTCCCCGCTCGGGACTCGGCCCTGCCCCCTTCGACAAAGGGAACATCGGTCATTACGTTCTGCCGCAGCACCGATGCCCAAATCCACGACGAGCCGTCCGCCGCCCATCCCGCGCTCGAGTTTGCCGCCGCCCGCGCCGGTCCCGCCAGGCCGCACGGGGTATCGGGGTTGGGCGCTGCTCGGCTTGATGATCGCCGGCTTTTACTTGTACCGGCACTACGCGGGCGAAGTCGATACGCAGCCGCCGATCGCCTACACCACGTTTTACCAACAGGTGACTGACGGCAAGGTCTCGAGTGTCACCCTGCGGGGTTTGAGCGTGCTCGGGCAATTCAAAGCGCCGACCGACGTGGAGGGCAAGAAGATCTCGACCTTCCGCAGCATGGTCCCGGCGCAGGAGGATCGCGATCTGCTGCCGCTCTTGCGCGACAAGGGCGTGAAGGTAGAGGTGCGCAGTGAGGAGCAGCCGATCGCGCTGCAGATCCTGGGCAGCTTACTGCCCGTGGTCCTGATCGCGGGCGTATGGATTTGGCTCTCGCGGCGCGCGCAAACGATGATGGGCCCCGGCGGGCCGCTCGGAAATATGCTCAAGGGCCGCTCTCGGCGTTTCGAAAAGGAAGCCGAAGTGAGCGTGAAGTTCGACGACGTAGCCGGCCTCAAGACGGCCAAGCAAGATCTGCGGGAGATCGTCGACTTTCTGAAAGAGCCGACGCGCTTTCGACGTTTGGGAGGCAAGGTGCCGCGCGGCGTGTTGCTCGTGGGTCCCCCCGGAACAGGCAAGACTTTGCTTGCGCGCGCCGTCGCTGGCGAAGCGGGCGTGCCGTTTTTCTCGATCAATGGCTCGGAGTTCATCGAGCTGTTCGTCGGTGTCGGCGCTTCGCGCGTGCGCGAGCTATTCGAAGAGGCGAAGCGCGTCGCGCCGGCCATCATCTTCATCGACGAGATCGACGCTGTGGGCCGTTCGCGTGGCACCGGCATGGGCGGCGGCCACGACGAGCGCGAACAGACCTTGAATCAGTTGCTCTCGGAGATGGACGGCTTCAGCCGCAATGATCTCACGATCATCTTGGCCGCAACCAATCGCCCGGACGTGCTGGATGCCGCGCTCTTGCGCCCCGGCCGCTTCGATCGCCGCGTGCTCATCGACCGACCCGAGCTGGCCGCGCGGCGGGCGATCCTGGGCGTGCACACCCGCGACAAGCCGCTCTCAGCCGACGTGGATTTGCAATCCGTGGCCGCAAATACGCCCGGCTTCTCCGGCGCAGATTTGGCCAATTTGGTCAACGAAGCCGCGCTCTCGGCCACGCGCCGCGGCGCCGAAGCGATCGAAGATTCGGACTTCAAAGCCGCGTACGACAAGATCGTGCTCGGCGATCCACGTGAGACTAAGCTCGACCCGTTCGAGAAGAAGCGCGTGGCCGTGCATGAATCCGGACACACGGTGGTCGCGCACTTTGCGCCCAATGCCGAGCCTCCGGAGCGCGTCACCATCATCCCGCGCGGCATGGCGCTCGGCGTCACGCAATCAGCGCCGGGCGGCGAGCAACACTTGCTCACCCGCCCTCAAGCGCTCGACCGCTTGCACGTGATGCTGGGCGGCTACGCGGCAGAACGCGTGCTCTTGGGCGACGTCTCTTCGGGCGCCGAGAACGACTTGAAGCGCGCGACGGAGCTCGCCTTCAAGATGGTCGCGCACTGGGGCATGAGCGAGACGATCGGGCCCGTGTATCACGAGCACCGCACCGAACATCCGTTCCTGGGCCAAATGCTGGCCACCGAAGGCGGGACCAGTGACGCCACCGTGCACCAAATCGAGGAAGAGACGCGGCGCATCTTGCACACCGCGCAGCAAAGCGCCGAAGCCATCGTCAGCGAACGCCGCCGAGAAATGGACGCCTTGGTCGGCTACTTGCTGGAACACGAAAGCGTAGATAAAAACGAGCTCGCGCGACTGCTCGGCCCGGGCGCGACCCGGCCGAACGCAGAAGCCGCGGAGTAATTCATGGCCTCACACTGGCTCGTCAAGAGCGAACCATTCAAGTACTCGTGGGACAAATTCAAAGCCGACAAGAAGGCGGTCTGGGACGGCGTACGCAACTTCGAGGCTCGCAATAACCTGCGCGCAATGAAGAAGGGCGATCTCGTCCTCTACTACCACTCGAGCGAAGGCAAGGAAGTGGTCGGCATCGCCACGGTGGCCAAAGAGGCCTACCCCGATCCCACCGCCACCGAGGGGGATTGGTCAGCGGTCGAGATCACGCCCAAGAAGGCGCTGACTGAGCCGGTGGCGCTGGCAACGGTGAAAGCCGACAAGAAGCTCGTCGACTTTGCGTTGGTGCGCAAATCTCGCATCTCGGTGATCCCGGTGACGCCGGCGGAGTTTGCGCGCGTGCTCGAGCTCGGTAAGACGAAGTTGTAGGCGCGCGGCGGGCACCTGCGGCGATTTTTGAGGTGCGTGGCGAGTCCTGCGAGGGCGCTGCGAGCACCTGCGGCGATTTTTGAGGTGCGTGGCGGGTCTTGCGAGCGCCCACTCCTGGATGATCGAGCTTAGCTTGGCCCTGATTTGGGTGGTCGCCTCGATGCAGCTCGCGTGCGCCAGTGCGGGGTGACTTCGGGTCGCGGAGTGCGTTTTCGGGTATGCCGTGGGCGGTGGACGCGGAGCGCTCGGTGCTCGGTGCTCGGTGCTCGTGCTCGGTGCTTGGTGCTTGGTGCTCGGTGCTCGGTGCTCGGTGCTCGGTGCTCGGCAAGAAGGGCTCTTGCCGACGATTTCTATGTCCGGAATCGAACATAGAAACTGATGCTCGGGGGCCGGATGGGGTCCAAATCCTCAAAGAAGTCGTGAGCGGAGAGCCCTTCGTTTTGAAAACCTAAGTCGGAAATCGGACATGGGTTTCAGTGTGGAACACGACTTTTTTTGACGGCGAGTCCGCGCGGCAGCTCCCGATGGGCCGTCCATGGCAGCTCCCGATGGGCCGTCCATGGCAGCTCGACGTGGGCACGTCCACGGCAGCTCGACGTGGGCACGCCTACGTCAGCTCGACGACAATCCGTCCGCGGCAGCTCGACGACAAGCCGTCTGCGGCAGCTCGACGACAATCCTCCCGCGGCAGCTCGACGGGCGGCGGCGCGCCGCCGTTAGCTGTGCTCGAGCACGTTTAAGGGTGCGGAGCGGGCCTCGGTGTTCGGCGCGCCCCGCCGCTGGTGCGGCTTTACTCGCTCTTGGGCTCGCGCGAATCCTTGATGTCGATCAGCGTGGAGACTGCTTCGATCTCGCGTTTGGTTTGGATCTCGCGCTGGCGCAAGATTTTGAGCTGGGCTTCGAGCTTTCGGAGCTCGCCCTCGACCTCGCGGAGGCCTTCTTTGAGCTTGTCGCGCTCGGACTTCAGTACTTCGAGATCGATCGCCACGCTGTTGCCTCCAGGATACTTGGAGGCTGACGTAGCAGAGTCAGTCGCTCGCGACTACCCGGTTGCGTCCGGCCTGTTTTGCCGCGTACAAGCGACGGTCGGCGACGGCCACGACCTCGTCGGGCGACGGCGCCACGCAGCAGCTCAAGGCCGCGCAGCCGGCGCTCAGGGTGGTTCGGATTTCCTTGCCGTCGTAGCCGCAGGGCTGCTGGGCAAGGGCATCGCGCAGGCGCTCGGCGAGCCGGCCAGCGCCGCGGGTCGATGCGCCCCGGAGGATCACGGCGAATTCTTCGCCGCCGAAGCGTGCGAATACGTCTTCGGTGCGAAGGGCCTTGTGGGCGATGCCGCTCAGGTGGCGCAGCACCTCGTCACCGGCCTGGTGGCCATAGGTGTCGTTGACCTTCTTGAAGTGGTCGATGTCGAGCAGGATCAGCGCGCAATCGGTGGCGTGGCGAACGGCGAAGGCGATCTCGGCGCGCAGCCGGTCGTCGAAGTGGCGACGATTGTAGGCGCCGGTCAGCGCGTCGCGCGTGCTCGATTCGTACAGCTTGCGCAGTAGGCCTTCTTGGCGCGCGTCGGTCAGCGCGAAGCGGAATGCGACGCGGGCGCCGAGCTGCACCCAGTCGTCGTCGCGAATTTCGGCGCGCGTGATGCGTTTGCCTTGAATGAAGGTGCCGTTGCGCGAGCCCAAATCTTCGACGAAGTACTTGCCTTCTTCGTGTACGAAGCGGGCGTGCGCGCGGCTGATGCTGTCGTCGTCGATGGCTAGGTTGTTCGAGGCGTGGCGCCCCATCGTGAACGGCAACTGGCCGATGCTCACGACTTGGCCGGCGCCCACGCCGTCCATGCGCAAGAGCATGGGGCGATCGCGTAGCCCAGGTGCGCTGAGCGGGCCCGCATTGAAATCGGTCGTGCGCAGCGAGATGTCCATCGTGCGCGCTTCTTGGAACGGGCTCTCGCCATCTTCGTGGTCGGAGAGCGAGGCCAAGCGCATGCGCGGCGCAGAGCTCAGGCCAGCGCCCGGCCGCGGCGTGACCGGATCGGGCTTGTCGCTCGGGTAAAAACCAGCGTGCTTCACCATTTGACCTCCGGGAAGGGCCTTCCCGGACGAGCAAACAAGAAGCCCTGCAAGAGATCACAATCGAGCTCGATCAGCGTGTCGCGTTCTTCGACTGTCTCCACGCCTTCGGCGACCACGGTCATGCCCATGTCTTGCGACAGCGCGGTCATGCTGCGGATCACCTTCTGCTTGGTGGAGTTGAGGTGTACGTCGCGCACCAGCGACATGTCGAGCTTCACGATCTCCGGCTCGAGCAAGGTGAAGCTGGTGAGCCCGGCGTAGCCCGCGCCCAGATCGTCGACCGCGATTCGGAAGCCCATCTCGCGCAGCGCGGCCACGCGAGCGCGGACGTCTTTCACCTCGTCGAGCGACGAGCGCTCGGTGACTTCCAGCACCACGCGATGCGCGATCTTGGAGAGCGGCGAATCCGGTGAGCTGAGCCAGGGATCCTGCAAATCCGTGACGTGCAGATTGACGAACAGCATTTCGGTGCCTTCGCTCGTCATGGGCGAGGCCGCCAAATCGCGAATCGCACGGCCGAGCGCGTCGAGCCGGCCAAGCCGCGTCGCGGCATCGATCACCGCCCCGGGGTGCGGCAAGCTCGGCTCCTGGCTGCGCAGCAGCGCCTCGTAGCCGTAGATCGCCTTGCGCCGAAAATCGACGATTGGATGGTAGGCCATCCATAGAGATTGCATCGCGCGCTCGAAGCTCGCCTCGAGCCCCGCGCGATCGGCGCCCAAGGCGCCAGCGTGGCCGAGCAGCTCGGCGGCTTGCTGTTTCACGCGCGCCATGCGGTGCATGCTGACGGCTTTGGCCACGGCACGCGCCAACGCTTCGGTGTCGACGGGCTTGGTCAGGTAGTGAAACGCGCCGTATTCGAGCGCTTGCACGGCAGTGCTCACCGCGGGCTCACCGGTGACGAGCACGACCGGCACGTGCAAATCATGCTCGCGCACTTCGCGCAACAGCTGGATGCCGTCCATGCCCGGCATCTTGATGTCACTCACGATGACATCGAACGAACGCCCATGGACGAAGCGCGCGGCCTCGGCACCGTTCATGGTCGAGGTGACCGAGTAACCCTGACTGCGCAGCAAGCGAACCACGCCGCGCAGCACGTCCGGGTCGTCATCGACCACCAATACCGAGGCTTTGAACGTACCGTCCGTGCGCTCCCCTGACTCGGGCTCTCCACTACCCGTACTCGCAAGCATAACTGAAGAGGACGCCTCCCGCGGGGCACTACTGGGTGGTGCTCCCGAGGGTTGCGCCGACTCAGCTTGCGTGAGCGACACGACCATGTCCTAGGTAACGGCCGTTGCAGAACGGGCTAAAGGGGGGCGTTCGTTCGTTTCGAAACCTCCACAATTGCTCACATTGGCGGGGAAAACCGGACAAAAATGGGGGCCCACAGCGGCATTCTGTGGCGGGTTGGCCGTCCCGATCCGAGATTTTCAGGATTCTTCCGCGTTTCCGGGCACGATGGTCAAATCGCCCGAACGGCTGACCACATAGTAAGTTCTTCGAACCTTGCGGCTCTTGCTGGGCGCGCCGCGGGTCAGGTACTCGAGCGGGCTTTCACGGGCGTAACTGTTGGGGCGTGATTCGACACGCATCAGCCGGGCCCCGCGCGGCACGTCGAGCTCGGTACGGGACTGCCAGACCGTGCCCGCCCCGGCATCGAGCCGTTCGGAGCGCGCGCCTGCCCAAGTGCTGACGTGGACCCAGGCGTCGTTGAAACGCACGAACCAATTCACCTGCGCCGTGCCGCGCTCCACGATCCGCTCTTCATCGATGACTTCGATGACCAGGAGCGGGGGCGATTGCGCGTCGGACATGGCAAGTGATTCAGCTCGATGCGCGACTCACTCCCAAAAGCGCCGTCCGACGCGCGCATTCTCCAACATTTCGGTCATTCCGTGGGAAAGCTTGCGCGGGAGCTCCGCGTCGGAGAAAGCGCGCACTTCCAGAATCTCCAGCGGGTTGTCCGGCGGATGAGAGGGCGGCGCGACCGTGGCCTCCACGAGCAGCGTGACCGCGTGAAAGCGCGGATCGCGATCCGGGCGCGAGTACACACCGACCACGTCACCCAACGAGACCAGGCGTGTGCCGACTTCTTCGCGCAGCTCGCGATCGAGCGCCGTACGCAGCGTCTCTCCCCATTCCAAGGTGCCACCGGGCAGCGCCCATTCGCCCGAATCCGCACGGCGAATCAACACGATGCGCCCATCCGGTGTACGCGCCAACGCCGCGATGCCCACGACCGGCCGCCTTAGCACGTGGCGAGCCACTTCCTTGGTGAGCTTCCACAAGCCGCTCGGAATCCGCACGCTTCGGAGCATGCCTCCTTCCGGTGTGCGTGTCGCCACGAAATCGTGCTAGGCCCGGGCCTCCGTGACCCGGCTGCACTGGTGGATGACGCGCAGGCCCGCCCTGTGTTTTTGGGCATTGCTCGGGCTCGGCTGCGGAAAACGCCTCGAACCGCCGGGCGCCACGCGCGAACCGTCGGCGAGCGCAGTCGCTGTGAGCGCGGTAAGCAATGACCCCCCAACGAGCTCGACCGCCGCTGCGCCATCCATCGCGAAGCCAACGTTGCCGAGCGGCCCAACGCCCGGTTCGAACGACGATAATTTGCCATTCACTCCCGACGGCACGCGCATCGCGAGCGTCGCTTGGCGCACCTGGATTTACACGAACGTCGGCAAGCAGCGCACGCGCTACGGCTATCTCCGCGTCGGCGCGGTCGTCGACGCGCGTGGTCCCGCGATCGTCAACGACGGCTGTCAGGGCGGCTGGTATCGCGTCAATCCGCGCGGCTTTGCCTGCATCGGCTTGGGCGCGTCGCTGAAGCTGGACGAGCCGGTCGTCGTCGCTTCCCAGACGCGCCCGCTCCGCGGCCACGGAGCGCCGTACTTGTATGCGCTTTCGAACGAAACGCCGCCCCTCTTGTACTTCAAGCTACCGAGTCGCGCCCAGATGAAAGAGTCCGAGGGTTACGACGTCAGCTCGCGGGCGGCGAATTTCCTCGAGCGCGCGCGTGCCTTCGGCCAGCTCGGCAAATTGTTCGAGCTCGGTGAACCTCCGGAATTTTTGGCTCAAGGGCAGAAGCTCGACAAGCCGTACGGGGTGAAGCAAACGTTGCGCTACGTGGTGCACGGCGGGCCGGCGAGCGCAGACAGCGGCTTTGCGATCGCCAAGACGTTCCTCTGGCAAGATCGCGCCTTCGGGCTGACGAGCGAGCTCGACGTGATCGCGCTCGACCGCGTCAAATTGGTCGCCCCAAGTGAATTTCACGGCGTCGAGTTGTTCGAGGGCGAGACTTTGCCCGTCGCCTTCGTGAAGGACCGCTCGGTGCCCAAATACGGCGCAGACGCGCTGGGCAATCCGGTTGGTCGCGGCTCGTTCGGCTATCGAGAAGGCGTGAAGCTCTTGGATGGCAAGCGCCAAAAAGGCGGCTTGCTGGCCACCCGCGACGGCGGCTTCGCACCCGAAGCGAGCCTGCGCATCTTACCCCCGCGCGGGTCACTACCGAGCTTCGCCACCGGTGATCGCAAGTGGATCGATATCTCGATTCGTCAGCAAACCTTGGTCGCGTACTCCGGCACACGCCCGGTCTATGCGACCTTGATCAGCAGCGGGCGCGGCGGCATGGGCACGGTGTCCGGTTCTTCGAACGTGCTCTCGGCGGCCGACGAGAAAGAGCTGGAAGACGAGAGCGCGACCGTGCGCGGCACGTTCATGATCTACCAGAAGGAAGTCAGCTCCACGATGGACGGCGACGAAGATCGCAGTGACTCCTTCAACCTGCGTGATGTGCCGTTCGTGCAATACTTCCACAAGGGCTTCGCCCTCCACGGTACCTATTGGCACGATGACTTCGGCAAGGCACGCAGCCACGGCTGCGTGAACCTCGCCCCGGTCGACGCCGCCTGGCTCTTCGAGTGGACCGACCCCAGCGTGCCGGCTGATTGGCACGGCGTGGTAAACAAAGAGCGCGGCACAGTCGTGTACATTCACGGCTGAAGACGCGAGCCAGAGCACTCAGCCGAGCACTCGGGGAGTTGGGCGAGCCTTAAATTCCGCCTTCCCCGTTCCGTCTTGCCAAGCGGAGTACCACTCGGGCATCGTTTGAGACTGATCATGGCGTCACCGATCATCGATTTATTGAAGCGAACGTTGTCGGTCGGCGGCAGCGAGGTTCGGCTGATCCCGGGTCGGCGCACCGTCGTGGTCATGCCCGCGGGTGAAAGCGAGGTGCGCGGGGATCCGCAAACCAGCGAGCGCGTGCAGCAGATGATCGAGCCCGTGCTCACGCCGGAAGCGCGCCGGAGCCTGGTTACGGGCTTTGCCGAGTGGCAATTTCCTTTGGAAGACAAGGGCCCGGCGCGCGGCCGCGCTGAAATGAAGGGCGGCCAGCTGTCGGCGTTCTTCTTCCTCGATCAGTGCGACATCAACGGGCAGCGCGGCCTACCCCGTCCGGCTCCGCCCGCGCCCATGCCCATGCCCATGGCCATGCCCATGGCAGCGCCAAGCTTGGGCGTCAGTGTGCCGCCCATGGCGAGCATCATCGAGGCGGACATCCCGGGCCCGCCCAGCCGCGCGCCGTTCACCGAGAGCCGCCCGAGCATGCCGGCGCTGGGCGGTGGCCCAACCGCCGAGATCGACCGCCTGTTGAAGAAGCTGGTCGACTCCAAAGGCTCGGATCTCCACATGTCCGTCAGCTCCCCGCCCATGATCCGCAAGGACGGCGAGATGGAGCACCTGCCCGGCCTCCCCCCGCTCACGCAGGAGAGTATGGAGCGCATGATCATGCCGATCGTGCCGGACCGGAACAAGGAAGAGTTCGCTCGCACGCACGACAGCGACTTTGCTTACGAGCTGCCCGGCATCTGCCGCTTTCGCGCCAACCTGTTCGTCGATCTCAAGGGGATTGGCGCCGTTTTCCGCGTCATTCCCAGCAAAATCCTATCGGTCGAGGACCTCGGCATCCCGAAGGAAGTGCTGGCGCTGTGTCACTTGCCCAAGGGCCTGGTGCTGGTCACGGGCCCCACCGGCTCCGGTAAGAGCACCACGCTCGCCGCGCTGATCGACTACATCAACCGCGTCCGCAGCGATCACATCATCACCATCGAAGACCCGGTCGAGTTCGTTCACCCGAACAAGAAGTGCCTGATCAACCAGCGCCAAGTCGGAGAGCACACCGACTCCTTCAAAAAGGCACTGCGCGCGGCGCTGCGCGAAGATCCGGACATCGTGCTGCTCGGCGAAATGCGCGACCTCGAGACCATCGCCATCGCGCTCGAGACCGCGGAGACGGGCCACTTGGTGTTCGGCACGTTGCATACCTCGTCCGCGCCCGCCACTATCGACCGCATCATCGATCAGTATCCACCCGAGCAGCAGGCTCAGATCCGCGTCATGCTCGCCAACAGCTTGAAGGGCGTGATGGCTCAGATGCTGTGCAAGAAGATCGGCGGCGGCCGCGCGGCTGCTTGGGAAATCATGTTCGGCGTACCCTCGATCTCGAACCTGATCCGAGAACAAAAGATCTTCCAAATCCCATCCATCATGCAGACTGGCCGCAAGCTCGGCATGGCCTTGATGAATGACAGCTTGTTCAAGCTCGTGAAAGACGGCTTGGTCGCCCCCGAAGAAGCCTTGGCCAAAGCCAACGACAAGGCGGGCCTGATGCAGATGTATCAGCAAGCCAACATCCCATTGCCCGCGGCGAAAGCCGACTTGTAAACCGCTTTAGCCCGCTCCTACGGTCGTCGAGTCAGCGCGGCAAGAGGTCGATGCGATCGGCGAAGGCTTCGAAGGCGACGGGCTTCGTGCCGCCGAGATCGAAGTCCGCGGTGATGCGCGTTCCGGTGTCGGGCGCGAGCGTGCCGGGCACGGCGATGGTCGCTTCGGCGAGGACCGCGGGCGGCGGACCCGACGGGTTTTCGCTCAGCGCGCCGCCGTCGAGGGCGCGGATGCGCAAGCCCAGCGTCGGTTGCGGCTCTTTGCTGGCATTGAACACGCACGCCGACGCGCCGCGTGACTCGCCGAATTCAGCCACCTTGAGCGCGCACACGTGCACCGGGGACACGGCTTGCAATAGCCGGTCGAGGTACGGCGCCTCGTCTTCACGCAGCGCTTCGCGGAGCTCCAAAATAGCGTCCTTGGCCCGCGGGTCTCCGAAGAAACTGAGCAACATCGCACCGTGCATGCGCACCGGGCGGTTGTGGGCGTGCAGGAGCTCGGCCAGCAAATTCGTGGGCGCCGCGTTCTCGCCTTCCACGCCCACATCGCCATTCAGCGCGTTGTGCACTTCGAATTCCGAACCGCGCGCTTCGACGTCCCACTTGATGGCCTGGCCGGGCAACAGCGGGCCCTCGAAGAACAGCGGACGAGTGGCAGTCGAATAGCGCTTGTTCGATGGCGGCGGATCGCGCTCGAAAAACTCGACCGAGAGCGCCACGTCACGCAAGGGATCGCTCGAGTTGTTCACGATCGCGATCTGCGCGTCCAAGTAATTCTTGTCTTTTCGCTCGTCCTCTTCGCGCCCCCGCCGCACGTGCTTCGACAGCGTGAGCACGCTGAGCTGCGGGATCGGATTTTGCCACAACAACGAGTCGGAGCGTCGACAGCGACACGCACTGGCCGCGTCCGCAACCGTGACCGCCGCTGCAGCGGGCGCGCCCGACGCCACGGCTGGCGCGCTGGGAGCGCGCTGTGCCGAGGGCGCCGCGGTCTCGCTCGCCCCGCCCGGCTCGGCCGCAGCGACGCGCCCCTCGCGCAGCGCGGCTTCGGTTTGATCCCGCAAACGCGGCGTGTGCGCGGCCAGCTCGTGCGCGGGATCGGAAGTCAACAGCCAGCGCGCCATCAGCACGAACGCCAGCGTCAATGCGGTCAAGCTGAGCACTACGGCCGCAGTGGTGCGCGGCAGCAGGCCCTGAAAATAGGCAAGCGGCGGCGTCTTGGGCGCAGTGCTGGGCGGCGCGATCGGCGACCGAACGAGGTTCGGCAAAAAGCCCGAGATGTCGTTCACGAAGGCTTCCCGCGCGAGCGCGCCCTCGAGCCCGCCGCTCTTCAGCAATTGATCGGCGAACATCCCCAGCACGCACAAGCCAACGGCCGTCGTCAACGCGATGCCCAAAGCGCTGAGCGCGCTCGTTCCCGGGGCCAAGTGGAACGCGGCTGCACACGCGATGAGCGCGCCGCTCACCGCCGCGCCCACCGTGGCCAAACGCACGAGCAAGCGCCTTCTATACAGCTTGTGATGATGGGCGCCGTTCCCGGTCGAGAAGTTCACCAAGCACAAGCGATTCAAGGGACTCAAGGCGGGATCGAGCGCGAGGAACAACTGCTCACCGTCGAGCGACGCTTCCGCGAGCTGCGGCCATGGCACGAGCAGCTGCTCGTTCTGCGCCTGGTTGATCGGGATGTAGCCTTCCGCAAACGCCCCCACGCCCAAGTACACGAGCGACAAGCCAGCCGGCGCGCATTCGAGCTCCACGGTGCCAACCGCGTTGCTTCGCTCGCTGGCCATGGCGATCGCTCGGAACCTCATCGCGCGCGGAGCATAGTCGCGCGAGGCCAACCCGCGAGTCCTTGCTGGGGAAAATGGCAATGAGCCCCGGGTGTTTTTTCAGCTCACTGAAAGGCAACCCAGAGCCTTGCCCTGGGTTTTCCGCTCTGGTTGAGCTTTTCGCAGGCGCTCAGGCTAGATTCGGGGGTCTCATGTCAAAGGTCGTCGTCGAACGACACATCGACCTTCTTTCGGATCGCGAGCCGCTCTGGTGCGCGGTTGCCGACACCGAACGGCTCAACCGTGCCATCGGCTTGGGGCGGCTGGAGCTCACGCCGAGCAACACCGACAGCGCCGCGCGCTACGTCGTGCGCACCGTCTCTGCCGGCATCCCGCTGGAGTACGAGGAGCGGCCCTTCGAGTGGGTCGAGAACCAGCGCTTCAGCGTGCGCCGCGTGCTGCACTCGGGCGTGATGAAGAGCATGGAGCACAGCTTCGCGCTCTCTCCCTTGCCCGACAACGGCACGCGCGTCACCGTACGCATCATGGTCGAGCCTCGCCTCGGGTTGTTGGGGCCAGTGATGCGGTTGCAGGTCGGGCGCATGGTCGACCGCATCGAGTCGGAGTTGCGCAGCGCAGACAGCGACGTGCAGTCGGGAAAGAGCGCGTGCTTCCGTCAAACCGTGACGCCGGTGGACGTCAGCGCCCTGGCGCGCGCCAAAGCGGCCCTGGTCGCCAGTGTGAGCGAAACGCGCAAACCGCTCGCGGCTCGGCTAGCCGACTTCGTCGAGAGCGGCAGCGACGCCGACGTGACCCGCATTCGTCCGCTCGACCTCGCGCTGCAATGGCAGATCGATGGCCGCGAGCTGCTCGCCGTGTGCCTGTCGGCAACGGTCGCGGGGCTGCTCGAGCTGCGTTGGGATCTGGTCTGCCCGAGCTGCCGCACGGCGAGCGACCGGCAAACGTCACTCAGCGATTTGCCCGCGGCCGCCCACTGCCAGCTCTGCGATATCTCGTATGAAATCGAGCTAGACCGGGCCATCGAGGCGACCTTCATGCCCGCGCCCGCGTTGCGCCAGCCAGAGCCCGGCCCGTTCTGCATCGGCGGCCCGATGCGCACGCCGCACGTCATCTCGCAGGCCATTTTGCCGCCGCACGGCCGCGTCATGTTGATCGCCCCGAGCAAACCGGGCCGCTACCGGTTGTTCGTGCGCGGCGGCGCGAACGCGGCCGTAGAAGTGGTCGAAGGCGCCGACGCCGAAGCCAACTTCCGCATCGAGGGCGAGACCTTGTTCCGCGTCGACGCGGACTTACTCGAAGCGCGAATCACCACCGTGCGGCCGAACGCGACGCTCGGCATCGTGCAAGCCAGCGACGCCGAACGGCACATCAAGCTCGAGCGCTTGGAGTGGGCCAGCCGCGCCGCAACCGCGCACTTGGTGAGCACGCTGCCCGAGTTCCGACGTCAGTTTTCGGCCGACGTGCTTCGGCCGGGCGTCTCGCTGCGCGTGGCCCGCGTGGCACTGCTCTTCACCGACCTCACCGATTCGACCGCGCTCTACCACACCGTCGGTGATGCCAAGGCATTCAAGGTCGTGCAACAACACTTCGACGTGCTGTCCGCGATCATCGCCGAGCACCGCGGCACGATCGTGAAGACCATCGGCGACGCAGTGATGGCCGCGTTTTCCGAAGAGGGCGACGCGCTGGCCGCCGCGTTCGCCATGCATCGCGCCTTTCCCGCGTTTCGGGCCGGAAACAGCGACGCGGCGCGCACCTTCCTCAAGATCGGCGTATTCGCCGGCGCATGCTACGTCGTGACCGCCAACGGCATTCTGGATTACTTCGGACAAACCGTGAACATCGCGGCGCGCCTACAAGGCGCATCCGGCCCGGGTGAAATCGTGATTGATAGCGCATTCGCCGACTTGGCCGAGCGCGCCGGCTGGCTCGGGGGCTTCGTGATCAGTGAGCACTTCGAAGCGCAGCTGAAAGGCTTACCGAACCCCGTGCGGGTCGCGCGCATCGTCGCCGACAAGCTGTGATTTTTTGATGGTCACGAAGCGCGTGGCAACCGACCCAGCCTTCGGCGGCGCGGACGCGCCCAGCTCAGCCCTGGGTCACGCGGTCCGCGAACGCCGTCACCCGCTCTTCGATCAGCTCGAGATCGTAGTCCAGCGTGGCCACGTGATACGAGCGTTCGAGCGGGAGCTCCGTGACGTCCTTACTCCCCAGGGCGCGCAGAATGGCTTTCGAATTCTCTGGCGGGACGCTGTGATCCGCGCGCGAATACGCGATCAGCGCGGGACAGGTCACGTTCTTCAGCTGTGCACGGATGCGGGGAAACTCGCGGACCAGCGAGTTTCCAGCCTTGGCCGGAACCCAAGCGTACGCTTGCTCGTTCATGCCCGGTTTGGCGATGTCGTTGCGTGAAAGCCCAGCCGCGCTCGCGGGCACGAGCGGCAACACGTGCTCCAGGAAAGGCGCGAGCTTGACCAAGAGCCCCTCGCGATCGAGCACGGGGGCGTTGATGGTGACCACGCCCGAAACCAAGCTCGGGTCCTGCGACACCACATCCAAGACGAGTGTGCCGCCCATGGACAAGCCGAGCCCGATCACGCGCTCGCAACGCGCGCTCAGACGGCCCAGGCCCTGCCGGACTTCCCCGCTCCAATCTTCGTAGCGGGTGCTCATCATGTCGCGGAAGTGCGTGCCGTGGCCGGGCAAGCGTACGAGCTCGATGCCAAAGCCGCGCCGCGCGAGCATCTCTGCCAACGGGCGCAAAGAGGCGGGGCTGCCCGTGAAGCCGTGCGAAAGCAGGATACCGACCCGAGCGCGTTCACCCGTGCCGTGCGAGGACCACGGCTCAGCGCCGGGCAATACCGGAAAAGTCACGGCCGCGAGTCTACACGAAACTCGCGGCCGTCGATCTTCGCTGTAAAGCCCAGTAATTGGGCTATTTTGGGCTCGAATCAGTGCACGAACTGCACGTTGTCGATCCAGACATCGAAGTCGGTCGCCGAGGACGCCGAAGGCGAGACATCGAGCGCCACGATCGACTTCGGGTCGAGCGCGATCGCGGCGCCCCAGCCCGTGATTAGCTCCGCCCAGGCGGGCGAGTAGTCGGCCCACGTGTACGCCCATCAAGGACAACTCGATGCCCGTCGCGTACACCGAAGCGTCGTAGCAATCGCCCATCTTGAACAATGCTACGGAAGCGTCCGCGCCCCAACCCTTCACCGCGTCGCTGTCCTTACCGGCGAAGTGCAGCGCCATGCCGCCGCCCATGCCGCCAGTGACCGGCAGCGGGCCGCCACCGGAGGCCATCGGCAGCGTCGGCGTCGTCACCATGCCGGTCGAATTGACCGAGATCCACCAGCCGCCCACGCGACCGTCGGTGGCCGGGATCAGCGCGCTCATCGAGTGCGTCTCGAAGTCGTCGATCAGACCGCTCGTGCCCGTGCCGACATGGGTCGCAGCGCAACCCGTAGTCGTCGACGTGCTACCCGAAGCGCCCGGCGCGCCGGCGCCGGCAGGGGGCGCGCCGCCGACACCGAAGCCGTGGTTGCACCGGCGAAACCACTCGGGGCGCCCGCGGCCGCGGGCGGAGCACCGGCCCCCGGAAACACCTGGCCAGCTCCTGCGCCGCTCGAGCTGGCTCCGCCACCGCCACTTTGCGGAGGGTTACCCTCAGGTTGGGCGCTGCACGCGGCCAACGCCGACAGGATCAGTACCAAAGCGGAAACGATGGGCAGTGCTCGCATTTCGGGCCTCCGAGGATCGCGCGACTGACGAGCGCCCGAATGGCGTCGCGATCGCAGTCTCGGTTTAGCTCCGAGTGCACGACCGAGGTTGGCCACTTCTTCTCGTTCTGATAGTCACTGCCGCCGGCCTTCGACCTGTCCGCGATCCGCTTCATGACCTCGCCCCGCGCGCTTTTCTTCGCACTGCTGTGCTTCTGCGCGCTCTCGCTGCCGCACGTCGCCAGGGCCGCGGACGGCTCCGGTGCCCCGCCCGAGCCGTACTTCTACAAAGGCTATGATTACGGGTCTCAAGCCCTGTACGGCCCACTCTGGGTGTTCATCAATCGCGGCTATGACGTGCTGCAGGATCGTTCGGGCAGCCGCGCGCTCTGGGATCAAGAGTATCGGCACAACGGAGAGACGGTCGGGCGCAACCTGCTCAACCCGTTCCCTGCGATTTCAGCGCGCGGTTGGGGGCGCTTCTTCCGAGAAGAGATCCTTCCGCTCAGCTATACGAAGGGCAGCGCGCGTTGGGTGCCGAACTACACACTTCACCTGGTCGGCGGCGGCGTCACGTACACCGGGCTCACGGAATGGTTCCGGCAGAACCACGCGCCGGCGCCGCGCGTGCTCTCGGCAAGCGTGCTGCTCGCGACCGCGTTCCTGAACGAGACGCTCGAGAACAAGGGCGCGACCAAATACAACACCGACGCGATCGCCGATTTCTTCTTTTTCGACATCGGCGGAATCATCTTGTTCAGCTTCGATTGGCCGAACGAATTCTTCAGCAAGACGCTGATCGTCGCGGATTGGTCGCTTCAGCCGGGCTTCACGTACCCGAACTACGAGTTGCACAATCAGGGCAACTACTTTTCGATCAAGTATCCGATCCCGTTCGCACCGCGGCTGCGCCTGTTCGCGACCATGGGGCTCGGCACGCTGTTCGGGCTCTCCTACCAAATCGACGGCCAGTACTCGATTTCCGGGGGCGGCGGCTCGATGGCCTCGCGGCTCGTGTCCACCTCCAAGACCAACGCCGACAACGAGGTCGAGTTCGCGCCGCAAGCCGGGCTGTTCGTCGACCGGAACAACTCGCTCTTGGCATCGCTGCGCGTGACCAACGTCAAGGACTACTTCGTGCAGTTCAACCTGTACCCGAACGCGTTCTCGGTGCCCGAGCTCGGGCTGTGGACCATCGTCGACAAGGGCGGGCACTTCGTGACCGGTGTGTCGTTCACGAAGTCGTTCGGGGTGGGCGCCGGCATTGGCACCCTGGAGCCCCAGTGACCGGCCTTTGCGCCACGCTTTGCGGTCGTGCTGGCGCGCACCGGGAACCAAAAGCTAGACTCCGAGCATGGCTTGCGACGCTCGTGCGGTGCTCTTGGTCACCCGGCAGATGGAAGGGACGGCAACCAACGTAGCCAAGCAACGGATCGAATTGCATTGCTCGCTCTCACCCGAGCACTCGGGCCCCCACCGGGACGTGACGCACGCTCAAGAGTGGGTCGTCGTCCGAGGCCGCCCAAGCCTCGTGCTGCGCGACGAGAGCGAATAGCTCATGGCTTGCGTGCGCTGACCACTTTGGACAAGAACGCGCGCTCTGCCGAGTCCACCGCGAAGCCCGCTTCGGCGATGACGCCCCTCAGATCATCCTTGATGTAATCGGCGAAGAACGGCTCGTTCATGCTGGCCGCGAAGTTCTCCAAAAACACGCGCAGCTCCGGCGCCTCACTCAGCTGAGCCGCGTCCTCGATCACGAGCAGGCCGCCCGGCTTCAGCACGCGCCGTATTTCCGCGAGCACGTTGCGGCGCGCACGC
Organism: Myxococcales bacterium; assembly: GCA_040348785.1. GTDB lineage: Bacteria > Myxococcota_A > Polyangia > Polyangiales > Polyangiaceae > PMG-095. The sequence goes on along the minus strand of JBEQTH010000083.1, from coordinate 31,768 downwards.
GCCGGCAGCTCGTGAAACAGAAACACGCTCGTCACCACGTCGAACGAAGCGTCGGCGAGCGGCATGCGCTCTGCATTCTCGGCGACGAGCGACAGGTCCTTCACGTGGCTGAGCCGACCGGCGGCGTGGCGCAGGTAGTACGGGCTCAGGTCCAGACCCCAATACTTTTCACCCGGGTGCGCGAGCGCGAGTTGATTGAGCGCGCTCCCCGTTCCGCACGCGACGTCCAAAATACGCGCCGGGCCGTCGGAAGCGTTGCGCGTGCTCAGGTAGCGGGTGACCGGAGGCACGATGCGTCGGCGCATGACGTCCGCCGTGCCCAAAAACAGAAATTCGACCCCGACGTCGTACACCGCGGCCGAGCGCGCGCTGAAGTAGCCATCGGTTTGCCAGTGGAAGTTACGCCGGAAGTAGTCGGGATAAGCCGAAAGGTCGAGGCCCGAGGGCAGGTCCCGGACGCGCTTTTGTTTCGAGCGGCGCAGCGAGCGCACGACCTCTGCCGCGAGCGAGGGCAGCTGACGCACGTACTCCGCCACCGGCATGTCGAACAGCAAGCGTGACGGGTACATCCCCTGCTGGGCGTTCTCGACGTCACGCTCGAGCAATGCCTCGAGCTGAGCTTGCAGGGCCTTGATGTCGGCGGGCGAGGGCTGCGCGGCGCGGCGCGAGCCAAATGGCCGTAGGCCGAGGTGCGCCGCGACGATTGGGATACGAATCGCCGCCTGACGGGCGCGGTAGGCATAGCGAGTGAGCTCGCTGGGCAACTGCAACGACGGCGAAGCTTCCATCCCTAAAACGTGACGCTCGAAGGTCGCCTTGTAAAGGCGCCGGACCAGCGAAGGGTTAGACAAACGTAGACAACCCGCGTTACGTGACGCGCGCGATGCTGCATTCGGTTACGCCTTGCGGCGTGCGCAGCTCCAAGTCGTCCCCTTCGCGCTTGCCGAGCAGGGCACGCGCGATCGGGGACTGAGGCGTAACGACGCGCACTTCGACGCCCTCGAGGCTGACGCGCAGCCCGCCGCCAGCTGGCGCAATGAAGTAATGCACGGAGTCTTTGCCGTCGTCGACTTCCACGAGGGCGCCCAGCGCGATGGCGGTCTCGGCCGTGAACGCGCGCAGCTCCATGGCTTTGAGCTGGTTCAGCTCGCCCTGCAGCTCGACTACGCGCTGCGCCTGACCGCGGGCGAGGTAACTCTGCTCCAGCGCGCGCGTGTCTTTGTCGTTCTCGGGCTTGTTCTCTTCGTGCGTGGCGCCCTCGACCACGGCGCGCTGGGCCGCATTCATGACGGCCAGATCCGCGCTCACGCGCTCACGAAGGAGCTTCAGGATTTCTTGCTTGTCGGTCACTGCTGATTGGGGACAAAAAGCGCCAAAGAAGCCGGCCGCGCTCTTGTCGCTCGGCTCGAGACGCTATCAAGCTCTGGCTCTTTTTCAAGACCGCGGCCGTTCGCGAGCGCACGCGCCGGTGCCGGCTCGCGTGGCGGTTCTAACACAGCTCCCCAGCTGCTACGCTCGTCGCATGGCCCTCGTCGACGACTTCACCGCAGCTCAAGCCCGCGTCAAACGGCTCTCGAAAACGCCGGCCAGTGACGAGCTGCTCGAGCTTTACGCGCTGTACAAGCAAGGCACATCCGGCGATGCCACCGGCGAGCGCCCGGGCATGCTCGATTTCAAGGGCCGCGCCAAGTTCGACGCCTGGACGGCCCGCAAAGGCACCAGCAAGGACAGCGCGATGACCGCCTACGTCGCGCTCGTGACCAAGCTCGAGGCCAAGTACGGTTAACGGCGGCCGTCCGCTGTTTGCTCGGCTTCGGCGGCAGCGAGCGCGCGGTCTTGCGCTTCGTCTTCGTCGTCGAGCTCCGGCTCGTCCAAAGCCGCGCGCGGGTCGGCGATGGCCTCGACCTCAGGCTTCAGATCCAGCTCGGTCAAGCTGCGCTCTGATTGCGTGGCGCGCGACAGCCAATAGCTGCCCAGATCGTCCGGTCCAGGGGGCTCGGCGTCGTCTGCGCCGGCCAGCGCGGGTACTTTGATGTCGGCTTGCACCGTCGGTTCATCCCAGTCGAAGTCCCGCTCGTCAGCGCGCGGCACGACCATGCTTTCGCGCAGCGGCTCGGCATCCAGATTCGGAGCGGGGGGCGCGGCGCTTTGGCGACGACCACTGAAGGCATAGACCACGACTCCGACGGCCGCTGCCCCCAAGCTTGCTAATACCGGCACCAGAGCTCTGTTGTTCGACAATTGCGACTCCTATTGCGGCTGCGCTGACGTACCGGGCACGGGATCGCAAGGACCGCGCCAACCTAAAATAATGCTGAAAAGCCGCCAATCGCGGCCCGGCAACGGTGCCTGAGCGCGAGGCAAGACTGCACGCGCGTAGCTTTTTCGCACGGCTGGAGCCAGACGCTACGTGTCCGCGAAGAAGCGCCGCAAGTAGTGCGCAGTGCGGCTCTCCTGCACACGAGCGACGTCCTCGGGCCGCCCTTGCGCGACGATTTGCCCGCCTTCGTCGCCACCTCCAGGGCCCAGGTCAATCACCCAGTCGCTGCCCGCGATCACCCGCAAGTCGTGCTCGACGACGATCACGGTGGCGCCGAACGCCACCAGGCGCTCGAGCTGCGCCATCAGCCGTTCGACATCGGCCGGATGCAACCCGGTGGTCGGCTCGTCCAGCACGTACAGAGTGCCCTCACGATGGGCGCGTTGCAGCTCGGTCGCGAGCTTGATGCGCTGCGCTTCGCCACCGGAGAGCTCGGTCGCCGGCTGACCGAGGCGCAAGTAGCCAAGGCCGACCTCGCGCAACGTTTCGAGCGCGCGGCGTACGTGCGCTTCGTCCTCGAAGAACTCCCAGGCGGCGTCGACCGTCATGTTCAGGACCTGGGCAATGTTCTGCTCGCGATACCTCACCTGCAGCGTTTTTTCGTCGTAGCGGGCGCCTTGGCAGGTCGGACAGGGCGCGTACACGCTCGGCAAGAACAACAGCTCGACCATTACCGAGCCCTCACCCTCGCAGGTCGCGCAGCGCCCCTTCGCGACGTTGAACGAAAATTGCCCGGCGTCGTAACGGCGCGCCTTGGCCATTTTCGTCGCAGCGAACAGCTTGCGCACTTGGTCGAAGAGGCCAGTGTAGGTGGCCAGGTTCGAGCGCGGGGTGCGGCCGATCGGGCGTTGATCCACCTGCACCAGGCGCTTCAGGCTCGACATGCCGCCGCGAATCGAGCCCGACAGCGGCGCTTCGGGGTTGCGCTCCAGCGCCTCACCCTCGGGCTCTTCGGCCTCGACGCTCACGCCGAGCTCGCGGGCGACGAGCGAGACCAACACCTGGCTCACCAGCGTGGACTTTCCTGAGCCCGACACGCCCGTCACGCTGCTGAGCACGCCCAAAGGAAAGCGAACCTCGAGCCCTTCGAGGTTGTTGCAAGTCACGCCGCCGAGCTCGAGCCAGGCGCGCGCGGTGCGTGTGGCCTGGCGCGCCGGTTTGGCGTCTTGAAACAGGTACCGTCGCGTCAACGACCGTTGCGCCTGCTCGAGCCCGGCGAGCGGACCGCTATACAGCACCTCTCCGCCGTGGACGCCCGCGCCCGGGCCGATGTCGACAATCCAGTCCGCGTGCCGGATCACGTCGACCTCGTGCTCGACCACGAACAGCGAATTGCCCGACTTTTTCAGGCCATCCAACGCGCGCAGCAACGCTTCGGTATCGGCTGGGTGGAGGCCGGCGGACGGCTCATCCAAGACGTACACGACGCCGAACAGGTTCGAGCGCACCTGCGTGCCGAGACGCAGCCGCTGCAGCTCGCCGGGCGAGAGCGTGGGCGTGCTCCGTTCCAAGCTCAAGTAGCCGAGCCCCAAGTCTAGCAAGACGTCCAGGCGCGCACACGCGTCCTCGGCAATGCGCCGCGTGACCAGCGCCTTTTCCGGGTGAGCGTCAGCGCCCTTCGCCTTTGGCGCTGGCTTGGCTGCGTACGGACGCAGAATGCTCGCCAGCCGCTTGAGTGGCAGACGCGACAGCTCCGCGATATCGAGACCCGCGAATTTCACGCTCAGCGACTCTCGACGCAGCCGCTTGCCGCCGCACTCTGGACACTCGGTGCTCAGCATGTATTGCGCGACGCGGCGCTTCATCATCGCGCTCTGCGAGGTAGCGAAGGTTTGCAGCACGTACCGACGCGCGCCGGTGAAGGTGCCCTGATAGCTCGGCTCGGCCTTGCGCTTGAGCGCACGCTTCACCTCGGCCAGGTCGAAGCCGGCATACACGGGCACCGTCGGTTGCTCGTCGGTAAACAGAATCCAATCCCGCGTTTTCTTCGGCAAATCGCGCCATGGAACGTCGATATCGTGGCCAAGCGTGGTCAGGATGTCGCGCAGGTTCTGCCCCTGCCAAGCCGAAGGCCAAGCCGCGACGGCCCGCTCGCGAATGGTCAGCGATCGGTCCGGAACCATCGAAGCTTCGGTGACCTCGTACACCCGCCCGAGGCCGTGGCACTTGGGGCAAGCACCCTCGGCGGTGTTGGTCGAGAAGGACTCGGCGTACAACAAGGGCTGCTCGGGCGGGTAGTCGCCGGCGCGCGAAAACAGCATGCGCATCAAGTTCGAGAGCGTGGTCACACTGCCGACCGACGAGCGCGTGGTGGGCGTACCGCGTTGTTGTTGCAGCGCGACGGCAGGGGGCAAGCCATCGATGTCATCGACCGCTGGCACCTCCATCTGGTGAAACAAGCGGCGCGCGTATGGCGACACCGACTCCAGGTAGCGGCGTTGCGCCTCGGCGTACAACGTGCCGAACGCCAACGACGATTTTCCCGATCCCGACACCCCCGTGAACACCACCAGCTGGTCACGCGGGATGTCCACGCTCACGTTTTTGAGGTTGTGCTCCCGGGCCCCGCGAACGCGGACGAACTGCGATCGCCCTGGGGAATCATTGGAGTCGGAAGCCACCGAAACGCAGAATTGCTCAGCTCTACGCCCCTCGCAACTGGGGCGAAAGCGAACAGCCGCGGGTCGAACGCTTCAGGCGCTTCGGGCGCGCTGAGCCAAAAGCAACGTCCAATCGTCTTCACGACGGCCGGAGAAAGCGTCGACTGCGTCGAACACCGCTTTGGTCACGTCGTCCAGCGCTTTGCCATCGGCCATAGCGCGTTCGATCACGGCTGCCATGCGCGCCATGTCGAACAGCTCGCCCGCGTCGTTTCGCGCTTCGGTAATGCCGTCCGAGTACAGGCAGAGCACGTCACCGGGTTCGAGCGTGATCACGGTGACGGGGATTTCGGACAAATCGGCGACGATGCCGAGCCAGGGGCCGGGGGCTTCGATGGTTTCGCAACGGCCGGTCTTGGCGCGGTGAATCAGCGGCCACTCGTGGGCTCCGACGCACACGAATTTGCCGGCACCGGCGTACGTGAGCAGCTGCGCGGTGACGTATTTGTTGTCGCGCAGGCGGTGGGTGATGTTCTCGCACAAGAGCGCGTTCACTTCGCGCAGCACGCGCGCCGGCTCTTCGCTCGGGTCGTTCAAGAAGTGCGAGGCAATGGCGGCTTGAGCCATCAGCATCACGAGGCCCGCGCCCACGCCGTGCCCAGACACATCGCCGATGCTGATCCAAAGCGCATTGCCGTTGGGCTCGGACAGCACGTCGTAGAAGTCGCCACCCACCTCGTCGGCGGGCAGCATGCGACCTGCGAATTGGAAATCCGGGTGCTGGGGGTTGGGGGGCAAGAGCGCGCGTTGGATCTGAGCCGCGATTTCCAGCTCGCGAGCCATCCGTGCTTGGTCGCTGAGCGCGGCGCGGGCGCGGCTGAGCTCCCCGGTCATGTCATTGAAAGCACCGCCCAGTTGCCCGAGCTCGTCGCCTTCCGCGATGGGCACGCGCACGTCGAGATCGCCCGCGGCAATCCGCCGCGAGGCATCGCGCAAGACGTCAACCCGGCGGGTCACACCGCGGCCCAAGATCCAGGCGAACACCAAGCTGAACAGAACGACCACGCTGACCAAAGCCACGCTCAGCGTCAGCGCGCGCTGCGTGCTGCGGAACTTGGCGAGCGCGGCCGTGCGTACCTCGTCGTTCAGGGTGAGCTCGATGTGCGCCAGGAGGGTGAGCTTTCGCCGACCGAGCTCGAACCACTCGCTGGGGCTCACCGTGAGGTCGTCCTCGGTGGTCTCGACGGCCGTGCGCCGCAGCTCGAGCAAGCGCCGTGTCCCGTCACTGGCGATCGCGGCGTCGTAGCTCTTTTTGTGCTCCACGGCGGCCGTGGTGCGAAACACGTCGGCGTAGATGTCCTGCTCGGAGATCAAGGCGACCAAATCGCGATACGTGCCGGGCGGGAACTCGCCCTGGGCAAACACGTGCGCGAGGAGCGCGTGCTCGCGGCTCACGCGCTCCTCGAGCTGCAGCAACGACACGAGCGAAGTGATGCTGCGCAGCAGCTCGCCATCGTCGCTCAGATCGGTCAACCCGGCGACGGCGCGCACGAAGGCCTGGGTTGCCACGCGGTGGATCTCGAACACTTCGGCGATCCCGGCGTCACCGCTGCGCACGCGTGCACGTAGCGCAGGCAAGCCTTTCAATTGTTGCTGCGCCTCGATCAACGGACCTGCCAGGCGCGGCGGCAAGCGCGACACGTCACGCGCCTTCAAGAAAGCATTCAGCTCCGAAAGCGCGCGGTCGCTATCCAAGATGTGCTGCTCGGTTTCGCGCAGCGCCGAAGCCTCGGACTCTCTCGAGGCCGACTCGCTCCCTGGCCCCGCTTTGGCCGATTGTTTGTGCAGACCGAGGGCGAGCGCTTCCGACGCGCGCTCCAGCTGCAACGCGTGCACCGCGCTCGTCATCTGTGCCGACAGCTCGGCCAAGCTCTCGATCGAGCCCAGCGCCTCGACCTTACGCGCTTGCTCACGCGCGCCAAGGATGATCTGCAGCGCCAAAAGCAGCGCCCCCAGCATCGGGATGCCGGCCAGCAGCCCCAGCTTCTGTCGAATCGATAACCTCAAGCTGAACCCTAATCGACTACCGTGCTGGACTCCCTATACGTGCCTCTCACTCGGAAGCTGAGCCCCGTCGCGCGCGGCGTTTCGCGCACGGAACGAAGGTCGCAGACAGGATAGTTCCAGCGGCGTTACAATAGCGAACCCGAATCGACCGAGCCTCTGAAATAGAAGCTCAACTTGACCGTACCCTGTCGGGTAGCCTCACGCCCGGCGCCCACGCCCACGCCTGCTTTTACGTCGGCGCATGCGCGAATCACGGCCGCGGGCAGCACCCGAATCAACTCAAGCGGCCGCAACCATCGGCCGAAAAGAAGCCCGAGGAACCGTCGTGGAGAGCGTTGATCCCCCCCCCCCGCTATCGAAGAAGCTGACCCCCTACCCGCTCGTGTTCATGCGCTTTCGACCCGCGTGGGCATACATCGATGGCATCCGTGAGTTCGGCCGCTTCTTCTGCCAAACCACCTTCGGCACCCAGGAGCTGGCGGATCGCGCGTGCGTGGTAATCCAGGAAACCCTGGAGAACGCCGTAAAGTACTCGACCAACACCCCCGACAGCGAGCTCGAGCTCTCCATCGAGAGTGACGGTTTGAGCATCGAATTCTCGGTTTCCAGCCATCCCGACGCCTCGCACCTGAGTAGCTTGCGCGAAGAGCTGAACGGACTTCAAACGCTCGACCCCGAGCAGGCCTACCTCGCCGCCTTCATCCGCGCCTCGAACGAGCCCGAAGCATCCGCTCGCCTCGGCTTGGCACGCATCCGTTACGAAGGCGGAGTAGAACTGTCGATGAAGGAAGAGGCCGGCGGCCGCATCCGCATCACCGCCCGAGGCAACCTATGAGCCAGTTCAGCGCAGTTCCGGTCCCCAAAGCCGAGTCGGTCGCGATTCAGGTGACCGCTCCCAATCAAGTCAAGCTCTCCGGAACCATCACCCAGAAAGATCCTTCCAACGATCTCGCGGGGTTCTTCAAGGCGCTGCACACCGCCGCCCTCACCGACAAGCTGGCCGAGGTCCGCGCCGACGTGTCCGGGCTCACGTTCGTGAACTCCTCGGCCATCCGCTTGTTCGTGGATTGGGCCACCTGGGTGAAGAACGAGCGCGGGCACCGTTACACTTTGCGCTTCATCACCAGCCGCAATGTCACGTGGCAAAAGACTAGCTTCATGGCATTGATGTCACTCGCCAAAGAAGTCTTGGCCATCGAACACGTAACCTGAACCTTGAGCTACTTCGACCGCAACCCGCCCCCTTCCTCGTCCGCCCGTAGTGGCTCGGGCCTGCCAGGGAGCAGCCAGGGCGGCGCCCAACGCAGCGGTCTGAACGAATCCGCGCCGCTCGACGGTCGCTCGCTGGTGCGCGTGATTTGCACTGCCGGCTCGGGCGCGCTCGAGTACACGCACGCCTTCGTGAGCGCGTACGCGGCCGATCACATGCGCGGCGCGGTCGCGCAGCGGCTCAGTGTGGGCGCCTATGAGCTCTTGTCCAACGCGCTCAACTTCGGCTCCGTCTCGAGCGACATCGTGCTCGAGCTGATCGAGACCGACAGCATGGTCGGCGTGCGCGTCTCGAACGAGGCGATTCAGGCGCGCATCTCGATGCTCACCGAGCATTTGCTGAAGCTCAAGACCAACGCCGAGCAAACCTTCTTGGAGGAGCTGCGGCGCTCGGTCACGGGCGGCATTCCGCGGCCCATGCTCGGCTTGGCGCGCGTCGCGCATGAAGTCGGTCTTAGCCTCGACATGCAGCAGCAGGACCGGCGGGTGTCGGTCACTGCGCAGTGCCGCCGTTAGGGTCGCGCAGGGCCGCGTGCGGTGAGCACCCGAGGCGCGCTCGGAGGTGCGTGGCGAGCCCAGCGAGCGCCCACTTCTAAGCTAACTCGCCTGAGATCTTGGGCGATCGGTGGTCATGCACTGCACCTCCGATCGCCGCATCGGTTCTCCGCTTTACGGCCGCGTCACTTGTTGATCTCGAGCGCGACGTTGAGCTGCACGTCCTCGCCCACGACCACGCCGCCCGCTTCGAGCGCCTTGTTCCACTTCAGTCCGAAGTCACCGCGCTTGATCTTGCCTTCGAACTTGGCGCCGCGCACCAACTTACCCCACGGTGATTTGATGGGTTGGCTGAGCGTGCCGTCCAGCGTGACGCTCTTCTTCACGTCGCGAATGGTCAGGTCGCCGGTGACCTTGTAGCCCTTGCCGCCTTTGACGATCTTGGTCGTGTGAAAAGTGATCACGGGGAACTTCTTGGAGTCGAAGAAGTCCGGGCTCTTCAGGTGCTCGTCGCGCTTCGGCTCGTCGGTGTCGATCGAGTCGACCTTGATCGTGAGATCGACCTGGCTCTTGGTGAGATCGGCTTCGTCGAGCTGCACCTTGCCGCTCACGTCCTTGAAGCGACCATCCACGCTGCTCACGACCAAGTGCGAGATGTTGAAGCCGACGTGGGAGTGCGAGGCGTCGATCGCCCATTCGGCGGTGTCCGCGCTGGCGACGGAGGCGAGCGCAACGAGCGAGATAGCAAGCAGAGAGGAAATAGCGCGCATGGTGAAAAGCTCCTTCGAGAGGAAACGTGCAAAAACGGGTTGAGACGCACTTCGTACAGCCGTCACTAAAGTAGACAAGCCGATACCCGCGCACTACCGCCGTTGCACCGTCGCAAAACCGCAGGGCCAGTGTTTACGGGCCCTTGCCGACGCGGACATTGTTTGACTAAGCGCGCGCCAGAACACTGAACAACCGTGTAGATTTCGCGCGCCGGCCGGTGATACATCTGGGCTCGTGGAGACCGAGGCAAACGTCCAGCTCGCACAGCAAGACGCCGTCCAGTGGCTGACTAGCCTGGCCACTGAATCGGTGGATTTGCTGATCACCGACCCGCCCTATGAGTCGCTAGAGAAGCACCGCGCCGTCGGCACCACCACGCGGCTCAAGGTCAGCGCGGGCTCGAGCAACCCGTGGTTCACCGTGTTCCCCAACGCGCGCTTCGCGGAGCTGTTCGCGCAAGTGTACCGCGTGCTCAAGCGCAACACGCACTTTTACCTGATGTGCGATCAGGAAACCGCGTTCATCGCCAAGCCCATCGCCGAAGCCGCGGGCTTCAAGTTTTGGAAGCCGCTGGTTTGGGATAAATCGACCATCGGCATGGGATATCATTACCGTGCTCGGTACGAGTTCGTGCTCTTCTTCGAAAAGGGCAAGCGCAAGCTGAACGATCTCGGCATTGCTGATGTCATCAACGTGCCGCGCGTGCGTGGCGGCTATCCCGCCGAGAAGCCCGTCGCCTTGAGCGAAACCTTGATTTTGCAGAGTAGCGTCTCGGGGGAGATCGTGGCCGATCCGTTCATGGGCTCGGGCTCGGTGGGCGTGGCCACGCTCAAGCTCGGCCGCCGCTTTTTAGGTAATGACGTGTCGGATTCTGCGCTGGCTCATGCACGGAGCCGCTTCAGTCAAAGCGGCGGACAGGAAGGCGTGCTGGTTCCGGCTGACGCCGCCGGCCAGCGGCGCTTATCCTTGGTCCTGCCATGACCGGGAATGAGTACGCGGATCTGATCGCTTCTTACTTGGTGAAGAACTTTTCGGCACGCGGCGTCACCGTGTACCGGGAGGTGTCGCTGGGTAAGACCATCATCGGCAAGAACCGGCACGTGGACATCTTCGTGTTGCACGCGCAGTCGGATCACGCGCTCGCCATCGAGTGCAAGTATCAAGACAGCGCGGGCACGGTGGACGAAAAAATCCCATACGCAATTCAGGATATGGAGGCCATGGGCCTGCCCGTGTGCTTGGCCTACGCGGGCAGCGGCTTTTCCGACGGGATCTTGCACATGCTTGCGGGCTGCCCCATCGCCGCCGCTTGCCTGCCGCCGCCCACCCTCGAGCCCTGCCGCGAAACGCGCGAGCTCGACGTCGCCGTGGCCATGGCCTTCAAGTGGTGGGATCTCGCCGTCCAAAACAAGAAGCCCTTCACGCTGCCGTCACTCGCCCAAGTCTCCGTCACCCAACTCGGCCCCGCCCCCGGCAACGGCTCCGTCCCGTCCAAGTAACTCTCGCTACTCGTCTGCTCTTGGCCACTCCGCTCTCCACTCTGGGAAACGCTGCCAGTCGCCCGTCCGGCAAGTTTGGGTTTAGGCGAGGCTTTGGGGAGCACCGGAGCGGAGCCTACTGCCTGTAGGACGCCCTTCAAGAGTGGCGCACGCCCACCGGAGCGCATCCAAAACGAAGCCCAAACCCAAAATCGCCGGACGTCGCCCCCGGTCGCCACGACGCTCTCTCTCACCTAATTAGAACGCGTGCGTAGAGGAGGGCGAAACGCACTTCACCTACACTCAGCCCGGCGTGCTGGGCGATTTCCGGCAGCGTCGGACGGCGGCCGCTCACGGCTGAGAAGCTGCGCACGGCTTTCAAAACTTGAGCGAGCGCCGCGGGCGGGTCCTGCAGCTCGGCCTCCACACGCCGCCCGGCGCCTTCCAAGGCGCCCAAAATCGCCTCGATATCCTGCATGGTTACCGCGGCCGCACCGATCGCCTCTGCCACGCGGTCGAGCGAAACCACTTCCGCGCCGATCGTCCCCTGAAGGAGCAGGTTCAGAATGGTCGCGGCAGTCTTGCTCAGGGCCGGCGGGGTAGGCGGAGTGGTCGGCGTGTGCGGTTCAGTCATTAGGCTTTATCCGAAACAATGCTGGGCGAGCGATGAGTTTGAGCCAACCGGCCGGCTAAGCGTCGGCTACAATATCGAGTTGGGCGCTCAGCGACGTACGGCGTATCGCGACGCGACCCTGGAGGTAGCATGGTTGAGTCGAGCGGTGCAGAGAGTCCTTTCGTATCGGGTCTGGGTAAAGGTCGTGAGGCGTTCCACGCCGAGGTGACCGAGTTTGCGCTGCGCGCGGGCGAGCGCACGCCCGAGGACTTCCTGCGCCACTTCTCGTGTCGAGCGATCATGCGCTCGCTCGAGGCGCGCCCGATGGAGCGCGCGCGCATCGTCAGCCAATCGACGGGCGTGCACGAGAAGGTCGCGCACAAGATGTCACCGGATGCCTCCGGTGAGTCGCTGCAGATCGCGCTCGACGAAGGCGTGACCACCGCATCGGCGATCGTGAAGCTGTTTCAGCCCGACGACAAGCAACGCTACCTCGAGCGGCACGCGCTGTGGGCGTTCGATATCGAAGGTCAGCCGTGGAAGACCACGCCGGCGACCAAGGTCCCGCACGATCGCGCCAAGAGCTACGTCGCGTACATCATCGAGCGTGCCCTGGAAAACCTGCTCGTTTCGCACGAAGAGGTGGTGCACGCGATCACCGTGACCAAGCTCGCCCAGTGCCTGCCGAAGGAGAAGCTCGGCTCGATCATCGAAGCTAGCCTGAAGACGAGCGACAAGTTCACGGAAGAGGACTTGCTCGGCGCGGTGCCCCCGAAGGACCTCGTGGAGTACGTCGCGCTCGACTACCTCTGGGAGAAGGTCGTGACGCCGCTCATCGCCGAGGCGCACGACTACGCGCCCAAGCCCGTCGTGCTGCTCGCTGGTGGCGCCAAGCCTGCCGAAGTCAAAGCGAGTGACGAGATCAGCTGGGACGGCAAGAGCATGAATCCACCGGCCGAGAGCTCGAGCCCGACCGTGACAGACGAGGAGATCGTGAGCGAGGACGAGATCTTGGAGAGCGAGCTCACGGATGACGAGCTCAGCAGCAACACACCGACGGGACGCAAGGTCGCGAGCGCCGGCAAGAAGTAACGAGGCAGCCGAATCAGGCTGGTCCCGGCGCGGCAAGGTCCCGCGCCGGCACGAGTGATTGCATGGCAGGCGTCGACGCATTCATCCGTCGCTACCGTGAGCTCCCCTCGAGCTACTACCGAGAGCTCGCACCTTCGGCAGACCTGCGTCACTACATCGCCTGCGGTTGGATCAAGGCCGTTCGCTCCGAGCCGCCGCTGATCCCGATCATCCCCGACGGTTGCGCCGACATCATGACTTGCGACGACGGGCCGCCGTTCGTGGTCGGTCCGGACGCGGTGACGCGCTGGGTCCCGCTGCGCGAAGGCACGGTCATCACCGGGCTCCGTTTGCGGCCGGGCGCGGCGCAGTCGGTCTTCGGTTGCACCATGCAGGAGCTGCTCGGCAGAAGCGCGTTGCTGACTGATCTGTGGCGCGATTCACTCGGCCTGCACCACCGCTTGCAGCAGCTGCACGCCCCGAGCGCGCGGCTCGCGCAGCTCGAACAATGGGTCCGTGTTCGGCTCGAGCGCAGCCGAGCGCCCGAGCTCGGAGTCGTGAGCGCGTGTCGCGCGCTGTCGCGGCACCCGGCGCTCGGGCTGGATTCGCTCGCGGCTCGGCTGGGTTGGAACGCGCGCATGCTGCATCGGAAGTTCCTCGCGGCCTGCGGTTATGGCCCGAAGCACCTGCAGCGCATCCTGCGCGTGCAAGGCGTGCTCCGCGCGGCTCAGCCGGGCGCGCGCGCTCGCCGCCTCAGCGCACTCGCAGCCGGGCTCGGCTTCGCCGATCAAGCGCACTTGACCCGCGATTTCAAAGGCATCACCGGCTTCAATCCCACCGCTTACCTTGCCCATGCCGACCTCGAAGTCGGGCGCTGGCTGGACGAGCCTTGGGGCGACGGGCGCTGAGCGGGCTGCGCGCGGTTTTGTCCGTTTCCTTCAAGACAGCGCCCGAGCTTTGCGGCACACCCGCCGCATGACCATCGACGGCCTCAAGGTCCTCTTCGTCGCGGGCTTCGGCCCCATTGTCCCGGTGCCGGCAGCGAGCCGCACGTTCTACCTCGACACGCTAGGGCTGCCCTTGGAAGCGATGCCCCACGACGCCACTTATCTACACAGCGAACAGCTGGATGGCGTGCGTCACTTCGCGCTCTGGCCGCTGAGCCAAGCCGCGCACTCCTGCTTCGGCGAGGACGAGTGGCCGTCGCGCCTGCCGACGCCAACCTCCTGGCTCGAGCTCGACGTGGAGGACGTCAGCTCGGCAACAGCCGTCCTGAAACAAAAGGGTTACGAGCTGTTGGTCGATGACCGCAAAGAGCCGTGGGGCCAGACCGTCACCCGGCTGCTCAGTCCGGAAGGGATCCTGATCGGGCTCACGTTCACCCCCTGGCTGCGCAAGTAGCTCCCGGGGCTCGCACGCGGGCTTGGCTCATGGGAGCCCGCGCTGTTCACTTGTAGGTAGCGAGGCCCGTGTAGTGCAGAACTCGCACGCACAGCCCGGAGCCTTGCGAGCCTTGGCAGGCGTCTTCACCGTGAAACTTGGTCTCGCCCGCGCGCAGTGAACGCATCACCTCACGCGTGATGTCATGACCGCCGTCTTTACAACGCGAGTCGCCGCACGGGACCATGAACAGGGCGGGGGCACTGCTCACCACGATGTGCCGGATGTGATTCTGCTCGGGGCGGCGCGACGTGCCCTCGTGTTCTTCCAGCTCGAGCTTGAAGGTCACGAGCGTGGGCACTTCAGCAGCCAAGCGCGGAGCCGCGTTCTCCAGCTCACGGCGAGCTTGAGCGCGTTCGGCAGCTTCGGTCTTCTTCTTATAATAATTCATCGAGCGACTGGGACCGTAGCGCGGCTCCGGCGACAAATGCCGAAAATAATTGCCAACTCCAGAAACCGCTTGATTTGCCGGCACAAAGCCCAAATCCACACGCAAATCCGCAGGCTGACAAGGGATTGACACGGTTAAGGAGCGCCCGGCCCGTCCGTTCAAGGTCCCTAGAGACTTTGCCTGAGACTTTGCGATGTTCCCGACCGACAGCTTGCATTGCCTGACCATCGACTTCGCGCACGCGCCTGCCCCGTTGCGTGCGGCCTTCGAGCTCCCCGTGGACGAAATCCGGGACCTGCTGTGCGTTGCCGGCCGTGACGGACGACCGCTGGTCGTGCTGTGCACACCCACCGCGCTCAGCCTGATGTCGACCAGCCGCCATCACGTGCGCGCCTTCCGCCCCGTGCTGGCCCGCCTTCGCGAGCGAGCCCTCGAGCACGACGGCTGGCGAGCCCTGCCCGTGCGCATCGCCAGCGGTAGCGACGCCGGCCGCCAGCTTTTGCGCCAAGCCATTCCCAGCACCCGCTTCGAGCCTGAAATCCGCAGCTTCGTGCGCGCCCTGCGCGGCGCCGCGGAGCTCTCCGGCACCTGCGGCGCCTTCAGCACCGAGCTCGGCGCCCTGATCCGCATGACCGAGCACGCCGCCGATCGAGTCTGGGAAGAAACCCGCCTCGGCCGCCCCGACGCGAGCGAAGCCGAGTCCGAGCTCGAGAGCCTGGCCGCCGAACGCATCTTCGAAGAAGAGCTCGTCGCCTGGCAATCGTCCTACCCCGCCCTCCGCTCCTCCCGCCGCCCCCCGTCCGATTCCGACATCAGCCAGTTCACGGGCCAAGAGCGACAGAGCATGGTCCGCATCAAAGTGGCCAACGTGCTGTCTAAGTTGCGCAGCGCCTAAGCCCGCCAGCCTCCGAAATTCGGAGAGACATTCAGCAACGGGCTGACCTTCCCCGCGCTGCGCCCAAGCCACACCCGGTCTGGCGGACGCCCGCGCCGAAGCAGCGCCGTGCATGCAGCAAGTCGTGAGCGCGGCACCGGAGCCGCAGCTTGCCCACGTCATCCGTCCCACGCGCGGCCCACGGCTGAGAGCGATTTTCACGGTCAAAATGGTTTAAAAGCCGTCCACCCCGGAAAACGTTCTCTAGCGCGCCGCCCAACGCCAGCAACAGGCCCAATCTCAAATACTCCCGGCCAGGCCCGTGCGGCTCGCCAAAACTCCGTCAATCCGAATCGACAACATCCGAATCGACATCAAAGCTCAGAAATCAGCAAGGACGGGTGAGCAGCTGATTGCGCACCGCCCACTCTCACTCGTTCACTCACCGCCCACGCTCGCGCATTCAGCTGCGAAGCCGCAACCAAGCCGAACATCACCCATCCCGTAGCGAAGCCCTCCCTCGGCGCGGTAGGCCAAAACGAACCTCGTCATACGACTCAACGCGATCAATTCAACATCTCCCACGGCGCAACCACGCCCTCTCCCTTGTAGCTGCTCTCCGAAACGCATCACCGCGTACTCCGCCAGGTGGAGTGAACCCACCGCCGCCCAACCGCGACGCATTCCAACGTTGGCCCCCCGCGGCGGCGGAGCCGGCGCTTGCCGGGGGCCGGCGCGCGCAGCGGAGCGAGCACGCCGGGACGTCCCTCGCCGGCACAGCGCCTGGGGGCACCCCCAAACCCAAGGCCCGTCGCCGCGAGCGCGCTCTCCGTCCCAAAATAATCGTCACGGCCGTTGAACACTCCGCCGCCGAGCGGGCACTGAGTCTCGAAATCCAAGCCCAGCTGCAGTTCCTGAGCTGAAATGGGGTCGCATCGGCGAGCGCATTTGCGCGGCCGATTCGCAAATTCTCAGCCGGTGGGCTGCGGGCCAGATGGGAGAGGTGCGTTCGTGAGCCTTCGTGCATTCCGATTTGCAGTGCTGAGTTCGATCGTGCTGTGCGCCACACGCGCGCTCGCGCAAGACCCGCCGAGCAACGCACCCAACGCTCCCGAACCCAACGCGCCTCCTTCGCCCGCGCCCACTCCCGACAATGCCAACGCCGTCACACCGCCGCGCCTGATCCACGCCGAGCCCGCCGTGATCCCCGACGGCGAGCCACTCACGGAGCGAGTGCCAGTCACGCTCGCGCTCACGATCGACGAGACCGGCCATGTCAGCGAAGCAACGGTGCTCGAGAGCGGCGGCGAACGCTTCGACCAAAGCGCCCTCAACGCCGTCAAAGCATTCTCCTTCGAGCCCGCCCGCCGCGGCAGTACGCCGCTCGCCGCAAAAATTCGTTACCGCTACGTGTTCCCTCCTCCTCCCGTGCCCGTGCCCGTACCCGATCCTCACGCTCCTCCCTCTCCCGCAGCTCCGCCTCCTTCAACCCCACCCGCACCGACTCCCGAGCCCGAAGAATTCAGCGCCGTCGCGACCATCGAAGCACCACCCCGCGAAGCAACGAAACGCACCGTCAGCGGCGAAATGCTCACCGAAATGCCCGGTACCCGCGGCGATGCGCTGCGCGCGATCGAAGTGATGCCCGGTGTGGGTCGCACCTCGCTCAACAACGGCGACCCGATCCTGCGCGGCGCGGGCCAAGACGAAAGCCAGACGTACCTGAACGGCGTACCCGTTCCGTTCTTGTACCATTTCGGCGGCCTGACCAGCTTCTTCAGCTCGCGCTACGTGGAACGGATCGATCTCTACCCGGGCAACTTCAGCACGCGCTACGGCCGAGTGTCCGGCGGCGTGATCGAGGTGCGCAGCAAAGACCCGCGGACGGACGGCTTACACGCCGGCTTCGACCTCAACTTGGTCGACAGCTCCGCGTTCGTGAGCGAAAGCGTCGGCCAGAAGGCGAGCTTTGCGCTCGCGGCACGGCGCAGCAACATCGACCTCGTCTTCTCCAAGCTCGTCCCCAAGGACACGTACTCAGTCGTCGCCGCGCCCGTCTACTACGACTACCAGGCCATCGGCGCTTATCACGTCAACGCGCGTAACACGCTGCGCGTGCTCGGCTACGGCTCGCGTGACTCACTCAAGCTCCTGTTCTCGAACCCGAACGACGACGACCCGTCCCTGAGCGGCAATATTTCAGGCACTTTGGCGTTTCATCGCCTCCAAGTCGAGCTCGACAGCAAGCTCGACGACAGCGCGCATCAAAACCTGAGCGTCACCGTCGGCCACCTGAGCGCGAGCCAGCACATTGGCGAATTCGAGCAGACCGTATCAGGCACCGAGCTGCACGCGCGCAACGAATGGCGCGCCGAGTTTCTGCCCGAGCTGAGCGCGACTGCCGGCGCCGACTTCTACGGACAGTTCCTCGGTGGTCGCTACTACGGGCCTGCCCCCGATCAATACGAAGGCAATCCGAGCGACGACAACTCGATCCTCACTCGGCGCAACGTGTCGCTCGTCCTGCCCTCGTTCAACGTCGTTCGCCCGGGCACGTACCTCGAGCTCGGTATTCGCCCCACACGTCGCTTGCTGATCGTGCCCGGGTTGCGCGCCGACTACTACGGCGACGTCGACCACGTCTCGTTCGATCCGCGTCTCACGGCGCGCTATGAGGTGCGCTCGGGGTTCACGCTCAAATCCGGCATCGGCTATTACACGCAAGCACCGCAATACTGGCAAGCGCTGCCCGGCGTGGGCAACCCGCGCATCGAGCCCTACCGCGCGCTTCAAACCAGCTTCGGCTTCGAGGCGCAGCCCGCAGCAACCGTTAAATTCGGCGCAGAAGGCTTCTACAAGCGGCTCACGAATCGCATCGTCGGTACCCCCGGCGGAGTGCCGCCCGCGTTCATCAACGACGGCGAAGGCCGCATTTACGGCGCCGAGCTCTCTGCCGAATACCATCCCGGTCCAGGCACCTTCGCGTATGTCGCCTACACCTTGTCTCGGAGCGAACGTAAAGACGGCACCGGTCCGTATCGCTTGTTCGACCACGACGAGCCACACGTGCTCTCGCTTGCCGCGAGCCAGAACCTGGGCCGCGGGTGGACGCTCGGCGGACGCTTCCGGCTGATCAGCGGCGACCCGAGCACGGCCGTCATGGGCAGTGTGTACGACGCACGCACGGGGATCTACGTGCCGAAATACGGCGCCGTGAATGGCCAGCGCGATCCTGCCTTCCAGCAGTTGGACGTGCGCCTGGAGAAGAAATGGACGATCGGCCCTGGTTCCATCTCCGGCTATATCGACGTGCTCAATGCGTACAACGCCAAGAACCCGCAGGGTTATCGGTACAGCTTCGATTTCTCGAAAAAAGAGCCTGTCTCTGGGCTCGGCCTCTTCCCCAACTTGGGAATCAAAGGTGAGCTATGAGCGCGCACGACAGGTACTCCCATCCGTATGTTTGGGCGCTGCTCGGCGCCGCCCTCTCCCTAACTGGCTGCGATGACTCGCTGAAGAGCGTCTCGCTGATCGAAGAAACGCGCGTGCTCGGCGCACGCGTCGAAGTCGATTCGGATCCGAGCCGCAGCTCGCCGCAACCTGGCGAACACGCAAGGCTGCGCCTATTCGTGGCCGCGCCGACTGAGCCGGCGCACGCAAGCTACGCCATTTCAGTGTGCGCCGTGAGCCCGGTGAACAGCGGATTTCCCAGCTGCGCTGGCGCACCGTTCGCGAGCACCGTGCAAGCCGCCTCGGTCGCGAGCGCACCCACGCTCGAATTCCAAGTGCCGGCAGATCTGGATCTGAGCGTCACCCCACACGGTTTCGCGAGCGCGCTCGTTTGCCCGGATGGCTCGCTCAATCTCGACGAAAATGGCCTCCCGCATTGCGTGGACGGGGCCGGCACGGAAGTAAACTTCGAGTTTGATTTGGGGGGCCCGGATGACCAAAATCATAGCCCCAGCATCACCGAAGGAGCGCTGAGCTTCGATGGCGACCCCTGGCTGCCATCCTCAGCGGCCGCTTGCCCCGGCGACCTACCCACGGTTGCCGGCGGCACCAAGCACACCCTCGCCATCACCTTACGAGATGGCGACTTCGAGGCGCTGCCACAGACGACGAACATCGAGCCCGGCCGGGAGACGCTGCTCGTGTCGCAGTTCGGCAGCGCGGGCAAGCTGAGCCACGCCTTCCTCTCGCTGAAAGCCGACACGCCGCTGACCGACCGTCAGGTCACCTGGGAGGCGCCCAGCGCGGGCGGCGCTGGACCAGCACTCGCCCGATTCTACTTCGTCGTGCGCGACGCGCGCGGCGGCGAGGACTTCGCCACGCGCTCGGTGTGCGTCGGCCCCTGATTTCAGTTTTCACGAATTTGCGCAAATAGAAGGAGAAAATCATGGATCTGTTCGATCGCTTGTCGGGCCTGACTCAATACGGGTCGCTCTGGGTGCTGTGGCTCTTGGTGTGCTTGTCGGTGTTCGCGCTGACCATCGCCATCGAGCGCGCGGTGCTTTTTTTTTCATCGCGCGACGATGTGCTCGGCTTGCGGCGCGAGGTTCGTGGGCTGCTCAGCGACGGAAACGTCGGGCTGGCTCGGCAGCGGCTCGAACATTCGCCGAGCTTCGAAGCGCGGGTCGCTGGTGTGGGGCTGGATTCCGAGAACGCGGCCAGCGCCGAGGAGCGCATGCGCGGCGAGCAGCAAGTGGCGCGGATGGCCATGGAGCGTAACCTCGCCTTCCTGGGCACGCTCGGCAACAACGCGCCGTTCATCGGCCTGCTGGGCACGGTGATCGGCATCGTGCGCGCCTTCCGCGAGCTCGCCCACTCCAAGGGCCAAATGTCGGCCGCATTGATGGCCGAGATTGGCGAAGCACTGGTGGCCACCGCCGTGGGGCTACTCGTTGCGTTGCCCGCGATCGTCGCTTTCAACCTGTTTCAGCGCCTGATTCGCGCACGGCTGGGCCGCGCCGATGCGCTGTCCGGCGAGATCTTGGCGCACCTCAAAGCCGGCGGAGCTGCCGCCAGCGCGGCGGAATAAGTCATGGCAGCCCAATCCGGCGATAGCTCGGAAGAGATGATCTCCGGCATCAACATCACGCCCTTGGTCGATGTCGTGCTCGTGCTGCTCGTGGTGCTGATGGTCACCGCTTCGTACTTGGCCTCGCATTCGATCCCGGTCGACCTGCCCAAGGGCGCCACCGGTGAGCCGACGAACACCGTGCTCGGCGTCTCGGTGACGCGCGATGGGGTGCTGTTTCTGGACGGCCAGCGCGTGAACGATCGCGAGTTTCGGCAGCGCGTGAGCACCGCGCACGCGGCCGACAGCGAAGTGCGCGCCGTGATCGCCGCCGACGGCAGCGCCGCACACCGCAACGTCGTGCACGTCATCGATCTGCTCCGCCAGGAGCGCGTCACTCGGTTTGCACTCAATGTCGACCCCGAAACCGTTGCCCAGAAGCCCTGAGGAGCGCATGAATTCGCGCGCAAAAGCTGGCCTTTTCCTGGCCTTCTGCACGAGTGTGGGCGTGCACGGCGTGGCCTATGCCTCGCTCGCCAAGGCCCCGCGCGAGTCGCTTCCTTTTGACTTCGCGAGCGAAGTCAGCATCGAAGTGAAGCCCCTGCCAGCTCCGGTGGCACTCCCCGAGCCGGCGCCGCCAGCGCCGGACCCCGCGCCCACCCAAGGTCCGATCGCGACCGCCAAGATCGCGCCCCCGGCGGCAGTTGCTACGGCCGCCCCCGTGCCCAGCGCTCCGGGTCCCATAGCCGCGGCCGCGCTCGACTTGAGTGGCGTGACCTTAACCAACGACACGGGCCCGGGGTTCGCCATGCCGGTCGGCGATGGGAGCGCACTACACGGCCCGATCGGCTTGGGCAAGCGAGCCGCGGAGCCCGCACGAGTTGCGCCCGGCAGTGCACCGGTTGCGATCGGACCTGCACTGGTCGCGGCCAGCGATCTCTCAGTGCACCCGGTGCCGCCCTCGCTGGCCGGCCTGCTACGCACCAACTATCCGGAGGAAGCACGGCAGCGTGGGCTACGCGGGGCGGCCAGCGTGCGCGCCCGCATCGACGCGGACGGACTGGTTCGCACGGGCCGCGTCGTTTCCGAGACTTCGGCGGGCTTCGGCGCGGCTTGCCGCCGCACGGTGGTCGGGTCGCGCTGGTCCGCCCCGCGCGACAAGAACGGCAGCGCGGTGGCGACGGAAATCGTCTACACCTGCCACTTCGAGGTCGACCAGTGAGGGCTTGGAGATACGCAGCGTGCTCGTGCCTGCTGGCGCTCAGCGCTGCGACAGCCGTGCACGCGCAAGACGCCGCCGAAGCGGAGACACCCGCGGCATCGGCGGTGCTCCCAATCAGCGTTCAGCTGAACCACGCCACGCTCGACCCGGAAGCTGTCCGCAAAGCGATCGAGCTCGAGCTCAAGCGCCCAGTCACACTCGCGCCAGGCACCTCCGAAACGACACCAGGCCTCTCCGTCGTCGCCCACCCCGATCACACCGTCACCGTGTCGTACCGCGCGGAAACCGGCCTCACCCGCACGCGCTCCATCGGCCTCCCGCAGGACCCCACGCGCGCTGCCGAGGTGATCGCGCTCCTCGCCGGCAATCTCACGCGCGACGAAGCCGCCGAGCTCCTAGCCGCCCTCGCCAACAAACCCTCTTCTCCCTCTGCCCCCGTGCCCGTGCCCGTGCCCGTGCCCGTGCCCGTGCCCGCTTCCGCTCCCGGCCCCGCTCCCGCGAACGTGCCCGCTCTCCCCTCTCGCTCTCTCCCGCCCCTCCTCCCCACTCGCTCCCCCCTCAACCTCTCCCTTTTCTCTCCCCTCGCCCTCTACCCTGACAGCGCGCAACGCCGCTTCAACCTGGAGCTCGGCTTCGCCTACAGCCACGTCGGGGAGCTGAACGGCGCCGGCGTGAACGTATTCGCCTTGCACACCGAACGCGACGTGCGCGGTGCCAGCGCGGCCACGATCTACAACCGCACCGACGGCAATGTCACCGGCGCCACTCTCTCTGCGATCATCAATCGCAACCGGAGCATGCGCGGCGTACAGGCGAGCGGCGTGCTCAACCTGGGAAGCGGCGAGCAACAGGGCGTCGTCGTCGCGGGCGCGGCGAACCTGCAGCGTGACGTGCTCGGCGTCCAAGCCGCGGGCGCGTTCAATCGCGCTCGGCGCGTCGAAGGCTTGCAAGTGGCAGGCGCGTTGAACGTCGCCGAAACGGTACGCGGCGTGCAGCTCGGTATCGTCAACGTGGCTGGAGAGGTTCACGGCTTCCAAATCGGCGTGGTCAACGTGGCCAAGCACGTCGATGGCACATCGGTTGGCTTGGTGAGCGTCGCTGACAACGCCCGCCTCCAACCGGTGCTGTGGGTCAGCACCCTGATGCCGATCAACGCGGCGATGAAGTTCACCGTGGGGCCGCTATACTCCCAAGTCGGCCTCGGCTACGCTCCCGGCAACGACACCTACACCTACGAGCTCGGCCTGGGTGCCCACATCCCGATCGGGCGGTTGTTCGTGGAGCCGGGCGTGCACTACTCCGAGATGCGGTCGAGCAAACGCCCGCTCGATCACGAGCTGCTCGAGCACGGGCACTACCGGGTCAGCCTGGGGTTCGATGCCGGTCCGGTCTCACCCTTCATCGGCGTATCGGTCCTGCAACGCTTTGCCCACAGCTCGGATGCGCCCAGCTCCGACCCCGTGCGGGTCGAAGGCTTCTCGGGCGTCGCCTTCTTCTAGCCGTAACCCACCGACTTCAATGCTCTTTCCGAAATCGACCCCGGATTGAACAGTTCCCGGGTGAGCGGGCACTCAGCTCTCGAGCGCACGCGAATTTGCTATGACGATCTTCGGGCTAGCCATGGTGACGGAGCAAGCGCTCGGCGAAGAGGCGGAGCTAGAGGACCAGCTCTTGCTGCGCCTGCAACGCGCGGAGCCCAGCGCAGTGGCGGAAGTGTATGACGCGCACCACGGCGCGGTGCGCGCGTTCGCCAAGCGCCTGCTCGGCGACGCGGCCACGGCCGAGGACTTGGTGCACGAAGTGTTCGTGTCGCTGCCCAAGGCGGCGCGCAACTTCCGCGGTAACTCCGCACTGCGCACGTTCCTGATCTCGGTCGCGGTCAACCACGCGCGCCACCACGTGCGCGCCGCCCAACGTCGGCGGCGCGCGCTGAGCGCCTATGGTGAGTCGCTCGCGAGCGAAAACACGAGCGACCCCGAGCACGAAACGCGACGCAAACAGCTCGCCGAGCTGCTGACGCGCGCGCTCGATACGTTACCCATCGAGCAGCGCGTCGCGTTCGTGTTGTGTGAGGTGGAGGAGCGCACCTCGCGCGAAGCCGCCGAGATCGTCGGCGCGCCGGAAGCAACGCTGCGCACGCGGCTGTTCCACGCCAAGAAGAAGCTGCGCGTCGCGCTCGAGACGGAGGGCGTGCGATGAGCAAAGACCTACTGTCCGAGGCCACACGAGCCCTGCGCGAAACTGACGAGGCCAGTGAGCTCGAAGCCCGCTCGACGCGCTCTCGGGTGCTGACCGGTCTGCACCAGACCCGCGTCCGCCGCCGCACGCGCGTCGTCTTCTTGCTGCCCATCGCCGCCACCTTCATCGCCGTCAGCGCTTGGGGCTCCGCCAACGGCAAGGCGCACGCGATCTTAGAAACCGTCGAGCATTGGCTCTCTCCCCCTCCCCCCGTACCCGTGAACGCAACCGCCTCCGCGCCACACTCTCTCCCCGTGCCCGTGCCCGTGCCCGTGCCCGTGCCCGATCTGCCTCTCTCTTCTCCTCCCACTCCGGGTCTCGCTCACCCCCCAATCCCAACACCGCCACCACCTGCCCCCCGCACCTCATCGTCGGCACACGCGGAGCCCAACGATCCCACGCTCGCTCTGTACCGCGCGGCCCACACCGCCCACTTCGTCGACCGCGACCCGGCTCGCGCCCTCGCCGGCTGGGACGCCTACCTCGCCGCTGCACCGAACGGACAGCTCGCGCCGGAGGCTCGCTACAATCGCGCGCTCAGCTTGGTGCGCCTCGGTCGCAACGCGGAGGCACGCGCGGCGCTGGAGCCGTTCGCCAACGGCGCTTTCGGCGGCTACCGCAAGGACGAGGCGAGCGCCCTTTTGTCGCGTCTCGCAGAATAGCGCAAGCGTCGCCAGATTGGCGTTTCGCGACTACACTGGTCGCCCAATGCCTTCTCAGCTTCCCGTCCAGCGCCGCGGCGAACGCGCGCCCATGCAGTACCGCCGCTTTGGGCGCACGAACAAAGCGATCAGCGTCATCACGCTGGGGGGCATGCGCTTCCCACACGGTTGGGACGCGCCACGCACGGAGCTGCCGGCTGCCACGATCGATGCTTGTCGGGATAGCGTGCAACGCGCATTCGCGCTCGGTATCAACCACATCGAAACTGCCCACGGCTACGGCAAGAGCGAGCATGCGTTTGGCCGCGTGCTGAACCAAGAGCTGCGCGTTCCGCGCGACGACTACTTCTTCATGACCAAGGGCGCGCCGGGGACTGGAGATGAAGTCAAACGGCTGGTCGAAGAGCAGCTGACCACGCTCGGCATGAGCTACTTCGATTTCTATGCCTGGCACGGCCTCAACAACCGCGACAAATTCGTGCGCGCGATGGGCAAGGGCGGCCCCGTCGAGGTACTGAAACGCTATCAGGAGCAAGGGGTGATCAAGCACGTTGGCTTCAGCACTCACGGGCCGTATCGCATCATCTGTGAAGCCATCGGCAGTGACCTGTTCGACTTCGTGAACCTCCACTACTATTACTTCTTCCAGCGCAATTTCGGCGCCGTTCAGTTGGCTGCTGCGCACGACATGGGGGTGTTCATCATTTCGCCGAACGACAAAGGCGGACAGCTGTTCGCGCCGTCCGAGCTGTTGGGTGAGCTCACTTCTCCCCTCACGCCGATTCAATTCAATGCCCGCTTTTGCCTCAAGACGCCGCACGTGCACACGCTCAGCTTCGGCCTGAACCAACCCGAGCACTTCCTCGGCTTGCCTGGGATCTTCCCGGTCACGACTCCGCTCTCACCGGCGGATCAACTGATCGAGCAGCGGCTCGACGCGCGCGTGCTCGGTGACCGCTACGCCGCCTATCAGGGCTGGGAATTCGACGAAGATCCTTCGGGCATCAATATCCCCGAGGTGCTGCGTTTTCGCCGCATGCTGAAGTGCTACGACATGCGGAGCTTCGGGCGCTACCGCTACAACATGTTCAGCCCAACGGACGACTGGGTCCCCGGCGCTTATGCCACACCCGAAAATGTCGCCAAGGTCGACATCAGCCGCGCGCCCGCGGGCTTTCCGCTGCGCGAGCTGCTCAGCGAGACTCATCGTGAGCTGTATCAGCCGCGCAAGAGCAAACGCGAGGAATGATCTGCTCGGACAAGAGGACGCATCCGCGAAACCCGCGAGAAATGCGGGAATTACTAAACTTCATGCGGTGATCGACTCGGAATCAGACGCGCGTTCGGCGCGAGCAGAGTCCGGTGTGCACGTCACCCGAACCGGTCACGGCACACACCAAGTCGAGCTTTGGGGCTCGATGCCGATCGGCTGGCTTGGTAATTTCACGCGCGGCGCCGCGCGGGTGGGCCTGGATATCGTGCGCGGTGTGGCTCGTCGTGACAGCCAACGCCGTTGGTCAGTGACCTTCGAAATGCGAGGCGCCTCGGAATCGAGCGTGCAGCGAATCGATTTTCTGGGGCTCGCCCGCGTGGGCGTAGAAAGCGCACCGCCCATTCAGCTCGTGCTGCAGCGCTTCGAGCTCACGCGCTCGACCGAACGCTCGGGCATGCTGGAGCTACGCATCAACGCGCGAGACCGCACGGGCTTCTTGGCGGCTTTGCTCGGACATCTGGCCGGCTTCGTGTTGTTTCCAGAAGAGATTCGGATCGACACGTTTCAAAGCGTTGCCGAAGACGCCCTGTTCTTGACGAGCGTCGGCGGCCAAAGCCCGCCCGCAGAAATCGAGGCCGCACTGCGGGCCTCCTTGCGGTTGTGTACGCGGGATAGGGCGTCACTGCTCCCAGGTGCGTAGTTGTCGTGCAGTCTCACACCCCATCACACGCGCTCGTTCCAGTGAGCTGAACTTCGCACCCGATAGGTCCGTTTAGAGACAAGATGGTGTCTCTCGGAATGCGCGCCGGTTGGGTTTCTTCTCGGTCATGAACGCGAGAACGGCCAGCGTGGCGCTACTGATCACGCTGAGTGCATTCCATGCGAGTGCAGCTCCGGGCGAAAGTGTCGCCGCTGCGAGCGCCGCAGGCGCGGCTGGGACGGCCGCGGTCGACGTCACCGCAGCGGCAGGCAGCGGAGGCGCGCCGCCATCGTTAGGGAGCGCCGGAGCGCCGTTGGCAATGGCAGCGCCCGAAAGCGCGGGCCCCACGGTAGCGAGCGCGAAACAAGACGAAGCACTGGCGCTGCCCAGCTCGGACAGCTTCTCCAACGAGGACGCCGCCGACACCGAGCAGCAACATCGGCTCGATCTGTATGGCTTTGCCGATCTGACGTACACGCGGTTGCTGCTCCCGAAGTCCAATCCTTGGAATCGCGTCTACTATCCGACGAACTCCTTCGCGGTCGGCAACTTCAACCTGTACTTGAGCTCGAACCTCGGGGATTCGTGGCGCGCGCTCGGTGAAGTACGCTTTCTGTATCTGCCCAACGGGGCCACCTCCGTAGATACCCAAACCGGCGAGGACAAGCGCACCGACACCACGGTGCTCGACTACGCGGGCTTCGAAGAACCGATTCATTGGGGCGCAATTCGCATCGAGCGCGTGTGGGTGGAGCACGAATTCAGCACGCTGTTCAAGCTTCAGGTCGGCGCGTTCCTGACGCCCTACGGCATTTGGAACGTCGATCACGGCACGCCCGCGATCATCGGCATTCGCGCGCCGTTTGCGGTCGCCGACGAGCTCTTCCCGGCGCATCAGACCGGCCTGCAATTGTACGGCAACACGTTCTTCGACCCGCTGGAGGTGGGCTATCACCTCACGCTGTCCAATGGGCGCGGCCCGGTCGAGTACGAAGACTTCAACGACGACAAAGCGGTTGGTGGTCGGCTGTACCTGAAGACCGAAGCCGTGGGCTCGCTCACCGTAGGCACATCGGCCTACCGTGGCGGCTACTACGATCGCTCGGCGAAGTACGTGATCAAGAACGTGGCCGGCAATCAGCTCGTCGATCAAGAGTACACGACGATCGCGAAGTACGAGGAGTTCTCGTTCGGCGCAGACGTCAAGTGGCAGTGGAAGCGCCTACTCGTGCAGAGCGAGTTCATCATGAACGACGTCGCGTACGGCAAGGATGCGCGCCCCCGTGCTCAGGCGTTGAAGCCGCCCCAGGGTTTCCAGAGCGATTACCGGCGCTGGGGCGTCTACGGCTTGGTGGGCTATCGGACGCAGTTCATTCAAACCATGCCCTACGTCGTGCTTCAGCACGCGTACGCCCCGGACAACCCGGTCGTACCCCCGACCTCGGGTTTGCAGTTCGGATTGAATATTCATCCGACTCCGGCAGTCGTACTCAAGATCGAGCTGAGCCTGACTCATTTCAGTGGCCCGGGCAGCATCGGGCTGGGTAACTACCCGCTTCGGATTTTGGGCAGTCAAGTGGCGTGGGCTTTCTAAGATGAATGGTTTCCCACAGCCTGCTCGCCGACTCGCGGCGTGTCTCGTCCTAAGCCTCGCGTGCCTGCTCCTGTGCCTGCTGCCCAGCGCCGAACGCAGCGCCAAGGCGTCTGACCGGGTGATCCTGGCCGTCGTGGTCGCTCAGGGCTCGAGCGTTCAGGACCTGAGCTTGGCGGAGCTTCGGCGCATCTTCACCAACGAGGGAGACAGTGACTCGTCCGGGCAACGCTACGTCCCGTTCAATCACCCGCCGCATACGACCGACCGCGTCGCCTTCGACAAGATCGTGCTCGGCATGTCACCGGACGATGTGAGTCAGTTCTGGATCGAGCGCAAGATCCGCGGCTTGTCCGGTCCACCACGGTCCGTTGACTCGCTCTCGTTGCTGCTACGCCTAATCGCGCGGCTGCCCGGCGGTATTAGCTATGCGCGCCCCGCTCAGCTCACCGCTGACGTGCGCGCCATCCGAATCAACGGCAAATTGCCGAGCGATCCCGCTTACCCGCTCGCGTTCAGCGAGTAGGGTCGGCACAAGTACAGGCTCTGCGTGGGCTCAGACGCGGGGACCACCGGGATCCCCCCCGGCTATCCGATTCACTCGCGCCTGCTCGACGGTTCAACTCACGACCCAGGGACACCCTGGACGCGTCGCCGAACAGCGTTCACTTTGCGAAGTAGGTCGTGGCGCGCTTTTGACCTTTGGTCGAAAGCTTCTTGTCGCCGATCAGCTTCTTGGCGGGGAGGTTCAGCTCCTTGGTGCTGATGTCCAGGCCGGAGGCGATCTGCTCGATGCGCTGCCCAGGGTTCTTTGCCACGTAGCTATGGAGCTTCTTGATCAGCTGCTCGAGCTCTTCCGGCGTGCGCTTGGCGCCCTTCTTGCGGCTCTGGGACAGCGAGGACAATGCGAACGCAGGCACTGCGGCGCGAGCGCCACGACCGCGCTTGCCCGGGATGGTGCTTGCAGAGGCCAACGCCTGCTCGACGGACTCCAGAGCTGCTTGTTGGATCAGGTTCGAGAGATCTTCCACGAACGAGTCGAGAGCGGCTCGGATCGCGTCACTAATATTCGCCATGATCGCGTTCGTAGGCGATGACGGCTCAGAATGTCAATCTCCGTCGATCGCAACTCGAGGGTGCTCCGCCGGCGAGGCAAACTGTCACACCGGCCGGTTGGGCATTTCCTTCGCGAAATCCGGGCTTGTCGAGCTTTGTCTGCTCGACCTGTCTTTTCGGTCAGCCCCACCTGGATTAACGGCTTCACCCTTCAGAGTGAATGCTCTGACGCTGAATTTACGCCCGGCAATACACCGATTTCCCTCAGAGCACTGGTAAGCGCCGCGATCGGAAGTTGATGGGCTGGCGCTGCCGGTCGACGACGCTGCCGTGCAGGCCCTCGAGGCCACCTCGAGGCCGAGAAGGATCGGAAACCGCCGCTGGCGCGGCCGGGGAGTTCCAAGCGGCGTAGTCTTCGGGCAACGGCCCGGGCAGCGCGGGCTGCGCCGTGCGCTCGAAGAGCTGGAAATCATGCTTACCGACGAGGTGCAGCGGGAGCCCGCGCTTTGGCCCGTCCGCCTTGAACCACGCGCGCGCGGCTTGCACGTTCTCAATCAGTACCAAGTGTTGCGGGTCCAAACGGGCCGCTGCCAGAAAGTGATCTTGCATCCCGCTCAGATCGCCTTTCAGAAATGCAATGCACGCTAGATAATTGAGCGCCAAACCGGGGACCGGAGTGCCAAGCTCCAGCGCGCGACGGACATGCTGTTCGGCCAACTCCAATTGACCTGAGCGATAGTAAGCACCGGCCAAGTCCAAGTGCGCCGCGTGGTGATCACCCAAATGGCTCAAGATTTCCCGGTATTCGGCGATACCCTCGCGGTAGAAGTCCTGTAACCCCTTGTTCTTGGCGAACCAGGCGTTGAGCATCTCGGTGACGTCCTCGCTGGCATCGAAGGGGACCTTGAACTCCTGAAAGTTCTGGCTGAAGTACAGCTCACGGTCGAGCCACTTCTCCCGCTCGGCCTGTTGGAAGTCCTCGGTGCCTGGGTAAATGGTCAGACACGAAAAGATATATTGATGGGGTTTCACGCGAGCCAAAAACTCGAGCGTTTCTTGGAACGTTTCCGCGGTCTCCCCACGGTTGCCGAGCATCATGTAGAAGCGCACCTGGATGCCGACACGCTTGGCCATCGCCGCCGCGGCCTCGATCTTTTGAATCGTAATGCGCTTGTTGATGTTGGCGAGGATGGTCGGCGACCCAGTCTCCACGCCCAGGCTCAGCCGTTGGCACCCGGCCCGGCGCATCTCGTAAAGGAGCTCGTCCGTGAGGACGTCGACGCGCGTGTCGCAGCTCCATAAAAAGGAAAGCTTGCGCTCGCGAATCCCCTGACACAGCTCGAGCACCCGCTTCTTGTTCGTGGTGAAGGTATCGTCCTTTATTTGCACCATCTTGACGCTGAGCCGAGCGACGGCCTTCTCCAGCGCGTCCAAGACGTAGCCCACGGACTGGCCGCGGAAGCCGCGCCCCCAAGTGGTCTCGGCGCCACAGAACGTGCACTGCCAAGGACAACCACGCGAGGTCATCACGATGTGCGTGTCGAAATACTCGTGCGGGGATGCCAAGGCGTCGAGATCGTGGATCGAGCCGCGAACCGGCGCGGCGTGCACGCCCTGCTCGTCGCGATAGAGCGTGCCGTGAATGCCTCGCGGGTCATCACCGCGCTCGAGGCGCCCCACGAGCTCCATGAATTGTTCTTCGCTCTCGCCGAGCGACACGGTGTCAATCGCCGGGTAATGCTCGAGCATTTCGCGGCCCAGGGGCGTCGCGTGCGGACCTCCGATGAGCACGTGTGACTCGGGGTGCACGCGCTTGATCTCGGCCGCGACGAGGGCCACGCCGCGCCGGTTCGAAGTCCAGCAGGACATCGCAAAGAGCTCCGCGTCGAGCGCGGCGATCACCTCTTCCACCTTGCTCCAGGCAAACCCGGACAGGTTCAACACCTTCACCTGATGCCCCGCCCTCAGCGCCTGCGCACCGAGAGAGAACAACCCGTACGGCGTCTGAAAGAAATCCGCGTCTAGATCGCCAGGCTGATAGTCGTCCGGCGGACCATCACCTGCTGTATCCGGAAGCTCGCCGGGCGCCGGAATTTTCCAGGGCGGCGGATAGATCAGCGCGATTCGCACACAAGGAGTTCAGCACGCGCCGTGTGTCTGGACAAGCGAGCGCCGCGCGACGATTCGGGATGCCCCTTCGCGCCCAAAAATCTGTCGCGAAACGCCCGCGTTTGTCGCATTCAGCGACGGCGCTACGGGGGGCGCGAGGTCCATTGCCCCGACCACCACTCGAACTTGCGGAACGCGCATCGCACAGACGCCCCTTATCGAGAATGAATCCGCCATGCGCCGCCGCCAACGAGCAAGGCCGCTCACTGTCTCGAGCCCAACTAACCTGACCCGTTCACCACGTGCGAGAGGTACGCATCCTGCGCGCGCGATTGGCAATCGAGCGGCGCTACATTTTTACATTCGAAGCTAGTTCTTCGCGCCAAGCGATGCCGTGTTGGTCGATGGATATCGTCATGGGCACGCTCTGCGTTCTTGACACGCGAAGTTTCCGGTGGATAATTCAACCGGTTGATTCAGCCAAAACCACCACGTAAAGCCACGCCGTGACCCCTCGCCGACTCAGCGCCTTCGCAAGCATTCCGGGCACGCCAGCTCGGCGCCCTCGCTG
>JBEQTH010000082.1:0-96996 GCA_040348785.1 Myxococcales bacterium | reverse complement strand
TCACCCACGATCGCCAGCCTTACGGCGCTTCACTTTCGTTCGGTTCCGCACTGCACCTACGGCTTCCACCAGACCACCCCTCGCGGGACTCATGCGCACTCACAATGCGCACGAGCAGGCCGGTAACTCCGGCTCGTCGCCCTTGCCTTCGGTGTGTGGTTCCCTTCGTCAGGGCCCACGGAGGACTGGTCTACTATTTCATGACTTCACCTCTTGCTCTGCGCTCGTGCCGAGCGCACTGCTCGGCGCTCCGCGCCTGCGCGCGCCGGGCCCCTCAACCCCGGACGCGGCGCCCAAGCCCGCCGCGCGCGGGGGAGGGTCCAACACCGCAAACCGTCCGAGCCCACTGCCGACACAGAAATTCAAGTGCCGCTTGCCGAGAAGACCCATCTCGGGCTGAAAAATAGCGCTCGGGCCCGCTCATGGTTGATCACTACGGTGCTGTAACTTTGCCGCAGTCCAACCCAGCGTGAGGTTTCAAGTTCTTCGAAACCGCGAGCGAGCTCTCGGCACGTACCGAGCAGGCGGTTGTGGTGGCATCGTATGACAAAGCGGACGGGATCGAGGAATGAGCCCGGCCGTCTCACCGCGACCGCGGCGACCGCGGCGCATGGGGTGCTCACGCAAAAATCGTAGCGTGAATTCACGCTACGATTTTCGTTTTGAAGGGGTCTCGCGATTCGACGCCCGTGAGTCGAACCGAAGCCGCGCCACGAGCAACGTGACCAGATGTGAGGTGCGCTGTCGCACCAGTGAGCGCCCAGCTAGCCGCAGCGCCTGTTTGTCGTGCCCTTTGCGCAGTCCGCGGTGGCCATGCCGGTCGAGACGGCAGTGGCGTCTTTCTCGACCGTGCGCACGGAGTCCATGAACTGGTCGAGCTTCTTTTGATCGGCCGCGCCGAGGCGGGCACGGGTGCGGGTGGCGCTCGCGAGCACGGCGTCGAGCACGCTCTTACCGAGCGCGCGCCGCTTGTCGGCTTCCGGATCGGGGGTACCCGGCGTGGTCGTCCCCGCGGCGCTCACGATGTTGTCGAAGATCGTGCCCGGATCGACGTCTTTGTACGTCGGCTCGGTCGCGCTCTTCCAGGTGATGCTGCGGCTCCGAGGGTCCGGAGCGAGATTCGGGTACTTGGCTAGTGTCCGAAAGCCACCCATTCCGTTGCCCCCCCACTTCCTCGGCTCGCTGCCGGGTTTCTCCCGCTCGGCTGTGGACAAAACGAATCACGAGTTTGGCCTGACGATCACGCGCTGGCTTGCTCTTGAGCAAGCCTAAAACACCGAGCATCAGCCTGGACTGACATTTCTTGCGTGGTTCGTCGCTCGATTCTTGCGCGCGTCGACAACCGGAGTCTCACTGACTCGCCGTCCAACCCGCAGACGCGCCGGAGACGCGGTAGCGGCGTGCACGAGCCGTCCGCCGCCGACCCGAAAGCATCGGCAGGCAGGCGGCGGGCGTCGGCTGAGCGCCGCTTCCCGAGCTGAAAAATCCCTTTGGCTCCGTTTCGTGCTGCGCTCATCATCGCGTCAGCAGACATGGCAGGGAAGAACAGCGGCAACGTGAAGCGCGGCACAGCCGCCGACAGCGCGCTCATCGAGCGCGTGCGCAAGCTCTGCCTCCGATTTCCGGAGGCCAACGAGCGCGTGTCCCACGGCGAGCCCACGTGGTTTGCCGGCAAGGGCAAAGTGTTCGTGATGCTCGACAATCATCATCACGGCTCCGAGCACCTCGCACTCTGGCTGCCGCAACCGCGCGGCGTCCAAGAGCGGTTGATCGGCAGCGATCCCGAGCTGTTCTTTCGCCCGCCCTACGTCGGCGCGAATGGCTGGGTCGGAGTGGTGATCGATCGCAAGCCGGATTGGAAGCGCGTCGAAGGCTTGATCCGCGACTCGTTCCTATTCGTCGCGACGAAGAAGCTGTGCGAACAGCTGGGCTGAACGCTCGCTGGTGCGATCCCGTGTGAGCATGCCGTGCGCACCGAGCACTGATATTTATTTTTTATTCTCGTTCGCAAGTCGTGACTGGCTTCACGAAAGTGACTACTGCGAAGCGAGCCCTACGCAAGAGTGCAACGCCGCGGATGGCAAGGAGTGGCTGCCGTCAGCCGAGGGTGAAGAACCAGCCGCCGAAGTCGCGCAGAAGATCACTGGTACGAGCAAGGTTTGCAGTGCAATCGCGGCCAACAATTGGCGCGACAGCATCGTCGTGCCGAACTCATGGTCGGTTAATTTGTGCCGCACCTGGGGTAGCAGCATCGGGGCAACCACTTATCAAGTGGGTTGTGAGTTCGACGGGCCAGCCAACTTTAGCTGGGGTCCTGTCGCCTCGATCGGAGTGATCGCCGGCGCACCTGCTGCGAACTGCGGTTGGTAGCCGGCTGGTGCACTGGAAGCCGCGGCGCGCGCTGCACCGCGCGGTGCAGTGCGCAAGCCGCTGCTTCGGGGCGCGTGCGAGTCGCCTCTCGCGGGGCTCAGCTGCGGCGCGCCGTCACCAACCAATTCAACACCAGGTCCTCACGCGCGCCGCGGCTCTCCAAGAATCGGAAAAAACGGTTGATCAGCGGGACGAGGAACCGGAACTTGTAGTGATGGTTCACCTCGAGGGCGAGCATCTGACCGATGGTCGCCCAAGTGCGGCCTTGCGGGCTGATCTGAACGTCCACGAAGCCAGCCTCTGCAAACATCGTCTCGAGGCCCCAACGCGTGAAGCGGCTGAAGTCGTACGGCACTTCGTGTGCGGGCCAGGTGCCCGGAGCGGTCAGCACTAGCCGTCCGCCCGGCTTCAGTACGCGAGCCATGTTCACGAGCGCGAGCCGCGGGTCGAGCACGTGCTCGAGTACTTGGGTGCTCATCAGTGAGTCGAAGGTCGCATCATCGAAGGGCAGCGAGAGCGCGTCGCCCTCGACGTCCGGGAACGAGAGCGGGCTGCGACGGTCGACGCCCACGTATTCCGTCACGCCGGGGCCGAGCAACTTGCGATATGGCTGCAGCCCACAACCCACGTCGATCACCCGCCCCTCGAGCTTCGGCAGCTCGGCCACGAGGTCACGCCAGAGCGGCTCGTAGTGCAGGTACATGACGTGATTGGGCGGCTTTTCGCTGGGCGCGTCGAAGCCCTCGGGCGGCGAAATTTCGGTGCCTAGAGCCATGGATCGCTCTGCCTTATCACGGATTTCCAGGCGCGGCCGCGTCCGTCCCCGCGAACTCCGACCGGAGCCGGTCAAGATTCGACGACGGGCTCGACGGGCTTGGCCGTTCGGCCGGCACGTTTCAAGCGGCGTGCGTCGTCGATCACGACGCTCCCTTCCAACGCCAACTCCGCTAGCACGTAAGCGACGAGCGGCAGACCGATGAGCACGATCGGATGACGCACGATGGGGCTCGCCGGGAAAGCCCAGTGCAGCACGGCCATCAAGGCCAACCCCAGGCCACCCGACGCTACGGGCGGACCCACCACACGGAACAAGGAGCGCCCGAGTGAACGACGCGCCCGCGCCATCAAAACGCTCGTCACGACAACGGTCACGAGCGAATGAGCCACCGCGACGCCGAGCAAGGAAAACCCAAGCCAGTATGCGAGCAGGCTCAGCAGCCAAGTCGTCGCGGTCCAGATGGCGAACGTGGTGAGCGCGACGCCCGCTTCGTTTCGCGCCTGCAACAAAGTGAACAGCGGGCTCGCCGCCAGCCCGCCGATCATGTTTGGCAGCAGGCCGTAAGCCACGATGATCGAGGGCTCCCATTTCACGTGCCAGATCGTTCTCACCAGCCACGGCGCGCCCGTGGTGAGCACGAGTAGGAACGGTATCCCGAGCAGAAAAGAGATCCGTAGCGCGCCACGTACCGCCGAGTACAAAGCGTCGGGATCGCGCTGTAGGCGGGCGTAGGTCGGAAGCTGCACACGCGCCAGAGAATTGACGGCCAGGAGCGGCGTTTGGATGTAACGCATCGCGAAGTTGAAAAAGCCGACCGAGCTTGGCCCGGCGAGCGCGCCCAACATGGCATTGGACACGTTGTCCTTGAAAAAGGCGATGATCGTGAGCGCTTGCACCTTGACCCCGAACACCAAAAGCGGGCGAAACGCGGCCTTCGAGAACTTGAACGGCGGCAGCCCCGGCTGCACCAGGAAGGTGAGCGCAACCGCAACGAGCGCGCCCGTCAGGTTGGCGGCGACCAATGCCCAGACCCCGAAGTGCAGGAGCGCCAAGCTGACCGCCGCACACTGGCGCAAGATCAAGACGAACAGCTCGATGCGCGCGATCTTTCCGAAGCTCAGCTCGCGCTCGATTCGGATCATGGGGTAGCTCTTGAAAGAGCCGATCAGGTAGCCCGGTGCCATCGCCATGAGCACCCAGGCGGCGTTGCGATCCAAGTGGTACACGTGGGCGAGGAGCGGCGCGACGGCCACGAAGCCCACGGTCAAGCACGCACCCACGGTCACGTTGGCGACCAGGATCGACCCATACTCCTCGGGCGTCGGCTCCTCGGCCTTGCGGATGAGTGACGCGCCGAGCCCCGCATCACCCAGCAACATGCCGAGCCCGATGAAGAAGCCGCAGATGTCGTAGATGCCGAAGTCAGCCGGTAGCAGCACGCGCGCGAGCACGATGTTGCTGAGCAGCGCGAACACCTGGGCGCCGGCTTGCAACGCCCCGAAGCGCAGTGTCTCCCGGATGACTCGTCCGAGAAGGGTCTGGTGCGCGTGCGGCTCTGCCGGTCGATGTTCGCTCATCGAGCTGCCAATTCCGCGTACAGCTCGCGATAGGCGGCGTCCTGCACGCTGGTCGAAAACCGCTGCTCCACGCGCTGCCTTCCGGCTTCGGCGAGGCGCTTTCGAGCGCTGACATCCGACACCAAGCGTTGCAGATCGATGGACCAGTGTTGTTCGTCCTCACTCAGCAACGCTTCGGGGATCCCCTGCAGCACTTCCGCGTGGGACGCGATCGGAGACGCGGCGACTGCCGTACCGGCGGCCATGGCTTCTAGCAATGAAAGCGGCATCCCCTCGGCGCGGCTGCCGGTAATGAACAGATCCGCCTGAGAGTAAAGATGAGGCGCGGACACCTGACCTACGAACTGGACGCGGTCGGCAATGCCAAGGGCTAGCGCTAGGTGTTCGAGTGACTCTCGCTCTTCGCCAGCGCCTGCCACACACAAGCTGAACTCCTGTGAGCGAGCCGGCTCCGCTGCGAGCGCGCGCAACACCCGATCGTGGCCTTTGCGCGCCGAGAGGGCCCCCACCGAGAACAACCGAACCCCCGAACCGAACGGCAAAGGTGTCGGAGCCTGACCATGCGGCTCGCCGGGTGCGTTGTAAACCCGCTCCACGCGGGCCTTGGGAAACTCCTCACGGAGGCGCGCGCAGTCGATGTCGGTCAAGCCGACCAAGATCAACGGCGCAACCTCACGCGCCACGCGGGTCGCAAAGCGCGATGAGAGGGGCGCGAGCGCGATGTCCCTCAAGCCACCGAGCGGGTGCGTGGGTAGCAATTGGAAGGTGACCAACGCTGGCCTATTACCACGGGCCAACAGCGCGGTGCCCAAGCGATCGGGCCAAGGCAGGTGTGCGTGAACGATCTGCGGCCGCTCCGCGTGGAACAACACGTGGGAGGCCAGGCGCAGCGCGTCAACCTGCGCCAGCCGCTCGGGATGCCACGCGACGGGGCCGTCTACCTCCGAACCGAGCGCCGCTACCAAGCCCGCCTCCGCCGGTGTACCTCGCAACGTGACGACGCGGGTCGACTCGCCACGAGCTCGGGCACGCCGCACCAGGCCTGCAACCACCTGCTCGGCACCACCGAAATAGCGGCTCGGGACCAGGTGCGTGACTGGAAAAAGAGCGGCCCCGGGGCTCATCGACTTCCGCTCCGTTGGTGGTAGTTTCGCGCTGGCGCTCAAGCCGCCGGAACCTACCCGCGAGCAGCTCGCTCGGCAAATGCTGACTCGTCACCCTTCACTTTGATGCGCATCGCCTGGCTCACCCCCTACCTACCGCTGGAAGAGAACACCGGCGGTCGCATTCGGATCGCGCGCTTGGCGAATGGGTTCGAGCCGGATGACGAGCTCGTACTGTACTCGCGAATCGCCGTGCACGACTCGCCGCACGATGACACGGCCGTTTCCAGCAGCCCCTGGAAGGCGATTCGAACCGCGGCCAGTAACCCGAAAAGCAGCTCGCTGAGCTCTCGGCCAAGCCCGGCCCGCGCCATGCCCAAGCGCCTCGCCGAGCGCATCGTCGAAGACAACGCTCGAGCCCCCTTCGACGCCGTGGTCGTCGAGCATTGCTACGCGATCGAAGCGTTGCCGCACTTGCCGAATGCTGCGGTAATCGTGGACGAGCACAACATCGAATCGGACTATTACCGTCGCCTGTTGCTCAAGAACCCGTTCAAGCTGCTCGAGTACTCGACCTGGCGTCGCTACGAGCGCTCGGTTTGGAGACGGGCCGATGAAGTCGTCACCGTGAGCGCGCGGGACGCGGAAGTGGTTCGCGCGGTCGAGCCGCAGAAGGGCGTCGTAGCGACCAATGGCACGCGCGTCGAAGAGTTTCGCTACATTCCCCCATCAGCGCGCACGGGGTCGGCCATCTTGTATGTCGGGATGATGGACTACCCGCCGAACCGTGCCGCCGCCATCGCGCTGGCGCGTGACGTGTTGCCCAAGCTGCGCCAGCACGTGCCCGATGCGACGCTCACGCTCGTCGGGCGCAATGCGGGGGCGGAAGTGCGGGCCTTGGCTTCCGAGCACGTGCAGGTCACGGGCGCCGTACCCGAAGTGTTCCCGTTCTTCGATCGCCACGCGGCGTACGCGATGCCGCTCTTTCAAGGCGCGGGCAGCAGCTTGAAGGTGCTCGAGCCGTTTGCCGCGGGGCTACCGCTGGTCGCGTCCGAGTTCGGCGTGCGCGGCTATGGGCTGGATGGCTCGGAGTACATTCGCGCCGACGACAGCGCGGGCTTCGTCTCGGGGCTGATGCGAGCAATCACCCAGCGCGCGGAGCTCGACGCGATGGCCGAGCGCGCGCGCGCGGTCGCGGCGCGCCACGCCTGGTCGGTCATTGGCCGGCAATTTGCCGAGATCGTGCGGCGCGCGGTGCAAGCACGGCGAGCGCGGAAGAGTTGAGCATGCGCGTCGCCCTGCTCACCACTTTCGGCGAAACGTGCGGCATCGCCACCTACAGCGAAGCCTTGATCGGCGCATTGCCCGACCAGGGCATCGAGCCCAGCGTGCTGTCCCCGCGCCTGCGCCCGGGTGACAGCCCTCGCGGCCCACAGCACCCTCGGATCTGGCGGCGCGATCGGGCCACGCTGTGGCAAGCGGTGCAAACGTTCCGCGCGCTGCGTAAAGCGCGCGCCGAGGTAGTGCACGTTCAGATCAGCTTGGGCCTGACCTCGCCGCGCTTCTTGTACCTGCTGTCCATGCTGTGCGCTCGCGCCCGGATACCGCTGCTGGCCACGCTGCACGACCGCGACGGCGGAAGTCGCGCTCGGCATTGGGCGTTTCGGCGCACCTTGCTCGCGCTACGCGGGGCCGACCTCGTCGTACACGAGCCTGACCAACGCGCGGAGCTCGACCACCCGCGGGTGCACGTGATTCCGCATGGCATTTGGAGCATCCCCGAGCTTTCGTCGGAACGAGCCCGGCGCGAGCTCGGCCTGCCCATCGCCGGCCGAATCGTGTCGCATTTCGGCTTCCTGCACCCCGACAAGGGCATCGAAGAAGTGCTGCGCGCCATCGCCGAGCTGCGCGCCCACGGTTTTCCGGATCTCACCTACCGCGTGTGCGGCGGCACGTTCCCGACCGCCGCGTCGCGGGACTACCTCCGTCGTCTGCAAGCCGAGGTGCGCGCGCTCGATTTGCAGGATGCCGTTCACCTCACCGGTGAGTTCCTGAGCGAAGAGCGCACCACCCTGGAGCTGCAAGCAGCGGACCTCCTGGTCTTGAACTACCGCACGGGTAACAACCAAGGCGCCAGTGGCGCGGGTCGCCGAGCGCTGGCGGTCGGGCGTGCGCTCGCGGTCTCTCGAGCCCCCATCTTCGACGACATGCGCGGCGCCGTGCACACGCTGGAGCGCCCGCTCACCGAGGAGATCGGCGAGCTTTTGGCGCAGCCGGAGCAGCGGCAACGGCTGATCGAGAAGTGCCGCGCGTATCGAGAAGAGCGCAGCTGGGCGCGCATTGCCGCGGCGCACGCGCGGCTGTACCGCGAGCTTCGCGCGCGCGGCACGGCGCCCGAGCTCAGTGCTACCAATTCATCAGTGATTTGAGGCGCGCCGCCAAGATCGCGCCCATGGCTTTTTGAGCGGCGGTGTTGGGGTGGCTGTTGCAGGCCGTGTTGTTGTTCGGCACGGAGCTGAAGCTGAGCGACTCGACTTGCGACTCACCGCCGCTCTTCAGGGTGCTCACCACGTTGTTGATCGCGGTCAAGCGCTCGCCGCCGTACATGTCGATCAGGATGAACTTCGTGGTCGCGTACTTGGTGCGGATGTGTTTGACGAACGCGACGTACGCATCCACGTACGGTTGCCCCGGGTTGCCGCTGCCGAAATCATTCGTGCCCAGGTTGATGACGGTGACTTGCGGCTGGTATTTCGAAAAATCC
This sequence comes from Myxococcales bacterium, assembly GCA_040348785.1. Lineage (GTDB taxonomy): Bacteria > Myxococcota_A > Polyangia > Polyangiales > Polyangiaceae > PMG-095. Next base: position 88,404 of record JBEQTH010000082.1, on the reverse strand, counting down.
CAGGCTGAATTGTCGTTGGGGACCGCGTAGTCGTAGCGCTGCGGCATCGTCGGCGAGCCCGACGAATAGTTGCGGTACACGCCGATGCCGGACCAAGCAATCGTCGAAAGATCGGCGCTCACGGTGCGCGCCGCGACGGAGCCGTAGGCCAGGTAATTGTTCGTGAACGCGTCGATGTTGGGGCTGCAACTGGTGGACGTGCCTTCCACGCCCGCGCCCGCGGACAGCGAATCCCCCACGACCTCGATCCGGCGATCCGGCGGGGCGCTTGGCGCGAGCAGCGCGCCGCCCGTGCCGAAGTTGGAAAAGCCGCTGAACGTCGTCGCGCCCATGCCAGCCTCGGTGTTGCGCCACACGGTGAGCTCGTGCGTTCCGCTTGCCAAGCCAGAAGCCAAGCTCAGCGAGCCCTGGCCCGAAGGCGAAGTGACGGTCTTCGGAGCTCCGCCGTCGATCACGACCGTGAAGCGGTTCTTGTTGTTACCGTCGTTCAAGTCCATCGAAACCTGAGTGCCGCTGAAGCGGGCGTGCAGGTTCACCCCGGACCACGAGAAACGCGCGCTGTTGTTGGCACCCGCGACGGTGCGGCCAACGATGCGAACGCTCGGCGTGCCCGTCGAACCGCCGCTGCCCGCGGCGCTCCCAGCGCTGCCCGACGCTCCACTGGCGCCCCCGGCCGACGTTTGCCCGGCCGCGCCGGCGGCCGCGCCGCCGTTGCCACCCAGCGGTGCGCCGCCGCCGGAGTTACCTGGGCCGCCGCTGCTGCTTGCGCTAGCGCCGCCCGCTTCCGACGCGCCGCCGCTCGAGCCGCCGCTCGAGCTGCCGCCCGCGGGCGCCCCGGCGAACGGGCCGCCGCCCTGGGCCGCCGCGCCGCCCCCCTGACTCGGCGCCCCCGCGGAACCAACTGGCGGATTGGGCTCGGCAGCGTCCGAGCTACACCCGGACAGAACGAGGACCGCGGCAAAAGTAGCCAAATACGAGCAGCTGACCGAGACGGAAGGCATTCAGGAAATAGTTCCCGGAGCCCCGCCAAACAGCTCCCTAATCCGCGGCCGCCACCCTCAATGCAAGCGGTACGCGCTCAGGCCGAGCTTCGCCTCGTCGACACCATCTGCAACGAAGCCGGCCATGATGCGCGCGCCATTTTCCTGAAAGTGCGTGCCATCGATCGTCTTGTCCGCGTTGATCTTGAAGAACAGCTCAGCCGCAGCCGTGGTCGGCTTCGGACAAATCTTGGTCAAGTAGGCGTGCGTCTTCAAACCCAAGTCCACGACCGACACCTGATCCGCCTTGCCTAGCTCGAGCATCGCCTGCCCGTAGTTGGCGAGCGAGCGACCGCCATTGCAGTAAGCCGAATTGCGCGGTGGCGGCGTGACCAACACCGGGATGGCCTGCTTGCCCTTCGCGCCGTCGATGTACTGCTGCAAATATTGTTTGAAGTCCGTCTGTGGGTCCGCAAAATACGGGTAGGTGACGCCGCTCAGCGTGTACGTCGCGGTCGTGTTGCTATCGTTCGTACCGAACTGCACCAGCAAGTAGTCACCCGCTTTGATCGTCTTCAGGATTGCGGCAAGTGACCCTTCTTGAATGAAGCGCCGCGCGGTGCGCCCGCCGACCGCAGCGTCCACCACCTTCACCTTGCTGATGTAGTTTGGCGCGAGCATCTGCCCCCAGCCGGCCCACGACTTCGGATCGTTGGGGTCGAGCACGTACTGCGAAACCGTCGAATCACCCGCGAGGTATACGGTCAGATCGGGTAAATTCCCGGCCCCGGCCAGGTTACCCGCGCCGGCGGAGTTGCCCGCGCCGGCCATGTTTCCCGCGCCCGAGGCGTTCGCGGCGCCGCCGGCCCCACCGTTCGCGCCGCCAGTGCCGCCGCTGCCCGCAGCAAGGGCCGCGCCGCCGCTGCCCGCCGCGGGAATCACCGGCGCACCGCCGAGGTTCGAGCCGGCCGCGTTCACGGCGCCGCCGCTCGGCCCAGCGCCACCGGAAGCACCAGAGGCACCCGCACCGGCGACGCTCACACTCCCCGCGTTGCCTGCTTCGCCGTCATGAGCTGCGTCACTCGAGCAACCAGCGACGTAGCACACGAGCCCGGCGAGAGCGCCGAGCGCCAAGAGTCGAGGTCGAAAAATAGTGTTCATGCTCACAGTAGGTATTTCGAGAGAGGGATGTTTTGCGTCTTGAGCGCGCCCGCGACCAAGCCGGCGATCTGGGTCGCGCCCGTGGTGTCGAAGTGCGTGTGGTCGTCGCAAAAGAACGTGCCCACCGCGCCGGTAGTGCTCGCGCTCACGTCACCGCCGGGGATCGGGCAAAAGCCGAGCGACTGATAGAGCGTGGTGCTGAGCACGTTCAGATCCAGGACCGGCACGCTGAACTGGGTGCCCGCGGCTTTGGTCGCAGACACGAACGGCTCGCGCGTGTTCTTGCTCACCGTGCTGCCACTGCAGGCGATCTGACTCACCGGTGTGACGAAGATTGGGAACGCGCCGCGATCCTTCGCGGCCTGCGCCATCATGCCGTAGCTGGTCTTGAACGCACCTTGCCCGACGTGCCGTGGGCACGTCGAATCCCCATCGTTGATACCGAATTGGATGAACAGGTAATCCCCTGCTTTCATCCCAGTCAGCATCGTGGTCCAGCGCGCTTGTATGGTCGGGTTTCCCTGAGCGTCCTTGGCTAAGTTGCACTCACCCGTGGTGTCTTTCGTGTCCTGCACGTCGTAGAGCCAAGTGCGCACGCTGCGCCCACCGACCGCGGCGTTGTTCACCGCCACCTTGCTGTTGAACAAAGCCTTGAAGCGACCACCCCAGCCTATTGGACACGGACCGCCCGTGGCCACGGTCGAGTCACCCGCGATCCAAATCGTGACGTTGCCGAGCGCGCCACCAGCGCCCGCACTTCCGCTCTGGCCCGCGGCGCCGCCCACGCTCGCGCCACCCGAGCCTGCACGCCCAGCCGAACCCGCCGTGCTCGCCCCGCCTGCGCCACTCGTTGCGCCACCCGCGCCGCTAGCACCCGGAGGGGCACCGCTCGCGCCAGCGCCGGTGCTCGCTCCGCCGTTCGCTGCAGCGCCGCCGTTCGCCGCACCGCCTTGAAGCGGCGCGCCCGCAGCACCCGCGAGCGAATCGACACTGCCGCCGCTTGCTCCACCGCTACCCGCGCCGAGCTGACCGCCCGAAGCAGGCTCACCCGACGAGCCCGCGGGGTCCGAAGCACATCCCCAAAACGCCACGCCCAACGCGAGCGCAACCCACGAATGCCGCGCGCTGAACAGACTCATGCTTCAAGGAAGGGCCAACCCGCCTACCTTGTCCCGCTCCCGCAGCAACCGCCCTCATTGAAACCTTCCACGTTCGAGGGGCGCTCGTGGGGCACACCACGCAGCTCCAGGGGCGTTCGAGGTTCGCCCAGTTCGGCCAAAATGCACGAGTGTGAGCGTGATTGGCGCCTCGAAATGCCGAAATATTCCGCAATACCGACGCAACACCTGCTCAGGATCGGGGACGCAGAGTGTGAGGAGTGCAATCCTCCGAACTCATGAGCGCCGCCGATGAGGCCCAAGAGCAACTCAGCGTGTTGTACGTCGAGGACGACGAGCGCCTAGCCCGGCTGACGGCGCAGTACCTGCGCTCACACCGCGTGGAAGTGACCCTGGTCGACCGCGGAGATCTCGCGCTGAGTGAGGTGCTGCGCACGCGGCCCGACGTCGTACTGCTCGATTTGATGCTCCCCGGCGCGGACGGCCACGAAGTATGCCGGCGGCTGCGCGAGCGCGTCAGTGTGCCGATCATCATGCTCACGGCGCGGGGTGAAGAGGCCGATCGCGTGATGGGCCTGGAAGGCGGCGCGGACGATTACATGAGCAAGCCCTTCTCGACGCGCGAGCTCTTGGCGCGGATTCGTGCCCACGCGCGGCGCGCCCGAGGCAAGACGGGCCCAGCAACGCCGCGCATCGAGCTGGGCGCGCTGGTCGTCGATAGCGCCACCATGACCGCCACCCTGCGCGGTGTGCGCCTCGCGCTCACCACGCACGAGTTCGCGCTGCTGCGTGTGCTCGCGGAGCGTGCCGGCCGCGTCCTGGCGCGCGAGCAACTGCTCGAATTGGTTCACGGCTCCGCCGAAGATGCCTTCGATCGTTCGATCGACGTGCACATCTCGCGTCTGCGTCACAAGCTGGAGAGCGATCCGAAAAATCCCCAGTACTTGAAGACGATTCGCGGCGTGGGCTACATGCTCGCGCCCGACGACAAATGACGCGCAGCGCCCGGACCGGCCTGGTCTGGCGCCTGTACGCGGTCGGCTTCGTGCAGTTCACGCTGGTCGTGCTGTCTGCGCTCGGTATCGGCTACGTGCTCACGCACTGGCCGCAGCGCTGGGACATGCAGACGCTCAGCGCACGCTTGAAGCCGCTCGCAAACGATCGCGTCGCGCTCGCGCGCGAATTGCAGGAGCTGCGCGCCAGCGAAAAGCTGCTGATTTCCGTGTACGGCGAGGACAACAAGCTGCTCGTCAGCAACGTGGTCCCGGCCCTGCGCATTCCGCACTTCAACGCCGCGCCCCTCGGCAACGCTCCGCGCCCGCCCAATCTCGACGAGCTGCCGCCCGGCCCACCTCGCGATTCACTCCCGGAGGGTGCGCCCTTGTTCGCCGAACCGCCACCACGCTTCGGAGAAGCGCCGGGTGAGCGTCCTCACGGCCCTCCCGAGACCTTCGGGCGTTTCGAGCTCGACGGCAAAGAGTGCCTGCTCATCGCCCGCTTCGAACACCAGCGCCCCGGCCCGCTGCCGCTGGTACTGACGGCAATTTGCGGTGTCATCGTGCTCGGCGTCGGTGCGTTCCTGACCGCGCGTTGGATCGCGCGGCCGCTCGCGCGCTTGTCGCAGATGGCCATCTCTCTCGGGCAGGGCGATTTGCGGGCGCGCAGCGAGCTCACGCGCAACGACGAAGTGGGTGAGGTCGCGCGCGCCTTCGACGAAATGGCCGAGCGCATCCAGCGCCTTCTCCAAACCGAGAAAGAGCTGCTGGCCAACGTTGCACACGAGCTGCGCACGCCATTGTCTCGAATCCGCGTCGCGCTCGAGATCGCCGGCGAGGGCGACACCGAGGCCGTCCGCAGCTCGCTCGGCGAGATCGCGGTGGACCTGTCCGAGCTCGAAGCGCTGATCAACGACGTGCTCACCGCAGCGCGCTTCGAGCTGGCCGACGGCGTTCTGCCCAGCTCGGGCTTCGCGCTGCACTTGCAGGAGCTCACCCCGCAAGCCATCGCCCAGCGCTCGGCGGAGCTGTTTCGGGGCCGCCACCCGACGCGCCCGTTCACGATCGAATTGGGCGACGGCACGGGCGTGGTCGACGCCGATCCGGTGCTGCTGCGGCGCGTGATCGACAACCTGCTCGAGAACGCCGACAAGTATTCGCCCGAGCCGGACAGCGGGATCTCGCTCAGCGTTTCCCAGCACGGCGACCGCGCCTGCTTCACCGTGCGCGACCAGGGCCTCGGCATTCCGAGCGAAGATTTGCCGTTCGTGTTCAACGCCTTCTTTCGCGGTGAGCGCAGCCGCTCACGCGGCAGCGGCGGTGTGGGCCTCGGGCTCACGCTGGCCAAGCGGATCGTCGAAGCTCACGGGGGCAGCATCGAGCTGGAGAGCAGCCTGGGCGTGGGCAGCACCTTCCGCGCCTACCTGCCGGTGCGCGGCGCGACGCCGTCCAGCCGTTGAAACGAACAGTCGTTGAAGCGAGCCTTCCTGGCTTGCAGCCCTTAACAAAGCGCAACGACCGAGCAGCACACCGGACATGCCGCGGCATCAGGCTCTCTTGAACGTGAGCGGCCAGTACCGCTCCACCCAGGAGGCAGCGTATGACTAGAAGTTTCGGCACCGGATTTGGTTTCCTCGGCCTACTGCTCGCTGTGGAAGGCTGCAGCGTGGCTTCTGCCGCCGACGGCCCAGCGACCTCGAGCACGAGCGTGCTCGGCGCGCCCGCCGCGACGACTCCCCCGTCCTATACCGCCGACGGTCCGCCGCACGGTAAGCCGCCGCAAGAGGCCTTCGATGCCTGCAAGTCGCACAGCGAAGGCGATGCCTGCAGCGTGAGCTTCGACGGGCACACCATGACCGGCACGTGCCGCAAGGGGCCAAACGGCGAGAGTGATCTCGCGTGCGCACCGGCACATCCGCCAGGCCCGCCGCCGAGCCAGAACAGCACACTCAGCGGCAGCGCGCTGGAGCGCAAGCTGGACCGCCTCGAACGCGACATTCACGCAAGCTGAGCCCCGCGAGAGGTCCCGGATTACCGGTTATTTCGTGCGGAATCAGCGCCATTGCGGGGGGCGTTCATGGGTCGTTCGGTGAGGTTGCCGAATCGTTGAAGGGATGAAGATGATGTCGATTCATTATCGCGAAAGTGTCGTGCAAACGTTGGCGCGGCATCTGGGCGTGCAAGCGAGTGAGATCGCTTTGACCCATGATTTGTACCGCGATTGGGGGCTCACCCCGTTGTCCTTGGTCGTGGTGCTGTTGGATTTGGAACGCAGCGTGGCGATCGAGCTGCCGCCGGAGGAGCTCGTCAGCGTGCGCACTGTCGCCGATCTGGCCACTCGGTTTCGCGCTTGGGTTCGAGCGAGCATCGGCGCCGAACCGGTCACGGTCCGCCGCACGAGGCGCGCGCGTGTCTCGCGCAAGGCGCAGAGTGAGCGACGGTTGCGCCGCGAGCTCCACCACCTGCGTTGGCTCGAGCGGGAGCGGGCGCCGAGCAACGTGCGCTCGCTCGATGCCGGACGAATGCGCCACTCGGGTGCGGCGCGCCGCGTGGCGAGCCGTTGAGGGCGGGCGGGGGCTAACCAGTGAGCGCCAGGCCCCGAGCGGGCTGCGCCTGCTCGAGCCCCGGTCGCTGCGTGTCGTGATCGCCGATCGTGTTGAGCACGGCCAAGCGCCGCTTCTCGGTGTCTACGATCTCGGCCACGACCTCGTAACAGCCGCCGCAGCCGGTGGCGGCGCCGCAATGATCCCCGACCTCTGCCACATCACAAGCGCCCGTGGCGCGGACGGTACGACGGATATCTCGGTCAGTGAGGGCGTGGCAGTGACACACAATCATCGCGGTTTTTGAAACCTAGCTTGCTGATAGTGAAAATCAACTTCAACTTCAGCGAGCTCGCGCGAATCCAGAAATGCCCAATAATATTAGAATGTTACTTGACGGGGTCCGGACACCCGAGGGCAGCTCCGGACCGAGCTTGTTGATATGGGCCGGACACAACCCCGTCGGGGGCCGCCACCCCCTAGCCACGTAGTTCGTGAGGATGGTATCGAAAGCGATGCGCTCCGAGCCCGAGATCATCGATTTCCTGAACGAACTTTTGACCTCCGAGCTGACGGCGATCAATCAGTACTTCATCCACTACAAGATGTGCGCAAACCAGGGTTATTCCGCCCTCGCACACAAGAAGCGCGCCGAATCGATCGAAGAGATGAAGCACGCCGATGCCGTCATCGAACGCATTCTGTTCTTGGACGGCGTGCCGAACATGCAGCGCCTGAGCCCCGTGCGCGTCGGTGAGGAGCCGATCGAGATGAACAAGCTCGACCTGGCGCTGGAGCTAGAAGCCGTGGATCGCCTGCACCGAGGCATCAACTTGATGCTGCAGAAGAGCGATCACGGCACGCGCGAGCTGCTCGAGAAGATCTTGGTCGAGGAAGAAGAATCCGTGGACTGGCTGGAGACTCAGGCCAGCATCGTGAAGGACATCGGGCGCGAACATTACCTGGCTCAGCACCTGAAGGGTTCTTCTTCGTGATGACGGCCCTTCAAGACATCCCGCTCAAGCGAATCGACGGCAGCCCCACCACGTTGAGAGCCTTCGAGGGTCAGGTACTGCTGGTGGTGAACGTCGCCTCCAAGTGCGGGCTCACTCCTCAGTATGAAGGCCTGGAAGCCCTGTACAAGAAATACCAGGACAAAGGCCTAGTGGTACTGGGCTTTCCCGCCAATGACTTTGGCGCCCAGGAGCCGGGCAGCAATCAAGACATCGCAGAGTTCTGCAGCACGCGCTTCGCCGTAGATTTTCCGATGTTCGAGAAGATCGCGGTCAAGGGCGAGGCCCAGCACCCGCTGTATCACGAGCTGATCGCCCAGCAGCCGCAGGCACGCAGTAACGAAGGGGGCTCGCTCAGCGCGAAGCTCGCCGAGCACGGCCTGGCCCCGCAGAAGCCGAGCGACGTGATGTGGAACTTCGAGAAGTTCCTGATCGACCGCCACGGCAAGGTCGTCGCGCGCTTCGCCCCCGATGTCACGCCGGACAACCCGCTCCTCGTCGGAGCCATCGAGCAAGTCCTGCAGCCCGAGTGAGCGTCGCCTCGAGCGAGCTCGGTGAGCGAAGCTCGGGCGGTCACGTTCTGAAACAACTCAGCGTTACTTGAGCTTGCCGTCGAGGGCGACCGCCGCGCAGGCGATCATCGTCGCTTCGCGCAGCAGGCGCAGCGCCGCCGATTGATCTTCGGACGCGGGCGTGTGCTCCAAGAGCACCTGCGCGAAGACCTTGGCGGCCGCGTGTATCGCGTCGTAATGCGCGAGCTTTTCAGGCGTGGCCGAGTGATGCGTGAACACGTATTCGGGGTCGAAGGATTGGCTCATGGCCAAGCCATCTTACCTCAGCGCGCGCACGCTGAACGCCACGGAACGCTGCCGTACGCCGCTGAACGCCCCCGAGCACCGCACTGGACACGGCCGAGAAACAGGAACGCGACACGGCGTTAGCCGCTCGGATCGCGGCGCCCGGCGAGCATGATGCGATGTCCCGAAGTGCCTTTCCAGCGCTTGGAGTTGCCCTAGCCCTCGTAGCCTCGCTCGCCTTCGGAGGCTGCGCGGCGACGTCGAGCAGCGACCCAGGTCACCCCCAAGTCCTGGGCGACGCGGGCGCACCCGACGAACCCCCCGTCAAAGGCGATGATTCTGCGGGCGACTCGGGTGAAGTGACGAGCCACGGCGGCGGCGGCGCCGGGTTGCCCTCGATCGATACGGGATCCGACGCAGGCTCGGGCGACGGGAGCGAAACGTGCGCGGCCGAGCTGACCACAGCCGAAATCGTCCCGCTCGACATGTACCTGATGGTCGACTCCTCGGGTTCGATGCTCGACACGCTGTCGACCAATAGCACCAAGTGGTCGCAGGTGAAGAGCGCGCTTCGCACGTTTTTGAGAGACACGGACTCCGCAGGCCTCGGGGTAGGCATGCAGTTCTTCCCCTTGATCAAGCCAAACATCCCCGAGGTGTGTGGGATCGACGCGGACTGCGGTGCCGCCGCTCCGTGCATCGTGCCGGGTATGTGCTGGGAAGACTCGAACGCATTCGGTCAGCTCTACGAGTGTCTGGCCGACACCGATTGTTTTTTGGGTCCCTGTGTACCCGAAGGGGTTTGCCAGAAGAACGGCGCCTACTACTGCCCGAAGCTCGCTGCCTCGTGCGGGTTGGACGACGCCGGCGCTGATTTGGGCACCTGTCAGGAGCCGCCACCTCACGGCTTTTGCTCCGCCCCTTTGGTGTGCGAGGCGAATGCATATGCCTCGCCCGCGCAGCCGATTGCCGCGCTCCCGGACTCCGCCGACGCGCTCATCGCGGCGCTCGACGCGCGCGTCCCGGGTGGCAGAACCCCGACCGGGCCCGCGCTGCGCGGCGCGCTCCAACAAGCGACCACTTGGGCAAAAAAGCACGCTGATCATCGGGTCGTCGTGGTGTTGGCGACGGACGGCCTGCCTACCGACTGCACGCCCACGAACATCGACGAAGTGGGGGACATCGCGTTCGACGCCGTGTCCGCCACACCCAGCGTGAAAACGGTGGTGATCGGTGTGCTCACTGCGGCAGATGTCAACCAAGGCGCGAAAACACAGCTCGACACCGTTGCCCACGCCGGTGGCACCGACAAGGCCATCATCGTCGATACGACCAAGGACGTGGCGAGCCAATTTTTGGCCGCGCTCGATTCGATTCGCACCGATCCGCTCGCGTGCGAATTCAAGGTACCCGAATCCGGGTCGGGTAAACCGCTCGACTATGCCCGCGTCAACGTCAACTTCAAAGAAGGCAAGCGCTCGACCCCGCTTTACTACGTGGACCGCCTCGAAGACTGCGACCCCGATACGGGAGGCTGGTACTACGACACGGATCCGATGAAAGCAGATCCGAAGACGATCTACGCCTGCCCCGCGAACTGCACTGCCTTCCAAGCCTCGACGAAAACTTCGGTCGAGATCGCGCTCGGCTGTGAGACGATCGTGAAGTAGCTCGTACTATTTGGAGTGTTAGGTGGGCGCAGAACGAACGCGCGCGGTGCGACCGAGCCGCACCAGCCGCCGCTCGACTTGATAGTAGAAGAGCACCGCCACCAGCATGCTGAGCACGTAAGACGTGCACATCCCGAGCAACGAGAGCCCCGGCGTGCCCGGCAGGTGGCTGAACCAGAGCGCGTTGACCACCAGGCTGACCGGGAAATGCACTAAAAATAGGCTGTACGAGATGCGGGCGATCCATTGGATCACGCGCGAGCGCGGCCAGCTGCCGAGCCAATCGAAACGCGCGGCAACCATGAGGCATAACCCCGTGGTGAGCGCGACCAGGAGCCGCGATCGGAAATCGACCGCGATCGCGAGCGCGAGCAGCGCGGCGTACGACCAGAAGAAGCGACGGCGCAGCGAGCCCGCGTGCACCCAGGCGGTGATCAAGCCCAGCCCGTAGGCGCCCATGAAGTAGATCGCGACGCGATCGAGCTCCGGTTGACGATTGAACCAGAACAGCGAGGCGATCGAGAGTAGCCCGAGCACCGCGCGCCCCCAAAGCGGGCCGCGCTCGCCCCCGACCGCGCGCGCGCAGAGCCAGAACACCAGCGCCACGAGCACGGTGAGCTGAAGATCGATCGCCAGGTACCAGATCCCCGCGCTGAGCGGCTCGTAGCCCACCAAATCGTGCACCAGGAAGACGTGCGCCAAGAGCTGCCCGGGGCTCGGGCGCGCGGAAATCGACGGATGATCCATCCAGTGACGCGCCACCTCGTTCGCGCAGATGGCGAGCGCCATCGCGCCCAAATAGGGCAAGCCGATGCGCCGGTAGCGCGCCGCAATCAACGAGCAGAAGTCGCGGAAGCCTTTGGGCTCGCGATCGCGAAGGCCGACTGCGGTGAGGTAACCGCTGACCACGAAGAACACTTGAACGGCGAGCCGCGCGTGCTGAGCGAGCCCGTCGATCAACGTCGTGGCCACGTCGCGCGCGGAGTCCGAAAGCGGCCCGTAAAAAGCCAGGTGGTGCCAAACGATGGCCTGCGACGCCAGCGCGCGCAGCAGGTCCAGGAAGGGCAGGCGCGACTCCGGGTCTTTCAAGCCCGGCGGTTCTACTCGAACGTCACAGAGTCGACGAGAATTTTCCGGCCGCGACCAGCAGGTAGACCACGCGCAGTGTGCCCGGGATGTACGCGCCATCTGCGAGGCTGGCGGTCGTCCAAGCGTTCACGTAGCCGTCGAATTTGCCTTGCTCGTAGCCACCGGCCAGCGCAAATGCCCCGATATATGCGCTATCTTGCTGCTGCGCGGCCTGGGGCAAGCCGCCGTTTTGGTCGACCCAACTCGAGACGTTTTGCATGAACGTCTTGGCGCGCGTGTCGCCAGTCCAGGCGTAATCGACCGCGACACGCCAAGGCGTGCGGCAGGCGTCGTACCCATACGCCGACCCGTTGTCGCTGCCATCCGGGCCACTCCAATCAGGTACGAGGTTGCTCATGCGCGCTTGGTAGATCGCGTACAGCTGATAGGAGCCGTCGGCGAGCGCCATCCAAGTGCTGGCTTGCTCACTGAAGTAGTGCGCGAAGACCTTGTAGTAGCCCGGCGCGAAGTAAGATGGGTTGATGCGCTGATCGCTCGGATCTTTGCAGCCCCCGAATGTGTCGCCGGGGCGAAGCACGCGGCGGCCGTCGCAAGCGTCGGATTCGAACTGAATGATCTTACTGGCGAGCGCTTGCGCCTTGGCGAGGTAGCCCGCGCTCGGCCAACGCGCATCGGCCTGAACGAGGGCCATCGTCACGTCCAGATCGGCGTTGGTCCTCGAGTACGAATTGTTGTTGCCGGGGTCTTCGCAGATGCCCGTCTCCCAATTCATCAACCCGCTAGCATCGAGGTGGTCTTGGTAATACTTCCAAAAGCCGTCGAACAGCGACTCTTCGCCCATGGCCGCCGCGAGCAACATGCCGTAGCCGATGCCTTCGGAGACGACATCATCCTCCCTCACGACGACCGAAGAGCCATTCGAGCAACCTTGGACGTGCGCGGCCTTCCACGCTTCGTATTCGGCCTGTAGCTGCGCCTCGCTCAAACCGGCGGACTTGGCGCTGTTCCAGACCGTGGGCGGTGGGGTGTAACCGTTGCTGGTGCCTGCGCTGCTGCTGGCGGCACCCGCCACGCCGCCCGAGCCGTGCGCGATGCTGGCGGCGCCGGCGGCACCGGCCGGGGTGGGTTTTCCGCCGGGTGCGGCGCCAGCGGCACCGGCCTGCGCCGGGGAGGGCCCCCCTAAGGCTGGCTCGGCGCTGTCCGCAGAAGAGCTGCACGCCTCTAGGCACGCCAAAAATAGCGGAAAAAGCAGCAGCAGCGGTCGAGATGTCATTGAAGCGCGAACCGAACGTTAAGGGTACGCCTTACTCTGGCGCCTGAACGGCAGTCTGGCCATAGCCAATCGCATTGGGCCCAATTCGCGGTGTGGTGAAGCGCCAGACGGTGTGGTTACCGCGCGCGCGTGTGCACACCTCGACGTGTATGCCAGCGCGTACTCCATGCATACCTGGCAAAGCGAGCATCAGCAGGCCGTGTCACGAAGGTGTCGGAGCGAAACCGCGCGGACTCGCAACGCGAGGAGGACGCGGCTACTCAGCGGACAGAGCGAGCTCGACCGGCGGAGGCAGCGCCGACGTACTGGCGTTGTTCGCCGCCTTGGCCACGATCCCCCAGGTGCGGAGCTGGGCATCGATCGGCGGGGCGTGCTCACCCGGCACGCGCCGATGATAGGTCCCGTCGGCCGCCATCTCGTACACGCGCAGGTTGTCCAGCTCGAGCGGCAGGAAGCACTCGTTACGGATGCGCATCCGTATCGCTTCGCTCTTTACGGGGAACAACACCTCGACTCGGCGGTCGAGATTGCGGGGCATCCAGTCTGCCGAAGACAGGAAGTACTCCTCTTCGCCCTCGGGCCCGAACAGGAACACGCGCTCATGCTCCAAGAACCGCCCGAGCAGCGAGAGCACGCGAATGCGCTCGGAAACGCCCGGCACGCCAGGGCGCAGGCAGCACACGCCGCGCACCACGAGCTCGATCGGCACGCCGGCGCAAGAGGCCTTGTACAGCTCGCGGATGATCTCGGCATCGACCAGCGCGTTCAGCTTGGCCACGATGCGGGCGGGCTTGCCTTGGCGTGCGCGCTCGGCCTGAGCGCGTACGTGGTCGAGCAAGGTCTTGCGCAGCGTGACGGGTGCCACGGCAAGCTTCCGATAGCCAAAGCTCGTGGAGAAGCCCGACAGCGAGTTGAATAGCTCGGACGCGTCCTCGCCGATCTCGGCGTCGGTCGTGAACATGCCGGTGTCGGTGTAGAAGCGCGCGGTGCCCGCGTTGTAGTTGCCGGTGGACAGGTGCACGTAGCGCCGCAAATCACTGCCCTCGCGGCGCACCACGAGCAGCACCTTGGCGTGCGTTTTCAGACCGGCCGCGCTGTAAAACACGTGCACGCCCGCGCGCTCCAGCGCGCGCGCCCAACCGATGTTGTTCTCTTCGTCGAAGCGCGCTTTGAGCTCGATCGAGACCGCGACCTGCTTGCCGTTCTCTGCCGCTCGCATCAGCGCTTTCACCGCCTCCGAATTGGAGCCCGCGCGATACAAGGTCATCTTGATGGCCAAAACGTTCGGGTCCTCGGCGGCGCGACGCAGGAACGTGAGCACGGGCGTGAACGCCTCGTAGGGGTGATGGAGCAGGATGTCGTTCTGGCGAATCGCGGCGAACGGATCCGATTGTTCACTCAGCTCGTGCGGCACACGCGGCGTCATCGGCACGTCATGCAACTCGGCGCGTGGGATTTGCGTGAGCGCCATCAACCCGGACAACCCGAGCAGCCCCGCGCTCTCGTACACGTCCTCTTCGTCGATCTCGAGCTTGTCCAAAAACAGCTTGCGAATCCGGTCTGGCACGCCGGGCGTGACTTCGAGCCGAACGGCGGCGCCGAAGCGGCGCTTGCGCAGCTCGCGGTCGATCGTAGCCAACAAATCCGAGGCTTCGTCCTCGAGGATGTCGAGATCCATGTCGCGGGTGACGCGGAACGGATAACAACCGACGATGTTCACGCCCGGGAACAAGTCACCCAGATTGCCGGCGATCAAATCCTCGAGCGCGACGTAGTCAGCTGCGCCTTCGGTGTGGCGCGGCACTTCGTCGCCACCCACGCCGATCAGCACGAAGCGCGGTAGGCTCTCGGGCACCTTGATGCGCGCGAAGCGACGCTCGAGCGTCACGGGATTTTCGGCCTCCACCGCGAGCGACAACGAGAGGTTCGACAAAAACGGAAAAGGATGCGCCGGATCGACGGCCAGGGGTGTGAGCACGGGGAACACCGAGCGCCGGAAGTAAGCCTTGGCCCACTGATGCTGCTCGGGAGACAGCTCGGCGAAGGTGCGCACCCGGATCTCGTTCTTGGCCAGCTCCGGCGAGAGATCGGTCAGCCAGAGGGTGACCGCGGATTTGGTCAGACGCAGCACCTGCGCGCGAATGCGCGTCAGTTGCTCGACCGCCGTCAGCGCGTCCGAGGAAGAGGTCGGCAATTGCGACTGCAGTTGCTCGTGCAACCCGGAGACGCGAATCATGAAAAACTCGTCCAGGTTGGAGCCAAAGATGGCCAGGAACTTCAACCGTTCGAGCACCGGCCAGCTACGGTCGTGCGCTTGGTCCAGCACGCGCTCGTTGAAGGCAAGCCAGGACAGCTCACGGTTGACGTACAATTCCGGGTTGCGCAGTTCGTTTTCTTCGTGGCTGACTTCGGAGGACATGGCTTGGCTCGAACAGTTACGCGCGGGGCGACGAGCAGTGTCGCTCAGCCGTGAGGCGGTCGTGTCACGAGCGTGGAGCGGCGAAAACCCTCCTCACGCCCGAGTGACACCAAACGCGTGGTCACTTGTAACACGATCGTCACAGACTGCTAGGGTTAGGAAAGCCGTGTTCAACCGCTCTGCTCGACGCCTCACGATGCCGCACGTCGCGTTCAGCGCGGCAATCTTGCTGAGCGCGCCGGTGGCGCAGGCCAATGGCGCGTTCCCTGCCGTGAGCCAATTGGTCGCTGATCCGTCGGATCCGAATCATTTGCTGCTGCGTTCGAATTTCGGACTTTTGACGACTCGAGACAGCGGCCGGAGTTGGGATTTGGTGTGCGAGGCCGGCATTGGTTACCAGAACATCGAGCCGCCGGTCGCAGTCTTGAGCGATGGCACGACCCTCGCAGCGTTGAGCGACGGCATTGCCCACGGCTCGAGCAACGAGTGTGAGTTTGTGCTCGGTACGGGCATCGCAAGTTACGTCGCGGATGTGTCCCGCGTACCGGGCGCGGTCACGGCAGCTGTCGCGGTCAGTGTCGACTTCGATCAAAACTCGTCGCAAGTCTGGCACACGACGGACGGCGGCGCGTCGTGGAGCACCTGGGGCGTCGCGCTCGACGAGCTGAACGCCGCGACCTTGGATGTCGCGAGCGCCGATGCCAGCGAGCTGTACGTGAGCGGCGTCTCGCAGAGCGGCACGGTGCGCGGCGTGCTCGCGCACAGCGGCGACGGCGGAAAGACTTGGACTCGCTTCGATGTTCCGGGCGCGAGCAAAGTGAGCGCGCCGTACATCGCCGCCATCACCGCGAACGATCCGAGCACCGTGTACGTGCGCCTCAGTGGGACGCCCGGCCGCCTATTGGTGACGCACGATGGCGGACGCCACTTCGACGACGTGCTCGACTTCACGGGTCCGTTCGACGGCTTCGCATTGTCGCCCGACGGGCGCTACGCGCTAGCGAGTGGACGAACCGACGGCGTGTGGCGAGCGCGCACCTCCGATCTGGCATTCGAGCAGCTGTCGTGTGCGCATTTGCGTTGCCTGAGTTGGACGGGCGCGGGCCTGTTCGCCTGCGCGGACGAGTTTCAAGCGGGGTTTCTGGTTGGAGAGTCCGCCGATCTCGGGCTGAGCTTCGAACCGCGCCTGCACTTGTCTTGTGTGCGTGGGCCACTGCAATGCCCGGATCAGAGCCCAGTTGCGCAAGCTTGCAGCGTGGTTTGGCCGATGATCTCCGAACAGCTCGGGACTGATTGCGCCGACGCCTCCAGTTTCGAGCCGAGCACGGAGTGCAGCGCGGCGAGCGGCGCGAGCGGAAGCGGGGGTAACGGAGCAATTGGCGCGGCTGGCGCTGCAAACGGTGCAGGTTCCGGCGGGTCACCGAATCGACCACACGGCGGTTGTTCGCTCGGTGCGACGAGTGGAGCGCCGGGCTCGTCGCTGCTCACGTTGGCGTCGCTATTGTGGCTGACGAAGCGCCGCAGGCCGTGAAATCGGACGACGCGAGTGCTCCCTTCGAGACACGGCCCTTGAGGCACCTTCGGAGATCCGAAGCTGTTCTCCGGCGGCAAGGCCGTTCAGGACCTCTCGTTCGAGACCGCGGTCGTGGCGCGCTACATCCTGATCAAGCTGACCGCGCCGGGGACGGAATGGTGGAGCGTCGGTGAGCTGACGGTGAAGCAGTAGCTTCACGGCCCTCGGGGTCATTTGCCCCACGTAGAATTGTGCCCCGGTGTGTTTCTCCAAGTGCTGGTTTTCACGACCAGGCGAGCGGGGGAATCTGCGGCAACGCGCAACAGTTAACAGCTGGCACGCAGTGTGCGTAACTGAAGGTCACATGCTCGAGCGACTGCTGGATTTCTCTCTCTCTCATCGTATCGCCACGTTCGTTTTGACTGCGGTCCTTTTGGCGTGCGGCCTGTTCGCATTCAAGAACCTCACCATCGAGGCGTTTCCGGATCCGACCGACACCCAAGTTCAAATCATCACGCTGTTCTCTGGTCAGCCGACGGAAGAGGTCGAGCGTCGCGTGTCGCTGCCGCTCGAGCGCGCGCTCAACGGCACACCGGGGCTCACGCGTCTGCGCAGCATCTCGCTGTTCGGGCTGTCGTTCCTGACCATGACCTTCGACGACGCGACGGACCCGATGCGCGCTCGTCAGCAAGTGACCGAGCGCATGGCGGACGCCAACTTGCCCGACGAGGCGCACCCCACGCTCGGCCCGTACGCGACGCCCATCGGTGAGATTTATCGATACACGCTGGAGAGCAGCAAATCCGATCCCATGACCCTGCGCACGTTGCAGGATTGGGTGGTTTCCCCGCGGCTACTGCAAGTGCCGGGCGTGGCCGACGTCGTGTCTTACGGCGGGCTCGTGCGTGAAGTGCACGTCGAGCCGGACGTGAGCAAGATGGTCGACTTGGGCGTGAACCTGAACGACGTGTTCTCGGCGCTCAAAAAGGCCAGCTCCAACGCCACTGGCGGTTACGTGGAGCGCGGCTCGGAGATGTTCGTGATCCGCAGCCTCGGCATCTTCAGCAACATCGAAGATCTGCAGCACGTGCGCGTGGGCTTCAACAAAACGCGCCCAGTGGAGCTGCGCGACGTGGCCAAGGTGCAAGAGGGCTACGCCCCGCGCCAAGGCGTGGTCACGCGGGATTCGAACCAAGACGCCGTCGAGGGCATCGTGCTGATGCGCCGCGGTGAGAACCCCACCGTCGTGCTCGACGCCCTGCGCGAGCGCATCACGAAGCTCGGCAAGACGCTACCCGCAGACGTCAAAATCAAGCCCTTTTACGACCGCACCGAGCTCGTCAACACCACGCTCAAGACCGTGTTCGAGAACTTGGCGGAGGGCGCGACGCTCGTCACCCTCGTGCTGTTCGCGTTCATGCTCTCCCTGCGCGCATCGCTGATTGCGGCAGCAGTGATCCCGCTCTCGCTCGCGGCCTCGTTCGCGTTCCTGTACTCGCGCGGCATGTCCGCCAACTTGCTGTCGATGGGCGCGGTCGACTTCGGCATCATCGTGGACGGCGGCGTGATCTTGGTCGAGCACTTGTTCCACAAGCTCTCGCCGAGCACGCACGGGCCCGCGCCGAGCGACCCTTCCCTGCCCCTGGCCGAGCGCATCGCGGCGGCCGCCAAAGAGGTCGCGCGGCCCACGCTGTTCTCGCTCCTGATCATCATCGCCGCTTACATCCCGATCTTCTCGCTGCAACGGGTCGAGGGCCGAATCTTCTCGCCACTGGCGTACACGGTGGTCAGCGCCTTGGTCGGCGCGCTGCTCGTGAGCTTCACGCTAGTACCCGTGCTGTGCCTGATCGCGCTCAAGCGACCGAAGGTCATGCGCGACTCGCCGTTGCTCACGTTCGCGCAGCGCGTTTTCGATCCCACGATCCGCTTCGCGATGAAGAACGTGATCATCGTGCTGATTTTGGCGGGCGGCGTGCTGGGCGGCGCGGTCGCGCTGATGCCGCGTTTGGGCAGTGAGTTCCTGCCCGCGCTGAACGAAGGCGCGCTGTACGTGACCGTGCTCCTGCCTGGGAACATCTCGCTCAGCGACGGCCGGGCGCTCACGCCCAAGCTCGAGAACATCCTCCGTAGGACGCCGGAAGTCGTGTCCGTGCTCTCCCAGCTGGGCCGGCCGGAAGACGGTACCGACACCAAGTTGCCCAACAACTTGGAGGTCTTCATCAAGCTGAAGCCGATGTCGGAGTGGCGTCACGACAAGCACACGATGAGCGATCTGATCGAGGAGATGAGCTTCGCGCTGCAGCAGATCCCCGGCATCGACTACAACTTCTCGCAGCCCATCCGCGACAACGTGGAAGAAAACGTGTCCGGCCAAAAGGGCCAAGTCGCGCTCAAAATCTACGGGGAGGACTTGGACAAGCTGACCACCGCCGCCGAGAAAGCGCGCGATACGATCGCGAAAATTCCGGGCGCGGTCGACGTGGGCATCACCAAGTCTGGCAGCACGCCGCAGATCGCGGTGCACTTGGATCGCCAAGCCTTGGCGCGCTTCGATCTCGATCTTGGGGACGTGCAGGACTACATCGAGACCGCGATGGGCGGGCACACCGCGAGCGAGTTCTGGGACGGCGAAAAGCGCTTCGACGTGACCGTGCGCTTGCCGACCGCGACGCGCGAAGACATCGGCGCGATCCGCAAGATCATGCTGCCTTTGAAGGACGGCACCCTCTTGCCGCTGTCGGCGATCGCCGACGTATCCATGGCCACGGGTCGCGCGGCGATCACGCGTGAAAACGGCCAGCGCTACATCGGCGTGCGCATGAACGTGCGCGGCCGCGACCTTGGCTCGTTCGTCGCGGATGCTCAAGAAAAGATCGCCAGCAACGTGCCTATCCCGCCGGGCTACGAGGTCACCTGGGGTGGCGAGTTCGAGAACCAACAACGCGCTATGGCCCGCTTGCGGATCGTGATCCCGCTGGCATTGGTGATCACGTTCCTGCTCCTATTCTCCGCATTCAACTCGGTGTTCGACGCGACGATGATCATGCTGAACGTGCCGTTCGCGCTGGTCGGCGGCATCTTCGCGCTGGGCGCGGCGGACATGCCGCTCAGCGTCTCGGCTGCGGTCGGGTTCATCGCGTTGCTCGGGCAAGCAGTGTTGAACGGCGTGCTCGTGGTGGCCGCGATCCGCACGCGCCTCGCCAACGGTGAGCCGATTCAAGAAGCCGTCGTGCAGGGTACGCGCGATCGCTTGCGCGCCGTGTTGATGACCGCGCTGCTCGCTTCGCTCGGCCTACTGCCGGCCGCGATGTCACACGCCATCGGCAGCGAAACCCAGCGGCCGATCGCCGTCGTGGTCGTCGGCGGAACCATCACCGCGGCAGCCCTGGCCCTGATTGTTCTGCCGGTCACGTTCTACCTGGCGTTGTTGTTTCAGGAGCGGCTCAAGCGCCGAGCCCTGACCTCCGCCCCCGCTGAGTGAACGTGCGGTCGGCAATTCGCCCGGTATTTCGCTAATTTCGGGGCAAAAGCAGGACCTCGATCTAACCTAGGCGGGAGCCGCGCGAGCGCGCTCCTCGCGCATGGATCTCAACCAAATCGCCCTCTGGCTGGCCGGGCTGCCCGCCGCGACTCTGTTCTGGAAGAGCGCACGCGCGCCGCATCGTCCCATTGGCTGGCTGGTGGTCTCGGGCGTGGTGCTGCTCGTCGCGTTGCTGGGTTGGTTCGTGGTGCCGGAGTACGCGGGTTACGCGGCCGGCACGCTGGCGTTGCTGTTCATCCTACTGCCGACTTGGATCCACAACGCTGCGGCCCGCGCCAGTAACCGCTTCCTATACCGACGGGCGCGGCGGCTCTTCACGTACGCCGCGCTGCTGCACCCGTTCGACGGCTGGCTCGACATGCCGCGCCTGTTTCAAGCTTTCGAGCTGGCGCACCTCGGGAAGACGGCCGAAGCCGAGGCGCTGCTACTGGTGCTGTCGCGCGGCACCGGCAACACGGCTGCGATCGCTCAGGCGCATCGGCTGCGGATCTTGGGGCGTTGGCGCGAGCTGAAAGCCCTGGCCGAAGCCAACGGGCTCATGGCGGTCGGTCGAGACCCGAGCCTGCTGGTCTTGTACTTGCGCGCGCTCGGCGAGCTGGGTGAGGTCGATCACCTCGCGGAATTCATGCGCGCGCGTGAGGAAACCTTGCTGGGCACGGGCGCGTTCGAGGCGGGGCTCTTGTATCTGTTTGCGTTCAGCGGGCAGGTCGAGCTCACGCGCCAAGCGCTGGCGGCGGGGCGCGAAACGTACACCGATGATGCGCGACAGTTCTGGGTCGCGCTCGCCAGTCAGCGCGCGGGCGACGTGGCGCAAGCGCAGCGGCTATTCGGCGCCTTGCGTCAGTCGAGTGATTTACAGATTCGGCAGCGGGCGGAGCGGCACATCGACGAGCTCTTGTACGGGAGCCCCGCCGAACCACCGTCGATGCGGGTGCTACAAATCGTGGCCCACTTCGCGCGGCTCGCCGGACAGCGACGGCATTTACTGCCCAACCCACAAGCGCAGCGCGCGGCGCGGCGCATGACCATTTCACTCGTGGTCGCGAACACGGTGGTGTTCTTGATCGGAAGCCATGACAGCCGACCGCGCTTCGACGACACGACAGAAGCGTTCGTCAAGCTGTGGGCATTCGAAAAATCCGAGGTCCTCGCCGGACAGTGGTGGCGCTTGTTCAGCTACATGTTCGTGCACGGGAATCTCGTGCACTTGGTCATGAACATGGCCGGGCTTTGGGTGCTCGGTCCGCTCGTGGAGCGCACGTTCGGCCGCCTGCGCTTCGCATTGATCTACTTGGCATCGGGCGTCGCCGCCTGTTCGTTGTATCTATTTTTGCCGGCGAATTCGCTGGTCGGCGCTTCCGGCTGCATCATGGGCCTGCTCGGGGCAACGATCGCCGTGGCGCTACGCGCCTGGGTCACGCAACGCGCGCCCATCGCGCGCCAATTCTTCGTGCGCTTGCTGTCGGTGGTGGCGTTGCAGGTCGTCTTCGATCAATCGATCAACTACATGAACCGAGGCGACAAGGCTGCACCGCAAATCGCGGGCCTAGCGCACTACCTGGGGTTGACGGGCGGCTTTTTGGCCGCGCTGCTCTTGCGCGAGGCCGAGAAGGCGAAAACGTCCCTAGCCGGATCTGTCTAGCTGCTTACCAAGTGACGAACAGGTCCGCGGCGGCCGCCGGCTTGTCGATGATCTTCAAGTCGAGCAGCTGATCGGAGAGCGTTTGCCAGCGCACGCTGGTCATCGTGCCGAGACCGTGCTGCTTCGTCTCTTCCGTTTCGATCAGCGGCTTCTGCGCCGCGGCCGCGGCGCTGAGCGTCGCCGCGTCGATCGACGAATTCAGCTTGCCGAGCAGCGCGTTGGTGACCTCGGGGTGATCGAGGTAATCACGCCAGCCTTCGCGCGTGGCGGCCACGAACTGCTTGGCGAGCTCCGGCGTTTTCTGGAGCAATTCACGGCGCGCGATCACGACCGTGACGTACGGATTGAACCCGCTTTCCGCGATCAGAAACACTTGCGGATCACCGCCCTTTTGCCGCGCGGCGATCGGCTCGGAGGTCACGTAGCACTGCTGACCGAAGCTCGGATCGGCCAGGAAGTGCGCGACGCCGCCGTCGTACGGCACGACCTTCACGCCGTCCCATTTGAACTTTTTCTTCAGGTAGCCCGCGTAAGCGAGCCCCGTCTCGAGCGCCAAAGTGCCGGACTTGAACGCATCCTCCAGCTTGATCAGCTTGCGCGACGCGTGCACCATGATGCCCTGGGGCGAGGTTTGAAAGACGGCGAACAACGCCACCACATCCGCGCCGCGGGCGCGCGCCGTGAGCAGCTCATCCGCGCCCACGGTGCCGAAGTCGGCCCGGCCCGTGGCCACCATCTGCAGCACGGGGACGCCTGCGCCGCCGCCTTGGATCTCGACCTTCAAGTGATGGCGCGCGAACGCGCCGTTTTCGCGAGCGGCATAGAAGCCACCGAACTCGGGCTCGGGCACCCAGTTCAGCGCGAGCTTCACCTCGCTCAGTGCGGGCGCGGCGCTGCCCGCGGCTGACGCGGCGCTGCTCGCCGCAGCCGGCTGCGGATCGGCTTTTTTGCCGCAGGCAGCGATGAAACACAGAGCGACGGCGAACGAGGCAACGCGCGATACGGAAACCACGCCGCCTTGTACCACTACCCGCGTATCGAGCGCGAATCGTCCGCGACGCCGAAGGCTGGGCCGCGAGAGGACGGCCGCGTGACCATCAACCCCGATCCCCTTCTCGGGGCACACCCTATTCGGATCGAAAATAGTGTTCGAACCCGAACGCTATTTTCGGTGTGCAAACGGTTCTCCGGTGCGTGATCCAACCGCTGAGCCTCGGGGGCATTAGCCCTGCGCGCGCAAGCGGCGGAGCAGCAACGCGCCGACGGCGCTCACGAGCGCGAACAGCGAGAGGCCGAGGAGGGACGCGAGCAGCACGGCCGCGAACAGCAGATCGGTGCGCAGTTGGCGGTACGCGGAGAGCACGGTGATGCCGAGGCCCGCGTTGCCTTCGGCGAACCCGGCTACGAATTCGCCGACGATGGCGCCGATCACGGACAGGCCAGCCGCGACTTTGAAGCCGGTGAGCATGCTGGGCACCGCAGTGGGCAGCCGCAATTTGAGCACGGTGTCCGGTAGCTTGGCGCCATACAGGCGGAACAGATCGCCGAGGCGTGGATCGACGCTGCGCAGGCCGGCCAGGGTGTTGGCGATGATCGGGAACACGGAGACGATGAACGCGGAGACCGAGACCGCGCGCAAGCCTGGGCCGAACCAGAGCACCAAGAGCGGCGCAACGGCGACGATGGGCACGGTTTGCAAGAACAGCGCGTATGGATAGAGGCCGCGTTCGAGCCAACGCGAGAGCGAGAACAAGAGGCCGATCGAGCTGCCCAGTGTCGCGCTGAGCAAGAAACCGGTGCCCGCGCCCTCCGCAGTGGTGAGCAGCGAGCCGGACAGTGCGTCGCGTTCGTTCCAGAGGGCGGTCAACACCGCCGACGGCGGTGGCACCAGGAACGCCGGCACGTTCAAGGCGCGCACTGCGCCTTCCCAGAGTGCAATGACGACCACGAAGGTTAGCGCGGGCGGCAGCGCGACGGACGCGACGCTACGCGACGCGGATTTCGGCTCCGCCATCAGTGGCCCCCTTCGATCGTGGCCTGCGAGTCATCGAGCGCGCCGTGGGCTTGCAAGGCGCGGTACAAGATCGCGGTTTGTTCGACGAAGCCGACGTCCGTGCGCAGATCCAAGGTGCGCGCTTCGGGCAGCGCCAAGTGGTGATCGAGCACGATTTTTCCGGGGCGACGCGACATCACCAAGGCCCGTTCGGCCAGGAATGCCGCTTCAGCGAGCGCGTGAGTGACGAAGATCACCGTCATGCGCCGGCTGAGCCACAACGCGCGCAAGCGCTCGTCGAGCCGTTGCCGCGTGAGCTCGTCCAGCGCGGCGAAGGGCTCGTCGAGCAACAACACGGTGGGCTCGGTGACCAAGGCGCGCGCGATCGAGACGCGCATGCGCATGCCACCCGAGAGCTGATCCGGGTAGCGCTCGTGCACGTCGCTGAGCTCGACCTCGCGCAGCGGGGCGCGCGCGCGCTCACGGGCTTCGTCGCGGCTCACGCCTTGCAGCTCGAGCGGCAGCGCGACGTTGTCGAGCACCGAGCGCCAGGGCAAAAGTTGCGCGTCTTGGAAGACGAACGCGAGCTTCGAAGGCGCACCGTCGCTCGACGACACTTCGACGCTGCCCGCGGAGGGCGCGTCGAGCCCCGAGATGAAGCGTAAGAGCGTGGACTTGCCGCAGCCAGACGGGCCGAGCAGCGCGACGAACGAGCCCGGCTCGATCTCGAGCTCGATGCCCGCGAGCACCGGACCGCCCGAGCTGAAAGCGTGACTCACACCGCGAATGGCGACTCGACTGCTGATGACGAAACTCCCGTCCGCGCGCAGCTTGACTCAGCGCGCCAACGACCTGCAACGGAGCAACGTTCGTCGAAGGTCGGCCCAGCGGCCGCCCCAGGGTTTGGGCGATCCCCTGTTTCCGCTCAAGGCCTGCCCCAGCCCACCGTTCAGTGACCTTGACGCAGTCCGTCGCTGCGCCGCGAGAAAGGTCGAACCCATGGCAGCACCAGTCGGAGCCGTTTCAGCCCCCAACGGCCCTCAGTACGCCGTGGCCGTCGTCGGCAAGCAGCACGACCAGCAAAAGGTCGAAGGCCAGCAAGCCGTGCAGTTGATCCAATCGGCGACCGCGCCGCAGCTCGCCACCTCGGGCAGCGTCGGCACGAAGCTCCATTTCACGGCCTGATCGCCCGAGCGCGGCGCTTCCCGGGCTGAGGCGTCAGGCGACGGCGCGCGGAGATTCGCGGCGCGAAAACAGCTGAATCGGCGCCTGCGGTTGGGGCGCGGCCGTCGATTTGCGGGATTCTTGCGACTGGCGAGCAGCCGCGGCTACAACGAGGCCCGTCATGGTCAAGCGCAAGCGCTGCACGTCGAGCAAGCCGAGCCGGCCGAGCTCGGCGAGCGCGGCGTTCAGCTCCGCCGGCGAAACGGCGAGGCGTTGTTCGAGGCGCGGACGGCTGAGGGCGCTCGAGGACGAGCTGAGCACGAAAACCAGATGAAGAGCGCGGCGGGCGAGGGCGTTGATCTGCATGCCCGTTCAGTACCTCGCTACTGAACAGAAGCCTAGTTTTTCGCAAACCTCGCCTTCACTTCGATAAGCGCGGGTCGTGAACGAACCGGAGTTACGCGGCGCTCTACGGGCGGCACGCGTCACGTACTCTGGAGCGATGTACGCCCCCGATCCGATGCAGTGCGCCGAGCGCCAATTGGCGCGCGACCGGCTCGCGACCAGTGATTTTCCGCACCTGCTGCCGCGCAAGGTCGAGCGCATGTCGGCCTCGCCGCTGGCGTACCTGCGTGGAGCCGCGCCGCTTTATTACGAGCTCTTGCGCGATCACCCCGAGCTCGAGCAAGGGCCGAGCGGCGAAGGTTGGCTCGTGGGCGACGCGCACTTGGAGAACTTCGGCGCGTTCAAGAGCGCCGACGGCAAGGGCGCCGAGTCGGTCGTGTTCGACGTGAACGACTTCGACGAAGCCATCGTCGGACCGTTCCGCTGGGACGTGGTGCGGCTGCTGGCGAGTGTGATCTTGGGCGGGCGTGAGCTGGGCTCCACGGGCAAACAGAGCGTGCAACTGTGCGGATCCATCCTCGAGGGTTACGTCCCCGCTCTATGCGATGGCGCGCGGCCGGGCGATCCGCCCCCCGCCGTACGCCGGTTGCTCAAAGTGGTCGCGGAGCGCTCGCACAAAGAGTTCCTCGATCACCGCACCGAACGCACGAGCGTGGATCGCGCGATCAGCCGCCGCTTTTTGCGCGGCGATCGCTATCAAGATCTGCCGCCCGCGCTCGTCCCGCAAGCACACCAAGCCTTCGCGGAGTACGTCGCGCACCTCGACGCTGCGTACACCTTCGCTCCCGATCACTTCAAAGTCGAGGACGTGGCCTTCCGCGTCGCCGGCAACGGCAGCCTCGGCTCGCTGCGCATTGCCGTGTTGACACTGGGCAAGGGCGACATCGACAACCGCTGGATCTTCGACATGAAGTCGGAAGGGGCGCCCTCGGGCTCTGAGCTTGCGCCTGCGATCCCCGGACCGCCCGCGGAACGCGTGCTCAAAGCGAACCTCGCCTGCCTCGAACATCCGCCGCGCCTCGCCGGCACCACGACCCTGGGCGAACGCTCGCTCTTCGTGCGGCGCTTGCTGCCCCAAGAGGACAAGCTCGACCTCACCCGCATGCGACGCGAAGAGCTGCCCGACTTGGCTCGGTATCTCGGTGCCCGGCTTGGCTTCGCGCATCGTCGCGGCGCTTCGTCGCTCCCCCAGGCGCGCTGGACGCCGCAAGAGCAGGCCGCGCTCACCGACCACGCGATCGTGATCGCCGGGCTGCACGAGGCGTCGTACCTCGCGTTGTGTAAAAGCGCCTAGCGCGCTCGCGGCTCAGCAAAAGCCGCCTCCGCCGACCTGTAGGCCTCAGTCCTACAAATCTGTCGTACTCAGGCGGTCTCGACGCGAAAAGTGTAGTTCGAATACGAACTACACTTTTCGTTTGCGAGGGGAGCTCGGCGCGAGCACCCGCGCCGGTCGAGAGCTGCAGCTCGAGCCTCGCGGGCGCCCCAAGCCTCAGAGCTCGGGCTGGTGTAGAACGTCGAGGCGCGCGAACGTGCGATTGTCCTCCGAAGAAAGCCGAATTTGTGCGCCCGGCAGACCATGGCTCCAGACCGTGGAAGTGACGCAGGCCCTCGGCCCGCTCGATGGCGTAAAAAGTCTCTGCGCCGTGCTCGACGAGGCGGCCGCTGGGCGCGCCCTCAGGCTCCGGCAATGGGTGACTTCCGAAAAACACGCCCGTGGGCCGACTCATCGCAAACCTTTCCGAAAACCGGGCCCGAAGCGGGCCATTCGCTCAACCGGGGCCATGTTCGGGGGCAGCGCCGGTGATCACAAACACGCCTTACCTACCACCCTGTCCCCTGCCACTTTCGCTCGCACTGCACGCCCGATTCGCTCGCAGGGCATGCCCCGCGTCCGTCTCGCGCGCTTGCCGCAGTGCGTCTCATCTGGAACCCTGATCGAGCGATGGAAGAAGAGCGACACGTCCCGGTCTCCCCGCGGCACACGGTGCTCCTCTCCCGCGAGTACCTGACGATGATCGATACGGCGCCCCAGCGCGACTACGTGGTGCGCACGGTCGCCAAACGCCAAGTCGGCAAGATGACGCTCATGTCGGGCGACTTGGTGATCGCGGGCGCCGAAACGCGCAAAACCTTCGACTTAGCGGAAAAGTATCCGTTTCATTTTCGAAAATCGTACTTCCCCGGCCAGATGCACGGCGAGACCGTGGACGAGTTCAACAACCACGCCCGCGCCTCGGAGTTGATCGGCATTCCCCCGCCGATCGGGCACACGCCAAACACCTTCCGCAGCTGCCTCCTTCCCGGTTTGCCGTATACCCGGCTCACGCCCTTCTTCGGCGTCGAGCCCCAAACCGCGAACATCGGGGTCGCCGAAAAACTCAGCTTGGCGACGGCGATCGGCCTGTGGAAGCTGTGCGAAGACGCCTTCGGCAAACACCACACGATTCAAGCTGGCGGCCTCGCCCACGGCGACGCCGAGCTACATAACCTAATCGTGTGTCCCACGCCGCTGGAGGTCGTGATGATCGACTTCGAAGGCTCGGTGAGTCAGAGCGCCGTCGACGAAAGCGCTTGGCAGAAACGCTGCGCGCTCGACCTGGTCCCGCTCCTCCGCGAAGCGCTGTATCTGCAATGCATCCTCGGCCAACAAGACGGCCCGCTGGGCGAGCTGTCCCGCGCCCGAGTGGCGGAGCTCGTGGACAACCCGGAAAAGTTCTTGAGAGCGATCGAGCTCAGGGCCAGCGAAGGCTGAAGGGGAAGCCCCGCGCGAACGAAAAACGTAGTTCGAATCGATACTACGCTTTCCAAAATGAAGAGGCTCCGAGGAGCTCTCACCACGGCCTTGGGCGTAGCGCTCGAGCAGATCACCTGGCCCTCGGCGTAGCGCTCGGAATTGTTGATGGGGCCGCAAACCGGACCCAGCGCGGCTCAACCTTCGGCGGCGGGGTGCGGCTCGAAGAGCGAGCTCTGGGTGCCGCGCCCGTAGGCCGTGGGCGCGAGCGCGCGGGCACCGGCGGTGAGCAAACGGGTGCGCGAGCCTTGCGCCAACACCGGCGCGTGGCCGAGACACACGAAGTGGTGCTGAGCGCGTGAGATCGCCACGTTGAGCAGGTTCGGACGCGCGTTGAGGAAGCTGAGCGATGCGTGGTGCGTCACGACGCTATTGAAGAGCACGATGCTGCGCTCGCCGCCCTGAAAGCGATGCACCGTGCCGAGCGCGACCCCCGCGCGCTGCGCCGCGCTCCCCCCCTCGTTCAGCTCGGCGCTGTATTCGAGCGGGATTCGCCGTTCAGCGAAGCTACGGCGCAGCCGCTCGAGCTGACCGCGGTAAGGCGTAATGACGGCGATGTCCGCGGCCTGCACGCCGCGGTCGAGCAGATTTTCGACCAATGCGAGCGTCTCGCGCAGCTCGAGCTCATTGCACCAACTACCGGCGAGCGGGGACTGCTCGCCACGCAGATCGACCAGCGCGACCGGGTGCGTGAGGTACGGCGCGTGTGCGGCGCGATCCGCGCGCGGCGTGTGCACGGTGAGCCCGTAATCGCACAAAGCGTCGGACAGGGCGATGATTTCTGGCTGACAGCGAAAATGATCGACGAGCGTGATGCGCTGAGTTACCGCACGGTCCGCGAGCGATTGCGTCGAAACGTGCGCCTCGGCGTGAACGCGGTACGGGATGAGCCGTGTCGCGAGCTTCTCGAGCTCGTGCGCGCGCAACAAGCGCGCTTCGTCGTCCGCGCCCAGCTCGATCACCGGCGTGAGCTGATTCACGTCCCCGATGATCAACGCCGAGTCAGCGCGCATCAGCGCGGAGACGGCGTGCGCGGGGTGACATTGCCCAGCTTCGTCGATCACGAGCCGAGACACGGAGCCCGCGTCGTTCGGAAAACAATTGCCGAGCGAGAGCAACGTGGAGCCCCAAATGCCGAACAAGCGGCACAGCCAACGCGCCGCGTCCGCCTCGTGACGAAACAGCGGGCGCAGCGAACGCTCTTGCTCGACCGTGCGCAACGCGATGCCGACGGCTTTGCCGAGCTCCACCGCGTGCTGGCCCGCCCAGGCTTCACGCACCCGAATGGCCGCGTCGAACAAGGCGCGCGACAGCGGCTCGTGATCGCCGGTGATAGGCACGGGCCCCGACTCGACACCCAAAGCCGCCAATGCCGCGCTCGAGCGCAGCCGCTGCTCGGCCCGCTCCGCGAGCAACTTGTTGCGTTCGAAGCCCGAGCGCAGCTCATCCAGCCGATCGAGGTACTGCTCGGTCGACTCCTCCCAGCGTTCCATCTTCTGCTCGTCGCTCATCGGCCCTTTGAGCTGCGGCGGGAGCACCGGCAGATCGAGCTTCAGGCCCGCGCGTTCGAGGGCTTGCTCGAACGGTTGTACGTCGCTGCTCGCGGTGCGCTTGAAATGGCGCTTCAGCGCTTGCAGCGGCGCGTGGCCCGGCGCGGCCTCACACAGCTTGCTCAGCGCGCTGAGCCGCGTTTTGAGCGGATTGAGCGCGATCAGGATCGCCTTGCGCTGTGCATCGGTGACACCACTGACATCGAGCGCACCGGGCGGGCGCGAATCGACGCCGGGTGCCGCCAACTGCGTATGCTCCTGCTCGAGCTGCGCGAGCTCGTGCTCGAGCTGCGCCCGCTTGGCCGCGCGTTGCAACGCCTCACGCCGCGGGGCGAGCAGCTCGTCGAGCCGCGTGCGTTCGGAGCGAAACTGCTCGCAGGCGCGCGCCAGCCGACCCATGCGCTCGCCCATGCCCACGCTCTCGGCTTGCTTCAACCAAGTGAGCGTGCGCCGCAATGCGCCAGCCAACTGTTGCTCACAGACTTGGCGGCTGCCTGCGCGCAACGCGAGCGGCAGCTCGGAGGCCGCAAACAGCGGCTCGATCACGTTATCGACCGCGCGGTTGTTACTACTGGCGATCAGAAATAGCGCGCCGCCCATGCGCCCACCGTCGACCAACGGCTCCACTTGGCGCACCAGTTGTTCGGCGCACAAATGCAGGATCAGGCTGGTTTTTCCGGTGCCCGGCGGACCTTGCACCGCCGTCAGACTGGAGCCCCAAAAGTGCTCGGCGGCCGCGCGCTGGCTCGTTGTCAACCCGGGCCCGGGGAAGAGCGCGCGCTGCGGCGACTCAAGCGCGGGCTGCGCGCGCCCGGTGAGGTATGCACCGAGCGGAGACTCCACGCTCCAACGGGCGCCGGACTCCGGATCGAGCAAGGCGTTGAGCTCGCGCTGTAAGTGCCAAGTGGTCTTCGCTTGCGTGCCGTCGACCACGATGCCCACGGCGTACACCTGCGCGCGCGACGAGCTCTGCGCGAGCAAGCGCCGCACGGCTGCGGTGAGCCGATCGAGCCAGGTCGCGAGCTCGCCGCCCTCTCGCGCGACGGCCTCGCGCAAGCGCGTTGCTTGGTCGGCGAGGCTCTCGGGCTCGGGCGCGCGGCTCGCGGCCCACTCGAGCGTCACGGTGAGCAGGGCCAGCATCTGCTGCTCGCTGGCGTCGTTCAGCGAGCGCAGGGCTTCGAAAAGCGCGTCGATGCTCTCACCCGAGACGCCCAGCGGTTGGCGCAAGAGGCGCGTATCGATGAAAAAGGGCCACGCGGCTTCGACCTTGGGTGCGCGAGTGAGCCGCACTTCGTCGGGCGGCAGCGGAAAAAGGCTGCGCTGCCGCTCCGCGCGGGTCGGAGTGCGAAACGCCTTGCCGTCACCCGCCGCGAAGCGGAGCCGTACGCCACAACGCACCAGACCCGCGAGCTCCCCTTTTGGCAAATGCACCACGGGAAAACACAGCAAGTGCGAGAGCTCCCCCTCTTCGTCGCTACGCCGATATTGACCGTCGAGCCAGGTTTCGAAGAAGCCGCACAGCTCGCCGTCGAACGGGCGCTTCAGTTGCGTTTGCGGGCCGAGCAGCTCGGCGAGCCCCGCGTCGAGCGGCAGCTTGAAGTAGTCTTGGCCGGGAGTGGGTTGATCGATGCGCGGCACGGCCGACGCCTGCGTGGTGCGCCGTGCTTGCGGACGCACCTGCAACGCTTCTTCGAGTCGCAAGGCGGCGAGCCAATAGGCGAGCACCTCGTCCCCTTGCTCGTGGGTGAGCGCCGATGCCTGGCGGGGGGGACGGGAAGAGCTTTGCATGGCGCGACGCGGGGGTCCGGTCGATAGCACAGCTCGGCCGCGAGGCTCACGCGCCGCGTCCGCGCCGCCGAAGGCTGGGGGCGCTGCGCCGTATTGGGTGACCATCAACCCCAATCGGCAACGGGCGGGGCCCGGTTGCGAATCTCGTTCGCGGAGACGTTTCGTGTTTCGGCCAGCCTCGAGGCTTCACGAACGTTGGGTGGTCGAGAACCGAGCTACCTTTTTTTGCGAGTCGGCTGTTTTCTTGCGGGAGTTTTTTTCTTCTTTGCGCTGCGCGCAGGCTTCTTCTTGGCCCGACTGGGCCAGCCAGCTTCCATGCGGTCGTAGGCTTCGCTCGAGACGGTTGAGCGGGACTTCGGACGGCTGGTGCCGGAGCGTTTGCGACGGTTGATGTTGTCGACGAGCGAGCTCTTCTCTGGAGTGGACATGGCGGGCGGGGTAGCGAAGGGCGTGCCAAACGGCTAGCTCGCGATCGTGAACGACACGACGCGCCAGGCGCGAAGAGGTCAGAGGGCGGTCGATCGACGGCGGTGCCCAGCCCGACCGCCTCGCCTATTTATTTCTATAATGTTTCTAACTTGCGTCACCCAGGTATCGTAGTAGGTTGCCTCAGAACAGGACGTGGCCGCGAAGCGGTGAGCGAGGCAGCCCATTTGGTGCTGCTTCCGAAGAGCGCCCCAAGCCGAAACGAAAGGGCACCCCATGACGACCCAACCGAATCAAGCTCAGCCGACGCAATCGCAATCCAACGACGAGCAGGCGGAGAAGCTGCGCCGCGTGCTGTCCGTGAAGGACCCGGCAGCAGCGCAACCGCGCGACAACGCCAGTGTGCAGCCGGCCAAGCCGGCGACGCGCTGAGCCGTCGCTGACCCGTGCGGGGCGGTGAGCGAGCTGCTCGCCGCCGGCGGCACGATGCTCGCAAGAGAGCGGCAAGACGCGACCGGCGACGAGCGAGATAGCCGAGAAGCGTTAGGACCCGAGCGGACTTCCGTCGACTAGGACGATGAGCGGCGTCTCGCTCACGTCGAGCGTCACGCCGCCTGCCGCGTTCACCGGCGGCGCCGAATGCCCGGTGACCGAAGCGGTCTCGAGCGTGATGACCGCTGTCGGCGTGGCGGTGCTCGCGACGGGCAAATGAAAGCCCGCAACCGTGGACCCGTCGCTCGTCGGCGACCAGACCACGTACGCTCCTTGCTTCTTTGCCGGATCGTAAAAGCGGGCCACCGAAACGGGATCGTTTACTTGGGACGCTCGGCCCGCGTACGCGAAGCGCGCCAGACGAGCGCGAAACGCGGCCAAGAAGTACCACGCCACCTTGGGGGCCTCCGAGCCCTTCTCACTCAAGATCCCTGCCGTGCTGAACTGCACGTTGCGGTTCGGGCATTTCGTCAGATCCCCCGTGCAATTGTCGCGCGAGACGTACAAAAACGCGCGATCGATGCCCGACTCGAACAAGGCTAGAAAGCTGCGCAGCAGCCATTGCCCCTGCACCACCTCAGCGGAAGCGCTACCGATCGCGGGCGCGCGCAGGCGCGAGTGGTCGGCCGTGTCGTAGCCGAACTCCGTGAGCCACACTTCTTTGCCCGGTAAGAATTGATCGCGATACGCCGCGAGGCGCTTCAATTGCGCCCCCAACCCGCACTGCTCGGGCGACAGCGCGGGGCGCGGATTGGCGTCACCGAAGGCGTCCGGCCCGAAGCAGTAATCGTGCACGTTGATCACGTCAGCCGGAAAATCGCCATCGCGGTGCGCGCTCGCCCAAGCCCGCATCCCGTCCAGATAAGTGGTGACGTTCGTGATCAGATCGCTGCTCTTCCCCGAGCCCGCCAGGCCCGCCATCACGAGCTTCGCGTTCGGATCGGCGGTCTTCACGCCAAAGCCCGCGCCGAGCCGGCCTTGGTCGCCATCACGATCGGCGCTGTTCATCGCCGCCATCCCTGCGGGTGAGAGCAAGTTGTCGCCACCCGTCGTCCAGTTCTCGTCTAGCTCGTTGCCGTCTTCGTAATACGTCACGAGCCCGAGGCCCGATTTGGGCGTGTTGCTCGCGGCGAGCTTCAGCTGCGCGGCGGGCACCGCGGTACCGCCGTAGCGCGCGGCGATCTGAAAAAAGAACTTCGAGTGACCGACCCACGAAACGGGCAAAGTGACGTCGGCCCCAGTGGGCACGGCCGGATTGTTGAAGTTGAGCCACGGCACCGAGCCTTGAACGCACGGTAAGTTGATCAAACCGGCATCGTGAAACGACTTGTAATACTCGTCATAGGGAATGCCATTGCTGGTCGGGCTCAGCGCAATCGGCTCGTTGGGATAAGCGGGAGTCGCCTTGTTTCCGTCGCCCTCGTTCCATTGCCACGGGTGATATTCACGCACGTTGCCGATGGGCAGGATCTTGTCCATCGGATCGTCGATGAACGCGTCGAGGCCGATGAAGTCGTTGACGGTGGGGCCGAGCGCGCTCGCGCCGCCCGGGCCCGTGCCGCCAGCGGGGCTACCACCGCTGGCGTTGCCGCCGACGCCAATGGCGTCCGAGCCGGCGGAGCCACCGGGAGTAGCGCTCGCGCCGCCCTGGCCGCCTGGACCATTGCCGGCCGTGAGATTGCCCTTTCCCGCGTCACCACTGACCGCGCCTCCGTTGTCAGCGCCTGCTCGAGCGGGGCTCTTGGCGTCCGAGCTGCTCGAGCAGGCTGCGGAGTTGAGCGACAGCAATGCGGCGCTGAGTGAGCACCAGCGACTTGCGCACGCGTAGGACGAGAGACGGCGAGGGCGGCTCATCGCCTCAGCGTAACATCAGCGCGGGAGTTGGCTCGGCACGTATCGAGCACGGATTGCCGTGCTCGAAGGTAGGTGTGCGTCAGGGATGGTGCGTGACCGGTCGCCGCGAACGCCAGGCGCGCAACGCGAGCACCCCGCTCACGATGCCGCCCAGTACAAACGCGGGACCAATGCCGAGAAAAGCGCGTGCGTCCGCTTTCTCCGTGCTGGGGGCGAGAGCAAACAGAGTCAGAAACGTGCCGACGAAGAGCGCCGCCACGCACACTTTGAACATACCGATCGCGGTCAGGATTAGTGCGAACCGAGTCGCCTTCTGTGTTCGATTCAGGGCCATCGGGACCACCTGAAGGTACCAGCGCTCGGCGCGAACGCTAGGGAAGACGGCGATCCCTGTCGCTCCGACCCTCAATCCGCCCCCGCGCTTAGCCGTGCGATGCGAGCGTCCTCGACTTGACACGCTCGCACCCTCTAGGAGCGCCTTCGCGCGCCAGAAATCGTAGCGTGAATTCAAACTGCGATTTTGAAATCCAAACCTACTTGCATAGGTCCGGGGCGCTCGCAGATCCCACCAGTCGCGAAATGCCTTGCCAGCCCCTCGAGAGCTCGCTGCCGCCGAGGCTCCGAGCCGCCGCTGCGAGGACGCAGCACGACGGCTCGGCCTCAGGTCCCGCTCATGTCCCGGACGGCGGCGCACGAACCCTATCACGTGGTGTGCCGCTGAGGCACATGCACGGTCATTCACGCTCACCGTTGCAAGGCGCAAATTCGAGAATTTTGGGACGGCACGCGCCTTGCTCGGTGAACGCTTCGGAGGTCCATCGTGGCGAAGCTTTCTCTGCTCTGGTTGGTGTTGGTCGGTCTGATCGCGTTCGCCGCGGGCTGTGGCCCGGGCGGCGGTACGTACTGTCAGAGCGGACCAAAGTACGGCACGCAATGCTACTCGGCGATGGACTTGCAACCGCCGGGCAGCCCGCCGCCCCCAGCCGGTGACCGCGGGCCGCGGCATTGATTGGCTCGATGCAGTGACAATACGGCCTGCAACGACGCGGGCGAGCGATGCGCACATCCGGCCGCGCGTGCGCCGGCGCTGCGGGTCGGCTAGCCTTGGGACATGTCGAAGAGCAGCATCACCGTCGCAGCGGACGTAGCGGGCAAGGTCATGGTCTCGGCGACGGGCACGGCCGCGGATCGCGTCGCCGCCGCCGCAGCAGCGGCGGTCGCATTCGTTGGGATCGCCGTGGGTTATCGGCTTTACGCCGAGGCAAGGGCGCGGCTAGGTGCGGCGAAGGCGATTGCGGTCGTGCCGACCGAGTGAGCCCGGCGGCTGAAGAAAAATAGAACGCGGCCTCGATTCGTTCCCGCTCACGGACGCTCGAGGCCGGGGATGCGCGGCACTTCGCGCACGCAGTGCTGGAGAAACTCGCGGATGCGCGCGGGCTGCGTGCGCGAAGGCAGGTACACGGCGTACACCGAGAACTCTTCGCCCTGGGCTTCGGGCAAAACGCGAACTAGCGTGCCGCGCTCCAGATCGGTGTGCACGAGCCACGGGCTGAGCAGGCCGAGCGCGAGGCCCTCGCGCACCGCCTCACGCATGACTTGAGCGTTGGCAACGACCAGCTTTGCATCGGGCTCGAGCACGCGGCTTCGCCCGCGGAGCGAGATCGATTCCGTGCGTACGCCGGAGTAGAGCACGCGGTGCGCTCGCAGCTCGGCCAAGCTCGTCGGCGCAGCGCGGCGCTGGAGGTAGCTGGGCGCGGCCACGAGCACCGGGCGATACCGGGCCAGCCGGCGCGCGACCACACCCATGCTCCGGACTCGACCGATGCGGATCGCAATGTCCGCGCCTTCTTTCACCAAGTCGATCACCCGGTCTTCGAGCTTGAGATCGATGTGAACTCCTGGATATTGACGCTGAAACGAGAACGCGATGCGCGCGAGCTGCACCTGTCCGATGTTGGTCGGCGCGCTCAAGCGCAACGTGCCTTGCGCGCCCTTGTGTACGGAGATCAGATCTTCGACCGACTGGTCCATCTCCGACAGCCAGCGTTTACAGCGCTCGTAGTACAGCGTGCCAGCTTCGTTCGGACGCAGACCGCGCGTGTTGCGCTCCACGAGCTTCACGCCCAGGGAGGTCTCGAGCGCCTGCAGCGATTTACTCACCGTGGGTTGCGTGGTGCCGAGGTCGCGCGCTGCGCGAGAGAAGCTGCGCGTCTCGAAAATGCGCGTAAACAATCTCATTTGCTCGATGCGATCCATGCCCGCTATTAGGGCACGAAATCCGTAAACCGTGGCATTCATTCCAAATTGGAATGAGCAAATTGCCGGTTGGCCGCCTAGCGATGCGGGCGCGCTTGGCGCAGAAACGAAAAACAGAAACGGGAGGTGCTGATGTTCAGCCAAATCACGAAACGAAGCGCGGCCACACCGCGCCTCTTGCTCGGCGCAACGCTGGGCGCGGGCGCCTGGGTCGCAGTGTGCGTCAGTTGCTTCGTCGACTTGGGCTCGCTGCCTTCGACGCTCAAGACGCCCGCGGCATCCTCGCCAGCGCCGTGCACTTGTCCCTCGAAGCAAGCTCAGCCGGACAACGCAGACGCTGAGCGCGCGCCCGGCGGCTCCAGCGCGGTCACGCGCGCTCCTCTGCCGTGTCGCACCTGAGGCCCGAGCGTCGTGGGAACGATTGTTGCTCTGGGGTGGCCCATGTTCATTCGAGCGACTCAGCCCACCCCGGTGCCTGGCGAACCGCCGCCCGCTGCGCCCCAACCCGATCCGCAAGAACCCGAGCCGAGGGCGCCCGTGCAAGATCCACCGCTGTATCCGCGCGATCCGAACGATCCGCCCGCGCCCACGCAGCCCGAGCCTCCGGCGCCCGACGATCCCGGTGCGCCCGACGAATCCATCCCCGAAGGCCCCGATCCCTCACCGCTCGACGCGTAGCGGCGCGCGTGGCAATTCGTCTCGCAAACCTCGATTGAGCACACGTCGGGCCAAACGCGGGAGCCGACGCTGGCGGCTCGCGCCCGCCGTCAGTGGAGCGTCAGTGCGTTGCGATCTTGGTCGCCAAGCGCGCGAGCGCCGTCGCGTCTACGTCGGACACGAGCGCGTAGCCAAGATCGCCTTCGCGCCAGAGAAGGAGATGGAAGCCGCGGGAGGTGATGCGGGAAGCGGGAAGCGTTGCGACTTGGGCATCGGTGTGGAGCGGAAAGGACAGGCCCTCGTTGCGAAACACGAACAGGGTGATGGTGTGCAGGCGGTGTTTGAAGATGAAGGTCGCGGCTTTGCGATCGACGAAGAGGCCAACGGCGCCGCCGACCATGGGGAACTCTTCATCGCCGCTGAAGCTGACGGGGGGCGCGAAGTCGAGCCGCCCGGTGAACCAGGGTTTGACTTGGTGGATGCCGCCGCTTTCGATTTCGATTGGGTGCTCGGCGTAGACCACGCGCAGGTGGTCGTTCACGGCTTCGTTGATCAGCATCGGGTTGGGTGCGTAGTAACTGCGGCCAACGAACAGCGCGAGGACTGCAGCGGCGAGCAGCGGAGCCCCAATGGCGAATACCTTTGCCAAGCGGGGCTTGGCTTTTTTGGGCGGGTTCACTTGGGCCGTCAGTTTGGCGCGCAGCGACTCCGGAAGCGCGTACGTGGGCCGCGCCGCGAGCGCGCGTTCGAGCGCGCGTTCGCGTTCGAAGATCCGGCTGCACTCAGCGCACGTTTTCAGGTGCTCGTCGATGCGTGTTTGGCGCGGGCCGATCAGTCGACCTTTGATTGAGTCGAGCAGCTGCTCGCGCGTGGCTTCGCAGTCGCTCATTTGGCGTACTCCTGCAGTTGCTCGCGGAGCACCGCGCGTGCTCGCGCCAAGCGCGACTTGACCGTCCCAATGGCGATGTCCATCACGTTCGAGATCTCGGTTTCCGTGCAACCCTCCAAGTCGAGCAGGATGACCGTGCGCGCGTCGTCCGACAAGCGGGACAACGCGGATTCGATGTCGCGCGCGACGAGCCCGCGCAAGCGATCGATCTCGATGTCGCCGCGCAGCCACACGTCGGGCGACGCGGGCTCGGCTTCGTCGTCACCGAGCGACACTGGATTGCGTCGGTCGCGACGACGGCCGTCCAAGTACGTGTTGCGCAGGATGCGAAATAGCCACGCTTTGAGGTTCGAGCCGAGCACGAACTTGGACTCGGCGTCGAGCGCGCGCGCAAACGTGTCTTGCGTGAGATCTTCGGCCAGCGCCGGGTCGCGACACAGGTAGCGGGCGAAGTTGTACAGCGTGCCCGCATGTCCGAGCAGCTGTTCCGCGAAGGGCGGCTCACTACTGACCGATTCGCGCGGCATGTCGCCGACGTACCAGCGCTGACGGTCGTTCCGCAAGGGCGGAACTACGGTGAGCCGGGAAGTTCGTGCGAAGCCAGGGGTCACTGGGCAAGCGAACGAACGAACTTCGACGATGGTTCCACGAAAAGTGACGAATCATGACCGCACGGGCGCCTCGGCGCGACGCGACAATTTCGCGGAACGATCGCCGGGCGGCCTCGTTGGCTCGAGCATGAAGGATTACGCACGACGAGACATTCTCCAATTGCTCGGGGTTTCAGGGGTCACTTTCGCCTCCGGACTGTGGGGTTGCGCGAGCGCAACGCCGGAGCCCGTCAGCCCCCCGATGACCCCCATCGCTGCCTCGGGCCCGGGCGCGAATCAGCTGCAGACTGCCGCAATGGAAGACTTCTTCTTCCTGCAGTTGTCGGACACGCACTGGGGGTTCAGTGGCCCACCGAACCCCGAAGCGGACAGCACGCTGAAGTCGACCATTGCCACGATCAACGCCGTGCCCTCGAGCCCGGACTTCGTGATCTTCACCGGCGATCTGACGCACACCACCGACGATGCAGCCGTGCGCCGCAAGCGCATGCAAGAGTTCAAGGCCATCGTCACCGATCTCAAGGTGAAGAACTTGCGCTTCATTCCCGGCGAGCATGACGCTTCACTCGACAACGGCGAAGCGTACCGCGAGTTCTTCGGTGACACGCACTACGCCTTCGATCACAAGGGCGTGTATTTCATTGCGCTCGACAACGTGTCCGATCCTGGCTCGATCCTCGGCGCCGATCAGCTGGCGTGGCTCGACAAGCAAGTTGCGGCCGTGCCCAAGACCGCGCCGCTCGTGGTCTTCGCGCACCGCCCGCTGTTCGATCTGATGCCAACTTGGGATTGGCACACCAAAGACGGTCCCGACGCGGTCGCGATCCTGCAGAAGCACCCCAACGTGAACGTGTTTTACGGCCACATTCACCAAGAGAACGTGCACCAGACCGGGCAAATCACGCACCGTGCCGCACGCTCGCTGGTGTTCCCCCTACCGGCACCCGGCTCGGTGCCGAAGAAGGGCCCGCTGCCCTGGGATCCGCAGAGCGCCGATCACGGCCTGGGGTACCGCGAGGTGAAGCGCGTGGCCGCGACGCTCGATGTGAAGGAGCATCCGTTTGCAAAAGGCTAAACACCACTACGTCGAGCTCTTGCTCGCGAGCGCGCTACTCGTTGGCGCGTGTGCCGGCGTGCAAGCAACCGACGGCACTCCCCTCGCGCCCACCGCAATCGGCACACCGGCGGAGGCGCCTTCTGCAACGGCCAAGGCAGAGCCGTCTCACGCCGGCTCGGGCTGCCCCGCCGAGCCCATCGCGCTGAGCGAAGCTCGCCCCCTGGTCGACAAATACTGCGTCTCTTGCCACTCGCCGAGCGGCGCCGCCGGCGAAGACTACGACTTCACCAGCGACGGCGCGATCACCGGTCGCCGTCGCAACATCGAGGCCAAGCTGCGGCTACACGTCATGCCCCCGCCCAACGCCCACCCCCAACCCAGCGACGCAGAACGCATGACCCTGCGTTGTTGGGCCAAGGGTTAGCCTCAAAGCGTCGCCTGGTAGCTCGTCCACGAAGTGGCCACGGGCTGCCCGGTGATGTCGGCGAAGGCTTGCTCGGACCAAGTGACGGTGTCGTTCGGATACAGGCTCTGATTGAGCTGCACCACGAACTCGATATTGCGCGTCGAGCCAGGCAAAGAAGAAGCCAGTGGTGTTGCCGCCATCGTTGCGCTTGCGAGGCCCCGCTGGGCGAGCCGGTGTTCCTGCAATTTGGCGCGCAGCTCGGGGTCGTGACCGTTCCCGTGGGCGGCTACGTAGCTCGCGATTCGGACGTCGGCGCAGTGGGCGTCTGGGGCGGCCTGAGCCTCGGCGTCGGGCTCGACCTTTAGCAACCGGGAGCGGCCGTCGAATCGGGCTCGCGCCGCGGGCGCGTCCTGCTTCATACTGCGCGCCCCATGACCTACCGCGCCTCGGAAAATCGCTACGAAAGCATGCGTTACAACCGCACCGGCCACAGCGGCTTGAAGCTGCCCGCGGTATCGCTCGGCCTGTGGCACAACTTCGGCGGGGTGGACGTCTTCGAAACCGCGCGCGCCATGCTGCTCCGCGCGTTCGATCTCGGCATCACTCATTTCGACCTCGCCAACAACTACGGC
This sequence comes from Myxococcales bacterium, assembly GCA_040348785.1. Taxonomy (GTDB): domain Bacteria; phylum Myxococcota_A; class Polyangia; order Polyangiales; family Polyangiaceae; genus PMG-095. The sequence goes on along the minus strand of JBEQTH010000082.1, from coordinate 47,679 downwards.
CCGCCCGCAGGTTCCGCCGAAGAGACGTGCGGGCGCGTGCTCGAAGACGATCTGCGCGCCCACCGCGACGAGCTCGTGATCTCGAGCAAGGCCGGTTACGGCATGTGGCATGGCCCCTACGGCGAATGGGGCTCACGCAAATACCTAATCGCAAGCGCCGATCAGAGCCTCAAGCGTCTCGGTCTCGACTACGTCGACATCTTCTACAGCCACCGCTTCGATCCCGAGACGCCGCTCGAAGAGACCATGGGCGCGCTCGATCAGCTCGTGCGCAGCGGCAAGGCGCAGTACGTCGGCATCTCGAATTACCCCGCTGACGCCACGCGCAACGCCGCCCAAATCCTGCGCGAGCTGGGCACGCCGTGCCTCATCCACCAGCCCGCCTACAGTATTTTCAACCGCTGGATCGAGCCCGAGCTGCTCGCCACCCTGCGCGACGAGAAGATGGGCTGCATCGCCTTCTCCCCCCTCGCCCAAGGCCTGCTCTCCGACAAGTACCTCGCGGGCGGTATCCCCACGGACTCACGCGCGGGCAAAGCTCACGGCTTCCTGCGCCCGTCCCACGTGACCGACGACAAGCTGCACAAGATCCGCCAGCTCCAGCAAATGGCCCAAAATCGCGGTCAGAAACTGGCTCAGATGGCAATCGCCTGGGTGCTCCGACATCCGGGCATGACCTCTGCGCTGATCGGCGCGAGCAAGGTCTCCCAGATCGAAGACGCCGTTGGCGCGCTCGCCAATACCCAATTCAGCGCCGCCGAGCTCGCCGAAATCGACGCCATCGTCCAAGAGTGAGCCCGCTACGCCCTTCCAGAGCGGCGCCCGAAGGAGTATTCAGATTGTGCGCGCCACTTCGGCTTGCGCAGGGAGTTTTCACGATGCCCAAAGGCCAAGAGAAGCAAAAGACGACCAATAAGCCCAAGCTCACCGTGAAGGAGAAGAAGGCGAAGAAGAAGGAAAAGGCCGCTTCCAAGTAAGCGCGCCGTTACCGCCCGAGCACGGCCGCTCGCGCGGCCGTCGCTCCGCCGTCCTTCCCCGCCGCTGGCGGCGCGCGAGCGAGCACCTCCCGGCGCGCAACGAGGTGCGTGGTGCGTCTCGCGAGCGCCCCAAATAACATCCAGCATCGCGCGCAGAGCCGTCCAAACACGAGCCGCGCGCGAGTGCCTTCGCGAAAGGCAGCGTAGTTCGAATTCGAAATACGTTTTCAGCGACGAGAGGCTTACCCAAGCGACGCTGGGCCGCTCCGGGCACGGGCTCGGGAGGGAGGCTAGGGGCACGCTCGATGCGGTTGGTTCACTGTCTGCCCCCGCGCTGTTGGGGTTGAACGCATAGGCGATGCCGCGCTTTCGAACGCGCGCGCGGGCTCAGCCCACGGGGGGGCGTCCGGTGCGACTGGCTCAGCAGGTGCAGGCTCCGCGGGCATGATGGGCTGCGCGTATCGACTATTTACGCAATCCGTACGGGAAATCGTCGGTGGCTCGTGTCGCGACGATGTCGTGAAATTTTCTCAGATCGAGCTCGATCGTGCCATCGCTGAGCTCGGTGAGGATATCGGCGTGGCGCGCGCCCCAGATCACGTCGTCGTGAAGATAGTGCCGCTGCGCGTGGACTGGTTGCAGTGAGGTGTCGTCGGTACCAACGACGGAGACCACGAATTCGAGCTCGGAGGCGATCATGTCTGCCGGCGTGAGCCCATACAGCGGGCTGCCCGGAACGATTTGGTGCATCGCCGTCCAAGAGCGAGTGAAGGCCTGAGAACGATCGCGAACCAGCGGTAAATCGTACATCTTGTAGAAGGTCATGCCTTCGATCGGGTGCTCGGTGCGGATCATGACCACGCGCAATTGCGCTTCGACGATCTGGTTGCCGCGCTCGTTGCCGAGTCGGAACATCATGGTCGGGATGGCGTCCATCGGGCAAATCGTGATTTTGGTCGTGAACGCGACGCGCGGCTTGAGCTGTGAGAACTTCGAGAACACGAGGCCAGTGACGAGCGCCGAAACGATCAAGCTCGTCACCGCTTCGGTCACGACGACCAAGTTCGCGGCGCGCGAGATCGGGTACATGTCGCCGTAACCGATGGTGCCCATGGTCTGGACCGAGAAGTAGAAGGCGTCCACGAACGAGCCGGGCCGCACGTCGCGAATGCCGCCCGTCCACAAATACAAAAGCGCGTACAGCGCATTCAGGGCCAAGAACGCGACCACGATCGCGCCGATCGCGACCCACCAGTGTGCGCGCAGGAAGCGATAATGAAAGTCGCGAAAGGGAGCGCGCGGGGCGCCGAGCGTGACGATTTGCGGAGCGCGGGGCGGAGTGCGGGGTGCCACGTTCCGAGACGTGACAAGCTCCGGGCGCGAGCGTCAAGCCCGCGATCGGGCGACCTCACGTCAGCGCGTGACTTGCCGAGGACGGAGGCTGAGTGAGCGGCAGCGTGATGGTGAACCGCGTGCCCTTGCCAAGCTCGCTCTCGACCTCGATCGCGCCATGGTGCGCGTCGACGATCCGGCGCACCACGACCAAGCCCAGGCCGACACCGCCCGTGGCGCGCGTGCGGCTGCGGTCGCTCCGGAAAAATGGCTCGAAGATACGAGTTTGGTCCTCCGGTGAGATGCCGATGCCGTCGTCACTCACTTCCACGATCAGCGACTTGCCGTCAGCCGCCGCGCGAGCGCCGAGGCGCACCGGAGCTTCCGAAAACTTGATCGCGTTGTCGAGCAGGTTGTCGAGCACCCGGCGCAGCACGGGATCGGCCTCCAGCGTGGGCAGCACTTCGGGGATGCTGCGCAACAGTTGCCGCTCGGGGTGGCGGACCAGGAAGCGGGTCGCGGCCGCCTCGAGCAGGACGCGGCCGGACACCGGCTCGAAGTGCAGCGGCGGGAGCGCGTCACCCGCCGAGTCACGCGCCAGATCCAAACGAGCCGCGCTCATCACGTCGTCCAGCAGCGCCTCGAGCTCGGCGAGATCTTCGCCAATGTCGGTGAGGTAGCTGCTTGCCTTGTCGCGATCGCCATCGGTCACGAGCTCGAGCGCCAAGCGAATGCGCGCCAGCGGCGTCCTGAGCTCGTGCGAGACATTGGCCAGCAGCTCCTTTTCCGAGCGGCGCAAGGTGGCAATGCGATCGGCCATGTCGTCGAAGGCGCGGCCCAGGGCGCCTATCTCGTCGCGCCGCCGCGAGCTGAAGCGCGCCGTCAAATCTCCCTTGCCGAAACGGCGGGCCAAAGCGGTGAGCCCGAGCAACGGCGCGGTCACCGAGCGCGCCAGCGGGATCGACACCACCGCCAAGACGAGCAGGGCCACGGCCAGCTGCTTCAAGAGCAAGCTCGCCGGCCACTCGGGCGCGCGATAGCGAAGCAAGGCGTAGCGAGCCGCGTTGCGCGCGGTCAGCGGCTCGAGCACGCGCCCCCAACCTCGCCCGAACACCGTCCCTTCGCGCTTCAATTGTTCGAGCTGCTCGGCACCCAGCGGCGGCAGCGGGGGAGTGCTGTTGGCGCCCAGCAGCTTGCCGCTCACGACCTCATAGACGGCGAGCTGAATTCCCACACGCCGCTCGACGTCAGCGAGCTCGGCGCGCAGTTCGTCCGGTCGATCGGCGAGCTCGGCCATGTGCCAGGCGATCCACGTCGAGGCTGGACGCGCAGGGCCGTCGAGCGTGGGGCGTAAGGAGTAGCGCCCCACGATGTACACGCCGCCGCCGGCGAGCGCGATCATCAACACCCCGTACAAGTAGACGCGAAGAACGAACCACGGGCGAATGCCCGGACGTGGACTCACGCCGATTCCTCGACCACCAGCATGTAGCCGCTGCCGCGCACCGTCTTCAACAAGCGCGGATGGCGTGGGTCGTCACCCAGCTTCTGACGCAGGCGCGAGATGCGCACGTCGACCGAACGATCGAACGCTTCTTCTGCGTTGCCCTTGGCGAGATCGAGTAAGCGCTCGCGAGTGAGCACCTTGCCTGCGTTCTCGGCCAGCGCGCGCAAGAGCGCAAACTCGTAAGACGTGAGCGCCAAGAGCTGACCGTCCAACGTGGCTCGCAGACTGCCACTGTCGACGATGACGCGGCCGACTTTGACTTCGCGCGCACGCGGACCCGCGCGGCCCTCGGCGCGACGCACCACGGCTTGAATGCGTGCGAGCAGCTCACGCGCGGAGAACGGCTTGGTCACGTAATCATCCGCCCCCAGCTCGAGGCCGAGCACGCGATCAGCGACCTCGACCCGGGCAGTGACGGCGATGATCGGCACGTGCGAGTGCTCGCGGATCTCTCGACACACTTCGAAGCCGCTCTTGCCCGGCAACATCAAGTCGAGCACGACCACGTCGAACTCCGGCCGCAGCGCTTCGCGGGTGGCGGCCATGCCATCGCTCACGACGGTGACGTCGAAGCCGTGCTGTTCCAAGTAATCACGGGTCAAGCGCGCGATTTTCGCGTCGTCCTCGACGACCAAGACTTTGAGTCGCGTGCCTTCCATTTGCAGAAGAGCGTACACGAGCGCCACAACTAGGGCTCTTATCAAACACAATCCGACACAATAAAGATACCCGTACGCAGTAACCTGGGCCTAGGCTAAATCGAGCACCAATGAGCGAGAGACCCGACGGAGCGGCCATCCTGGCAGAAACCAAATCACGCCGGAGGCGAGCCCGAATCTATCAGATTGTGGGTGTGGCGTTGTTGCTGGCAATCGCCGGCGGCTTTTTCTTTTGGCGCAGCAAGCGCGCTTCGACCACCAACGTGCGGTACCTGACCGCGAAGGTGCAAACCGGGGATCTCAAGGAGACCGTGACCGCCACCGGCACCTTGAAGGGCCTCGACTCGGTCGACGTCGGCTCGCAAGTGTCCGGCAAGATCATGAAAATTTACGTCGATTTCAACGACCGCGTGACCGCCGGCCAATTGCTGGCCGAGATCGACACGACGTCGTTGCAATCGCGCGTGGACCAATCCACGGCGCAGGTGAACGCGGCCGACGCATCGCTCGTGCTCGCCAAGGCCACGCAAGCACAGAACAAAGCGCAGTACGCACGCGCCTTGGATCTATCGGCGAAGGGCCTGATCTCGAGCAAGGATCTCGATGCGGCGAAGGCAGACGCGGATCGGTCGCAAGCCAGCATCACCTCGGCCAGCGCCCAGGCGACGCTCGCGCGCGCCTCGTTGAAGGACGCGCAAACCCAACTGTCCTACGCAGTGATTCGCTCGCCCATCGACGGCATCGTGCTGTCACGCCTGGTCGAGCCCGGGCAAACGGTGGCAGCCACGATGTCCGCGCCCGTGCTGTTCACGATCGCGCGCGACCTGACTCAGCTCCGGCTGTACGTCGACATCGACGAAGCCGATGTCGGCAAGGTCAAAGAAGGGCAAGCGGCATCATTTTTGGTGGACGCTTGGAGCGGGCACAACTTCGCCTCCAAGGTGGTCTCGGTGCACAACCTGCCGACTACCGGTCAAACCGTGGTCACGTATCAAGCCGTGCTCTCGGTGGACAACACGGAAATGCTGCTGCGACCGGGCATGACCGCAACGGCGACCATCACCACCGAGGAACGCAAAGGCGTGCTCCTGGTTCCGAACGCGGCGCTCCGTTTCAGCCCGCCCGCGAGCGCGAAAGCCAGCGGCGGCAGCAGCATTCCATTCCTGGGCGGCTCTACGCCAGGCATGCCGCGCACGGGCTCGGGCAGCGGCAACCGCACGCGCACCGCCAACAACAAGAAGCTGATCACCGCGGCCGACTCGCAGGGCTTGGTTTACACGCTCGAAGAAAACCGACCCAAGCGCACCGTGGTCGAGATCGCCGGCACCGACGGCGAGCACACCGAGATCAAGAGCGGGCTCGCCGCCGGCGCCACGGTGATCACCGAAATCGATCAGAGGAAGACCGAGTGACGACCGCCCCCACAGCGGCACCCGATCCGATCATTTCGCTCCGCGGTGTCCACAAGCGCTACGGCGAGGGTGAGTCGGAGGTGCGCGCCTTGGCCGGCATCGATTTCGACATCGCGCGCGGCGACTTCGTGGCCATCATGGGCACGAGCGGCTCGGGCAAGTCCACGTGCATGAACATCCTCGGTTGCTTGGACGCGCCGACCGAGGGCAGCTACAGCCTCGCCGGTGTGCTCACGAACAACCTCCCCGGGGATGGGCTCACGCTGCTGCGTCGCCATTACATCGGTTTCGTGTTCCAAGGCTTCAACTTGCTGGCGCGCACGAGCGCGCTGGAGAACGTGGAGCTTCCGCTCGTGTATCGCCGGGTGGGGGTGAAGGAACGCCGCGCTGCCGCGCTGCGCTCGCTCGAGCTGGTCGGCCTGTCCGACCGCGCCGATCACACGCCAGCCGAGCTGTCCGGCGGGCAGCAGCAGCGCGTCGCCATCGCACGCGCGCTGGTCACCGATCCCGAGCTCTTGCTCGCGGACGAACCGACCGGCAATTTGGACTCGGCGCGCACGGAAGAGATCATGAATCTATTGGTCGATCTGAATCGCACTCGGGGCATCACCATCGTGATGGTGACGCACGAGCCCGACGTGGCGGCGTTCGCGAACCGCGTGGTGGTGTTTCGCGATGGGCACATCGTGGAAGACACCCGGCCCGAGCGAGCACACTGATGTTCTTGCAAACCGTGCTGATGGCGCTGCGCGAGATCCGTCGGAACACCTTGCGCTCGGTGCTCACCATGCTGGGCGTGGTGATCGGCGTGGGCGCCGTGATCGCGCTGGTCTCGGTCGGTCGCGGCGCAACCCAAAAGGTCACCGAAGACATCGGCAAGCTGGGAAAGAACTTGCTCATGGTCAGCGCCGGTGCGCGCGTGCGTAGCGGCGCGTCGTCCGCGGCGAAATCCTTGGGCATGGCGGACCTGCAAGCGATCGATCGCGAGATCTCCGGTGTGCACGCGGTCGCGCCGGGCGCGTCCAGCCAGCAGCAAGTCGTGTACGGCAACAAAAACGTCAGCACGTCGATCACCGGCACGGACAACAACTTCTTCGAGGTGCGCGGCTACGCCATCGACAAAGGGCGCACCTTCACCCAGGGAGAGGCGCAGTCGGGGGTCCCCGTGTGCGTGATCGGCGCCACCGTGAAGACGAACCTGTTCGGCACGCAGGACCCGCTGGACAAGCAGATTCGCGTCGGCAAGCTGTCGTGTCAGGTGATCGGCACCTTGGTCTCCAAAGGCACGGCCGGCATGGGTCAGGATCAAGACGACCTGATCTTGCTCCCGCTGGCGGCCTTCCAACGCCGCATCACGGGCAACAACGACGTGTCACTGATCCTGGTGTCTGCCGAGGAAGGGCTCGACACCTCCATCGTGGCCGAGAGCATTCGCGCGCTGCTCCGTCAGCGGCGCCACTTGCCGCTCGGCGCGGACGATGACTTCAACGTCCGCGACATGGCCGAGATCGCCGACACCGTAACGAGCACCACCAATGCGATGACGGCGCTGCTCGGCGCGATCGCCGCGGTCAGCCTGATCGTGGGCGGGATCGGGATCATGAACATCATGTTGGTGTCGGTCACCGAGCGCACGCGGGAGATCGGGATCCGCTTGGCGATCGGCGCGTTCGCCAGCGAAGTGATGATGCAGTTCTTGCTCGAAGCGATCGTGCTCTCGACGCTGGGCGGCATCATCGGCGTGATCATCGGGCTCATTGGCTCCTTTTTCGCCGCGCGTTCGCTGTCGCTGCCGTTCGTCATCCCGCCCGAGATCATCGCCTTGGCGTTCGCCTTTTCGGCGCTGGTCGGCGTGCTCTTCGGCTACCTGCCCGCGCGCAAGGCCGCGCAACTGAACCCCATCGAGGCGCTACGCCATGAGTGACCGGAAATCGCTGTCTCGTAACGCGCTAGCGCTGACCATCGGCGTGATTGGCGCAAGTCTTCCGGCGCTGAGCCACGCCCAAGAACTGGCCGCGCCGACCCAAGCGACGGGCATGATCTCGAGTCAGCAAGCCGTCGAGCTGGCCGTGCAAAGCAACCCCGAGCTGCACACGGCCCTGCTCCGCGAAGCCCAAGCGCGCTTCAACGTCACGGCCGAAGAAGCCCTGTACGATCCCATATTTTCGGCCAACGCCGGCTTCACGCACTCGCGCAACCCGAGCTTGCGCGGCACCGACGGCACCGTGATCAGCACGAGCAACGTGTACAACGTCGGTGCCGGCCTGACCAAGCAGTTCGCGATGGGCACCGTGCTGCAAGCCACCGTCACCGGCCAGCGCTCGGCCAGTGCCTCACCGCCGATTAACAACCTGGGTGGCCCGAACGCAGTCGGCCCAGCCTATTCGTTGGTCGGCAAGCTGGCCGCGACGCAACCGCTCTTGCGCGGCTACGGCAGCGCGCTCGGGCTGGAGAGCTTGCGCGTGGCCCGTCTGAATCGCACCGCCGAGGCGCTACAAGCGCAAGCGACCGCCAGTCAAACCCTGCATGATCTGCTGACCGCGTATTGGGAGCTTTGGTACTCGACGCAAGCCGTGCGCATCAAAGAAGCCACGCGGGATTTGGCAAAGTCCCTGCAAACGCAGGCCGAAGAGCAAGTGAAGAGCGGCGTGCTCGCCAATGTCGACGCCCTGCCCTATTACACACAGCTCGCCTCCCAGGAAGAAGCCGTCGTCAATCAAGCGCTCGACGCCCAGAACGACTCGATCACGCTCGCGCGCTTCCTCGGGCTAGCCGAACGCACCGGCCCCGACTTCACCGCGTCCGACAACCCGCCGGATGTCGTGATCGACGACTTGGGCGACCAAGCGATGAATGACGCGCTGGCCGCTTCGTACAACCTCAAGCAGCTGCAGACGCAGCTCGAGGTCGCGCAGGGCCAAGCGAAAATCGCAGGGGACGCGCTGCGCCCGCGGCTCGACGTCGACGCTTACGTGCAAGCACAAGGCCTCGGCAATCGAGCCGTGTCGCCCGCGTTCGAACAGTTCGGGCAGATGGAAGCGGTGAGCGCGCACGTCGGGCTCACCTTCGAGACGCCGCTCACCGACACTCGGCGCAGCGCTCTGATCGAAAGCGCGCTGCTCTCCGCCCACATCGCCGAAAAGCAAATCGAATCGGCGCGCCAAGATCTACGCTCCGCGGTGCGCACGGCCCTGCTCCGCCGCAACGCGGCCAAGCGCAGCCTGGAGGTCGCGCTCGTGACCGAGAAAGTCGCGAGCCAACAAGCCGAAGGTCAGAAGGGCAAATTCCTGGCCGGCACCGCAGTCGCCGCGGACGTGAAGCAAGCTGAGGACGCGCACCAACAATCGCAGCTCAGCGTCGAGCGCGCGCGCGTCGACATGGTCGAAGGCGAGCTCGATCTGCTCAACCTGCGCGGCAAGCTCCTGGAACGCTACGCCGACGCCTTGAAGAACCTCACCCCCAACCTCCTCACCTTGCCCGACGCCCGCGAGCCCATGTGACGGCACGCCGAGCTCGCTAGGTGAGCGACATCGAACTACATTGGAGACATGAGTCGCGTCTCGTGACGAGATCACTGCTGGGAGTGGGAGCGCGCGTGACGGTTGCGTGAAAAGAGCGCGCTTCAAAAGTCGAAACCTCGCGAATACGATTGAAGAATTTGGCGAGCGCGAGGTTGGGGCAAAGAACCTTTCATTGGGCGACCAGTGGCGCCCCGAGCTAGACTGACGCGAAATGACTCGTGTGCCTGGCACTGGAAAGCGCGACAGCGGCGCGTCCACGCCTCCGCCCGTCGAGGGCGACGGCCCCACGACGAGTATTCGAACCCTGAGCGCTTTCGGTCCGCCACGCACTCAGTCCGGTCCCGAAATCTTGTTGGAAGAAGGGGGCTTGGACGGGTCGGGCCCGGTCTCCGGTCGGCGCATGGCCTACGCGCCCGGCGTGATCGTCGCCGACAAGTACGAGCTACTGCGCCCGCTCGGTTCAGGCGGCATGGGCGAAGTGTGGGTGGCGCACCACCTGAGTCTCGATATCGACGTGGCCGTGAAGTTCATCGGCGACGTTGGCACGCAGGAATCCGGTCTGGCCGAACGCCTGCTGGAAGAAGCGCGCAACACCGCGCGCCTCGGCCACCCCGCGATCGTGCGCGCGCTGGACTTCGGGCACACCGAACGCGGTGACCCGTTCATCGTGCTCGAGCTCCTCGCAGGTGAAGATTTGGCGACGCGCATCGAGCAGCGTGGCCCCCTGCACGCCGAGCAGGCGGTGGCCACGCTGCTGCCGATCGTGCATGCGCTGAGCGCGGTTCACGACAGCGGCATAGTGCACCGCGACATCAAACCGGAGAACGTGTTTCTGGCCGAGGCCGAGCTCGGCTTACAAGCCAAGCTGCTCGACTTCGGGATCGCGCGCAAAACCGATCGCGTGCGTCGGCTCACGGTGCGTGACATCGCGCTTGGCACGCCGGACTACATGTCGCCCGAGCAAGCGCGCGGTGAAACCAGCGACGCGCGTACCGATCAATGGAGCTTCTGCGTCGTGCTGTTCGAGGCCATGACGGGCGGCCGACCCTTCGATGCCGACAACTACAACGCATTGCTGCGCACCATCATCGACGACGCCCCGAAGCCCTTGAGCGCGTACGGCGTCGATCAGCCGGAGCTTTGGGATATCCTCACCCGGGGCCTGGCCAAGCTCGCCGTCGATCGCTACCCCACGATGCGTGACTTGGGGGAGGCCCTCGCGCGCTGGCTGCTCGACCGGGGCGTGCAGGAAGACTCCGTCGGCACCTCGCTGCGCCGTGCCTGGCTCAAAGAGGTGAGCTCGGTCATGTCGATCAAAGATTTGGTGAGCCCGGTCGAGGTCGTGTCTGGCCCCGCCATGGCCGCCTTGGAGCGCGCATCGACTCAAGCTCAGCCGAGCATCTCTTCGCCGAACGCGGCCGACGCGCCGATCTCGGTGCGGGTGCGGCCCACGCCGGGCGGTCCCCACGGAGCCGTGATGATCGCGCTGGAGGAGGCGCTGAAGGTCCCGAGCGAGCAACAGTCCGTGCCGGATTTGGCCGCGCTCGCCGAGCTGCACCGCGGCGGCGATCCCGAAGATCGGCTGCGGCGTGACGCCCGGCGGCGCGTGGTCGTGACCTTGGCCGTGATCGTGATCGTGGTGTTCGGCACCGCGCTGTCCATCTTGGTCGGCACCGGTATCTTGGTTTGGTAAGGAGCGGTATGGTTGGCGGGCATGACCGTCACCATCCGAGCCGCCGAAGCGCGTGATCTGTCCGCAGTGTCCGTGCTCGCAGGCCTTCTCGTCAGGCAGCACCACGAGTTCGACGCGCTCCGTTTCATGTTGGTGCCGAACGTCGAAGCGGGATACGCGCGCTTCTTCAAAAGCCAGCTCACTGAGCCCGGTGCGTTGATCCTCGTCGCAGAACGGGACAATGAGGTCGTCGGCTATGCGTACGCGCGGCTCGAGCCACGCGACTGGAACAACTTGCTCGATGCGTGCGGCGCGCTGCATGACATTTTCGTCAGCGAGAGCGTGCGCCGCCAAGGTGTGGCGCGGCTACTCGTCGAGGCGGTGCGTGATCGCTTGCGCGAGCAGGGCGCGCCGCGCGTCGTGCTTCACACGGCGAGCAAGAACGCCACGGCCCGGCACTTCTTCGCCTCCGTCGGCTTCCGCGAGACGATGATCGAGATGACCTGCGAGCTGTGAGGAGCACGGGCCACATCGGCCTGCGGGCGGGCGTGTTGCGGCTCCATAAATACCCGCATTGCGGGATTGGCAAGAAACCGCGGCCCGGATTGTAAAAGCCGTAAAATTCGCCTTAAAATGCGGTATTTTTGGGACAACGCGTGGAATTTCGACCCAGGCGACGAAACATTGCCGAAACAGTTCGGCAGTCGCGCGGAAAGACTGCTAGCGGTAGATGGAACGCCCTTCGGTGATTTCCCAGCCGAATAGAGCCACTAAGAGGAAAAAAACATGAGCGGTAGCACGATCCGGCAGCAGGCGATTTCCAAGATCTCGGCGTTCAAGACAAGCTCGCCGCCCCTCAAGTACAAGGAAACCGCGTCGGGTACCTTGTTCGGTGCCAACGTCTTTGGCCTGGGGGCCATGAAGTCGCACCTCCCGAAGGACGTCTTCAAGTCGCTCAAGAAAACGATCGAGGGCAACCAGCCCCTCGACCCCGCGACCGCTGACGTGGTCGCCGCCGCCCTGAAGGACTGGGCGCTGTCGAAGGGTGCCACGCACTACGCGCACATCTTCTACCCGCTCACTGGCCTCACCGCGGAGAAGCACGACAGCTTCTACAACCCTGACGGCGAAGGGAACGCCATCGCGGAGTTCACCGGCAAGAAGCTCGTCCAGGGCGAGCCCGATGCCTCCAGCTTCCCGAGCGGCGGCATCCGCGCCACGTCCGAAGCCCGCGGGTACACCGCGTGGGACGTGACCAGCCCCGCGTACTTGGCCGAGACCGTCAACGGCACCACGCTCTGCATCCCGACCGCATTCGTGTCGTGGACCGGCGAAGCGCTCGACACCAAGACCCCGGTCCTCCGCGCCACCGCCGCGCTCAGCGCGCATGCCACGCGCATCCTCAAGCTGTTCGGTCACGAGCAGATCTCGGCCGTCACCTCGTACGCGGGTTGCGAGCAGGAGTACTTCCTGATCGATAAGAACTTCTTCTACGCGCGCCCGGACTTGCTGAATGCCGGCCGCACCCTGTTCGGCGCCAAGCCGCCCAAGGGTCAAGAGTTCGAAGATCATTACTTCGGCGTGATCCCGGCCCGCGTGCAGGCGTTCATGTTCGAGCTCGAGCGTGAGCTGCTCGTCCTCGGCATCCCCGTCGCCACGCGCCACAACGAAGTGGCCCCCGGCCAGTTCGAAATCGCGCCCGTGTTCGAAGGCGCCAACATCGCCGCCGATCACCAGCAGCTGGTGATGGTGACGCTCAAGTCGGTAGCCGAGAAGCACGACCTCGTGTGCCTCTTGCACGAGAAGCCGTTCGCTGGCGTCAACGGCTCTGGCAAGCACTTGAACTACTCGTTCGGCAACAGCACCCAGGGCAACTTGCTCGATCCGGGCGCCACGCCGCATGACAACGCGCAGTTCCTCGTGTTCTGCGGCGCGGTCGTCCGCGCGGTGCACAAGTTCGGCGGCCTCCTGCGCGCGGGCATCGCCTCCGCCAGCAACGATCACCGCCTCGGCGCCAACGAAGCTCCGCCCGCGATCATCTCGATCTTCATGGGCGAGCAGCTGAACGACGTCTGGGAGCAGATCAAAGCCGGTGGCGCGAAGTCCTCCAAGGCCGGTGGCAAGCTGCAAATCGGTGTCGATTCGCTGCCGCACCTGCCGCGTGACGCGGGCGACCGCAACCGCACGAGCCCGTTCGCCTTTACCGGCAACCGCTTCGAGTTCCGCGCCGTCGGCTCGAGCCAGGCCCCCGGCATCGCCATCTCGATCTTGAACACGATCATGGCGGACTCGCTCGACTTCATCGCCACCAAGCTCGAAGCCTCGATCGGCGCCGGCAAGACGCTGAACCAGTCGATCCAGCAGGTGCTGCAAGAGGTGTACACCGAGCACGGCGCTGTCGTGTTCAACGGCAACGGCTACTCGGAAGAGTGGCACCAAGAAGCCGAGAAGCGCGGCCTCTTGAACCTGAAGACGTCCGTCGACGCCCTGCCGCAGTACGAGACGAAGGAAGCGATTGCGGTGTTCGAGAAGTACAAGGTGCTCTCGGCCCGCGAGCTGCATGCCCGCTACGAGATCTTCCTCGAGCAGTACGTCAAGACCATCAACGTCGAGAAGAACCTGGTCCTCCAGATCGCCAAGACTCTGATCATCCCGGCGACGACCCGCTACCAGACCGAGCTCGCGACCAACGTGGGCGCGCTCAAGGCTGCGGGCGTGACCGCGGACACCTCGCTGCTGACCAAGATCAGCGGCTTGCTGACGGACCTCAACGCAGCGGTCGCCGGCCTGGAGAAAGCCGCCGCTCATCACGGCGCTGCGAGCGTGTTCGAGGAAGCCAAGTACTTCCGCGACGCGATCCTGCCCGCGCAGCTCAAGGTCCGCGAAGTGGCCGATACGCTCGAAGGCCTCGTGGCCGACGACATTTGGCCGCTGCCCACATACCAAGAGATGCTGTTCATCAAGTGATGAATGCGTGACGCCTGGGAGCAGCTCGCAGCTCCCAGGCTCACACTCTGCAGCCTTTCGCCCCATCGATTCAGGTTCGATGGGGCGTTTCTTATTTTGGAGCTGTCGATGTGCCCCTTTGACCACACAGGGCTCGACGCAGCGCGACGCGGGTCCAATAGTCCGGCGCATGTTTCATCGCCATGTCGCACTCCCCGCCCTCGTACTCGCCGGCCTACTCGGCTGTAGCAATCCGCCGCCGCCTTCCAGCCCCCTGCCGGAGCCTGCGCCCGCGCCGAGCAGCGCTGCGTCAGTGAGCACTCCAGCAACACCCAGTGTCCCGGATTACGTGCGCGCGGCGGTGGATGCGCCCGACCGCTCGCCGGAAGATCGCGCGCTCGATGGCGGACGAAAGCCCGATCTGATGCTCGCTTTCTTCGGCATTCAGCCGGGCATGAAGGTGGCAGAGCTGGGCGCTGGCGGCGGCTACACCACCGAGCTGCTGGCGCGCGTCGTCGGCGCGAGCGGCAAAGTGTACGGCCAGAACTCACCCATGATCTTGGAGAAGTTCGCGAACGCGCCGTGGACCGCGCGCCTCGCCAAGCCCGCACTGGCAAACGTGGTGCGTGCCGATCGCGAGTTCGACGACCCACTGCCGCCCGAAGCCACGAACCTCGATGCCGTGATCGACGTGCTCTTCTATCACGACACCGTTTGGATCGGCACCGACCGCGAGAAGATGAACCGCGCCATCTTCAACGCGCTCAGGCCCGGTGGCATCTACGGCATCGTCGATCACAGTGCGGCACCGGGCAGCGGTTTGAGCGTCGTGCAAACGCTGCATCGCATCGAAGAGTCGACGCTGCGCGCCGAAGTCGAGCACGCCGGTTTCAAGCTCGTCGAAGAAGCGTCCTTCTTGAAAAACCCGAACGACGCCCGGGATTGGAGCGACTCCCCGCGCGTGGCCGGCGAGCGCCGCGGCACGTCTGATCGCTTCGTTTTGAAGTTCAAAAAGCCTTGACCTACATCGTGTAACACTGTGAAATTCCGCTAAATACGCGACGTTTTCAACGCTATCGCGCCCGAGCCATTTGGATATACTCGGGCGCGATGAACGATAGAACCTGGGTCTTCTCGTGCTTTTCCATGATGGCGTTGCTCGCCTGCGGCGGAGCTGCCGTCCCGCAAGAGGCGCTCACCGCAGCACAAGCCGACGTGAAGGGCGCTGAGGTCGGTGGCGCCGCCGAAAACCCCAAAGCCGCTTTGCACCTGAAGCTGGCCAAAGACCAAATCGAGGCCGCGCAGAAGCAGATCGCCGACGGCGACAACGAAACCGCGGCGCGCACTCTCGATCGCGCGCAAGCCGACGCTGAGCTTGCGCTGTCCTTGGCCAAGGAAGCCAAGGCGCAGGGTGATGCCAGCGAAGCCAGTGAACAGGTTGGGAAACTGCGCAAGGAGATCGCGAAGTGATTGCTTTCAGCACGGCCATGACTTCTGTCCGTTTCGCGGCGTTCCGTCGCTCCTCCTCGAGCCTCATCGCGCTCGGCTTGTGCGGCGCGCTGGTCGTCGGCTGCGGCACTGCCGCCGTTCCGCAAGAGCTGCTCGACGCGCGCGCGGCCTACGCCGACGCGAGCAAGGGTCCGGCGGCGGAGCTCGCGCCCGCACAGCTGGACACGGCGAAGACTTCGCTCGAGGCCGCTCAACGCAGCTTCGATGACGACGGCCCGAGCCCCAAGACCAAGGATCTGGCTTACGTCGCCCAGCGCCGCGCGGAGCTGGCCGCTGCCGAGGGTGGCCGCGAAAAGGCCGAGCGCAATCGCGCCGCGGCCGACAAAGACTTCAAGAACACGCAGATCGAAGGTCTCGAGAAGACCAAAGAGCAGCTCGAGGCCGAGCGCAAAGCACGCGAAGCCACCAGCAACGAGGTCGTCAAGACCAAGGCAGAGCTCGCGGCCGAGAAGGCCGCACGTGCCGAGGCCGAACGCAAAGCCGCAGCGGCCATGGCGAGCCTCGCCGAAATCGCGAAAGTGAAAGAAGAGTCGCGTGGCGTGGTCATCACGCTTTCGGGCTCCGTGCTGTTCGCGACCGGCAAGAGCGATCTGCTGCCCATCGCCCAAGACAAGCTGAACCAAGTCGCCAAAGCGTTGAACGATCAGGGCTTCAAGGCCATCGTCGTCCAAGGCTACACGGACAGCGTGGGCAGCGCGGCCGACAACGATCGCCTGTCCCTGCGGCGCGCTCAATCCGTGCGTGACTATCTGGTGACGCGCGGCGTGCCTTCCGAGAAGGCGACCGCCGAGGGCAAAGGCGCGAGCAACCCCGTCGCCGACAACAAGACCGCCGACGGCCGAGCCGAAAATCGCCGCGTCGAAATCGTCGTCACCCCAGATAAGTAGAGCGGGCCCTACAACGTGGGAACGAGCCCGCCCCCTGTCGCGTCAGAGCCGCGAGCAGGCCAAGGCGCAGCGGCGAAGACGTACCTGGAAGGTACGTTGAGGAGCTGCAACACGGGCATGCGAAGCGGATCTGAAGGCGGGCGACGGCATTGGTTTTAGGACCCGCCCTCACCGCGCGCTGGCACGCGGCCCGGCTTTGCCGTACATCTGGGCCCGGAACCGCATGGCCAGCATTTTCATCGACGGACGCGAAGGCACCACCGGACTGCAGATCCAAGAGCGACTGCAGTCCCGCACGGATGTCGAGCTGCGTGAGCTGCCCGCCGAGCTACGCAAGGATCCCGCGGCTCGCCAAAAGCTGATCAACGAGGTCGACGTCGTGATCACCTGCCTGCCCGACGCCGCCGCGCGCGAATCGGCGGGCATGATCCAGAATTCGCGCACGCGCCTGATCGATCCGAGCAGTGCGCACCGCGTGAGCCCAGACTTCGTGTACGGTTTTCCCGAGCTCAAGAAGGGCCACCGCGACGCGATACGCAAGTCGACCCGCGTCAGCGTCCCGGGTTGTCATGCCACGGGCATGGTCGCGTTGCTCGCGCCGCTCGCGGCGCTCGGCTTGGTGCCGAAGGACTATCCGGCCGTGGTCCACTCGTTGAGCGGCTACAGCGGCGGCGGCAAGAAGCTGATCGCCAAGTACGAAGAAGCGACGTCCGAGCAACGAGAGCGCCTGCGCGGCCCCCGCCCGTACGGGCTCACGCTACAGCACAAGCACCTACCGGAGATGCAGCACGTGGTCGGCCTCGACGCGCCACCGTTCTTCGAGCCAGTCGTCGGCAACTTCTACAAAGGCATGCTCGTCTCGGTGCCTCTGATCACGCGCCTCTTGCCCAAGCGCCTCGCCGCGAAAGACGTGCACGAGGTGCTCGCGGCGCACTATCAGAGTGAGCCATTCGTGCGCGTGCAGCCGCTCGACAGCACGACGCTGCTGGACGAAGGCTACCTGAGCCCCATCGAATGCAACGACACGAACCGGCTGGAGCTGTTCGTGTTCGGCCACGACACGCAGATCCTGCTCGTCGCGCGCCTCGACAACCTCGGCAAAGGCGCGTCGGGCGCGGCGGTTCAGAACCTGAACCTGATGCTCGGCGTTGACGAAGCAACCGGGTTACAACCCTGAGGGATTGGGGGCCGCTTCGCGGGAGAGAGCAGCGTGACGACGGTTTGCGCGATGCGCGCAAACTTCCCGGCACATTGCGGCAACAAGATCGGCGCGCGGCCGTAGGCACATCCGCGCACAGCGAACTTTTCCGCGAAACACGGCCTCGCCCACAACTGCCGCACTTGTACGGCGCACACGCTGCTTGCAATCCCGTGGATTGCCTGTAGGAATTTGGGCCGGTGAGCGATTTGCGACGTGCGTCCGTTCTAATTGCGATTGCGAGCCTGTTCGGTTGCGGACAGGCACAGCACCCGCACTCCACGCTCGCCCCCGGTGACCCTGCGCTCGGTGTCGCGACATTGAGCGATCAGTTCAGCGCCAGCACGGTGCTCGCCAGCGTCACCGCGGCCGCCAGCAACGCGCACACGGCCAACGTGCTCGTGATTGGCCCGCGCGCCGCGTGCCCTGATGGCATGGCCCACGTCAGCGGCTACTGCATGGACCGCTACGAAGCCTACGTCGTCGAGCTCGACGCCGACGGCCACGAGCTCGCACACTCGCCGTACACGCCGGTAGACGGCCTGCGCGTGCGCGCCAAAGTCGCAGCCGGCGTCGTTCCGCAAGGCTACATCTCGCAAGTACAAGCCGCAGCCGCGTGCCAGAACGCCGGCAAACGCCTGTGCAGCGCGTCCGAATTCTCCCTCGCCTGCCGCGGCCCCAACCGCAGCACCGCCTACCCCTACGGCGGCACAAAGCGCGTGCGCGGCAAATGCAACGAAGGCAAAGGCAGCGCCGTCCCCGCCGTGTTCGGCCAAGGCGCCCCCTTCGACCCCTCACTGATGAACGACCCGCGCCTCAACCAATGGCCAGGCGGCCTCGCCAAAACCGGCGCCTACGCCGGCTCCATGTCGCCCTACGGGGTCTACGACCTCGTTGGCAACCTTCACGAGTGGGGCTCCGAAGTCGCCCCGAACGGCCACGGCTTCTTCCGCGGCGGCTTCTACGGCGACGCAGAAATCAACGGCGCGGGCTGCAACTACGAAACCACCGCCCACGCCGCCGTCTATCACGACTACTCAACCGGCTTCCGCTGCTGCCAAGACGCCGAGTGAACGAGCGAAGCGAGCGAACGAGCCTCTCCCGCCCCCGCTCCCACCCCGACGCTCACCCCCAAAGGAAGGCCGCCACTCCCGCACTCTCCAGACGGAGGGGCAAGCGGGCGCAGCGCCCACAACACGACGCCTAGCTCACTGCTCCGCACGACCGAGGCCGACTCAAACATCGCCCAGCGCGGCTCGGCGCAACGAACATCGCCCTTTTCGAAGCGCGGCTCAGGTTCGCCAAGCCGCGTTTGATCTCGGCCATGTTCCGCTCACCAGGGCTCGACGCGGTTCACCAGGGCTCGACGCGGTTCACCAGGGTCGACGCGGCTCGACGCGGCTCGACGCGGCTCGACGCGACGAACATCGCCCAATTCAAACCGTGGCTCGCGACGCCGCCATCGCGTTTGATTTCGGCGATGTTCCGCAAACCTCGACTCTTCGAGACGCGAGGTGGAAGGCGCGACGAACATCGCCCAATTCAAACCGTGGTTCGCGATGCCGCCATCGCGTTTAATTTTGGCGATCGCAAACCTCGACTCTTCGAGACGCGATGTGGATGGCGCGGCTCGACGCGACGAACATCGCCCAATTCAAACCGTGGTTCGCGCGACCAAACAATGTCACGGCGCACCATCTGATTTTGAGCGTGCCACTTGCCCACTCCGCCTCTCGAGCTATGCATACACACGGGAGGCGCGTGGTGAAGCAGTTGGAGTTGCGTGTTCGCGGCAAGTCGCGGCGTGGTGGAGCGCGGGTGGGTGCCGGGCGTCCTCCGCTAGTTGCGCATTTACGGCGAACACCGCATCGCACGCGGGTGGTTCATCGCGCGGCGTATCCGGTGCATGTCACGTTGCGCGCGGCCGTGCGTTCGTTGCGTAGCCAGTTCATGAGGCGCACCGTGCTCGGCGCCCTGCGTGATAGTCAGCGCCCTGATTTCCGGATTGTCCATTATTCGTTGCAGGACAATCACGTGCACCTGTTGGTCGAGGCGCCAACGAGCGCGGCTCTTTCCGCCGGTATGCACGGTCTGATGGTGCGGGTAGCGCGGCACGTGAATCGGCTGGTGTTTCGGCGCGGCCGGTTTTGGGCCGATCGCTGGCACGGTCGGCAGCTAACGAGTCCACGTCAGGTTCGCAATGCGTTGGTGTACGTGATTCAGAATCGCAATAAGCATCAGTCGCGCCGCGGGCTCGATCCATTGTCGTCCGCACAGTGGTTCGATGGCTTTGCACACGCGCTGCCTCGCGCCTTTCGCAGCATCACACCGCGCGCAATCGCTCCCCCGCGCACTTGGCTGCTCAGCACTGGCTGGCGGCGCCACGGGTTGGTCTACTTCTGGGAGGTACCGCGCATGTGAGCGTGCTTCGCGCATAGATCCATCCGCTCGCAACCGGGCGCGCTTCGTCGCGCGGCGTCACGCGGCGTCGCACCGCGCGCACGGCTCGCCGCGTCGTGCCGCGTCGTGCTGCGTCGTGCTGCGTCGTGCTGCGTCGTGCTGCGTCGTGCTGCGTCGTGCTGCGTCGTGCCGCGTCGTGCTGCGTCGTGCTGCGTCGTGCCGCGTCGTGCCGCGTCGTGCTGCGTCGTGCCGCGTCGTGCTGCGTCGTGCTGCGTCGTGCCGCGTCGTGCTGCGTCGTGCTGCGTCGTGCTGCGTCGTGCCGCGTCGCACCGCTCGCGTCGCACGGGGTCGCGCCGCAAACCAAGCTTTTTGCCGCACTTCACACTCAAAGCCCGCTACCCCAAAACAAAAAAACGACCAGTGCGAGCCAGTTGCTAGCACCGGTCGGTGTGCGCTCTTCCGCGCCCGTGGATTCGCGTCCGATTCGCGCCCGATTCGCCCCTGCGCCTACTCAAAGAGACGATCTGCTCGACTCGAGGGACGACCGGTACGCGCTTCGCTTGTACCGGCCGCTTGGGGCATCAGGATCAGGTCCCGGGCAGGCGCGGCTGTTCGCCGACCAGCTTCAGGTACAGGTAGGCGTTGCCGATCATCACGACGGGCAGGGACACGAGGAGGGCGCCGATGCCGCAGGCGAGGAAGCCGGCGATGAAGATGAGAAACGAGAGCAGGATGTAGACAACGAGGTTCATCCGGTACGGCGTGGTCACTTGCCAGCTGGACTTCAGCGCGTCCACGGCACCCTGGCCCTTGTCGACGATGAACGGCATGTACGCGACCCAACACGCGGCCAAGAACAAGCCGGGCACGAGGCAGAACGCAAAGCCGATGCCGACCGCGAAATTGTACAGCAGCGTGGCGCCGCACACGGACGCGAAGTATTTGCCGCCAGAAAAGACGACGTTGAATTCCGGCTTTTGGCCGCGCGCGACGTTCAGTGCGAAAAGCACGATGCCGCCCATGACGTAGGCTTGGACGACGGTCGAGATCACGACGTTCAGCAGCGAGCCGACCATGTTCAAGATCACGATCACGGTCGAGTCCACCGAGCCCGATGCGCTGAGCCCCGCCATCAGCCCGCCGCGAACCGCGCCGAGCACGATACCCGGGAGCGCAGCGACGAACGCGGCAACGGCGATCGGGAGCGCCACTCCGGCGAAGTCTTTCGTCACCGCGGCCCAGCCGAAACCGATCGCCTCGCTGGCTTCGATGCCAGCGCCACCGCCGGGAGGCGGCCCACCGAGCTGATAAGGTGGCGGAGCAAAGCCGCCGCCTGGTGGCGCATACTGCGGCGGGGGAGCGTAGCCGCCGCCGGGCGGGCCGTAGCCGCCGGGAGGCGCGCCGGGTGGACCGTAACCACCACCACCAGGGGGTGCACCGGGCGGGCCGTAGCCGCCACCGGGAGGAGCGCCCGGTGGACCGTAGCCGCCACCGGGAGGCGCGCCGGGCGGACCATAACCGCCGGGCGGTGCGCCAGGCGGGCCGTAGCCGCCGCCACCCGGGGGCCCGCCGGGCGGACCATAACCGCCGCCGCCCGGAGGCGCGCCAGGCGGACCATAACCGCCGCCGCCAGGAGGCGGACCACCCGGAGGGCCCCAACCTGGAGGCTGACCGCCGCCTGGAGGCGCACCGGGCGGCGGTCCACCGGGAGGACCCCAACCACCGGGAGGCTGACCGCCGCCAGGAGGTGCACCCGGTGGCGGTCCACCTGGGGGACCCCAGCCACCAGGAGGCTGACCGCCGCCAGGAGGTGCGCCCGGCGGTGGTCCGCCGGGAGGGCCCCAACCACCCGGTGGTTGACCACCACCTGGTGGTCCGTAACCACCAGGTGGATAGCCGCCGCCCTGTGCCGTGATCGACCCGTAGCTCTCCTGAGTATTCACCAAGGCAGAGTGCCAGGACGAGGAGTAGTCGTCTACCCGGTTCCCCGAGCGCAGCGAGGCCTCCACAAATAGGGCAGCCGTCACCGACCATCCGCGGCAAGTGGGTGCTCGTGAACCTGCTGTGCTCGCCGCCGCCCCCGGCCCCTCCGGGCGTGCCCAAGTTGGAAGACAACGGCGCCAAGCCCGAAGCCACCAACGTGCGCGCCGTCTTGGAAGCGCACCGTTCGCAGGCTGCGTGCAACGCCTGCCACTCGATCATGGACCCGTTCGGTCTGGCCATGGAGCAGTACGACGGCATCGGTAAGTACCGCACCAAGTGCCCGGACGGCTCGACCATCGATCCGGCTACGGAGCTGCCGCAATCGACCAGCTTCCCAGACGGCCTGAAGCTCTCGGGTCTGGACTCCGCTCGCCTCGCTGCAGCTCGGCCTGTCCACCGTGCATAGCTACTGCGACGGCAAGCAGTGCTCGAACAGCCGCAGCGTGTCGTGGAAGACCGAGACGCAACCGATGTACAAGAAGGTCGACCCGCTCGAAGCCTTCAACATCATTTCGGCCGTTGCGATGCCGGGCGGCGGCGGCACGGTCGACCCGGCCGTCACGGCCTAGCGCATCGCGCTCAAGAAGAGCGTGCTCGACGCCTGCTTGGAGAACGCGACGGCGACGCGCGCGCGCCTCGGCGCCATCGACCAAAAGCGTATGGACGAGTTCTTGGACTCCGTGCGCGCAGTCGAGCTCAAGGTGACGCAAGTCTCCGCGGGCATGGGCGGCGTGGGCGCGGTCGGTTGCTCCGCCGCCACCAAGCCGACGAATGGCCACCGTCACCGAGGACGGCATCAAGCAGACCACGGCCACTTACAACAAGGGTGACCACGCCGACGCGATGAGCTCGCTGATCGTCATGGCCATGCAGTGCGACGTGACCCGCATCATCACCTACATGCTCGAGGACGAACGCTCGGAGTTCACGTGCGACCACGTGACCAAGCGCAAGTTCACGGCCGACGGCTCGACCCAGACCAGCGGCACGTGCCCCGAGTATCAACAAGCGCCCGCTGCGCGATTTCCACTACACCGTGATGAACAGGGTGTTCGGCATGGGCGTGACCGACTTTGGCGCGAACCTGACCGGCGCCCCGATCTCGGCGATCGACGAAATCGTCGCCTGATAGCTGGCGTTGCTCCGAACGGGGCGCGGCGGGTCGATCCCGCCCGCCCGGCCGGATCACGAAGCGCCGCTCCGTTTCCTGCCTTTCCCGCTCAGGTTCTGAGCTGGCTTAAGTCGCGCCTCCGCGTTGTCGTACTTGCGCAGAGCGTCACTGGGTCATGTCGGCGATTCGCTACGCGTTGTTTTTGAGTGCCTTGAGCTGTCCGCTGTCGACAGCGGCCACCGCATTGGCCCAAACCCCGCCCGCCAAGAAGCCCGCCGCGGCCTCCGCGCCGGCGACGAGCGAAGCCAAGCCAGACTTGGGCGAGCCGGAAGCGGTCGCCAAAGCGCGCGCCCAGCTGCTGTTCGAAAAGGGCGTCACGGCCTACCGCGAAGCCCGCTTCTACGACGCGGTCGACATCTTCCTCGAGACCAACCGGCTGTATCCGGACCCGAAGCTCTCCTACAACGTAGGCAAGTCGTTCGAAGGCATGGGCAATCAGTCGGGTGCTCTGCGCTACTACCGAGATTACCTGCGGCGCCTGCCCGATGCGCCCGACGCGCGAGAGGTCGATGGGCATGTGCATCAACTCGAACAAGCCCTGAGCTTGAAGGGACTGCAGCAGCTGACCGTGCTGTCCATCCCGGACGGCGCGATCATCAAGCTCGACGGCCAGGCCGTCGGAGTCACGCCTTGGACGGGGGAGAGCTTCGCGGGCAAGCACCGCTACGTGCTCGAGGCGGCTGGCTACGAGCGCAGCGAGGGCGTGCTCGAGATCGATGCCCATCGCGCCCGCGACTTCACCTTCGAGCTCGACAAGGCCGCCGAGAAGCCTCTGCCGACGGCCCCCTGTCTGCCTCCGCGCGTCGAGCCGAAGCTCAAGACCTTCACCCTGGTGACGTTGGCGAGCGGCGTGGGCTTGCTCGGCACGGCGCTGATCGCGCAAGTCGCGAGCGGCGGCGACGCCAAAGGGATCTCGCGCACGGCGGCACTCTTCGCAGGCGCGGGCGGTGGCGTCTCGGTGGTCGGCGGGTTCATGCTCTATTTCGACCTCAGCCCGAGCGCGACGGGGGGTCAGGCGAGCGGCGTCACGCTCGGTGGCGCGGGGCTCGAGCACGGCATGAGTCGTTAGAGCGCGGCGCGAGCCGACGGTCTTCGGCGAAGGATCGACTGGTCTCGGCGAGCGTTCAGCGAAACGGATTTTTCAGGTCGCTACGCGGCGGCTTCGAGTCCCACGTCCGCACCGGCTTCGGACGCGCTTCGCTCGGGCGGGGCTCGGGGCGCGCATCGACGGTCGGCGCGCGCCGTACGGGCTGTGAAGCGACCGGCTGTGGCTCCAAGGTTTCGCGCGGCGCAATGGTCGGCCGTTTGATCTCGACCACGCTGCCGACCTCGGTCACCGCGTTGTTGCGCGAGCGGCGCAGCTCCTCGTTGTGCACGATGGGCGGCTCGTCGTCATCGTCGTGTGAGCGCCCGTTCGACCACGCTTGCCAGCCGACCGCGACCGAGAAGGACAACAGCGCGCCGGTACCCGCGAGCGCGAACCAGAGCCAGCGCCGATCGTTCGCGCGCGGCGATGCCGCCTGAGCGCCGGTGCCCGTCTTCCCCGAGTACGGCACGCCGAACAACTGATTGGTGGTCACGTCGGCGGGGCGCAGCAACACGCCACTGCTGAGCTCGCCGTTTTCGTCGAGCGGGATCAGCTCGGGCTCGCCATCTTGCGAGCGCAGGGTGTGCGGATCACGGGAGTCACCAGAGAGTGGCGGGTCGGTCGGAAAGAACGAGTGACGCGCCGCACTTGCTTGATGCTGGTTGCGGTCGAGCCACTTCGGCTTGAGCAGGGCGTTGCAAACGTCTTCTTGAACCCCGCGATCCAAGAGCCAAATGGCCAGCGCCCGGCCCAGCTCGAGCATGTTCGGACAGCGATGGCGACGATCCTTCTCCAGACCGCGCGAGATGATCGACCAGAGCAGCTGCTCGTTGATCCCAAGCTCGCTGAACGTCTTCGGCTGGCCCTCCAAGATCGCGTACAAGAGCGCGTTGTAGTTGTCCCCGGTGAACGGCAAGCGCCCGGTGATCGCCTCGTACAACACGACGCACAGCGCCCAGACGTCGGTGCGACAATCCACGTCCGTCTCGCCGCGCGCTTGCTCGGGCGACATGTACGCGGGGCTACCGAGCACCGTGCCCGCGCTCGTCAGGTTCGAAGCCACCTTTTGGTCGAACTTGGCGATGCCGAAGTCGAGCACCTTGGGCTCGAGCCGATCGCCCGCGCCACGCGCGAGGAAGA
Source organism: Myxococcales bacterium (assembly GCA_040348785.1). GTDB lineage: Bacteria > Myxococcota_A > Polyangia > Polyangiales > Polyangiaceae > PMG-095. The sequence goes on along the minus strand of JBEQTH010000082.1, from coordinate 22,278 downwards.
TGTTGTCGGGCTTGAGATCGCGATGCACGATGCCGCGCTCGTGCGCCGCGAACAGGGCATCGACAATCGGCAGCAGGGTCTGCACCGCGCGCACCGGATTGACCTTACCGCGACGCTTGATCGTCCCGCCCAGGCTCTCGCCGTGCAAGAGCTCCATGGCGATGAACGGGTCGCGCAGCTCGGTCAGACCAAAGTCGAAGACCTGAATCACCGCGGGGTGTTCGATGCTGGCTGCGGCGCGCGCCTCTTGCAGCAATCGCTCACCGAGGCCAGGCACACTCTGAGCCAGCTCGGCGCGGATCAGCTTGAGCGCGACGTGTACGTCGAGGGCAAGGTTCTTTGCCACCCACACCGACCCCATGCCGCCTTCACCCAGAATTCGCACCAGCTGGTACTTCTGAGCGACGACGACGCCCGGCTCGTAGTTGCCATAGGCACGAACCGGAACCTCGATCACCTGCACTCCAGCGTCGATGCGAGTCTCCATCCCACCCTCGGAAGGCTCGGGAGAACGCGCCGTCGGCTCGGTTGCCGCTGCCGCCAGAGGGTCGGTCGAGTATGCGTTCGCTGGGGATGCCAAGGGGTCGGACCTGGAAGGTGAGCCGCTGCAACAGCGTAAAACGGCCGCCCGCCTTGCAACTTGAGGGCTCTTGGACCGCTTTCGGTTGTGCTATCGATCCTCGACATGTCGAAGATTGGCCTGTTTTTCCCGTTGCTTTTGCTCGCGGCGTGTGGCGGCTCCGGCACGCCCGCTGAAACCCCGAAGCCCGCGGAGAGCGAGACCGAAACCGCCGCGCCCGCGAAAGACAAAGAGCCCGCCGCCGAAGCCAAAGAAGGCGCCGACGACACCTCCGACGCCAAGTCGGACGACAAAAAACCGGACGACAAAAAGCCCGAAGCCAAACCGACGGACGGGCCCAAGTCCTCACGCTCGGCTCAAGACATCCTCACCGCGCCCGACGTCGTGTTCATGCTCTCGTTCAATGACTCGGACGTGAAGCAAGCCGCCGACAGCAAGTGCAGCGCGGCCTCCGGCAACGACCCGAAAAAGATGAACCAGTGCATGGCCAAGGCCCGCAAAGGCTTGGACGTCGACGGCTACCAGTTCAAAGAAAAAGACGGCAAGTGGTGGTGGCTCACGCTACGCACCCAAGGCAAAGTCCTCCACACGCTCCACAAATTCGAAATCGAATTCGGCCCCGAAAAAGAAGGCAGCGTGACCTTCAAGCCCAAAGGCAAAGACCTAGGCACCGCAGCGGGCCGCACCCCGTCCAGCGTCACCTTCCTCGTGCCGAACGAATACCAGATCGCCATCAACGATCCCAAGCTCGGCAAGCTCGTGTACGAAGCCAAAATTGGGCTCCTCACGCAGTAACGCCCTCTTCGAGCCACCCGCGACGCAGCAATGGCTGCGCGCGTGGCGAGCCAATCGCAATTTTGGTTGGGCGCTCACCGGGCGTCCAACGCACCTCGCAGCCCACGCAGGTGCTCGCGGTTAGGTCGCACCGCGAGGCACGGAGTGAGCTGCACCCGCGCTCCGCCGTGCCTGCGCTCTGTCTGACCTCGCTCCACGAGTGCGCTCCACCGCAGCCTGCACCTGCTCTGCGCCGAAATGCACGCGAGCTGCGTGCAGATTGTGCGCACGACAACGCAGCCGCAAATTGCCGACCGTAGCCACCCCGCCCTCGGCAAACGGAATGACGTGATCGAGCTGCAGCCAACGCCGCTCGCCGCAACGCCGCCCGTCGTCCGCGCAAAACGTGCAGCACCCTTCGTCCCGCACGTACACCTCGCGCGCAGCCGCCGCCGGCACGTACCGACTGGGCTTCGCGCGCGAGCCCCCCGAACCGCCGACGGCCGCCGGCCTCGCACTCGAACCTTCCGAACCGCCGACGGCCGCGCGCGCCGCGCAGGTCCTTGACCGTACCCGGCGCGGCTTCCGACCGACGCCGAACCGCTTCTTCAACAGCTCACCGCGCAGCGCCTCGAGCCCACGCTTCATCAAGGTCATCAGCTCGCCCTTTGGCTCCGAGTGACTTATCAGCGCGCGCACCTCATCCAGTAACTCGCGGAACTCACAATCTGCCGTGAAACTCACGCTAAACCGATCCGCTGAGAGCGGCTTCACCGAGCCGCGCTCAGCCGCCGGCTTTCGCTCCCCGCACTGCGACTGAGAAAGCGGGGTCGAGGTTGGCGCCGTACTCGTGTCCGTCGTCCCCAACTCTGACTTCATCTCGACCGATTCACCCGAGCCCGCTTCACTCCCGATATCGGGAGTAGAAACACGCTCAGGTAAACGACGAATCAAATCCCTCACGTCCGGCTTCGGAAAGCGCACCGCCAGCAACTCCTCCACCTGCTCGAAACTCTTCCGGCTGCACGCCGCAAACAGCTCGCTCGCATTCTCCGGGTTGAGGTGCGGACGCAACGCGCACAGCACCGACAACTGCAGCTCGCCCTGCGCCACCCGCGCGAATGCTTCCGGGAACTCCCGACACACCCGCGCCGCCGCAATGCGCCGACCCGCCGAAGACTTACAGAACCCCAACGCCTCGGTGCAATACGCAAACAACGACGAGTAACCCAGCGCGATACAGAGCTGGCGCTGATCGAGCTCTGCCAAATGCGCGAGCAGATCGGAAAGCGAATCATTCTCGCGCTTCACCATCGCCGAGAGAGACGCCAAGAGTCGATCGTCATCGAGCCCACCCAATCGATATCGGTCGTTCATCCATTCTGCATAACACGATGGTTTTTGACCCCGCACGAGCCCCCACAGAGCCGTTTTAAGCCGCGAATGGAGTTTCAACTCGCCCGCGCGACGATCGCCTCGGCAAATCGAAATCAGCCGCACCGACGATCGAAATCTCGAGGCACCCGCCCCGAGTGCCCTTCGTTCCTTAAAATCTCAGTCAAGAACAATCGTCACGCCCTCGAGCCCGCGATCAAAACTATCGCGGACGCTTTCGTGGTGTTCGCAACGCCCCTCTTGGGCGTAGCCACCGGTCCCATCGAGCGCGGACACCACGAAAGCGTACGCACAGCGAGCCGCAACCATCTAGTCCGTCGCACAAACATTCCCTCGGCGAGCGCTCCAAAACACCCTGCCGCTCCACGCCGTCGAATCACCGACCACGCGCCCCTCGCCGCCCCCGCCGTTCAATCACCGACCTTGCGCCCCTCGCCGCCCCCGCCGTTCGATCACCGCCCGGGACGACCTGCGCCGGACCTCACCATTCACTCACCGCCCCCCGCCCCCCCACGCCCTCTCCCCTCCCTGTTGCTCTTCTCTCTCTTCTCATCTCCTCACTCCCCATATCGGGAGCGACATCACGCCCCAAGCCGCCCACCGCTACGACTAACGACGCACCACAAGCCGTCGGTCCCTCGCGGCGGCGAAGCCAACGCTTGAGGGACCCGGCGCGCGGCGCGCGCCGGCCGTCCACGTCGCTACCCGCGGGGAGCACCCCCGAGAAAGATCCGAAGATCGGGCACGGGCGGCAGAGAGCAGAGAGGCAGCTCAATAGTCGTCGGGGCTGACACGCGCGCGATTGGCGCGGAAGACATTCACGAAGTAGGAGACGGCGAGCATGAAGGCGAAGGGCCACCAGCCGAGGGCGAACTTCATGGCGATTGAATTGCGCGGCTGATGCAACGCGTCCAGATCGAAGGCGGGCGAGACCGTGGAGCGCAGGAACACCGGGAACAGCGCGGCGCCGGCGGAGGCGAGCACGCCGGCGATGAGTACGCACGAGCCGAGGAAGGCGCGGCCGTCGAGCACGCCGCGGCGCGAGCTGACGAGCACGCCCGCGCCGGAGATGGCGAGCGCGACGCACAGCCACGAAAGCGGGCGGTGTGCGAGGTTTGCCATCAGCTCTGGACGCACGAAGCACGTCTCGGCAGTGACCAACGCGAATAGCGCCGCCACCGCGGGCCACAGCTTGCGCTCGAGGGCGAGGCAGCGCTCACGCACCGTGCCCGCGGCGCGCCAGGCCAAGAACGCCGCGCCGTGTGCGGACAAGAGGGCGACCGACAACAAGCCCACGCTGACCGTGTAGTAGTCGAGCAGGCCGACGTGCCCGGTGGTGCCGAAGTTCGTGAAGAACGGCATGGTGAACTCGCGGCTTTGATCGATCGGCACGCCGCGCACTACGTTGCCGAAGGCCACGCCGAAGAGCAGCGCCAAGAGCAGGCTTGCCACGGCGAAGATCGCGTCCCAAAGCGCCTTCCACATGCCGTCGGCGACGTGACTGCGCACCTCGATCGAAACGCCGCGCAGCGCGAAGCACCAGAGCACGAGGTGCAAAGCCAAGTAAAACGCTGGAAAGGCCGTGGTGAGCACCTCGGGGAAGGCCAGGAACAGCACGCCACCGACGGCGATCAGCCACACCTCGTTGCCGTCCCAAAAGGGACCGATGGCCGCGAGCACCGTGCGCCGCTCGGCGTCAGTCTTGGCCACGAACAAGTGTAACGCGCCCGCACCGAAGTCGAAGCCGTCGAGCACGACGTAGGCGATCAGCATCAGCCCGAGCAAACCGAACCAAAGCTCAACCATGGGCTGCGCCCTCTGGCCCGTGCGCGAGCTCACGGCCGACCAAGAACAGGAACACGAGGCCGAGCACGAAGTACAAACCGCTGAAGCCGATCAGCGTAAACAACGTGTTGCCCGAGCTGACGCTCGCGCTGTAGCCATCCGCCGTGCGGAACAAGCCGTACACCAGCCACGGTTGGCGGCCGAGCTCCGCGGTCATCCAGCCTGCGGTGGTGGCGATGTACGGGAACGGAAAGGCGAGCATCAACACCCAGAGCAGCGGGCGGGCGTGCTCGAGCTTGCCGCGCCAGCCGATGAACGCAGAGAGCCCCATGAGCGCGATGAACAACGTGCCGAGCCCCGCCATCACGTGGAACGAGTAATACAAGAGCTCCACGTTCGTGGGCCAGGTGTCGCGCGGGAACTCCTTCAACCCGAGCACGCTGCGCTGCGGCGTGCCGTAGGCCAAAATGCTCAGCACCATGGGCGCGCGAATGGCATTGTCGATGCGCTGCTCGCGCATGTTGGGCTGACCGATGAAAGTCAGATCCGCATTTGGTCCGCTCTCGAAGCGGCCCTCCATGGCGGCCAGCGCAACCGGCTGATGCTCGGCGACTAGCTTGGCTTGGCGATCGCCGGTGGGGAACGCGACCAGGAAACACGCGACCAAGCCGACGCGCGTCCCCCACTCGAGGTACAGGCTGGCTTGCTCGGTGTGCTGCCCGCGCAGCGTGTAGAACGCGCCGACGGCGGCGACCACGAACGCCGCCGTGACCACGCTGGCCATCATGGTGTGCGCGTATTGCACGAGGGCCCAGGGGTTGAACAAGAACGCAAACGGCTGATCGAGCACCAGCACGCCTTCCAGCAAGCGGTGACCGAGCGGGTGCTGCATGAAGGCGTTGGTGGTGATGATGAAGTAGCCCGAGAGCCAACTGCCGAGCCAAACCGCGAATGCAGCACCCAAGTGCTTGCGCCGGCTGAGCTTGGATTCACCGAACACCAGCGCGGCCACGAACGCGCTCTCCAAGAAGAACGCGAACATGCCCTCCATGGCCAAAGTTTGACCCACGACACCCGCCGAGTAACGCGAGAAGCGCGCCCAGTTGGTGCCGAATTGAAACTCCATGGGCACGCCAGTGACGACGCCCAGGGCGAAGTTCACGCCGAAGATTTTGGCCCAAAAGCGCGCCGCGAGGTCGTAGCGCGACTCACCCGTGCGCAGCGCGCGCCACTTCCACAGCAAGATGATGAACGCTAGGCCCATCGTCAGCTGCGGAAACAAGTAGTGGTAAACGATGGTGAACGCGAACTGCAACCGATGCCAGAAGCTAGGGTCGTCCACGTTGCGTTGCTCCGCCCGCAACATAGGCTTGCCCTGCACGATCGCAACGGGCAAACGCCGCCCTGCGACAACTCAGCGCAGCGCAGCGCGTTCCGGATGGATGTGACGTGTTACGGCGCGCTCGGCGCCGGAGCCGGCAGCGGAGCGGTTGCCGGAGCAGGCGGCGCTGCAGGCGCGGGCGGCGCTGCAGGCGCGAGCGCTGCCCCCGGAGCGGCGGGCTCCGCTGGCGGAGCGTCCGTGCGCGGCGGGAGCTTCCAGACACTCGCAGCGGGTGCAGGCTCGACCTTCGGCAGCTCATCGCGCTTGTCGGCGCACGCGACGTCGAGCTCGGACTCGCGCTCTTCGACTTGGCTCACCCCGAGCTCGGCGCCGTACAGCTTGCGCTTGCTGAAGCCGGAGATCACGACGTAGCCGCGCCCTTTGCACAAGTCCTCGGCTTGCTGCGTGCATTTGGCGAGCGAGGGGCCGCACTTCAAATGCCAACCACCATCGGGCCGGCGCGAGGGCGCCAGGGAGCCGGCACAGCCGACGAGCACGAACGAAACGAGCAGCCAACGAGTCATGGTAAAGGTCCCATGCCGGAATGCGGCGCGGGGCGCAACGAGGCCATTCGTGTCGGCGTGCGGGCGGCTATTTGCGGCGCTCACGCCTAGGCCGTAAGCTCTTTGCAGATGGCAGGCGGGCGGCGTTCCAAACTGGGGTTCTGGCTTATTTTGACGCTCGCCGCGTGTGGCGGCCGCACCCTCGACGACGGCGCCTACGAAGCACCGGGCAATAGCGACAGCAATGCCGATGGCACTTGTCGCTACAACGGCGTGACGGTCCCGAACGGCACGCTGATCGCGGACCCGTGTGTTTGCTTTTGTGACCGTGGACAGTTCCAGTGCCAATCCGGCTGTGACGGCCCGGGCTCGAGCATGGGCGGCGCCAGCGCGAGCGGTGCAGGAACGATCAGCGCGGGCGCGCCCTTCGCCGGCGCTGCCGGTGCGACCACGGCCGGTGCACCGAGCGCAGGTGCGCCAAGTGGCGGTGCGCTAGGCGTCGCAGGTGCACCCGCGATCATGTGTGGTCCCGTATTGCACGCCACCGCTACGCTTCCACTGATCGATGACATGGAAGACGGCAATGGCCGTATCGCCCCGTTCGACGGCCGCAACGGCGTGTGGTTCACGTACAACGACGCAACGCCCGGCGGCAAGCAGTTCCCACCCCCCAGCTCGCCGACGTTCCCGATGCAATTGGTAATGGATCCGCTGAGCGATGGGCGCTACGCCGCCAATACGTACGGAAGCGGGTTCACGAGTTGGGGCGCGGGCATGGGCCTCGTGCTCACGTCGGGCGGTTGCCCGTATGATGCCGGCGTGTATCAGGGCATCCGCTTTTATGCGCGCGCCGATCAGGCGACCAGCATGTACACGCTGTTCCCCACCGCAGATACGAATCCGCCGAGCGCGGGTGGCACTTGCCAAGAGCTGACGGGGCACTCCTGTTTCGATTCGTACCGAGCGGAGGTCGGGCTCGGTCCGGACTGGCAAACATATTATATCGACTTTGCGTTGCTCACCCAGCAGGGCTGGGGTCAACCGGTTGTCTTCGACCAGAAGAAGCTCATCGGCATTAATTTTCAAATGCCGATCGAAGCGGGCAGCTTCTCGATTCAAGTCGACGACGTCACGTTCTTCTGATGCGGCCGCGCGCGCTGCGCTCACTGCCACACGCACTCGAGGCGGTATTTTCGGCGATCGTGCACGGGCGGGCGCAAGCCCCGAGCGCGGGAGACTTCATGTTCGCAATGTTTCCGAATGGCGAATTCGTGACGAATTGCGCGACCCGCCTGAAGGGCGAGCCCTCGAAAATTGCGCTAAAAGTCGCGCCGCGGTCCATTAGATTGCGAATTTGTTTCACGGCGTTTGCATGCGCGTGCGTGAAAAAATACCTTGCTCCGAGCAGCGCTAGTGAGATCATTGGCTCGTGAAATCGATGCGTTTCCAACACCTTTTCTCGAGTGATGCGAGGCGCTATGTCGCTTCCCGCTGATCAAGGCACTCTCGACGACGATGGCTTTCGGGTCAGCCTCGAGGGCGCCACGCTGCCGGACTTCGTGCAGATGGAGTGCCTCGCGAACTCGAATCGCGTGTTCCGCATCACGTCGGGGCATCGCATCGGTTACCTGTTCTTCAACAAGGGACAGATGATTCACGCGCTGAGCGGGGATCACGTGGGTGAGCCCGCCGCGCTCGAGATCCTGAAGTGGCGTGATGGCTCAGTGGAGCCGTGCAACGTCGGTTGGCCGGACGCACCGACCATCCGCTCGACGTGGCAAAATCTTTTGCTCTTGTCCGCACAGGCCCGTGACGAATCGGGGCGTCACAAGCTCGTGTCCTTCCCTAGTAACCGCAGCGCAACCGGAACCCTGCGCAGCGGCGACACGACCAAACTCGCGAAGAGAGAAGAACCCTCGATGAACGCTCCACCGAGCTCGCAATCGCTGTCACTGTCGCAGTTTCAAGCGTTCGTCAGGCTCGACCCCGCTGGCAATGTCGTGAGCGCGAAAGGGGATTCGGAGGAGCTTGCGCCCGTCGCTGCCTATACCGCGCGCCTCGCGGAGCTCATCGGCAACATGCTGGGCATGGAAGGCTTCAGCTCGCTGGAGTGCAGCTTCCCGAAGGATCGCGTGTTTCTCCACCGCGAACGCTCTGGGAACCTGGTAGCGCTCAAGGTCCCCGCAGAGGCCGAAGTCGGCGCGCTGCGCGAACGCTTTGGCATCTGACCTGCAACCCGAGAAAGCAGCCCCTCAATGATTTCCCAGATTTTAGCCGGCATGCGGGATGTCGATGGCGTGCACGGCAGCTTCGTCGTGACGCGGGCCGGCCAACTCGCTGGCAAAGACTTACCACCCATGTTCGACGACACCGTGCTAACCGAGGTGGGCCGGCGCATCGTGCGCTTGCACGACGGCCTGTGCGCGGGCGGTGAGGACTTCGATCACTGCGTGATGCGCTTCGCGGATCACAAGCTGTACCTACGCAGCGTGCCCAATGGCTTTCTGTGCGTGCTCTCCACCAACGGCGTCAATACCCCCGCTCTGAAGATGGCGCTCACGCTCACTTCGCGCCGCGTCGACCCGCTGATCGCCGATGGTGCCGCGAATCACCCGAGCGGCGCCCCGCTCACCCCGTCGGCGACGCCGCCACGCACCTCGGAGGTGCCGCCGCAGTCGGCCGGCTCGGGTGCCCCGTCCAAGCGCGGCGCGACGTACCGCGGGCACCGCGTTTAGCGCGTGCAGGGCGCCCTACAGCGGCCGCTCACTCCACCCGATACAGCTTCAAGCCAGCTACGTGCACGAAGCCGGTTGAGACCGAGAGTCTCAGCGTTTCGTTGCTCACCGTGACCGGGTACGGGCCGAGCAGCGCCCAGGCGGCCGCGGAATCCTTTTGCAGGCCGACGAACTTGTCGGCCGGGCTGCCCTGAATCATGAGCACTCCGGAGTCCGAGCTCGAGGCCGAGGTGAGCCAGGCGAACGCATAGTAATTGCCGTTGGGTACCGCCCAATTGCCCGTCGCGGTGCCGGTCAAGTTGCGCGCCGTGGTGAGCAGCTTCGTGGTCGCGTTGTCGGTCGTCGGGAAGGCCTTGGCCACGGCGTTCGCGTAGGCTCCGCCGCCGGAGAAGGTAAGGTTGGCTTCGCTCGCGCCTTCCAAATCTTCACCCGACACCGTGAGCGCGTTGCCGTTTAGGCTGACGCCGCCGGCATAGGCGCAGGTCGGGAATTCTACCCATGGAGGCTCGATGCCCCACACGCGCTTCCCCTCGCGGTACACCGTGACCGTCTCGTTGGCGTTGGTGCCGTTGAAAAAGGAATAGTGGCTGTTCTGATCGAACGGCACCTCGGCGCTGCTGGCCGAAATGTCCTGAGTGACGTCGAGCTTATTGCCGCTGAGCAGGGTCGCGGTGCTGGAGAAGCTGATCTCGAGGTAGCTGTCGGTTTTGCGGCCATTATTGAGCGCCGGTGGGCCGACCTTCGTACGGTGAACCTGGGCGTGGATCTGGTCTGCCTTGAGGTTCAGCTGGCCATTTTCGACGACGACGATGGCTTGTGAGCTGAGCCCCAGCACCGGCTCGGTCACGCCGTTGTGATTGAAGTAGTAACGAATTCGAATCTGGTCGAGCGTCGTCGACTCCGAATCCCGGTAGCTGAGCACCAGCCGGAACTTGGGGCTGCTCACGAAGGCGTCCCCGACGATCGCGGTGTACTGTGCGTCGAGCACTGGCGCACACGTCTTGTCGGGGTTGCACTTGCCGCTCAGGCAGTCGGCATTTCCGGCGCAAGTTTGGGTGCCAGCACACGCAGAGCACTCGCCGCCCCCGCAATCCGTCCCGGTCTCGCCGTCGCCCAGCGTGTGGTCGAAGCAGTGCTTCGGATAGCTGATGGGCGTGGGGTACACGCAGCTCGTCCCAGCACCGGCAGCGCCCGCAGCGCCCGCAGCGCCCGCATCGGCGGCCCCTGCATCCTCACCCCCTCGTGCGGCGGTGCCGTCTCCGCCTTGCGCTGCCGGGACACCGGCCTCGCCGGAGGAACCACCGTTCGGGCCGCCCGGCGCGCCCCCGCTTCCTGACTCGCTGCTCGTGTGGAAGGCGTACTCCGGGAAACCGCAATTGGCGCTTGGGAGAACGACCAAAGCCACGCCGCTAGCCACCGCCCAAGACGTCAGCCACGGGGACCCTTTCGAGCTACCCGCGGTGGCCTCCAGGCGGCGAGCGCGCTTACGACCCGACATCAATTAGAGTAAAGGTTACCATGCGCCCTGTGCTCGCGCAGGGGGCTTAGTGCCCGCGAATTTTTTCACGGGCCTTCGCGGATTGTGCACCAGTTGCGCACTTTACCGCGAATTCTGCTGGCTTCGGCGGGTGCGCCGAAGCCGCTCGAGCCGCCTATTCGGAGAGGTCGATTTGGTTGTCGAGAAGGATGGCACCCTTGGAGACGACCGTTTCGCCCGGGGCGATGCCCTTGAACACGACCACCCGCTGGTCCCGTACGGCACCGGCCACCACGTCCCGCTTCACGAAGCGGCCCGCCGCGTTCTTTACGTAGGCGTATTGCTTGGAGCCGTCAGAGACCAATGCGCCCGCGGCGACCTCGACGCTGCCAGGCGGCGTGGAGGCTTGGAACTGCATCTTGGCGTAGGTGTTCGGCTTGAGGCGGCCATCGGCGTTGTCGAGCCGAACGCGCACCGGAACGGTGTGCCGCTCAGCGTCGACCACGGCGGAGACCATTTCTACCTTGCTGTCGATCACCAGGCCGGGGATCGAAGTAATCGTAACGCGCGCGGGGACACCGGGCGCAACGCCGTCGGAGTCCGACTCGAACAGATCCGCGACGACCCACACGGTCGACAGGTCGGCGACGAGCATCAGCGCGGTCTCTGCGCCGGGCGTCAACTCTTGGCCGGGCAGCACGTTCTTCTCTACGACGCGGCCCGCGCGCGGCGCGTGCACTACGAACTCGTTCTCCGACTTGGAGGTGATGTCGAGCGACTGCAACTTGGACGAGGCCACGCCGTACGACAGCTCGGCTTGGCGCAGCTGTTGCGAGGCAGCGACGGCTTCCTTCTCCGGCAGCGCGCGCGCTTCGACGATCGCTTTCGTGCGATCGAGCACGTTTTTGGCAGACTCGACGTCGACCTTGGCTTTGCTTTGCTCGACGTGCAGCGCGGCCAAATCGGCGCTGGCGACGGCGAACAGGGGCGCGCCCTTCTCGACGGGCTGCCCGAGCTCGGCGAACACCTGCGTCACGCGACCCGCGAGCGGCACGCCGATGCGCGCGGCCTTGGTTTCATCCACCTTCACGAACGCCGGAACGGCATCCGTCCACGTGCTGGCGATGGGCTTGGCCGTCTCCAGCTCGAGCACCTGCCATTGCGGCGCGTCCGCGGCGATCCCGATGGTGCCATGATCCACGGTCAGGCCGGCTTGGGTCTGCGCGGGCGGCAGCGCCTTGCGCACGAACCGCGACGAGGCCCAGACCGTGGCCACGCTGACCAGCACGGCCAGCACGACACCGACGCGCGTGGTCGGTCGGAAGCGAAACGCCGGTTCGCCGGGGGGCGGAAGCCCACCGCCACGACCTTGGGATGGCGGGATCTGATTCTCGGCGTGTGCTTGTATCATCAGCTGTCCTCTCGCGGCTTCTCGCCGACTAAGTTTTGGTCGATCCCGAGCGCGCGGCGCAAGTCGTTCTCGACATTGAAGAGCGCAAACCGCGTGTCCGCTTCTTCGAGCAGCAACGAGGCGTGGTCACGACGAGCAAGCAACAAATCGGTCAATGCGATTTGGCCGCGCGCGTACGCGGTGGTCGTGGAATCAACCACGTCTTTGGAGCGCGGCAGGGCCGACTTTTGAATGTTCTCGAGCTTCTGCAGCAGCACGTGGCGACGGATCAGGAGCGAGCGAGCATCCGACGCGGCATGACGCTGAGCCGATTGCTCGACGGCCGACAACTCTTCCGAGCGATGATCCGCGGCCAGCGCTTGGTACTGCCCGTGATCGAAGAACGGCAGAGGGATCGAAGCCGAGACGCCAATCGTGTACGGCTGCGAGCCGGCGGCTTCGTCGTACGCGCGCGTGTAAGAAACGCCGATCGTGGGATCGGGGATCGCGTTGCGCCGGTACATCGTGCCTTCGGCGACAGCGGCTTGTTGCTCGTAGCGTAGCGCGCGCAAATCGGGACGATTGGCGATGATGCCGTTCAGATTGTCGGCCGCGAATTGGCCGCCCGCAGAGCGCTCTGCAGCGTCGAGCGTCGTGCCATCCGCTAGGCAAGGCGCGAACAGCAACGCTTCACAATCGGCCAGTGCGTCTTGCAAGTCGGAGCGATTGTCGGCGACGTCGCGCTCGACGCGCTCGGCGTCCAACACCAAGCGCGCATAATCGACGCCGCTCACGTCCCCGCGGTCCAGTCGGATTTTGGTCAGCTCGGCCATCGACTGCGCGGAGAGCAGGCTATCCTCCAAAATGTGCTCACGTGCGCCGAGGTAGGCGACGCGAGTCATCGAGGCGCGCGCGTCGCTCACGAGCGCGAGCAGTGTGTTGCGGTAGTCTTCGGCCGATGCGTCACGGTGCAACTTTGCCGCGTCACTCCTCGGGCCGCGCTTACCTAGCTCGAAGGTCTGCGAAAGGCCAAGCGAATAGGACAATGCGTCCGCTCGCGTGAAGCCGGGCGCGACGCGATTCAAGCGGCCGACCACGATGTTGTTCAGGCCAGCATCGAGCGTAGGATTTTGCCACACGCGGCTTTGCCCAACTTGAGCGCTGGCTTGCGCCACGCGTGCGGTGGCGGCCTTCACTTCTGGGTTCATTCGCGTCAGCCACGCGACCAACTCGCTGGGCTCGGCAAGCAACGTAGCAATTGGCGCCGCGGGACCCGCTGTATCCGGGGACTGCTGCGACGGGGGCGGTGTGGGCGAGGACGCAACCGGCTGCTCAGCCCGCGCGGGGCCAGCCAGCGAAATGCAGAAAGCAGCGACGAAAAGAGGGACGGACGCGCGAGTCAGCTTGAAAAGTAACGAACGTTGCATGAATCCTGAGGCACTCTGTCCGGCGATCAAAGCACAGTACGTGCCAGTGGCGGCTCGCCTACCCGGCAAACGAGAACTTTCTGCTATGGTCGATTGGCTGGTCATGAAAGGTGTTCGTTTACTCGTTTGCGGCCTGCTCGGCACAGGAGCAGCGCTCGGCGCCCTCTCCGCCTGCGGGAGTAACGGCCGGCCCGCCTCCCTGGTTAGTGTTGGAGGACAATCGAGCAGCGCCGGCCATTCCGGACAGGGTGGCGGCGCAGGGGATGCAGGGCAAACTTCCGAGAGCTCGGGCAGCGGCGGTGCGCCGGATGAAGGTGCCGCGGGTGACTTCGGCATGCCGGAGACTCCGTACGCTGTCTTCCCGACGGAATTCCAGGCTGATATCGCCTGTGGGGAAACCCCGAGTGCAGCCACGCTGGTGCTTCAAAATGGCGGAGGGCAGCCGCTCACGATCTCCAAGCTGAGCGCTGACTCAGGCTACACGGTGGAGGTGGAGCTTCCGCTTACCCTCCCTCCGCGCGCTTCAGGCAATGTTCTCGTGACACCTCCAGCGCCGCAGGCGGGCGCCAAGCTCGGTGACGCCAGCCAAGGCACGCTCACGTTCTCGACGAACGAGCCGGGCACTGCGACTCATCACGTCAAGCTCGTAAGTACCTTGTTTGGTGGCGGGCTGGAGTTCTTGGACAAGGACGGCGATCCGCTCCCCGACGCGTCGCTCACGCTCAGCTACCCGAGCCCGGATGAGTGCCCGGAGAGCACGACCTACCGCGTTCACAACACCGGGAATCTCGCCTTCGAATTGACCGGGCCAATATTCCCGGTTCACTTCGGTGGCACGAGCACCGGGGCGAGCGGGGTGAGCTTGGAACCGGACGGCTTCGCCGAGCTCAAGGTCGGCGCGGTCGCGGCAGCAGGCGAGGTGTGTAGCGGCAACGGCCAGCTCACGTTCACGACGGGCAGCGGCTTCTGTGGCACCGCGCCCAAGCTGAACGTGGTCTGGCCGGCAAGCTCGCTCAGCAACTGCGTGTGCACCGCACCGACGCAGTGAGCTCACTCGAGCGCGCAGGCTATTGAAGTAAGCCGCGCACGAGCGACGCGCTACTGCGCCGCCCCGGAGCCGACTTCGGCGGGCTGGGCGGGACGACACGCAGCGCCTCTTGCAGCATGAAGCGCGGCAGCGGTTCGAGCTCGTCGAACTCGATGGCGAGCGCGCGACTGAACTCACCTGGCCTACGACCGTGAACGACGCGCGTCACGGTCGCCTCGGCGTCAATCCAGACCGTGCTGCGCGGGATGCGAAATGACACCCAGATGCGTTCGCCGGTGAGCGCGGGATCCGCCGGTCCCACGAGCGCCCCCGAAGCCGACAAATCCAGCACCCGGTCCGCGACGAGGCTGAAATCCCGGTCGCGCACGACTTGGCAGTCGATTTTGACGGTGTGACGAGAAGCGCTTCGAGGGGATCGTCGTGACTGAGGCCGGCCTGGCATGCGCGTGCTCCTGGTTGAAACGAAATGGTATCGAGCCGCGCGCCCTGCTGTCCAAAATCTGGTGAAACGCTGGTGCATCGCGAATCTCGGCAACCCGCGCGCCGCCGCAGCCGATGGGGTTTCATGCCCGATCCCATCCAATCCATCGCTCCTAGCTCGTACTTGCCCATCGAAGGTGCCAGCGCCGAGGAGACCGCTGGCCAAGTGTGCCTGCCTCCGGCGCTGCCCAATGCCAGCGCGAGTCCGGCAGCGGCGGACGCGCCGCCGACCTCACCTGCCGTGCCCGCGTTGGTCGCGCGCTTCAGTGCGCCGACTGGCTCGCATCCGCCAGTCCAGCCTTCGCTCGGCAAGGCGCTCGAACACTGCGGCTGGGAGGTGGCCAACGCAGCCGTCTCGGTCGCAACGGCCCTCGTTACGGGCCCTGCAGGGCTGGCCACGACGCTGCTCTCGGGCGCGCGCGGCGTGATCGGTCTGGGCAGCGCCGAACGTTGCATCGAGCGCGATCGAGCGCAGCAGGTCGCCGAGGGCCAGAGAGCCAATCAAGCCGCGGATTGCGCGCGCGACGGCGCCGTGCCGCTCTTGAATGCGGACGGCGCCGTCATCTGCGCCCGGCCTTAGCAACGCCCCTCGGCGGCGCCTGAGGCGTCGCGCTCGCGTTAGCTCACTTGGGCGGTTGGCAATCGTCGATCTCGGCGGCGGTTCCGGAGTCATTCGGCAAGTCCGCGACCAAGAGTGTGGTCAATACTTGGCGATGGTTCGGGAACGCATCATTGGCGGCCGGGCCCGTCCATCGGCATTGCAGGTTCGGCGCGAACACGCCCTGCTTCATGGCGGTCGTGCAGGCACTGTTCTGCGGCTTGGTATCGAACACCACGCACACACCGTCGGCCGCGCCGTCGAGACGACACGCGCCGCTACAGCAGAAGGTGTCGTTCATGCACTCCTTGTCGGTCATGCATGCCGGGCCCTTGGGCGAGCACAGGCCTTTGCCGTTTTCGGTCGCGACGCAGATATACACTTCGCCGGGAAACGCGCTACCCTCGAGAAGCTCATGCGTTGGCTCCGAGCCTGGTTCTTGGTCGTGTTCGTGATGCTGACGAGCAGCGCAGCGCTGGCCGAGCCCGGTGACGAGCTCACGATTTCGCTGCTCACGATGGGGCCGGGCGAGCACCCGTTCACCAAGTTCGGGCACACCGCGATTTGGGTGCACGACGCGCAGCGCGAGCGCGACGAGATCTACAACTATGGAACGTTCTCGTTCGACTCGCCGACGGCGCTGCTCGATTCGGTCGCAGGCAAGCTCCCCTACTGGCTGTCGGCACAAAGCCTCGAGGGCACGCTGCTCACCTATCGCGACCAAGGCCGCTCCTTGGTCGCGTCCGAGCTCGAGCTGAGCGCGGTCCAGCGCAGCGCCCTGTACGAAGCGCTGCGCGAGAACGAGCGCCCTGAGCACCGCTACTATCGGTACGATTACTTTCGCGACAACTGCGCGACGCGGGTTCGCGACGTCATCGACCGCGTGCTGGACGGACGGATCCACGACGTATCGCGGACGCCCGCGAGCATGAGCTATCGCGAGCACATGCTGCGCCTGCTCGCGGAAGACCCGGCGTTGTACGCCGGCCTCGACGTCGCCGTCGGCCGCCAGTCGGACGTCCCGATCACGTTTTGGGACGAAGCCTTTCTACCGCAAAAGCTGCACGATCTGCTGGCCGCCACCCGCGTCCCGCAGGGCAGCCGCGAGCTGCCGCTGATTCGCAATGAGCGCGTGCTGTTGAAAGGCCACTTCCCGGCACCTCGGGCAACGCCGCCGCGCTGGGGCGCGTTCTACGTAGCGCTGGGCTTACTCTTCGGCGCGGCGTTCGCCGGCCTGGGCCTCGCTGCTCGACGAAGCCGTACGGCACGAGTGGCGCTCGGCATCGCCTATTCAGGCGCAGGAGCTGCGCTCGGCTTGCTCGGTTGCGCGCTGTGCTACCTGACCTTCTTCTCCGCGCACTCGGCGGCCGCGTCGAACTACAACGTGTTGCTCGTCCCGCCCTGGGCGCTTGCGCTCGCAGTTGCCGGGATCGGCGTCGCACGCCGCTCGAGCTGGGGCGCGCGCTGGGCCTTCCGAGCGGCCAGCGCCGCGCTCGCTTCGTCCGGTATCGCGCTACTGCTGCTGCTCGTGATGAACCATGCGCAAGCGAACGGGCAAGACCTCGCGCTCGCTCTGCCGCTCTGGCTCGGCGCAAGCTTTGCGGCATGGCAGCGTGGGGGTCACGGGATGTCGGCGCCCGGCGTGCAGCTAGAGCGGAGCATCCATCCGGAGGCTCGTGCGGCGCGGGATCTTCAAGAAGAAGACGTAGTATGAATTCACGCTAAGTTTCTGGCCTCGAAGTGACTCGCCCAGCGAAAACGGCTCGCGATCTGTCTGCGCTGCGAGCGCGTTCGCGCCGGAAATAGCGTGCGCTGAGAGGTGCGTGGCTGGGTTGCGAGGGCCCACTCTCCCTCTCTCATCGTAGAAACGAAAACGACCCCTGACGTTGCGAGCGGATCGCAGAGTCAGGGGTCGCCCTCGTCACGGTCGCGAGTGCGTTACTGCTGAGTCGCGACCGGGTTTTGGCCGATCCAGCGATCGCGGCGGCTGTACGCGACTTGTTTGGCTTCTTCGGGCGAGACGGTGCTCTTGTCGTTCTTGATATTCTTGCTCATCGTGACCATGAACACGGTGGAGCTGCCTTGGCCGCCGATCATGACAGACCAGGACAGGAACATCATCCACATCCGGAACCACTTCTGGCCGTATTTCTCGACGATCGCGGCTTCGTTCTTCTTCCAGTTCTCGTACCACTTGTGGATGGTGACCGCGTAGTGCACGCCGCAGTTTTCCACGCGGTGGATTTCGAAGCCGGCGCGCTCGGCCTGTGAGGTGACGAAGCCAAGCGGGCAGCTCGCGTCAGCGCCGGGGAAAATGTACTTGGCCATGAACAGGCCCCACACCAAATCTTCGAACTGCCACGAACGGCGCAAGCCGGCGATCTGCAAATAGAAGATGCCGTCGTCTTTGAGCATGCTGCGCACTTGGAGCAGGAACTTCTGGAAGTTCTTGATTCCGACGTGCTCGGCCATTTCGAGACACGTGATCTTGTCGAACTTCTCCGACGGCAGGTTGCGATAGTCGTCGACGATGATGCGCACCTTGTCCGAGACGCCGGCTTTGGCGGCGCGCTCGGTGGCCCAGGCCGCCTGCTCTTTGGCGAGCGTGATACCGGTGCTGTGCGTTCCGTAGTGCTGCGCGGCGTACGTGATCATCGGGCCCCAGCCGCAGCCGATGTCCAAGTGCTTGTCGCCCGGCTTCATTTGCACGTATTGGCACACGGTCTCGAGCTTGCGCTCTTGCGCGGCTTCCAGCGTCTCTTCCGGATCGCGGAAGATGCCGCTGGTATACGTCATCGATTCGCCGAGGAACCAATTGTAAAAGTCGTTCCCGCGGTCGTACACGTGGGCGATGTCGCCCTTGTCCGACGCTTGGCTGTGCGTCACGTTCTGGCCCAGGAATTCGCGGAAGTAGAACTTCACGTCGCCCCAGGTAAAACAAAATTTGAAGAGCTGGTTGCGGCGCAGCATGACTTCATACACGTCTTGTTTGAAGTCGACCTTCTCGGCCATGTACGCTTCGTAGAAGATCTCCATCGGGATCTTCTTGCCGGCGTACTGCGTACCCAGGTTACTGTCTTTGAAGCTGAAGTACTCGCTCCAGTCGGCCGCGCTGCTATCGGCGCGGTGCGAGCGGTACACGAGGTACATCAAGGGCAGCACGACGCCGAGCAACGGCACGGCCAGCCACGTTGCCACGAACACGATGGCGCCGTGCACGCTAAACCCGAAACCACTCAAGGCGAGGGCGAGCGCGGCCACGACCGTGGGCGCCGCCAAAAGCAGGGCGCCATTTTGCTCGAGCAGCCAGAAGATGAACGGCATGCCGTGGGTGCGGCCCGTTTCATTGTGCTGCGACGCCGGCCGAGCGCGCAGCTGCGCGGCACGGGACAGCACTTGGGAGTCGCTAGCGAGCGGAGGCGAGCTCTCGGTGGCCTCGGCAATGGCGAGGGCGGGGCTTGGTTGCTTCATGATCGAACCGTCGATTCGTGGGGCGCGTCCGCTTCGCGTCGTGGTAGGTGTTTCAACTGACACCGAGCCGGTAACCGGTCCTCGGCGTCGCCTCGCAACGGAGCGAGGCAGAAACGCGTTTCATTTTCCGAAATTCGAAGCTCAGGAGCGCTTGCCACGGGCGTGGGGCGCACGTTGCTAAGAGCCTCAACGCGAACACTTACCGCTTAACTGAAACGGCCACAACCGTCGAGGTCCGGCCCCGAGGTCGCCTCAGGTGGCGGAACAGCGACGCGTTGCGTCGCAATTGCACACTTTGGGCCCTGAAACTGCTCGCGGCCGAACGAAGGGATAACCCGCGCAGCGCATTGCTGCGTCGCGAGTTATCCCACGAGCTCACGAGCTCACGAGCTCATTCGGCAGGCGAAGCGGCTCCGTGCGGCAAGCTCATCTCGGGCGGGACTGGATGGCCCGCTTCCGCGGAGTAGCCAGGCATGCCCATCTCGCCTTCGTCGAGACCTTCGATCTCGGTCTCTTCACTCACGCGGTTGCCAACGAGGCCATTGACGAGCTTGAGGCCGGCGTATGCCGCTGCGCCGACCCAGAGCACGTTGACGGCGATGCCAATCAGCGAGGCAACGAGCTGACCGCTATCACCGTAGAACAAGCCCCTCACGTTGCCGGCAACGCCGTTCAAACCATCACCGTAGGTACCGTTGGCGAACAGCCCGAGTCCGATGATGCCCCAGGCGCCGCACACGCCGTGCACCGCGACCGCGCCCACGGGATCGTCGATCTTCAGCTTTTGATCCACGAACACGGCGGCCACGACCACGAGCACGCCAGCGACACCGCCGATGATGACCGATGCGCCCGAGCTCACGAACGCGCATGGACCGGTAATGGCCACGAGCCCAGCCAATAGACCATTGCAGATCATGGTGACATCGGGCTTGCCGAAGCGCGTCCAAACGTAAATGCAGGCGGTCATTGCGCCCGCGGCCGACGCGATCATCGTATTCGTTG
The DNA here is from genome assembly GCA_040348785.1 of Myxococcales bacterium. Lineage (GTDB taxonomy): Bacteria > Myxococcota_A > Polyangia > Polyangiales > Polyangiaceae > PMG-095. The sequence continues at coordinate 2,229 of JBEQTH010000082.1, read as the reverse complement.
CGACGAGCGCGGTTCGAGTATCAGTGCCAGCGAGCGTGGAACCGGGATTGAAACCGAACCAGCCGAAAGCCAAGATCAGTGTCCCTGTGACGACCATGGGCACGTTGTGCGCCGGGATGGCGTTGATCTTACCGTCCTTCGTGTACTTCCCGACGCGCGGACCGATCAGCTTGGCGCCGACCAGGGCCATCACGCCGCCGGTCATGTGCACCACCGAGCTGCCCGCGAAGTCCACGTGGCCGTGACCCAAGCCGTAGTTCTTGCCGAGCGTCGACAGCCAACCACCGCCCCACACCCAATTGGCATACAGCGGGTAAATCACTGCCGCGATCAGCACGCTGAACAGACAAAAGGAGAGAAACTTCCAGCGCTCGGCCATGGCGCCCGTCGGAATCGTCGCCGCCGTATCCATGAACACCATTTGGAACAGGAACAAGACGGCGATGGCCGGTGTGTACACGCTAGGGCTCAACATGAAGCCAGACAGGCCGAACAGGCCCCACTCCTTGCCGCCCACGTGAATCACGAACTCGTTGGCCAGGGTGGCGTCGTTGCCGAACGTAGCCAGCGCGCCGACGCCGCCCATCTGAAACGCGAAGCCGCACAGCCAGAAAGCCAGTATGCCGATCGCGTAGACGAAGATGTTCATGCCCATGGTGTGGGTCACGTTCTTGGCGCGCGTCAGGCCGGTTTCGAGCAATGCGAAACCGAGCTGCATGAACATGACCAAGAAACCGGTCACGAGTGTCCAAACGATGTTTGCTGCCGTCTGCAAGTCGCCGACCGACTTGGTCACGTCGGCGACTTGCTTGGCGAGGTCTGCGGGGTCCGCCATGATGAGAAAGCTCCTGAGGTTGGGTAGCTCGCGGCAAAGCGAGGCCCTGTGCCGGCCCGCCCACCGCGATGCGCTGTGTCGTCGGCCGCGACTGTCTTCCCCGGCGAGTTTCTCGTACGTATCAAAATCCTATGTACCGCATCAAAACCGAATCTAGAGCTCGGCGTGCGACGGCCATTCGATATCTAGCAATCCTTATGTTTGCTTGATCCCATTCGGCCGTCTTTTGACGGTTCGCTTATGTCGAGTGTGCTGGGCCGAGGCTAAGCGGCCAAAGCAGGAGCCCGCAGCGGTCGCCGCTGACGGAGATCGATGCGCACGGGGACGACGATCATCGGCATACCGCGGCGCTGAAGACGCTTCTGGACCATGAACGCGGTCTCGTTGTGCAGCACGCGGTTCCAGAACGTGTCTTCCTCGAAGATCAATTGACCAGCGACGAACAACGCACGCGGGTAGCGTGATGACAATTCCTCCGCGGATTTCTCGATCTCGACTGCGACCTCGGTTCCGACCGAGAACATGCTCGCAGCCGGTAGCCCGAGCGAACGCGCATAATGCTCGTAACAAAGCAGATTTCGGCGAGTACGGGCCTCCAGCGCCGCGAGCTGGTCCGCGCCCTTGAACGACTCGGAATCCACCACGGCGACGCTCAGGAACACGACGCCGGAAAAGTGATGCGGAAACATGCGCAACAAGGTGAGCAGTGAATGGCGGCCAAGCCCGCTGTAACCGCCGACCAGCAAGATGGCGACCGGCTTCTCGGGATCGGGGTCACGGGCAGTGTGGTGCTCCATCAAGCCGTGGTGCGCTTCGAAGCCCGATTGGGTCTCGGTTTGTTGAACCGTCGAGGTCAGCGCGTCTTCCACTTCTTGCGGCGACGGCAAGTCCGAGTCGAGCTTGCGCAGTGCGCGCACGACCGAGCCGTAGTGTTGCTTGATCGCAAAGCAGGCCACGACGAGCACGGCGGTTACCAATAGCGTCAGCCAGCCACCGTCGATGAACTTCTCGAGGATCGTGATGACCAAGATGGTGGCACACAGGGCGAGCGCGACGAGATGCGCAAACAAGTGCTTCAACCAATCCGAATGCTCGGCGCGGTGACGAATCCAAAACCGGGCCATCGCCAGATTGGATAAACTAAACGTCAAGAACACGTTGATCGAGTACATGACGACCAACTTCGAGACGTCACCGCGCGTGTAAATCAGGGCTCCCAACGCCGCGGCCGCCATGATCATCACGCCGTTGCGCATCGACAAGCGATCCGAGAGCGCCGCGAACCGGTGCGGCAGCCACGAATCCGTCGCCATGTTGGCCATCACGCGCGGGCCGTCCAAGAAACCGGCCTGGGCGGCGACGAAGAGCAGAGCGCCTTCACTCAGCAGAGCCGC
>JBEQTH010000072.1:0-213583 GCA_040348785.1 Myxococcales bacterium | reverse complement strand
CCCACGATCGCCAGCCTTACGGCGCTTCACTTTCGTTCGGTTCCGCACTGCACCTACGGCTTCCACCAGACCACCCCTCGCGGGACTCATGCGCACTCACAATGCGCACGAGCAGGCCGGTAACTCCGGCTCGTCGCCCTTGCCTTCGGTGTGTGGTTCCCTTCGTCAGGGCCCACGGAGGACTGGTCTACTATTTCATGACTTCACCTCTTGCTCTGCGCTCGTGCCGAGCGCACTGCTCGCCGCTTCGCGGCTGCGCGCGCCGGGACCCTCAACCCCGGACGCGGCGCCCAAGCCCGCCGCGTGCGAGGGAGGGTCCACCGCCACCAGTCGGCGAGCCACCCACCGTGAGCGGAGTCATACGACGCTGCCCACAATCTCCGGTGCGCGCCCAGCGCCGCACGCTTCGCGCCGCTGCGCGCGCCAAGCAGCCCAGCCGAATGCCGTGAGCAGAGTCATACGACGCTGCCCACAATCCTCCGGTGCGCGCCCAGCGCCGCACGCTTCGCGCCGCTGCGCGCGCCAAGCAGCCCAGCCGAATGCCGTGAGCGGAGTCATACGACGCTGCCCACAATCTCCGGTGCGCGCCCAGCGCCGCACGCTTCGCGCCGCAGCGCGCGCGAAGGAGTACAGCTGCATTCCCGGAACTAAAACGAGCTAAAAGACCTTGGAAGACCAGATCACGACCCGCCAACAAGGCGCAGACCTACGAAGGCTGACCGCACAGGCGCCTGCTTTCCACGGGCTTCAGCGCGGGCGGCCCAGCGCCACCGGCCGAGCCTGAGCAAACATAGGTCTCCAATCGCGCGCGAAGCGCCGCGCGTCCTTTACCCACGCGTCAGCTCGCCACTACGCGTGGATATACACGATCGTCCCCTGCTCTTGCCCGTCAATCGTGTACGACGCGTGCCAGTGCTCCGGCACGTCGGGCGCTGACCACAAGAACGCGCGGCGCGCATCGATAGGCGCCATGTTGATGCAGCCGTGTGAGCGGACGTGGCCGAAGTCATCGTGCCAGTACGAGGCGTGGAGTGCGTAGCTGCCTTTGAAGTACATCACCCAGGGCACGTCGCGGAGCTCGAACTCGTGATCGGCGACGCTCGAGTCCATCGTGGTCGTCACGTGCTTTTGATAGATGCGGAAGGTGCCCATCGGCGTGCTGAGCGTTTTCTGCGGATCCCCCATGCCATCGCGACCGGTTGAAACGAGCGTGGCGTACACCGGAACATCGCCTTCCCAGAGCACGAGCGTCTGATTCACGATCGAGATCTCGATCCACTTGGTGCCCTTCTTGTTGGCCCAGGCCGGGAGCCGGCTCGCCTTGGCGGCAGTGCGGAGCTCGGCGCTCTTGAGCCACTTGCCGGAGCGCGCTTGCACGAAGCGATCGCCACCGTACTCCTTGATGTTGCCGGATAGCGCCACGAAATCACGCCCGGCCAGGGCTTCGGCCTTCACGGGCGTGCCGCCGCTGAGGTCGTAGAAGCTGGTCCCGTCTTTTTGTGCAAAAGCCACGGGCAAACCGACTTTGGCGATGTCTACGCCGTGGAACGGCGAGCCAGACTCGGCTTTGAGCTTGTCGGCGGGGATCAGCCGCGCGTCAGTGGCGATCGCGAAGCGTCGACTTTGCGCCTCGGGACCAGCGACGAACGTACCGATCAGCGACACCCCGGCATGCCGCTTCAAGCGGTCGGCAATCACCGCGAAGCTCGGTGCCTTGAACGAAGAGATATTCGGGATCCGCCGCTCCCCCTGTAGCCACCACGGCACGTGATCATCACCGTTGCCACCGAAGCGCTGGTTTTGATCCATGGGCCTCGCGTGATCCGGGATGCCCCCGACCGCGATGCCGTTTTCGTCCAGAGGTACGTCGTTCGCGCCGACTTCGAGCGCGTCCCACTTGTCGTGCAGCTTCGTCCAGTTACGTAAGTGACGCTCGAGGCGCATCTCGTACTCGAACTGCTCGGCCTTGCTCGGCACGCGCATGTAGTTCGGCGCGATCGAGCGCAAGAAAGCGTACTTGTAAGGCATGGGCTTGGAGCGGTCGGGCTCCACTGTGATCGCGCGCGCGATCGGGTGGTCGAGCTTCAGGGTCGCGTTCGGGCCCGCGCACACGAAGCCTGCGGGGCGCACCGCGTACCAGCCGTCCGGGCACCCCTCATTTGCGATCGGTTTCTCGGATCGAGCCACCCGCGCCCCAACTCGGAGGTACCCCAGGGTGTCGGCCTTGGGGTCGGGCTTGCGCATCACGGCCACCGTCATGGCCAGCGGGACCAGTTGGGGGCCGTTCGCGGGCGGCACCGGGACGTGGGAAAAGTCGTTTGGATCCGCGACAATTCCGCCATTTTCCGGTTTTAGTCGGGAGGCGGCCGGGTCCTTGCCGTCGAACGGGCTCGGCCCGTTGCAGCCGGCCGCGCACGCCAGCGCCAGAACTGAAATGGCCGCTTTGCGGAAACTCGGACGAGGCCTCGGGAGCATTAGGTAACTCATGCCCAAAACCTGACGGATGGGCCCAAAAATCGGCGTACTGTGCAGCCCTTGAACCCGCCTGACGCCCGCGGGGCCCACCTCATTCCGAAGCGAGAAGCGAAGCGACCATGGCTAAGGAAACACTAACGATTACGGACAACCGGACCGGCAAGACCTACGAGGTGCCGATCACCGAAGACACCATCAAGGCGATCGATCTGAAGCAGATTCACGCCGTCGATGGCGACTTCGGATTGATGACTTACGACCCTGCCTTCATGAACACTGCGTCCTGCCGCTCGGCGATCACCTACATCGACGGCGACGCGGGCATTCTGCGTTACCGCGGCTACCCGGTGGATCAGCTAGCCGAGAAGGCGACCTACCTCGAGGTCGCATACTTGCTGATCAACGGCGAGCTGCCCACGCAACCCGAGCTCGACAAGTTCACGCAGGACGTCACGCACCACACCTTCGTGCACGAGAACGTGCGCACGTTCATCGATGGCTTCCGCTACGACGCGCACCCGATGGGCATGCTGTGTGCCACGGTCAGCGCGCTCAGCACGTTCTACCCGGAAGCCAAGCATGTCTTGGATCACGACATTCGTCGCCAGCAAATGGTGCGTTTGATCGCCAAGATGCCCACGCTCGCTGCGTGGAGCTACCGGCATCACGCGGGCATGCCCTTCGTGTACCCGAGCAACGAAGTCAGCTACAGCGAGAACTTCTTGCAGATGCTGAAGCGCATCGCCGAGCCGAAGTTCGAGGTGCATCCCGAAATCGTGAAGGCGCTGGACGTGCTGTTCATCCTGCACGCCGATCACGAGCAGAACTGCTCGACGAACGTGATGCGCTCGATCGGTAGCTCACGTGCCGATCCGTACGTCGCCGTCGCCGGCGCCGCAGCGGCCCTGTACGGCCCGTTGCACGGCGGCGCGAACGAAGCGGTCTTGCGCATGCTGCGCGAGATCGGCTCGGTCTCCAACATCCCAGCCTTCATCAAAGAAGCAAAGGGTGGCTCCGGCGCTCGTCTGATGGGCTTCGGCCATCGCGTGTACAAGAACTACGATCCGCGCGCCAAGGTGATCAAGCGCCTCGCCGACCAGGTGTTCGATCTGGTAGGCAAGAAGAGCCCGCTCTTGGACGTCGCGCTCGAGCTCGAGCACATTGCGCTCACCGACGACTACTTCGTGTCTCGCAAGCTGTACCCGAACGTCGATTTCTACTCGGGTCTCATCTACGAGGCGCTGAAGATCCCGGTCGACATGTTCCCGGTGCTGTTCGCCATCCCCCGCACCTCGGGCTGGCTCGCGCAGTGGGAAGAGCTATTGCTCGACAAGGATCAGAAGATCGCGCGCCCCCGCCAAATCTATACTGGCTACGACGAGCGCGCGTTCGTGAGCATGGACAAGCGCACACCGGGCTCCGCACCGGCAGCGGGCGGCTCCAAGCCCCAGACTGATTGAATCGACCCGAGCGGAGCAGCGCGCAGCCTACGATGCACCGATCACCGAGCCAGCCTGACTCCCAACTTCACCCGCAAACCGTGGACGAAGTGGAGCCAGGCTCGCCCTTCTCGTCGTTCGCCGCCAAGGAGTCGACGAGAAGCGGTGCGGTGCTGGCGGGTCGCTACCAGGTGCGCGGCTTCCTGGAACGCGGCTCGCATGCGCGCGTGTACTTGGCGGAAGATCTGACCACGAGCGCGCCCGTGGCGCTCAAGATCCTTTCGCCCGAGACTGCCCTGTCGCCGGAGTTTCGCTTGCGGCTGCTGCGCGAAGCGCAAGCCATGAAGGCCATCTCGCACCCGAACGTAGCGACCGTGATCGAGGCCGGCGAAACCGAGGAGGGTGTGCCTTTCCTGGCCATGGAAGCGCTGCTCGGTGAATCGCTCGGTGAGTACGTGCGGCGCCAGGCCATCCCCCTCGATACGGCGCTGATCCTGTTGCGCCAAGCGGCAGCGGGGCTCGCTGCGGCGCATCGCGCGGGCATCGTGCACCGCGACGTGAAGCCGGACAATTTCTTGCTGCTCGGGCCGCCAGGCGAGCCGTACGGGCTCAAGGTGATCGACTTCGGCTTGGCCAAGCTGTGGGATTTGAACGAGGAGAGCGGCGCGCACAACATCCTCGGCACGGCGGAGTACATGTCGCCCGAACAGATATTGGTCGAGCACGTCGACGAGCGCAGCGACATCTATAGCCTCGGCGTGGTGATGTTCCGCGTGTTCACCGGGCACTTGCCGTTCGAATCGGTCGGGCAAGCCGACCTGCTCCGACATCAGCTCTTCTCGACGGTTCCACCGCCCTCTTGGCTCAATGAGTCGCTCGACCCGCGCATCGATCAAGTCGTGCAAATTGCCACTCGCAAATGCCGCGAGAACCGCTACCGCACGATGGAAGAAGTGATCGCGGATCTGGAAGTGCTACTCGGCATGGGCACGCGCAGCCTGAGCCCGAGGCCGCTCTCGGTAGCCCCCGATGCCTACCTTCCCACTACCGACACAGGCCGAGAGGCGGCCACGCTGCTCGCAGAGAAATTTGGCGAGCACGCATCTCGTACCGGGTACCCGAAGCCCGCTTGAGCGCCGCGCATCGCGTGATTGCCGGCTCCCCAAATGTCCCAGAAGGGTGCTAGCCTCGAGGCTCAACTTGGAGGCGGTATTTCATGAAATTCGAGCATAAAGCGCTTACCTTCGCCTTGGCTTTGGCGGCGCTGATCCCGGCCTGTTACGTCGTGAGCGAGAAACCCGCGGACAGTGCGCCGCCCGTTGGCACCGCTGGCGCAGGTGGCGCCGCAGCTGCCGTCGCGACGACCACCGCGCCTCCGCTCACAACGACTACCGCAACGACCCCGGAGGTGGCACCCCGACCACCGAGCTTGCACGCAGCCAAGCCGTTGCCCACGGTTACTGCTACCGGTGGCGCAGCTGGTATCGTTGGCTCGGGTGGCGCAACGCCATGAGCACCGCGCAAGAGATCATGGCCACGGTCGGAGAGCGCCTGGCCGCCAACAAGGAAGCCGCGTCCAGCATCGGCGCGATCTACAAGTTCGTGCTGGAGGGTGACGGCGGCGGCACCTGGATCATGAACTTGAAGGACGACGCGAGCCTGACGGCGGGCGACGGCCCTGCGGACTGCACGCTCGCCATGTCAGCTGAGAACGGCGTCGCATTGTTCGAGGGCAAGGTCAGTGGTGAGCAGCTCTTTTTCGGCGGCCAACTGCGCGTCGAAGGTGACATGAGCCTCGCGCTGCGCCTGCAGAGCCTGCTTGCGATCGTGCGTTAGTCGATGAGCGGTTCCCAGAAAAATCCGGACCTCGCCGGGACTTGGCCGCTCTTCGACGAGGGGCAGCCCCGGCCGTTTCCCGCCGATCCGCGCGGTTCGCTCAGCTCTTCCTCGCCTGGGGAGTCCGAGCTAGCCGCGCTCGACGAGCAGGAACAGTTTCAAGACACGCCGGATAGCCCGGCCAAGAATGCGCGCCGCGTGCGGGAGTCCCTCCCCCCGCTCGCGCCCGATTGGATGCGAGCCGCGCGCGCCATGGCCGACTGGCTCGAAGAGCGGATTCGAGCCGGCAACGTGGACCCGGTAGAGCAAGCAAGCATTGCGCGGACCTGGGCAGCTTGGTCCCTCAGCGGCGCGAGTGAAGGGCACATCCTGCGCGTTGCTCACCTCGTTGGGCGCGCCCACAGCGCCATTCGTGGCACGCCGCGCCAAACGAACGACCTACAAGCGGCGTATCAAGCCTGCGCAGGCGTCCTGCATAGCAGCCTGCCGAGCGGGATTCGCGAACGCATGCCGTTCGAGCGCGCGTTGTTCGTGGTGCGCAAGCTGCACGAAGAAGCCGATCACTGGGCCGCCATCGTCGATGGAACGGCCGAGCTCCTGGGCTGGAAAGACTATGCGCGCGTGCACGCCGCCGCAGCGCTGCGCGCCATGATCGAGCGGAGCCGCTGAGCGTGACCCAGTCGCCTGGCGCTGCCCCAAGCTCCGCGCTGATTAGGGGGCCCGTCGCCTTCTTTGGTTTGGCCGGCGCTTGGACGCACATGGCCGCGCGCAAGGTGTTCGGCCCGGGTGCAGAGTACCGGGAAAACTCGACCATCGCTCAAGTGTTCGAAGCTGTGAGCGCCGGTTCGGCGCAGTTCGGCGTGGTGCCGATCGAGAACTCTACCGAAGGCGGCGTGAACCAAACGGTGGATGAGCTGCTCAGCCGCGACTTACACGTGCACGGTGAAGTCGTGCTCGATATCGCGCAGTGCTTGCTCGGGCAGACCCGCGATCTGTCGCAGCTCAAGCGCGTCGCTTCACACCCGCAAGGGCTCGCACAGTGCCGTCACTGGCTCGCAGAACACTTGCCGAACGCGGAACAGGTGGCGTCGTTGTCCACCTCGGCCGCCGCGCGCGAGGCAGCTCAAGACCCGCACTTGGCCGCCATTGCGAGCGCGCTCGCCGGGGAGCTCAATGGCCTAATCGTGATCCGGGACAGCATCCAGGACAGCGCCGAGAACGCGACCCGCTTCGTCGTGATCGCCAAGAGCGACGCGGAGCGAACCGGTCACGACAAGACGAGCTTGGTTTTTTCGACCGCGCACACTCGCGGGGCGCTGCGCCAGGTGCTCGAGATCTTCGATCGCGCAGGCCTCAACCTCACGCGTATCGAGTCCCGGCCCGCGCCCGGCCGGCGCTGGGAGTACGTCTTTCTCACGGATCTAGAGGGCCACCGTCAGGACCCGGCGATCGCCGGCGCCTTGGCTGATCTCGAAGCGCATTGCTCCTGGGCACGCGTGCTCGGCAGTTACCCTCGCGTTACTTAGGAAATATTCAGCGGAATGCGTGAGATTTGGAAATCTGCACCATCTTCAAGATGTAGGCTGGTGTAGACACGAGTAGGCAGACTCGTTATCCTCTTCGTTAAGTGGTGCAGCGTCGCGCATTCGAAGCCGAAGAGGCCGTCGGTAGTGGGACGCACCCCCGTGCGCGGTCGAGCTTCGCGCTGCGTGAAGGGTCGGTCGAGTACAAGCTGAGCCGCGAGCGGGTCGTGCTCGGACGCGGTTCCGGGGTGGACATCGTGCTCACGGGTCCCCTGGTCTCGCGTCGCCATGCCGAGCTGTGCGAGACCGATGACGGGCTCCAAGTCACCGATCTGGGAAGCCGCAATGGCGTGTTCGTCAACGGTCGGCAGATTAGCGAGCCCACCCGGCTCTTCAACGGCGACCGCTTGAACATTGGCGATAGCTCGTTCCAGCTCGTGGAAGTGCTGGACGCTACGCTGCGCACGGAGACTCTGTCGGAAATGCGCGCGGTTCTCGAATCATCGCGTGTGCCGGTGGGTGCCAACACGAATGAAGAGGTATCGGTCGCCACGCGCCGAGCCGACGCGCTGCACATGCTCGGGAGCGTCGCTGACAAGGCGCTCGCCTTGGGCCGCGGCCAAGAAGCCGAGCACATCATTGGCTCACACTTGGTGGCTGCGCTCAGCGACGCTTCGGCAGGCCGCGGCGTCGCGCCCGAGGTCGCGCGCGCCGCGGCTCAATACTCCGTCAAGCTCGCCACCGCGACCGGCAAGGCCGCGTGGTTGGACTTCGCGTTCCGGCTCTACAACGCGCTCGGTGAGACTATCCCCTTGCCCATCGTCGACGAGATGTACACCGTCTTGCGCCGGGTGCGCGGCCTCGATCGTGAGCTTTTGCGCAGTTATACCGAGCTCTTGCGCGCTCGAGGCGAGCAGCTGAGCGCCCCCGAGCGCTTCGTCGTGCAGCGCCTCGAGGGGCTCGACCGCCTCGCCGGCTGGCACGTCTGAAGCGCACGGCTGCGGACGATGCGGACTAAGCTCGTCCGACCATGACCGTCAAACGCTTGGTTGGGTTCTTCGTGCGTGGCTGCCTCGTGCTCGTGCCGCTCGGGCTCACCGTGTACATCTTGTTTACGATCCTGAGCTGGATCGATCGGCTACTGCCGATCGGTATTCCGGGCGCTGGGCTCATCATCACGTTGACCCTGGTCACGCTCGTGGGAGCACTGACCTCGAACGTGCTGGGGCGCAGCGTGGTCGACAGTGCCGACCGCGCGCTGAAACGGCTGCCGCTGGTGAAGCTCATTTACACGTCGATCAAAGATTTGATCGACGCCTTCATGGGCGACAAGAAGAGCTTCAATCGCCCGGTCGCGGTCACTCTGAACGCGGCGAGCGGGCTCAAGGCCCTCGGCTTCATCACCCGAGACGGCCTGCACGCGCTCGACCTGCCGCTGCACGTAGCCGTGTACTTCCCGCAATCTTACAACTTCGCGGGCTACTTGGCAGTCGTGCCACGCGAGCAGGTGGAGCCGCTGGACGTAAACAGCGCGGAGCTGATGACGTTCATCATCTCGGGCGGTGTATCGGGGCTCGGCGTGGGGCAATCCGTGTTGCCGCCGAGCAGCATGCGCTAGCGCTCCAAACTATGCCGATTCGTCCGGCTCCAGCGCGCGCGAACCAAGGCTGAGCGCGCCATCTTGCGCGGACTCTAGGATCTGGCCGGCAGATTCTTCGTCGAATTCGAGCAGCGCGACGAGCTTGTTCAAGAGCTCCTTCTCGGAGTCGCTTTGTTCACCATCGGCATGGGTGAGCAATGCCGCGTTGGCTAGCAGGAGCTCGCGTTCATCCTGCGTGAGCTCTTTCAGCGGCGCATCGGCGCTCAGGGTGCGCTTGCGCTTCGCGTAGTCGAGGAGCTCTTTCTCTTCCTCTTCGCTGGCATCGAAGCCGCACAGCAAGCCTTCGATCACCCCGGACTCTGGTGCGGCCACTTTGCCGTCCGCCCAAGCCACCGCCACCAGACACTTTACGATGTTCTTTTCGCCGGGGGTCATTGGGCAAGGAGCCTACACCGGCGAACAGGGCCCGCAAACGGGCAGTCGCAATCTGGGCTTAGCGGGCGGAACCGTGGGCACCGCCCGCTAACCCAAAATCTCTGTCTCGTGGCCGCGCTCGCGCGCGGTCGCTCAATCGCTCAGTCGCTCAATCGTTCAATAGCGGTACCCGTCGGGCTTGTACGGGCCTTCTACCGGGATCCCCAGGTACTCCGACTGCGAAGCCGAGAGACGGTCGAGCTTCACGCCCAGCTTGCCGAGGTGGAGGCGTGCCACCTTCTCGTCCAGCTTCTTGGGCAGGATGTGCACGCCAACCGGGAACTTCTCCCCGAAAAGCGCGAGCTGTGCCAGCACCTGATTGGTGAAGCTCGAGCTCATCACGAAGCTCGGGTGACCCGTCGCGCAGCCGAGGTTCACGAGGCGACCACGCGCGAGAACGATGATCCTCTTGCCGTCCGGGAAGATGAAGTGATCGACCTGCGGCTTGATGTTCTCCTCGCGGATGTCCTTGTTGTTCTCGAGCCAGGCAATGTCGATCTCGCTGTCGAAATGGCCGATGTTGCACACGATGGCTTCGTTCTTGAGCGCCTGCAGGTGCGTGCTCTTCAGCACGTTGCTGCAGCCCGTGGCCGTGACAACGATGTCGGCTTGCGGCGCGGCTTCGTCCATCGTGGTGACCTGATAGCCTTCCATCGCCGCTTGCAGCGCGCAGATGGGGTCGATCTCGGTGATCAACACGCGAGCGCCCAGGCCCTTCATGGCCTGCGCGCAGCCCTTGCCCACGTCACCGTAGCCGGCAACGACGCACACTTTGCCGGCGAACATCACGTCGGTCGCACGCTTGATGCCGTCGGTGAGCGACTCACGGCAACCGTATAGGTTGTCGAACTTGCTCTTGGTGACCGAGTCATTCACGTTGATGGCTGGGCACTTGAGGTCGCCCTTCTTGAACATCTCGTACAGGCGATGCACGCCCGTGGTGGTCTCTTCGCTCAGGCCGCGGATGGCGTCCGGACCGTTGAATAGCTCCGGGTGCTTGGCGTGGATCCAGATGGTGAGGTCACCACCGTCGTCCAAGATCATGTTCGGGCCCTTGCCGCCTTCGAAGGCGAAGATCTGCTTGGCCAAACACCAGTCGTATTCGGCTTCTGTCTCGCCCTTCCAAGCGAACACGGGCACGCCGGTCTTGGCGATGGCAGCGGCGGCTTGGTCTTGCGTCGAGTAGATGTTGCAGGACGTCCAGGTGACCTCGGCGCCGAGCGCGGTCAGCGTCTCGATCAGCACGGCGGTCTGGATGGTCATGTGCAAGCAGCCGGCGATGCGCGCGCCCTTGAGCGGCTTTTTCGCGCCGAACTCCTCACGGAGGGCCATCAGACCCGGCATCTCGGTCTCGGCGATTAGGATTTCTTTGCGGCCCCAGTCAGCCAGCCCGATGTCCGCAACGCGGTAGTTCTTGCCTTCTTGGGTAGCTACGCCGCTCTGCTTACGGCGCTCGGCCGTACCGGTTTCTTGAACACTCGCCATGACGATCGTCTCCTCTTGTACTTGTCTTCTATGTCAGCAGCCCGGCTCTACCGGGAGTGAATCTCGTGTGCTTTGGGCGCGGGGCGCTTGCCAGACAGCAAGAGCCAACCCAGGTGCCCGTCTACACCGTTTTGGAACAGACCGCGCGGCAGTTCGCGCGCGCGCACTTTTTCCAGCCCCGCATCGCGCGCGAACTCTTCCAGCTCACGCGCTTCGAACCCCATCCATACATCGGCCTGCGCGTCGCGCAACGCTTCATCCATGTGCCGCGCGTAGTCGAGCAATAGCAAGGCTCCACCCGGGCGTAGCAGCGCAGCGAGCGATTTGAGCGTTTCGCGCGGCAAAGGGGCATGATGCAACACGCGCGCAGCCACCACGACGTCAGCCCCAACGCCCACGGCGCGGCGCACCTCGCGATCGCCGATCTCCGCGGAGAAGAGCTCGACGTTGTCATAGCCGCGAGCGAGCACGCGGCGCTCGGCGCGCGCCAACTGCGCCGCGCTGCGATCGAGCGCGACCACGCGATCGAACGCGGGCGCGAGAACGTCCAACAGCGCGCCGTCACCAGTGCCGGCGTCCACGGCCAGCGCGTGATGATCGAGCAGCGAGGCGAGCGCCGCGATGTACACCGGGAGCTCGGGGGCGAGCGTCAGCGGCTCATCACTGCGCGGCGGGCGCGCGAAGAACTCGCGCGTCTTCTGATCACGCGCGCGCACGATGGTGAGGATGCGCGCCAGGCTGCCATCTTTCTCACACATGCTGCGCCCCGCCGTGAGCGCGTCACACACGACTGGATCGGCCTTGGCCGCCGCATCCAGACGGACGAGCGTGCGCGTCCCTTGCCGGCGCTCGGCGAGTAGACCCGCCTGGCGAAGCGGCGCCGCGTGCCGCGAAAGGTTGGGCTGAGACTCACCGAGCAGATCAGCGAGCTCCCCCAGAGCCAGCTCTTCTTCCGCCGCGAGCGCCAACAGGCGCAGGCGAAACGGGTCGCTCAGCAGCCGATACAGCTGCCAACGCGCATCCAGAAGTGCGGGCTGTGTCATTGAACAGGGCTATATTTACAGATATTCGCAACTACGCAAGTATATTATATTTCATGTAAGTTCGACCACTTACGAACAGTGCGACCAGCCGCTCGGCGGCACCCGCTCGGCAAAGGCGTCGCTAACGTGACGACCCTTCGAGTTAGACTGAGCGATATGGATCGGTTTCGTCGGTTCGATGAGGCGTACTACCACCGCTTCTACGAATCCCCCCAGACGCGCGTGGTGAGCCCCGAAGAACACGCGAACCTTGCAAGCTTCGTGGTCGGCTTCGCGCGCTGGAATCGCATCGAGCTGAAAAGTGTCCTGGATATCGGGGCGGGCATTGGCTTGTGGAAGCACTGGTTCGAGAAGCACGACAAAAGCGTGTCGTACACGGGGACCGAAGTCAGCCAAGCCATGTGCAAGAAGCATGGCTTCCAGCATCGCGACATCGCGCGCTGGCGCGATCGCAAGAAGCACGACCTCATCATCTGCCAGGGCGTGCTCCAATACTTGCCGGACCCGGACGTCGCTCCCGCGGTGGCCAACATTGCGGCCATGTCACGCGGGCTCATCTACGTCGAGGTGACGACGCGCGGTGATTTGCGCGATCGCTGTGACAAGACGCGCACCGACGCGGATATCCACGTGCGCAACGGCTCTTACTATCGTGGCATTTTGGCCAAACACCTGATCAGCGTCGGCGCCGGGCTTTGGTGGGTCAAAGACAAGCCTCCGCCCTTCTACGAGCTGGAAATGGCGGGCTGAATTGAGCGCCCGCGCGATCTTCCGCTCGCTGTTTGCAGCGCTTTGTTTGGCCGGCACCGCGCTCGGGCTGAACAACACCTACGGTGACGACGGCGAAGTCAAAGCCCTCGCCGAGAAGACCGCGTGCGGCTCGGCCTCGTGCAGCGTGAAGATGCTGCACGAGAGCCGCTCGGCAGTGAAGCAATCCTTTGGTTATCAGACAGCGCTGGTGGAGCGCGGCAAGAGCGGGCGCAACGCGAGCGTCGACGTCGAGTGCACGAGACAATACGTGTTGCTGGGCGAGTACCGGTGCCTGGTGGTGAGCGGCGGCATCCCGGGCGTGGCCTCCGCCGCGCCTGCCCCGCCTTGAGCTAGTTCGCGCGCGGCGAATCTTGCTCGAGCTTGGCCAAGAACTTTCGCACCTCGACCACGTCCCCCGCGTTCGGCAAAACGCCGAGGTAGCGTTGCAGGTGCTCGATCGCCGCTTGCGGGGCGCCGAGCTTGGCACACAGGTAGCCGTGATCGCGCAGCTCGTCCGTGACGTCGGGCATCAAGTCGATCAGCCGATCCAAGACCAGCAATAGCCGGGGATAATCGCCCTGTGCGGCATAAACGCCGCGCAAGTTCATCAGCATCCGGGCGACGATGTGCCGGTTCGGGGTGGGCTCGAGCATGCCCTCCTGGAACTTCATCTTCCCGGCGACGCGCTTCAGCAGCTCGATCAGATCGCGACGGGTCAACGTTGCGCCACCGGCGAACGGGTCCACGATCACGCTCCCGTCCGTGTCATCGACGCGTGCCAGAAAGTGCCCAGGGAAGCCCACGCCGCGCGCGCGTACGCCAGCACGCCGCGCCACCTCGACGAACAGCACGGTGAGCGAGATCGGGATGCCCGTCTTGCGTTCGAGCACTTCGTTCAGAAACGAGTTGCGCGTGTCGTAGTAGTTCTCGGCGTTGCCCCGGAAGCCATTGCGGATGAACAGGTGGTCGCCGATGGCGCGTGCCTGCAGGGCGGCCGGGAGCTCGTCGATGTGCCGACGCCGAAGCGGTGCGGCGAGCTCGTCGAGCTTCTCCTCCTGTGCCTCGAAGTCGAGCCCCGGGTAGGCATCGCGCGCGATGAGCAGAGCACCGGTGAGTAGCTCGAGGCGATCGTCCGATTGGGCAGCGTACTGCCGAAAGTCCACGGCCCTAGTATACCGCGCGGGCGCCAAGCATTACACTCTACCCGTTACGCGCCGCTTTCTCCCGTGGATTTGCTCGCCAGGCCGCCGGCCACCGTTACCCGCCAGGACGCACGATGAAAATCGACGAAATCATGACCCGCAACGTCCGCTCCATTGCGCCCGACGACACCTTGGGCACCGCCGCCCAGATTATGTGGGAGAACGATTGTGGCGCCGTGCCCGTCACCGAGGCCAACGGGCGCTTGGTTGGCATCGTGACCGACCGCGACATTTGCATGGCCGCGCAGTTGCAGGGGGCGCCGCTCCACGACTCGCGCGTGTCCAGCGCGATGGCGCGCGACGTGAAGACCTGTTCACCTCGTGACACGCCGGTGACCGTGCAGGCGATCATGCAGCAAAACAAAATCCGGCGCGTGCCAGTGGTGGACGATCAGGGTCGTTTGGTGGGCATCGTGACGCTCGGCGATCTGGCGTACCTCGTGAGTCGTAACCCCGACGCCGGCGACGGCATGACCTGGACCGCCGTTGCGCACACGCTGGCCGCGGTGAGTCAACCGCGCATCGCGCGCTTCGCGGGCGGATACTCGGACCGTTCTTCCGGTCGGCAAAATTTTCCCCCGAACACTTGAGCTGCGGGCTAGCGTCGCTCGTGTCGCGCGAGTGCCGCGACAATCACGGCGATACGGACGAGGTACTTTCATGAACTCCAGATTCCCCAAACGCAACTCCCCCGGCTCGGTGCTCGCCGAGCTGTCGCAACTGCGTGACGAGCTGCGCGTTCGCTTGCACTTGGCCGGGCTCGAAGTCCGCACGCAATGGGAAGGCGTCGAGCCCAAGTTGCTCGGGCTGGAGCGTTCGATCGAGCAACAAGGCGAAGGTGCTTTCGAGGCTGCCGGTGAGCTCGCGGTCGAGGTCGTGAAAGCGTTCCGTGATTTTTCGGTGCGCAGTCAAGAGCACGGCCCGAGCCGCGCCCCGGTTCACGACATCATGCGCGTGCGCGTGCATACTTGCCGTCCGAGCGACACCCTGCATCGCGCCGCGCAGATCATGTGGGAGAAGGACTGCGGCTGCTTGGCCGTGGTTGATGACGTGCGCGTGGTACGCGCCGTGATCACCGATCGCGACATCTGCATGGCCGCGCTGACCCAAGGCGTGCCGCTCGCGGAAACCAGCGTTTCGAGCGCGATGTCCCGCTCGCTCACCGTGTGCTCCCCGGATGATCCGCTGGGTGCGGTCGAAGAGCTGATGCGAAGTGCGCAAATCCGGCGTGTCCCTGTGGTAGACGCAGACGGCGTACTGATCGGCATGATCTCGCTCAGCGACATCGCGCGCTATTTGCGTCCTCGCGCGCAGCACGCGCCGGCGAGTGTCTCGCAATTGCTCGATACACTGGCCGCGATCAGCGAGCCGCGCGCGCGGCCCTCCGTGCCGCCGCCGCCGATGTGACAAAGCCTCAGAAGACGGGCGGCTCGCTCGGCGCAGGTAGGATCCAGCGCTTGGGCGCGAGCGAATCCCGCTCCTGGGCCAGATCGACGGTGGGATCGATCATGCGCCGGCGGAAGCGACCGTTGAACGACACCTCCGAATCTGCGTAGACGCGAACCCCGCCGTGTCCACGTTGCTCGAAGTCTCGTGCGACGATCTGCGAAAGCTCGAGAATCATGTCGGGCTGCGTCGTTGCTTGACGAACCTGAAAGGGGGACAGGTACTCGCGCGGGGAGACGAAGTAGGTACGCCCTCGATCATCGACCACTTTGAGCTCGAGCGTGGCCGCCTTGTCGATCAGCATCACCTTCCACGCGAAGCGAAAGCCTTCTTCGGTCCACAGCGTGTTACCCGGATAGAGCGCGCTCCGCAGAGGCAGGCCCACTTGAAGCAACGCGTAGCCCGCGGCGACGATGCGCGCTAGCCGCCCGAGGGGTTCACCCGCGACACCTGGGGCGGCAGCTAACGCGGAGGCCGTCGACCAGCGGCGCGCGAGATCCCTAGGCCAGCTCGGCTCGAAGAACAACGTGGCCGACACGATCATGAGCCACGGAAACATGCCGATGTGAAACAGCACGGCCGTGAGTACGTGAAACACGAGCACCGCTGCGTAAGCAAAGCGGCGCGTCGCGCGCCAAGACAACAGCGGCACGATGCTCAAGTCGAACAGCGCGCCGGCCCAGCTGAACGCGAGCCCCACGCCAGGAAGCCGAAAAAAGCGGCCGAGGAGCGGCAAACCGGCGTCCGCGGCGAGCCACAGGCGCAGCGGTTCGCCATGCACCAGCCAGTCAGTGTGCAGCTTGCCGATGCCTCCGAATATGTAGACCACGGCGATCTGGAAGCGAAGTAAGTACAGTGCCCAGGCCCTCACCTGCCCGCGTCGAGCTCCGACTTGGCGCAGTGCGCGCAGCGAGAGCTCGCGATCGAGGGGCAAGCACGCGAGCATGCCTGCGAGCAGCGTGATCAAATAGTAGTGGTTGAGGTAAGTGGATTTGTCGCAAAAGTGTGCGTAGCCGAAGCCGAGCGCGAACACGATGCTCGCCGTGCGATAGCCGATGCCGAGCAAGATGCAGAGTGCCGCCGCGGCGAGCACCGCGTAATGCGCGGACATCCACGGTCCGGGCCAGGGCTTGATCCAAGCGAAACCCCAGTAGGAAAAGAAGTACCGGGGCGATCGGTAGAGCTCGGCTATCCAGCCATGCGACAAAAAGCGCAGCGTCGAGAACAGCAATAGCGCGCCAAACAGCACCCGGAAGACCGCGCACGAACCCGCATCGACCGGGCGATCGAGCGCTCGGCTCAGTCGTCCGAGGACCATGCGAAGGTCGCAAAGATTTGACGAAAACCCGCTGTAAAGATCCCGTTCGGCAAGCGGTCGGAGATGTACACCCGGTCCAGCAAGCTCTTGACGCTCAAACCGAAGCTGACGCCGCTCGGCCGGTACCGGTAGCGCGCTCCGACATCCAGCGTCGTGTACGCGTCCAAGAGGCCATTGAGCCCGAAAGCCCCCCCGCGCACGCTATTCGCCTCGTCGGTGTATTGCGAGCCAATGTAGCTGAACGCAACTTGTCCACTCAGCCCGATGGGATGCGCTCCGTCCAAAGTCAGGTTGAAGGTGTTGACCGGCGAGTATGGCACCGTACGCCCAGCAAAATCCCCACCCACGAAGCGCGCGCGCACGAAGGTGTATTGGCCGGCCAGATCGAGATCGAGCGGCAGCTTCAACCCCTTGCCGATCCGCACCGCCGCGGTGCCGGCTGCGCCCAAGTGGCGGGTACGCCCGCCATCGATGAACTCCGAGTCGCTGTTCAGCGGATTGTTGGAGACCAACTGGTTGTCGAATTGAATCAGGAACGCGTCGGCCTCGGCGCGCAGCCACTCGTTGCGCGCGCGGGCGCCAATCTCGTAGTTCCGGCTCCGTTCCGCGTGCAAGTCGGCGTCCCTACCGGTGGGAGTGATGGCCTGGCTCACCCGCGGCGCCGAATAGCCCAGATAGGCGCTACCGAAGGCGTTCAGCTTGGGAGTGCCGTAAATCGCGCCGATGCCGGGCATCGCGCCGCCGGCGTGGCTCGAAGCTTCGATGTGAACGTCTTTGGGCACGCCGAGATCATTCGGCGTGCGATGAATCGTCTTGGTCGAGCTCGAGTGCTCGTAGCGAAATGCTGGGGTTATCAGCAACTGGTTCGTGACGGCAATCTGATCCTCCAGCCACGCCGACAGACCGAGGATGCGTGTGGTGTCATCGGTCTGCAGCTCGCCGCTCTCGGCCGTCGGTGAATCACCGAACGTGAGCTTGCGACGCGAGACGTCGCTGATGACACGGCCGCCGACGCGCAAGCGGTGCAACACCGGACCGGTCTTGAATCGATGATCGAGCTCGGTCGAAAGCCCCGCCACGTCATACACGCGGTTGCGCAGCGAATCACTGTCGCGCAAGAGCAGCCCCCCGGGATCGGGGATCGAGATCGGCGTGATGCCCGCCTGCCGGCTGCGGTCGAAGTCCTGCAGCCGCTGATTGAGCCGCATTTCATAGGCGAACAGGCTACTCCGGAGCGTGCTGCGCTCCGCAACGTGCAGCTCGTGCTGCAGGGACGCTTCATAGCGACGGATCGCGAAGTAATCCGTGGGGATCAAGGTGTCGCGCCGCGGATCTTCGCGATACAGTGCTTCGGTGAGCCCGGTGTAGGTCGTGTGCGCGAGATCGTCGTGGAAGCCGAGTTTCAGCGACAGTTGTCCAACACTGGCCCCCGACAGCACGATCTTGCTGAACGCGTCGGTCGCGTGGAAGCCCATGTTACGGTAGCCGTCACCGCTCTTGCGCACGACTTGCGCGACGTAGCCGATGTCGTTCGTGGTGCCCGAGTAGCGCGCGACGAGTGAGCCGTAGCCGCGCGAGCCTACCTGGTGGCCGACGTACCAGCTGGGGTGCTCGGTCGGTTGAAAGGTGTGCAACTGCACCACCGCACCGACCGTTTGCGGTCCGTAGCGCAGCACATCACTCCCCTTGATGACGTCGATGCGCTCCAGCCGCTCGACCATCGGCGTGTAGTACAGCTCGGGCTCGCCATAGGGGCTGACCACGACGGGCACGCCGTCTTCCTCCATGAGGATCAGGCGGCTGCGCGTGGGGCTCAAGCCGCGCACGCCCAAATTCAGCCGAAAACCCATGGGATCTTCGGTGCGCACCTGCATGCCAGGCACGCGTTTCAGCATCTCCGCGCTGCTCTCGGGCTGCGCGTTGACGAGCTCGCGCTTGCCGATGATCGTGCCCGAGCCGGAAGCGCGCTTCAGGGCATCGACCTTGTTTCCCTGAACCGTGACCTCGCGCACCGTGCCGTCATCGTTGGACGGGCCAGCGGGCGAAGCGGCGTCTTTGACTACGGGCGCAGCTCCGTCTTGGGCGTGGGCGGGCGCGGCGCCGACGAGCGCAGCTAGCCCAACGGCACACAGGACGAACGACGACCGCGCGCGATCCGGTACCGCACTAATCGCCATCGATTTCGCCGACGCGGTATGTCGCGCCGAGCGCTAGGGTGACGTCGGAGTCCCAAGTGTGTTTCAGCGCCTGGTTTGCGTCATACGCAGCTTGCACCATGGGCGTCTGATCGACGACGGCGGCGGCGAACGGCGTTGGGATCGCAGCGAGTGACGCTTGGGAAGAGCCAATTTCCGCGTTGACTCGTTGATCGAGGGCGGAGCTATGCAGCTTGACCTGCTCGGCAAATGCCGGCAGCGAGTACACCGCGACGAAGCCCTCCAGAGAGCTCTGCATGTCTGCGACCGCGTTGTCGCTGCGCGATGTTGGGTCTTGAGACGGATCGGGCGTCCCGCCGTTGCGCCGTCCAAGCGGCCGGGCCAAGCGCACGCCCACGATGTTCTCCAGCGCAAACGCGCCGCCACCGATGAGATCGTTCAGGGCGTCGAGCTCGCTGAAATAGCGCCGTGCGCCGAGACTCGGATGCTCGAACTCGGCGATGTAGCCGACTTTATCCAGCTCCCACGTATCGTCTAGCTTGCGCGCGGATGCGGCGATCTCGTCGCCCATGCTCAGGGCTAGCGTGCGACGGCGCGCGTCTGCCCCGTCGTCCGCCAAGACGGGCGCGGGATCCGTAGCGGCGGGGTCGGGAAACAGCAGGTATTCGAGGCCAAGGAAGCCCTTCTTCTTTCCGCCCGCGTTGCTGACGGCTGCATCGTCCACGGCGCCCCGGCCGGCGACGAGCGCCTCGATCCCGGCGTTGTCCGCTGGCGCGACGTCAATGCGGTCGGCGATGCGCAAGTTCACGTCCGGAACGAGCTGAACGGCATCCAAGACTCGAAACGCCTTGCGCGCCGCGCGCCACGCGGCCTGGGCCGCGACCAGCGATTTCGGATCGGGGGATTGCTCGAGCGCTTGTAGCGCGCTGACCAAGTCGTCGGCGTGCTTCACGAACTCACGGTGCGCGGGCAAGATCACCTGCTCACCCACCGTGACCAGCATCGCGCCGTAGCTGGGCGGCGGCGCGTCGGTGTTGTTGCCGCAGCCGAGCGAGCAAACCGCGAACAGACACGGGAAAAAGCGACGGAGGCTCATAGGGACTCGAGGAATTTGAGGACTGCGTCGCGATCGCCGGCGTCGGCCAGCCGAAAGTTCTCGCGGGCTTTAGCGCCTTCCCCGCCATGCCACAAGATGGCTTCGGCAAAGCCGCGGGCACGGGCGTCGTGCAGGAGGAGTTGGTGCTTGTTGACCGTTTGCAGGAGCCCGACTCCCCACAGCGGAGGTGTCCGCCATTGGCTGCCGGAGGCCAGAAAATCCGGGCGACCATCGGCCAAATCCGGGCCCATGTCGTGCAGCAATAGGTCGGTATACGGGTGGATGGTTTGGTGAGCGAGTGAGGCTGCGTCGGCGTCGCCCGTGTGCAGCGTCGGCAAGTGGCAGGCCGCACAGCCAAAGTCTCGGAACAGGAGCTCGCCCTGGCGAACGGCTGGATCATCGACGGAACGGCGAGCCGGCACGAGCAGGGCTCGCATGTAGAAGCCGGTGGACTGCAAACGATCGTCCGTCAGCTCGAACTTGGGGTCGTCACCGTTGGGTGCAGCGTTGCACGCGGTCATCACTGGCGAGCAGGTCTGGTTCGGGAAAAGCGAGGAAGTAATGCCGATGTCCCCCAAGAATGCGCCCGCGGTTTGCTGCAGGGTCGTCGGCTGGTTCGCCTTCCAGCCGAAGCGCCCGAGGGCCGTGGTCTGATTCACCGCGTCCCAAACGTAATTTGGCGTGCCATGAACACCGTTCTCGTCGGGGCGGTGCACATTGGCCAGGATGTCCGCCTCCGGTACCGCCTCGAGCAAGCCAAGGCCGATTACAGCCGGTCCGGTGCGCGGGGAGATCATCAGCCCATCGCCCGGATCACCGTAGCTCCAGTCGGTGATCGTGTAGCTCGGCGCTTGCAGGGAATACGGCTCGCCATCGCCGTAGGTTCCCGGCGTCTCGACGTAGTCGACGTGCGGCGTGCCATCGACCGGCACGCCCAACAGAGCGTGCGGTCGCAATTGGTCACCGTAGACCGGATCTGGGTTCGGCCCACCGTTCTCGGCGACGCCCGGAATACTGAGCCGAAGCAACAACCCAAGCAGATTGCCCGAGCTATCGAACGGCGCACTGCGCCCATCTTTCGAGTGGCAAGACGAACAAGCTCGAGCGTTGAAGCGCGGCCCGAGCCCGTCCATCCCGCCCGTGGTTGCTGGCGCGGTCACCCAGTTATTGTTGAACGTGGTGTGACCGAAGCTGAACGTGCCGTCTTGCTCGGACGACAAGCCGTGCAGGCTGTTCGTATACGCCTGCGACGTTGCATCCAACGTGGTGGCGTCACCACCCGAGTTCGGGTCCGGAGCAGGCCCCCCCTCCTGATTCACTTTCGGCGCACCACCACCGCTGCAGCCGCTCGCCGCGACCAACAAGAAAGCGAGAGATCGTCCTGCGATCATTCGGCCGGATCGTCCACTACGATGGTCAGCCCAAGCTTGCTTGCGGCGACGCCAAACTCGTCACCCTGAGCGGAGAGGGCGTTCAGCGCGGCGGAGATTGCCTGGCGCCCGGGGCTCGAATCGGCACCGACGATGGCTGCTTCGAACGGCGCCGGAATGGCCTTCACGGCGTCGACCGACGCCTGCAGCATCGCTTGCAGCTTGGCGTCTTCCGCGGGGTCCACTGCGTGCACGAGATCATTCAAGCCCGGGCCGTCGTGATCGCCGTACTTACCGAGGTACATGTTTTGGATGCCGATCGCATCGCGCGCGTAGTCGGTCAAGGTCTCGCTGCTGAAGCAATCGTGCTGGTCGTGGCGCTCCTTCGACTTGTACGCCGCGCCAATCCGTTGGCTGGCAAGCTCTCCCTTGCTGAACTTGGCGAGGCCCGTGAAGATCTTGGTCAGCGAGTCGTCCGGGGCGGCTTCGAAGCCGACGCGGTAGTCGGCGGTGGGCGCCCAGCCGTCAGCCACGTCTTGCAAGTGGCCAATGATGCCGTCGATGGCGACGGTCAGATATTGCGCGCGGCGGTCGGCGTTTGCTCGCGGGCCGTTCGGATCGTAGTCGCTCGCGGGCCGTTCGCCCGGGCCGGTCTCCTTGAGCGCTTGGCCCCACAATAAGAACTCGACGGCGTGATAGCCGGCGGAGATGTTCTCGTCGCCACCTGCCGCGTTCAACGCATCGAGCCCCGCCGCCGTGATCTTCTTGAGCACGCTCGGCATATTGATGATGCCCGCGGTCTCGTCCGCTACCGGGTTGCCCTTCGCGTCGAGCGTGCTCGTGTAGTCGATGTACGCTTCGTCGAGCGGCCACGAATTGACCAGCGCCTCGTTGTTCGGCGGATCGACGTCGATCGGCCCGTCGTAGAAGCGAGCGCCTTCGGTCAACATGTAGTGAGCGCGCGAGGCGAGCCAGGAAGTGCGGGCCTTGCTCAGGTTCGCTTCGGTTGGATCGGCCAAGAAGGCATCGACGACCACCTTGAAGTCCTTCTCGTCTTGAACGGCATCGGTGTAGCCCGCCTCGAGGTTCTCGGCGTAGGTCTTCACTACTTCGGCCCGCGTCACTCCGGCCGTGTCGGCGGGGGCGTCATCCGAGCCGCAGCTGATGGTCGCCGCGGCAACCACCAGGCAAACGCAAACTGTTCGGGCACTGATAGACATCAACGGTTCCTTCGCTCGTGGTCGGGGCGCGCCCAACCGCTAAGTTGAGGACCTCTTCTGACTCTATTGAAAACGAAAGTCAATATCGTTTTCAGAAGAAATTGTTCCGGCCGAGCGCGGGCGCAGCATGTTTACCGGGCGTTCGTCAAAAAATTCCCGTGCTGAGCCGGCTCCGTTCACGCAAAATCAAACGTCGCCCCGCGTCCCTTTGCAGTTGCAATCAGCGCGCAAACGACTACGTTCCGCGAGCCCTTCGGTCGGTCACCCCGATGCGATTGGCGGTCCGGGGCGTAGCGCAGCCTGGTTAGCGCACTTGACTGGGGGTCAAGGGGTCGGCGGTTCGAATCCGCCCGCCCCGACCACTTTTTCCGAAACTAGCAATGATGACCGGGGGTTACCTAGGTAACCCCGCGTTCATTGCTCCCCTCCTGCTGGCTCGCCGAGCTCCCCCAGTGGCATTCAGGTGCCTGAAGCACGTGACCGGCCTCGCGTGTCCCACACATGTTAATGATAATGAAAATCACTTTCATTATCATCTCGCACCAGGTACCGTCCACGTCACGATGGTGAAGGAATGAGTCGCGAGATCATGGGAGAAGCGCGTTGGCTGAAGCTGACGCGACGTGTCGCCCTCGCCGGCATGTTTCTATTCGTCGCAGCGGGCGTTGCCTACTCCGCGCGACTCGTGACAGCGCGTAGCTACTTCTGGCTGGTCGGCATCACCCTGACGGCGTTCACGGTCGGCCTCATTGCCGCCGAGCGGCGTGACTGACGCGAGCGCAGCTCGAGCTACCTCGGCCCTGGTGCATCGCTCAGATCCCTAGAACCGAGAATTCGTAGAAGCTCGCCCAGACCGTTGCCCCGTTGGCGAACGGCTCTGCCTTGGTCACCGTGATGCGGACGTAGCGTGCGTTGACGCCGGCTGGGAAATCTCCGGTCTGGACTGCGCCCGTACCGGTGATCGTCAGACGACGGGTGTACACTTTGTCATCGGGGGAAGTCTCGATGTCATAGGTGTACGCGCGCGTCGCGATTTGGAAAGAGACGCTGAACGAGCTGAGTTGATGCGAGGCGCCGAGATCGACTCGCCACCACTGGGGCAACGAATCGTCCTTGCCGCACCAACGCGTCGAGGAATTGCCATCGTTCCCCTTTTCGATCTCGTTGCCCGTTTGCTGAGTCGACGCCGTTGCCGATTTGCCGGTCGTGAGGTCGCGGGGGCTGTCGACGCCGCTTGCGCCAGCGGTGCCCGATGAACCTGCTTGGGCAGCGCCGGCCTGCGCGCTGCCGGCTTGCGCGCTGCCGGCTTGCGCGCTTCCCCCCTGAGCGCTGCCGCCGGAGTTCTTTCCAGCGCTGGCGCTCGCGCCCGCTGTTGCGGCGCCGCCCGCCCCGCCTTGAGCGCTTGGGTCACCCCCGGCGCCCGCGTCATCGAAAGCGGGGGGGTCACCCGCGTTCGCGCTACCACCATTACTGGCTCCCCCAGGTGCGCCGCCAGCGTCAGCGAAACCCCCGAGTGATGACTCACCGCCGTTTGCCAAGGGTGATCCCGTGTCGGAGAGCAACGACGAGTCGTACACAGCGCAGCCGGAGAGCATGGCGAGCACCGAGCAAACCGCCAGCGGCGTGAGGCCCGATCGAATCCGCACGCGGCGACTTGAAAAGAAAAGGCGAGTCACGAATTCGTCAGGGAGCACTGATTTGCTTTCGTTCGAAGGTCGGTCCAAGGAGCTCACCGGCTCAGTTACCGGTTCGCGTTGAACGGCGAGCGGCTGAAGGGTCTTGGTCACGCCGCCGCAGGAGCCGCACTGTCCAAACGAACTGCTCGAGCCGAATCGAGAGCACAGCGCGGCGCAAGAACCCGATCGCGTGTAGTCCGCCTCGGTCAAGCCGACGGTCGGTTCGGCCGAGGCTTGGCCGTTCGCATGCACGTTCTTGCACACACCGCCCCAGCAACGCGCCCTGACGGTCGAGTTGAGCTCGAGCATCCGGCTGCTGTCGTTCCATCGGAAGTCCACCGGGGTGTTCCAACGGCGCAGCTCGATCGCGGTCGCCAACGCCGACGTCACTGAGTTGATGCCGTCCCGGTTGCTGCACGAGCTTCGTCACCACCGGCCGCGCCTTCCTCTTGCGGCGCTTCGACGTTGGCGCTGCAGCCCGCCACGAGCAGCACGAGATCGGCGAGCGTGCTCCCGATGGCCTTGGTTCGTTTCATGTGCGGTTCACCCCAAATAAATCCAAGCTCCCGCTTGCAGGTGCCATGCCGCCTTTCGCCACCCTCGTTTACAAGCCGTCACACGTGATTGTCGGCATCGGCGTCGGCACCCATACCGACTAAGTCTTGATAAAGATTGAAGCCGCAACTGAGCGTGTTCTCTCACTCACACCGTACCCCTCGCACCTCACGTCTCGAGCGGCCTCCCCCGTTGCGCGAGTCGTGCACGCCGGCTTGCGCAACACGGACAACCGGGCTGCGCACAACGGGGCACCGGGCCCCAAAGCCAGGCTGCGCCGCAACACCGGGGAGGCGGGCTCTGGCAGGCTCGGAAGGGCGCGAATTTTGCGACAAAATCCGGAAATTGCTGCTGCTCAGCCTCGCCCACCCCGGGCCGCCGGTTCCGGACTATAAGGCCCGGGCCCGATGACGGACCCTGCCCGAGATCCCCAGCAGCTGCTTGCCGCGCTGGCGCGCAACCATCCGGTGCTCGAGCTTGGGACCGTGGACCTGTGCTTCCTGGCAGCGCTGCATTTGCACGCCGGCGGCGCCGCCCTCGCCGCGTTCAACGAGCAGCGCTTGATCGAGGTGTTCGAGCAGGTGTGCCCCCTCATCGAGCCCCGCGCCGAGAACCTCAGGCGACGCGCCACGCACGCGATTCAACGCCTGCGCGACCAAAAGCTACTCGCCCGCGTCGACGGCGCGGGCATCCTGCGCGCCGGTGAGTTTGCGCTGACTCGGCTCGCCGCCGGCATCGTCGAATCTTACCTCGAAGACGAGTCGCTAACGCGCGAGAACCTGACTCAATTGACGCGCTCGCTTCGGATTAGCTTGGCGGAAATCCTCGGCCGCGCGAGCTCTGCGCAGAGCAGCGCCGATTGGCAAAGCGGCGTAGAAGGGCCGCTGCGGGTCACGGTGAGCGATCTGGTGAGCGGGATCGAGCGGCGTCAGCGCAGCCTCGACCTGGAACAGCAGGCCTTTCAAACCCAAATCGCGTCGCTCTTGGAGTCCGACTGGTTCGGGGCGGTCGACCAATGCTTGGAGCTCCTGGAGAGCACGAGCCGGACACTCGCTGAGCTGAACGAGATCCTGCTGCGCGACGCGCACGAGCTGTCGTCCGTGCTCCAAGATATCCAAGAGGTGGCGGTCAATGCTGCTGCCGAGGGCGCCGAGGCCGCCGTCCAGCGCGTGATGGAGCACGTCGACCGCATCGGCGCTTGGGGCTCGGCTCGGCAGCGAGCTTGGTCCGAGTATTACCAATACGTGCACCGCTACCTGTGTGATGTCGTGCGGCTCGATCCCTCACGAGCGCTGATCGAACGGCTGCGTGAGCAATTGAGCAAGCACACCGCCCGTCCATTCGCGCTCGCCGTCGCGGCTGCGCCCGCACCGCGCTTGCTGCGCGAGATCGAGCCGTTCAAGGACGACAAACCCAAGGTGAGTCGTCCCCGCGCCGAGCGTGAGCGCCCGCCCGCGGACACCGACACCATCGACCAACACGCGCGGGTCGAAGAGCTGGTCCAAAAGGCACTGACTCGCGACCCCGCGGGTCTTCGCGACATCACTCGGCAAGTGAGCGAGGAGACGCCGAGCGAGCTGCAGTTCGTCACCGCGGGCCGCGTCGCGCAGGTGGTTGCGCGCTTGGCCCGCACGACGCACGATCGCGATCGGCCGTGGGTTAGCGTGCACGAAGGTCTAGTGATCGAAGAGTGGAAGCTTGGAAAGAGCGGATCCGGTGAGTGACACGCGCTACATCGCGCTCGGTGACGTGGTCGCCGACGAGCTATTCCCCGACGTCGATTTAGCGCTGCGCCGCGGTCGTCACGTCGATCGTGAGGATCAGCTCTGGTATACGTTTTTGATCGACGCGCAGGCCCTGCTCGAGGCCTTTTACCGTCGCTACGGCTGCGAGCTGATGCATCCGGCGGACGGCTATTTCTATCTCCTGCCGACCGCGGAAAAGCTCGGCCGTCGCCACCTGTCCGTACCAGAGATGCTGGTCGGGCAGGCGCTCACCCTGCTCTACTTGGATCCGACGACCCTGGAGCACGGCGGAGTGATCCAGCGCGCGGACGCGCTCGCCCACCTCGCGGCAGTGATGGGCAGCGACGCCCTGACGCGCGCGTTCAATCCGAAGCGGAAACGGGTCGACGAGCGCGTGGCCCAGGAGACGGTGCGCGGCAAATTCGCCGAGGCGCTGCGGCGGCTGGCCGCACTCGGCTTCGTCGATCTGCTGGAGAGCGACGCGCTCCGGCTGCGCCCGGGGCTACTGCGCTTCGCCGAGCCGGTGCGCGGACGCGGTTCACCCGCCGAAGCCTTGGAGCGCTTGGTCGCCCGCGGTGAATTGGTCTTGGGCGATGGCACGCTCGACCCAGACGAGATCGGCGAGCTCGCCGACGATCCCGAAGACACGGAAGAGGGCGAGGACGCGGGCGAAGACGGCGACGCCCCGCGCGCGGAGCCGATTAGTTTCGAGCTAACCAGTGAAGTCCTGAGTGAGTTCGACGATTTCGGCGAACACGTGCCGCGCCCCGATCCGCCTCCCGCCGAGGACGTGCTGTCCTTCGACGACCTGTTGCCGCCGGAGGAAGAAACGTGACGCGCGCGCGAGCGACCGCGCTCGCTTTGGTCAACTGGAAGGGCGTGTTCTACGAGCGCTACCTGCTCGATCCGAACGTGACCGCGCTGGAGGGCGCGAACGGCGCGGGCAAGACCACGGTCATGATCGCCGCCTACGTCGTGCTCATGCCGGACATGTCGCGCCTGCGCTTCACCAACCTGGGCGAGACGGGCGCCACTGGCGGAGACAAAGGGATTTGGGGTCGGCTCGGCGAGCCCGGAGCCTCTTCTTATGCGGCGATCGAGGTCGAGCTGAATGGCGGCGCGCGGCTGATTGCTGGCGTCGAGCTCACGCGCAAGACCGAGCCCAGCGTCGAGCTCGCGCCGTTCGTGGTAAGTGGGCTCAACGCCGAGTACCGGATGCAGGACTTGCTGCTCAAGCGCGGTGAGGGCGCCGACGAAGTGCCGACGCGAGCAGAGCTTGCCGAGAACGCGCGAGCCTTGGGCGGTTCGCTGACGAGCTTCGGGACGGTGAAGGAGTACTTCGGGGCGCTATTCGAGCATGGCATCAGCCCGCTGCGCCTGAACGTCGACGAAGACCGCAACAAGTTCAACGAGATGTTGCGCACCAGCATGACGGGCGGCATCTCTCGCGCTCTCACCAGCGAGCTGCGCTCCTTCTTGCTACGTGAGGAGACGGGCCTGAGCGACACCCTGACGCGCATGCGCGGCAATCTCGACGCCTGCCGGCGCACTCGGGTCGAGGTCAGCGAAGCGCAGCGGCTGGAGCACGAGATCGCCGGCGTGTTCGAGGCCGGGCAGAGCATGTTCACGGCCGCGATTTGGGCGACCCGCGAGGAAGCGCGCGAGCTCGAGCGCGCGGTCGAAGACGCCCGCGGCGTCGAGATTGGCTTGGCTCAGGAGCTGCGTGAGCTCGACGCGGCGACCGAAGAGCGCACGGCGAAGCACGCCGCGCTCGCCGAACGGCTCGCTTCGAAGCGGGCCGAGCTTCAGCAGTCGCAAACCTTCCAGGCCCAGCTGACTCACGCGCGCACCTTGGTAGCGGAGCGGAGCGCGCTGGAAGCCGAACGCCAAGCGCGCGATCGGGCCGAGCTCCTCTCGCGTGGCGAACGAGAGCGCGCCGCAACGGAGCGGGCGCAGCGTCTGGCGGCGCGTGACCAGGCCCGCCAGGCATACGAGCGGAGCGTCCAGGGACTGGCCGATATTCAAAAGGGGCTCGACGAGCTGCACCGCAACGCGCACCGCGAGCGGCGCGCCCTGTCTTTGCTCGGACAAATGCGTGACTGGCTGAACGATCCGGCGTTCGATGCCGCGGGTGCCGAAGCGCTGAGCTTGCAGGCGAGCGCGGAAATCGAGCGTATCGATCAGGAACGGCTGCGCTTCGCGCGCGATAGCGAGCTGATCGAGCGAGGCCACGACGAGCACGCCACTGCGACGCAAGCGCTGACCCTGATCATCGCTCAGCCCACGAGCGATCTCGGCTACGAGCGCGCGCAGCGCGAGCTGGCTCGCCTCACCCGGCTAGAAGAGCTCGCCGGGCGCGCGCCCGCACTCGGCCTTGCGCTGCGTGAGACCGAAGCGCTGGCCGCCCGTCAAGCCGGCGCACGACGCCGAGCCCTAGACCTCGGCTTCTCACTGGAAACCGCCCTGGGCGCGGAGGCTGTGGCGCAAGCGGTGTCCACGACGGAGACGGAGCTGGCCGCGGCCCACGAAACTTTGCGCCAAACCCGGAACACGCTCGAGCGCACGCTGAGCGATCTTGCGGCGCGCGAGGCCGAGCTCCGCTCGCTCGAGGAGCGCTCGGCGCGCCGCAACGCGGCATACGCCGTGTTGTCCGGCGTCGAGCCGAGTGATGAGCCATGGACCTTGGAGCGCGCGCAGGAGCTCGCCTTGCGCTTGGAAAGTGAGGCTCACGCGCTCGTCATTTCCAACCGAGCACTGGATGTTGAGCGGGAGGCCGCGCTGCGCCAGGCCGCCGAGCTCGAATCACGAGGCGGCTCGTTTCATCCCGAGCTGCTGCGGCTGCGTGATGAATTCGACGCCGAGCTACTCGCGCAACGCTTCGAGGACATCGAGCCCGAACAGGCGCCAGCGCTCGAAGCGCGGCTCGGTCCGCTTTTGAACGCGCTCGTGGTGAGCGATCCAGAGCGCGTCGCTGCCGAGCTCGCGGGTCGGCCACGCGAGCTGGAGAGCATTTGGCTCGTGGCTGCGGACGCCCAATTTTCCGAGCAGGTCAGCGATCTGAAAGCGAGCGATGCCATCGTCCTTCACAGGGAGGGATCGCGGGTCACGCGCCTGCCCGTGAGCTCCGTGCTCGGACGGCGCGCGCGTGTGGCCCGCGCCCAAGCGTTACGATCGGACGCGGAACAGCTGGCCTCGCGTTTGGACGGCGCCGAGCGTCGCGCCCGAAGGCTCGAAGCGTCCCTGCGCGACGTGCGTCCGATCGTTCGAGATCCGAACGTGCTCGGTGGCGAGCGGCTCGGCCCACTGCGCGAGGCTTGCCACGCACAGCTCCGTGAGCTGCGCGACCGAAGCCGGGCGCTCGACCTTGAACGAGGGGTGGTCGAGCGGCGGATCGCCGAGCTCGAACCACGTGTCGGCGAGCTCCGGGCGCTGTTGGTCGACGCGTTCCTGCTCGACGGCCGAGATCACGCGCAGGCCTTCGCCGAAATTTCGGCCAGCATCGCCGAGGGTGAAGCGGCCAAGCGCGAGCTCGGGCGCGTCGCCGAGGCACGCACGGCCCTGGAAGGCGCACTGCAAGCGCTGCGCTTCCCGCCCAGCGTGCCCGACGCGCTACGAGTCATCGCCGAGGAGCGCGCGGCGCTCGATGCCGAGCGGGACCGCTGGTTCAAGATCGCTGAAGGATTGCTGGAGCTCGCCGAGCTGAAGCCTTACTTCGGTTCGAACGCCGAACGGCGGGCGCAAGAGTCGGTCGCGCTGGTGCCTGCCTTGGAAGAGCAGGCCGCGAGCGCCAGCGCTGCGCTCGTGATCGCCGAGCAAACGTTGGAGAGCGCCGAGGCCGAACGCGAGCAAGCAACGCTTGCCTGGCAACAGGTCGAAGCCGAACGCGCAGCGCTCGTTGCCCAATGCGCTCGTCTCGATACCGAGCTCGCTCGCGTGGGAGTCAACGATTTTGCGGCCTTCGATCTGCGCGCGCACGACCATGCCCTGCACGAGCTGCGCGCGGAGGCCGAGCGGTGTGATCGCGAAGAGCGCGAAATCAGCATGAATCTCGGGCTTCTCGCCGAACGCCGGCGCGAGCTCGCCAAAGCCAATGATGTCGCGTGGCGAGCGATCAAGGGCGCCGAACAGGCCGCCAAGCCGAGCAGCGACGCATGGCAAGCGCTGCGAGCGAGCCTGAGCGAAGGCCCAGCGACGCAATCCAGCCTGGGCGTGGCAGCGCTAATCGATGCGCCTGCCCCCCGACCCAGCACCGAGCTGTGGGCGGACGCGCTCCGTAAATGCGAGCTCTTGCTCGATCGACTCGCGTCTGCGCACGGTGGTGCAGAGCTGGTACCGTCCCTCAAAGCGGTGCTCGGCGACGACCCGCGCACGGCACGCGGCACGGCCTACCATCAGGCGTGGCTCAAGGTGCGAGAATGGCTCGCTAGCCGCGTCCCAGCGCAGGTTGCCGACGTCCTCGATCCGCTGGAAGCGCTGGAACGTTTGCGTGATCACTTGTTCGGCTTGGAGCGTCGCTTGGCGCGACAGGAAAGCGATTTGCGCGGCGCTTCGGAGGACATCGCGCGCAGCATCGAAGTGCAGCTGCGCCGTGCAGGTAGCCAAGTGCGGCGCCTGAATCAAAATCTGACCAGCATTCGCTTTGGCAGCATT
This sequence comes from Myxococcales bacterium, assembly GCA_040348785.1. GTDB lineage: Bacteria > Myxococcota_A > Polyangia > Polyangiales > Polyangiaceae > PMG-095. The sequence continues at coordinate 182,524 of JBEQTH010000072.1, read as the reverse complement.
CAGGGGATTCGCGTGCGCTCCGAGCGCGTCGAGCGCATGGCTCAAGTGCTGCGCGCGTTGCGCGAGGGCGACGCCCAAGAGCTACTCTTCCAACCGACGCTGCCCATCGAAGATGCGCTGAACGAAGTCTTCCGTCGCTACGCGGGCGGGCGCTCGGGCGGCCAACGCATCCTCGACTACCGCGAGTACGTCGAGCTCTCGGTCGAGATCTTGCGTCAGAGCAGCGACACCTGGGAGGTCGCGAACCCGACGCGCTTATCGACCGGTGAAGCAATCGGGGTCGGCGCGGCATTGATGATGGTCGTGCTCAGCGAGTGGGAGCGCGACGCCAACCTGCTGCGGGGCAAGCGGGAGCACGGCTCACTGCGCTTCTTGTTCCTGGACGAAGCGAATCGGCTCTCGCCGGACAACTTGGGCGTGCTCTTCGACCTGTGCCAGACATTGGAGCTGCAGCTATTGATCGCCGCTCCCGAGGTCGCGCGTGCCGACGGCAACACGACGTATCGCCTCGTGCGAACCGTGAGCGAAAATGGGCGCGAAGAGGTCGTTGTCAGCGGCCGCCGCGCAGCAATGCCCGCGCAGCCAAGCGCGCCGGGAGAGAACCCAGCCGGTACCGGGCGCGAGCCTGAGGCCGTACAAGCCGCCTTCCGCTTCGAATCTTGAATCCACGGGCCGAGCCGACGTAACATTTCCGGTGGTTCATGAACGCACCACCGCCCGCTGGCCGTTTTGGGGCCTCGGCGCCTGGCTACCTGCCGGCGCTGGATGGCTTGCGTGCGCTGTCGGTGCTGGCCGTGATCGCTTATCACGCCGGCCTTCCCCACTGTCGCGGCGGGTTTCTGGGCGTCGAGGTGTTCTTCGTCGTCAGCGGCTACCTCATCACGACGTTGCTCCTGCGCGAGCAACGTCGGAGCGGTGGCATCTCGCTACCAGCGTTTTGGTTGCGCCGCGCGCGCCGGCTCTTGCCGGCATTGTTCACGTTGCTCGGCGTGGCGCTCGGCCTGTCTTCGACGCTGGCTCCGGACAGCTTGGCTCAAACGCGCAGCGACTGCGCGGCTGCGTTGCTGTACGTCAGCAATTGGTGGCAAGTGATCCATCACCACTCCTACTTCATGGACGTGGATCGGCCGCCGCTCTTGATCCATTTGTGGTCGCTTGCGGTCGAGGAGCAATTCTATTTGTTTTGGCCGCTCGCGATCGCTCTCATCGGTCGCCGTGCCCGGCGCAGGGTCCTAACCGTTGCGCTCCTGGGCAGCGCGCTGTCGGCGCTGTGGATGGCGCTCAGCTTCGATCCGAGCGCCGATCCGACCCGCGTGTACGTGGGAACGGATACGCGCGCATCGGGCTTGTTGTTGGGCGCGGCGTTGGCAGCGCTCTTGGCGGAACGAGAAGAAGCGGGAGAGAGAGGGAGGTCGGGCACGGGTACGGTTCTTGACGTTTTGGCCGGGTTGGGGTTGGGCGGGCTCGTTTTTGTTGGGGCGCGGGTGGGCGGTCAGGATGCGTTCCTGTATCGGGGCGGTTTTTTGCTCGTCGATTTGGCAAGTTGTGCGCTGATTGCGGGCCTGGTCAGCGCAACCCGCGTGGCGCGGCTGCTCGGCTTGCGGCCGTTGGCGTGGCTCGGGCGCCGGTCGTACGGCTTGTACCTCTGGCACTGGCCGGTGTTCGCGCTCACTCGACCCGAGCTCGATCTCGATCTCGAGCTGAGCGACGCGCGGTTGCTCGTGCTGCGGGCGCTGTTCACGTTCGTCGTCTCGGAGCTGTGCTACCGCTTCGTCGAGCTACCCATCCGGGGCGGAGCGCTGAGTCGCTGGCGAGCCCGGCCGCTCGTGCTCGGCGCGTCGGCGGCGCTGCTAGCAGTGTTCGCCGCGGGCGTCGTCAGCCTTTCCGGCGCCCGCATGGCTGCGGCAAGGAAAGCGGCCGACTCCACGCTCGAGCTCGACGCCGCACGCCCCGCTGCAAGCGAGCGCTCACCGCGTTCGAACGACGCGGCCTCATCCGTCTCCGTTCAACCCGCCCAAGTCGCGCTCGGCGTTCCGCTAGACCCCGCCTGGCCCAAGACGCTCACCCTGTTGAGTGATTCGGTCGGTCTGGGTCTGAGCCGGAGCTTGCCGGCGGCTCTCCCTGACTGGAAGGTGGAAGTCCTGGGGCGCCCTGCCTTGATGGTCAAGCAAGTCGTGCCCGAGTTCCTCAATGCGCGCGGCGTCGGCTCGGTGGTAGTGATCGCGCTCGGCTACAACTCCCTATTCGAGAAAGACCGCCAGAATTTCGCTCGCTGGAGCGGGATCTGGGACCGCAACGCGGAGAAGCTGGTGGCCGACCTCAAGGCCTGCGGGGCCAAGAAGCAGGTCTGGATCACGCTCCGCGAACCCTCACCGGAGCTGGTCGACGACACGGGCCGCGACCAGTACCAGCGCTACGCTTGGTTCTTCCCCTACGCGAACGAGCGCATCCACGCCCTGGCGGCTCGGCATTCCGAGCTTGCGCTCGCCGACTGGCAGGCCGTGTCCAACGTGCCGGGCATCACGAAGGACTTGATTCATCTGAATCCCGCGGGGATCGCGTTGATGACCCGCACGATCACGCGCGCGGTGCTCGGCCCCGGGCCACGCGAACGTGCTACGCCATGAACATGCAGCGCATCGCCGTAATCGGCGCAGGAATTGCGGGGCTCACCGTGGCCCTTCGCCGGGCCACTGCCGGCGATCAGGTGGTGATCTTCGAGGCAGCCAGCAAAGTCGGCGGGCAGCTCGAGAGCGAGCTTCGCGCGGGCCTCGTGATCGAGCACGGCGCGGAAGGCTTCGTCGCGCGCAGTGAGGCCGTGCCGGCCTTGGCCGTGGAGGCCGGCATCGCCGACCACGTGGTGGAGCAGCTCGAGCAACGCTCGTTTCGCTTCGACGGCAGCGCGCTCATCGAGCTCGCCCCCGGCGAGGCCGGACGTTTGCTCGGCTTCCAAGTCCCGAGCGACGAGCTGGGCCGAGGGATCCGCTCCTTTTGGCGCGGGATGGGTGAGCTTCCCGAGCGGCTCGCTGCTGCCCTCGGCTCCCAGGTCGAGCTGCGCTTGAATAGCCCGGTCAAAAGCCTGGCCCCGAACGCCAACGGCGTGACCGTACTCGGCGACTTTGGTGACCTCGAAGCGGTCGATTTCGACGGCGCGGTGATCGCAACCACCGCGCGCAGCGCCGCTGCACTACTGGGTGACGCCTTCGGGCCCACAGCCCGCGCATTGCAGGACTCGTCGCTGCTGTCGAGCTTGACGGTGAACCTCGCGTTTCGCCGTGAGCACATCCAACACGCGCTCGACGGAACGGGCTTCATCGTGCCCGAGCCCGAACAGCTCGGCGGTGTGCGTGCCGTCACGTTCTGCTCCAGCAAGCTACCCAATCGCGCACCCAGCACGCACGCCTTGCTGCGGCTCTTCTTTCGTCCGAGCGATCACGATCTACGCGCGCTCTCCGACGGCGCGTGGGCCGAGCGAGCCGAGCGTGCCCTGGCGCGCGCGCTACCCGTTTCTGGGCCCGCCGAGCACGCCATCGTTTCACGCTGGCCGAGCGGGCTCCCGGTGGTGGACGCGGCACACCGTGCGCGCATCTCCAGCCTCGAAGCCGCGCTCGTAGGCCGTCGCATTTGGCTGGCTGGCGCCGCCTTCCACGGCTCTGGCATCGACGCCGCAATCCGCTCCGCAGAGAGCGCCGCACAACTGATCGCCAGCCGCGGCTGACCCCGCGTGCTAAGGCTCGTGGCGCATGGCGGGCATCGAGCTGAAAAGTCAACCGAGCCTCTCGGGGCTCGGGTCGCTCCTCCGTTACTCCAAGCGGCCGCTCAAGCGCTTCGAGGACGCGCGCAGCTTCTCAGCGCGCGCCACCGCCTACGAGCTGCTGGGAACGTATACGCAAGTCATCTTCGAGCCCGAGTTGATCGAACAGGTCTTGATCGGCAATCACGCCGCGTTCTCCAAAGACGCTTTCGTGCGCGACCTGAGCGCGATCTTGGGCAAAGGGCTGTTGAACAGCGAAGGCGAGCACTGGCGTCGGCAACGCAAGCTCGCCGCGCCTTCGTTCCAGCGTACCGAGATCGCGAGCTACGCCGAACAGATGGTCGAGTGCAGCGAGCGCTTCCTGCACGAGCTGAAGGACGACGAGGCGTTCGACGCGCACGCTGCCTTCATGCACCTCACACTCGACATCCTGGTCCGCACCCTGTTCGGGACGGCAGTCTCTCGGGTGCGTGAGGTCGAAGACGCGATCGACGGCGTGATGCGGGAATACACGCCGTTGCGCATGGCGTTGCGTGTCGCGCTGCCGCCTTGGGCCAGCACGCTCAGCCAGCGTCGCATCGCGCGCCTGCGCAACGCCCTCGACTCGGTGCTCCTCGAGCTGATCGCGGAGCGCAAGCAACGCGCCGGCTCGGGCACGGACTTGCTGACCCGCCTGCTCGCGGCTGGGGACGCACAAGGCGGGTTCAGCGACGCGCAGCTGCGTGACGAGACGATGACGTTGTTCATCGCGGGGCACGAGACGACCGCGCTCACCTTGACCTACACCCTTCGCCTATTGGCGCTTCATCCCGCGGTTGCCGAGCGCGCGCGCCGGGAAGTTCGACACGTCTTGGGCGGTCGCTCGGTGACGCTCGCCGATCTCCCCGCCCTGTCGTTCACGCGGGCAATCTTGGACGAATCGATGCGGCTCTTCCCGCCCGCGTGGGGCATGACACGCGAAGCGATCGCCGATTGTCAGCTGGGGGAGCTGGCATGCCCGGCGGGCACACAAGTGATCATCGTGCCTTGGGTCATGCATCGCGATCAGCGCTTCTTCGAACGGCCCGAGCTGTTCCACCCCGAGCGCTGGCTCACTCCGCTCGAGTTACCCCGTTGTGTGTACATGCCGTTCGGGGCGGGTCCGCGGGTCTGCATTGGCAACCACTTCGCCATGACCGAAGCGCTTTTGGTTTTGGCCTCGTGCCTCGCTCATGGCAACTTTCGCCTCGCTCAGGGACCGTTGCTCAAGCTATCGCCGGCCGTCACGCTGCGCCCGAGCGGCCCCGTAAACATGCTTCTCGAGCGCAGCTGAGTTTCGAGCGCCTGCCATCTTTATCGCGCGGGGTAACCAATGCTATTGCGATCGGCATGTTTCAACACCGATCAATCCTGAGCTTGGGGCTGTTGTCGATCACGTTGGGCTGCGCGAGCGCGGCGCCACCAGCGGAAGCCGCGCCGCCGCCGCCCCCCTCCTCCCTTGCTCCAGCACCCATCGAAGTCACCAAGACGCCCGCCGATCCGCCGCCACCCCCGGCGCCGAAAATCGAGAAACCCGCCCCACCATCGCCCGTGTTTCGGATCACCGAGGGCATCGCCACCCCGGAGAGCGTGCTGTACGACGAAGCCAACGATCGCTACTTGGTTTCGAACATCAACGGCTCGCCGGATGGCGTCGATGGCAACGGCTACATCACGGAAATTTCGCCCGAAGGCAAGGTCGTCAAAGACAAGTTCATCGCCGGCGGCGTGGCCAAGGTGAAGCTCGATGCGCCGAAGGGCTCGGGCATCAGCGGGGGCGTGCTGTACGTCGCGGATATCAGCGTCGTGCGCCTATTCGATCTCAAGACGGGTGCCCCCAAAGGCGAGGTGAAGGTGCCAGGCGCGACCTTCCTCAACGATATCGCGGTTGCCAAGGACGGGCGTGTGTTCGTATCCGATTCTGGCATCAAAACAGGCGCCGGCGGCTTCGAGCCCACCGGTACCGACGCCGTGTACGTCATCGATAAGGGCAAGCTCAAGACCATCGCAAAGAGTAAAGACCTTCAGGGGCCGAATGGGCTCCTGGCGGTGGACAAGGGGGTCTTGACCGTGACCTTCAACGGAGACGAGCTGTACCGTCTGGACGAAAAAGGGGCGAAACAGGACACGACCAAGGTGACGGAGGGCGGCTTGGACGGCATCATTCAGGTCGGTGACGCGCTGTACATCTCCAGCTGGAAAGGCTCGGCCATCTATCGCGGCAGTCTCGGCGGCAAGTTCGAGCTCGCGCTGGGCGAGCTCAAAGGTGCCGCAGACATCGGCTTCGACAGCAAACGAAAGCGCGTGCTAGTGCCGCGTTTTCTAGATAGCGCCGTCGAAGTCTATGATCTGAAGTGACGCCCGCGCCCGCAGGCTGTTCCCCCCTCTTCCGGGGGGGGGACAGCGCGGCGGTACGCAGACTATAAGTTGCATAAATAGCGGATATCGAGTCTGCAGTTCGACGTCCCGACTCGGATATCGAGTCTGATCGGCGAAGCGCGGGAATCGAGCCGTTCGACCGTTCAAAAGGCGTGACAAAATGCACCATTTGCCCTAGAAATACTCACATCTCAGCGCGCAACCGAGCGCCCCTCGCCGGTGCCCGGTTGTTCCACCGGTTGTACGCTGGAGCTGGCTGTGATCCTGCGCACTTACGATGAGCGCCACTCGAACCGAGTGCTGCAGAATGGTGCACTCGATCCATTCGTGATCGAAGCTCGTAAAATGCGCCCGAGGGCGTGAACCCTCGTGGTACTTTGGTGTAGAGGCCTGAAGGCTCAGCTTCTTTGGGAAACGCGCACGCGCTGATACGGCGAAGCGTGAAGGGGACACAATATGACGGCAAGAATTCTCGTTGTGGAAGATGACGATGAGACGCGCGAAGCGGTGACAGGCGCGCTACGCGATCTCGGTTACGAAACCGCCGCGGTGCCCGATGCGCGTAGCGCACGGACGCACTCCGATGTCGACATCGTAGTCACCGACATTCGGATGCCCGGTGAAAGCGGGTTGGAGCTCTGCGCAGACATCGCCGGCAATCGCCCAGATCTGCCGGTGATCCTGATGACCGCTTTCGGTGACACACGTGCGGTCTCGCTCGGTTTGCGCGCGGGCGCGTCTGACTTCCTCGCCAAACCGTTCTCACTTTCGGACTTGGGCGCTGCAGTCGACCGCGCGCTCGAGCGCCGGCAGCGCTCGGCGCGCGTGACGCGCCTGGCGGACACCGCATCGAGCCCCGAGCTCCCGATCCCGGGTGTGATCGGCTCGAGCTCCGTGATGCGTGTGATCGCCGATCGCGTGCGGCAACTCGCCAATCATCGTGCACCGGTGCTGATCACGGGCGAAACCGGGTCTGGCAAGGAGGTCTTCGCGCGCGCCATTCATGCCCTGAGCGAGCGACAGAGTAGGCCCTTCGTCGCACTCAACTGCGCCGCGCTGCCGGCCGAGATCATCGAGAGCGAGCTGTTCGGACATGCCAGCGGCGCCTTCACTGGCGCCGCGCGCAATCACCCCGGCGTGTTCCGCGACGCCGAGGGCGGCACGGTCTTCTTGGACGAAATCGGGGCGATGCCGCTGGCGCTGCAGGCTCGGCTGCTGCGTGCCATCGAGCAGCGCAGCGTCCGTCCAGTGGGCACCTCCGCCGAGATCGCAACCAACGTGCGCATCGTAGCCGCCAGCAACGCGCGTCTGCGCGATCTGGCGGACTCGGGTCACTTCCGCAACGACTTGTTGTTTCGGTTGAGCGCCTTCGAGTTGGATTTGCCCGCACTCCGCGATCGCGGTACGGACGTGCTCGAGCTCGCCGAGCATTTCTTGAAAACCTTGCCGGGGGCGGCAGCGCAACGTGCGCTCGGCGAGAGCGCAAAGCAAGCACTGCTCGCTTACTCTTGGCCGGGCAACGTGCGGGAGCTCGAGAATGCGGTGCGAGCAGCGGTCGCGCTGTCCTCGGGCAAAACGCTGGAGGCGACCGATCTTCCGCCGCGCATTCGCGAGTCGCACAAGGCGCGTAGCGCCGACTCCGGTCGGGTCGATTTGGACGCCTTGGAGCGCGCCCATATCGAGCGCGTGCTGAAGGAGACGAGGGGTAATCGCTCGGAGGCAGCGCGCCAGCTCGGCATCGACCGCGTGACCTTGTACCGTAAAATGAAGCGCTACCAGGTCGACGGCTGAGCGAATCGCGCGCCCGCGCGAACACGGTTCGAAGGGCCAGCGCTAGCGCTGGCCCTTCTTTTTCGCCTACGTCAGTGCAACGCTCATTTGGACGGGATCTCGATCGACGACCCGCTCGGACGGCTGCGCGGCGGCACGTCGATCGCAAGCCGATCGAGCTTACGGTGCAAAGTCCGGCGATCGATGCCCAGCAAGCGCGCAGCACGGGCACGGTTTCCATCCACCGAACGCAGCACGGCTTCGATGTGTTGACGTTCCACGGCAGACCAGCGCGGATCGTCCGCGCGGGCGTCGCCGGAATAGCTACGACGCGCTTGCACCGCCTCCGGCAGATCGCTTTCGCTCAGGTGGTCGAATGCGGCCACGGTGACGGCGTAGTCGATCGCGTTCTTCAGCTCGCGCACGTTGCCCGGCCAACAGTAGGCGAGCAACGCTCGCGCGGCGGCGGTGGATATCGAGCGCACGGTCTTGCTGAGGCGCGCCGAGGCATCTTGCAAGAACAGCTCGGCGAGCATCAGCGCGTCGTGCTCTCGATCGCGCAGTGGAGGCACCGCCACTTCCACCACCGCGAGCCGATAGTAGAGATCCTCACGGAAGGCGCCTTGCTTCACGAGGTCTTGGAGCGGCACCGTGGTCGAAGCCAGCAACCGAAAGTCCGTCGGCACCTCTTGAGTCGCGCCGATGGGACGCACGCTGCGCTGCTGCAGTACTCGCAGCAGCTTGGCTTGCAGATCCAGCGACAGAGAGCCCACGTCGTCGAGGAACAACGTGCCTTCGTGCGCGGCGCGCACCAAGCCCGAGTACGCGGTAACGGCACCGCTGAACGCGCCCTTCACGTGCCCGAACAGCTCACTCTCGGCGAGCGAGGCGGGGATGGTCGAGCACCCGACGACGACGAACGGGCCCTCTTTTCCCGAGCCGTTGCGGTGCAGCAGATTGGCGACCAGCTCCTTACCGGTGCCCGTTTCACCGGAGATGAGCACGGTGACGTCCGAGCTCGCGAGCTGCGTTACGCGCTCACGCAGCTCGCGAGCCTTCGGACTATTGCCGACCAAGTCCGAAGCGTGCCCGGCATCTCGCGTGGAGCTCGCCAAGCTGCTGACGATGGCACGCTCGGAGACGAGCCGCCTCGCAATCGCCGCGATCTCCGCCGCCGTCGCGGAAGACTCGATGTAATCCGCAGCGCCTGCACGCATCGCCAGGATCGCAGATTCGAGCCCTGCGTCACCCATCACGACCACGGGCACGCCGGGGTGAGTCTCTTCGAAGCCGCGCCGCAAAACGGCCACGTCCTCGCCCAGCCGCTTCGGATCGAACACAATCAGGTCGACCTCGCGCGCTTGATCCCCTTGCGACGCAGTGACTGCGCCAACGTCCAAATTGGCCAGCTCCGCGCCGAGGCGTTCACTGGCGTCTGGCAAAAATAAGATCGACGGCCTCATGTGATGCGTTGATTCCCTCTGGGAACTATTCATTCCCCAACACGAACGTACGCGGACGCTGGCCTGACTCGCAAGCACCTTCGCACGTGGACTCGAGTGTTCGTCGAACGGCTCCTCGAGTTGCCAAGGCCGCGCCGGGCGAGCTCGCAACACGTGGACGACTCACGAGCCGTAGAGCTCGGTTGCCTTCTTCGGCCCGACGAGTGAGGCGAACTGCAACAGCTCGCAGGTGCGTTCGGTTGTCGATTCTTTCGCTCGCCACAGGCGACATCCGTCAGGCAGGCGACGGTGGCCGTGTTCTACGTGTTCTGCGCGTTCCGCGCATTCAGTGCCTCGATCCGAGACAACGCCGTCGCGCCGAATATCGAGTTAGACTCGGCTGACCGCGACGGCGGCAAGCAGGCATGGTGCGGTCGACTCTACTCGCTGTATCGCTCGGTCTCTTCGATGGGGGAGTCCATGCGTCGATCGCCGCGGAGCTCGCGGTGGGCATTTCCCGGATCGCGATCGCCATTGGGCTCGCCTACTTGGCGCGCCAGTTCTTGGACTCGCCAGTGCAGCGGGCCTACTTGCCGTTCGCCGTCTTCCTCGCGTTCGCAGGCGTGGCTCACACCCTGCAGGCCCTTGGGTTGCTCGACAATCCAACCGTCGTGTCGGCGTTACCCATCGTGACGGTCGTGTCCACCATCGGCACGTTGATACTGCTCCGCGACGTGATCGTGCGTGCCGCCGCGCTAGCGCGCCGTGAACGAGAAGGGCAGCGCCGTGAGGGAGAGCTCACGACCGTGCTCGACGAGCTATCCACGGCCTATTCACGGCTGCAAGACATGGCCGAGCTGAAGACGCAGGTGTTCGCCAACGTGAGTCACGAGCTAAGAACCCCGCTCACCCTGATCCTCGGCCCGGTGCAGGATCTGCGCGAGGCGGCGGGGTTGAGCCAAGAGCAGCGTGCGTCGTTATCGGTCGTCGAACGCAACGCCAATCTGCTGCTTGGCCACGTGAACGACTTGCTCGAGCTGTCGCGAGCCGATGCAGTCGGGGTGGCGCCGAATCGCAAACCGACCGATCTTTTTGCGCTGTTCAAGTCGATGGCCGCAAGCTTCCGCCCCTTGGCCGTCGATCTGAGCGTCGAGTACGAAGTGGACCTGCGAGGCCCGCTCGATTGGCGTTTGCTCGACGCGCAGAAGCTCGAGCGCATCGCGATGAACCTGCTCGCGAACGCGTTCAAATTCACCCCGCGTGGCGGCAAGGTCGCCCTGCGTGTAGTGGTCAGCGAAGCGCGCGCAGCGATCGACGGCGGCCCCGAGCTGATTCTATCGGTCGACGACAGCGGCCCTGGCATTCGGGTAGAGGACCGTGAGCTCGTCTTCGAGCGTTTTCGCCAACTCGACGGCAAGCCCAATCGCGCGTTCAGCGGCACCGGGCTCGGTTTGTCGATCGTGCGCGAGTTCGTTGCCGCCTCACATGGCTCGGTGCGGATCGAGGACTCCCCGCTCGGTGGCGCGCGCTTCATCGTTCGGCTTCCCGCCGAAGCTTGCGATGGCTTCCTCGACAGCGAACCGGAGAGCTTCCCGCAGTCGGCCAGCAGCGCCGAGATGCTCGCGCTCCGCCCGTCGCAGACCCGAGCTTATGCACGGGCCGACTTACTGGATCTTCCTCTGGTGCTGGTGGTCGAGGACAACCCGGACATGAACCGCTTCGTGTGCTCGAGCTTGTCGAGTGAGTTTCGGGTGACCTCCGCGTTGGACGGTACGCAAGCATTGGCTCGCTTGGAAGGCCTGACCCCGGACCTGATCGTGACCGACTTCATGATGCCGCGCATGAGCGGCGACGAGTTCGTGCGCGCGCTGCGCAATAACCCTGCCCTATCGGATATCCCGGTGTTGGTCCTGACCGCGCGGGACGACGTGGAGTTGCGGGTGCGCGTGCTTTCGGATGGCGTCCAGGATTGGCTCACCAAGCCATTCACGGTGCGTGAGCTGACGGCCCGTGCGCGAAACTTGACCAGCGCTCGCCGCGCACGCGCCATTTTGCGCGCTGAGCTCGCCACGCGCGAATTCGACGTCGGCGCCCTAGCTGACCAACTCGCAGAGCGCAAGCGGCAGCTCGAGTCCCTGCTCGAGTCGCTGACCCAAGCCTTGGAGCAGGCCGAGATCGCCAGTCGCTTCAAAACCAGCCTCTTGCGCTTGGTCTCACACGAGCTTCGGACGCCGCTCGGTGCGCTACAGCTGCAGCTCGAGCGGTTGTCCAGCGAGCACGGTGGGCCGCTCAACGAGTCTCAACAGCAACTGGTCGTGCGTATACGCCGCTCGCTCGCGCGGCTGACCGACACCATTCAATCGCTGCTGGAGTACGCGCGAATCGAGAGCGGCCGGCTCGATCTCTTCGTCGAAACGTTCGATCTGCGCGAGCTGGCGCGAAGCGTGGTCGATGACTTCGGCGCACAAGCCGAGGTCAAGGGGCTCAAGCTGCAGTTGATCGCACCCGACGGCCCGCTTGACTTCGACAGCGACGCGCGGCTCGTGCGGCTCGTACTTGTGAACTTGGTCGCCAACTCGTTGAAGTTCACCGCACAGGGCGAAGTCACGGTCAGCGTCGAGCAACGCGGAGAGCGCTGCGAGATGCGGGTTCGGGACACCGGTCCAGGCATCGAGCCCCGCATGCGGGTCACGGTCTTCGAGCCGTTCGTCCAAGGCGAAGCGGCAAACCACCGACAATACTCACAAGGCGCGGGTTTGGGGCTGTCGCTGGTGCGAGAAATGCTCCACGCGCTAGGCGGTCGAATCGAGCTCGAGTCCGAGGTCGGTAAAGGCAGCACTTTCTCGATCTCGATACCGCGCGCCGCCCTTCCCGGAGCCGCTGAGCGCGCGCCGGAACGGGAGCGAAACACCGCGTAGCGTTACGGGAAATGCCGGGACACACCCGCACGAGGCCGAGCCACGAACCGAGGCTCGCCGAGCAATGCGATCGAGTGGTCTGCACAGACCATGGCATTGTTCGGGAACGAGCGACCGCGCGGAACCCGCCGAAGCGCTTTTACCCGACGCTCATTTTCCGTAGACTGCGGTCAACCCAAATGGGGGGTGCGCAGCCCTAGGCGCGAGAACGGTGAGAAGATGCGACACGCAACCACATTCAATCTCCTTTCAACTTGGCCAGGCACCGCGGGAGCCAGCTCGTGAACACACCTCGCTTATTGCTAGTCGACGATGAGGAGCTCTACGTCCGTGGCCTGAGCCGCGAGCTCTCCGCCCTGGGTTGGCACATCCAAAGTGCAGACAATACCGAGAGCGCGTTGCGTGCGCTCCGGCAGAGCGAGTTCGACGCCCTGGTGCTCGACTTGCAGATGCCCGGACCGAGCGGCGTCAACGTGCTCGCCGAGTTGGATCGCGTCCTGGCCCGCCCGGTCGCCGTGCTGCTCTCTGGCTACTTGAACGTGGAGATCACCGTACGCGCCATTCAACAGGGCGCGAACGACGTGCTCGAGAAGCCCGTGTCCGCGCGCGACCTGGACGCACGCCTACGCGCTTTGCTCGACGCACGCACGAGCAGCCCTCGCAGCAACATCGCCAACAGCGAGCTACGCAAGATCCTGGGCGAGACCGCGGGGATGCGCGCCGCGCGCGAGCAGATGCAAACCGCGGCGCGGTACCCCGAGCTGTGCTTGACCATCCTCGGGGAGAGCGGAACCGGTAAGGCGCAAGTCGCCGAGGCGATCCACGCGCTGGGCGCGACCTCGGGTCGCTACTTGCCCGTCAACCTGGCAGCCGTGCCCGACCATCTGCTCGAGGTCGAGCTGTTCGGCAGCGAGACCGAGTCGGGTGGCGAACGGCGCGCTGGTCTTTTCGAGCTCGCGGGTGCTGGCACCTTGTTCTTCAACGAGCTCGGTGAATTGCCGCCGCACCTGCATCCCAAGCTGCTGCAAGCCTTGGAATCGCGGACCTTCCGCCGCGTCGGCGGGGAGACGGACTTGCCGTTGCAGGCGCGGATCATTGCCGCCACCCGGCGTCGCTCCTTCAACCCGGAGTACTCGGAGCTGTGCGGGCGCCTCGGCGCGTTCACGATCTTGCTGCCACCACTACGTGAGCGCGTTTCCGACATCGAGCTCATCGCGGGGAACGTGCTGCTCAGCGTCGCCGCGCGTACGGGCAAGCCGGCGCTGGCCCTGTCCGCGGGCGCGCTCGAGGTGCTGCTCGGACACAACTGGCCGGGCAACGTGCGCGAGCTGGAGATCGTGCTCACCGAAGCGGCGACTCAAGCCACGGGCGGCACGCTCAGCGCCGAAGAAGTGCGCGCGTCGCTTCGCGAGCACGGCATGCCCTCCGAGCTCGATATCGCGGGTGAAAACGCCAGTGGCACTTTCCCCACGTCGTCCTCCGGGCCAGTCTCGGAGCCGCTCCGCACCTTGGAGCGGCGCATGATTACCGATGCTTGGAAGACGTCGGGCCGCAACCTGAGCGCGGCCGCGCGCAGCCTCGGCTTGCCGCGCACCACGCTGCGCGACCGCCTCAAGAAGTACGGCCTGCGCTGAACCTTTCGGCTAGCCGTCGCGCGCGGCCGAGAGCGCGCGATGGCTACGACCGAATGCGGCCAACGCCCAAGCGAGCCAGATGCATCGCTAACCGTCGATATAGTTCGGCAGCTAACCGTGGATCGGTGCAGATCTCGGAGAAGTCATCGGCGCGAACGCGAAGTAGCCGCGTGGTCTGCTCGCACAGGGGTGGCTCCCCTTGCCCAAGCACACCAACCAGCGACTCCGCATAGAGCAGCGCGCCCGCGCCCACGCGCCGCTCGTCGGCGTAGCGCACGACACCGTCCAGCACGATGTACGAAACGAGGTCGCTCGCCACGGCGCGCGGTACGCTGCCGCCCTCGGCCACCTCGATTTCGACCGCCGCCGACAGTGCCGTGAGCGCAAAGGAGAGTGGCAGGTCGACGAGCAACGGACTTTGCCGAGCACGCTCCAGATCGGCTGCGTTCAAGCCGCGATCGTGATCATTGCGTTTGACGAAGCGATCCCCGACCTCGATCACGATCGCCGTCGCGTTGTCGCGGCCCAGCTTGCCGGCTTGCGCGATCAAGGCCTGAGCGGCGCGCTCGGCCGTGCCTTCGCGGAGCAGCTCCGAAAGCTCGGCTTCACCCTCCAGCTGACCGTACACGCCGTCGCTGCAAATGAGCAAACGATCGCCGCGGCTCACGTCCACGAACAACATATCGACCGTCACCACGTCGTTGATGCCGAGCGCGTTGGTGATGCCCGCACCTTGCGAAGGCGCCATGAGCCGACCGAAGCCGTCGATCTTCGCGCTGCTTTGCGCGGTGTGATCTTGAGTCAGCTGCAGGACCGCGCGCTGGCGCGCCAAGTAGACACGCCCGTCTCCCGCGTGGGCAATGAACGCATGATCGCGCGCAAACCAAACCACGTCGAGCGTGGTGCCCATGCCGCGATGCTCGGCGTTCTGTGCCGAGTCGGCGCGGATGAATGCGTTGGCGCGCTCCACGGCACGCTTGAGCTCTGCAAACACGCGCCGACGCGCGTTCAGATCGGCGCGTGCCACGTAGGCCTCGAGCGCGCGCTGCGCCGTGCGCCCGGACAACGCCGCTTGCACCTGATCCACCGCGAGCTGCGCCGCGACCTCGCCCGCGAGGTGACCGCCCATGCCGTCGGCCACGGCGAACACGCCAAGCTGGGGCGCCAGCAACGAGGCGTCCTCGTAGTGCTCGCGTGTGGCTCCGATATCCTTGGCCAGCGCGTATTCGGCCCGAAAGTCGAACCGGGGCAGGATCGAGGGCATCGTGAATCAGCATAGCAGGGGGCACGCGTGGCGGGCATTTCGTGGTAGACGCCCCGGGTGCGGATCCTTGGCCTGGAAAGTTCGAGCCGGCGCGGCTCGCTCGCGCTCCTCGAAGATGGGCGTTTGGTCAGCAGCCTCGAGCACGAAGAGCCGAACTCCCACGCCGAGCGGCTGCTGCCACTGCTCGAGCGGCTACTCGCCGAAGCCGGCTGGCCGAAGTCGAGCCTGGATCGGCTGGGCGTGGGCGTTGGGCCGGGCTCTTTTACCGGGCTTCGCGCCGGAATTGCGCTCGGAGAGGGCCTGAGCGTCGGCCTGGACCGGCCGTTGATCGGGGTAGGTTCGCTGCTGGCCATGGCGCACGGGGCGCTGAGCGAGCGGCCCGGCCCGTGCTGCGCCCTGTTGGACGCGCAGCGCGGCGAGTTGTTTGCCGGCGTGTACGCCGAAGGCGTCGAGGCCGCGCCAGGTCGCCGTGAGCTGCGCGCCCCCGTTGCCGTCCCAATCGAAGAATTGCCAGACTTTTTGCGGGATTGTGGGGCGGTGAGCGTGGTCGGTGAAGTCACGACGCGGCTCGAGCACGGCCTAGTCCGAGTCAGCGGCCCGCTGCTCGATCTGCCGCATGCCCGCTGGGTGGCGGCCCTCGCGGCCGAGCTCGACGAAGCGAGCTCCCCACCCGAGCCGCGCTACGTGCGCGGGATCGGCGCCACTTTGCCCACCTTGCCGCGAGCCCCGAACATCGGCGGGCCCAATAGCGCGTGACGCTGCGCTGTGGCCTCGACTAATGTCGGGGATCGATGCCGCTCACTCCCGACGCCGGCCAAGAAGCGGAACAGCGGCTGCTCTCGCGCTATGGTCGGCGGTTTGCCGCTGGAAGCGTGCTGTTCCGTGACGGAGACGCCGCAACCGAAGCCTTTCTGCTCCAGGAAGGCCGAGTGCGGCTGATCAAGCACGCGGGGGCCATGGAGCGCAGTTTGCGTGTGGTGCGTCCCGGGGATTTGTTCGGTGAGGGGGCGTTGGTCAAAGGCGCGACGCGCACCTCGACCGCCTTGGCCCTCGACGACACGGTGGCTCTCGCATTCGACCAAGCGACGTTCGATCAGGTGCTTGCCACCAGCCCCGAAGTGGCGGCTCGGGTGTTGTCACAGCTCATCCGTCGCCTGCGCGACGCCGAAGATCAGATCGAGATCCTGATGCTGCGCGACGCCCAAGCCAAAGTCGTCGTCGCGCTCATCAAGCTCGGGCAGCAACAGCTCGCGCAAGATGGGCGGCCAAACGGCCAGGTCGCGCTGCTGCTGTCGCCACTCGAGTTGTCCGCCCACGCTGGGCTGGACGTCGATACCGTGAAGCGCATCGTCGCTCAGCTCCGCGACCGCGGCTACGTGCGGATCCACGAAGAGCGCGTCGAGCTGCCTGACTTGGATAACCTACGGGAGCTCTACGGGCTTTTAGGTGTGAAAGATCAGCTGCGTGGACCCACCCGCGAGCGAGGCCAAAGCTGATGCGGCACCTGTTCGGAATCGGGTTGATTTCTTTGTTCATCGCGTGCTCGTCGGGGAGCAGCGCCGGCACCGGCCCGGGGGCCCACGACCCCGCTCGGATGAGCGAAAGCGAATACGACATCGCGCGAGACCTGTGGCTGCGCCGCAACCAACCTCGGGAAGCGTTGGCGCACGCGCTCAAGGCGGTGGATCTCGACGACAGCAACTCGGACGCAGCGCACTTGGTGGCATTGCTCTACTTAGACTTTTGCTCGCGCGGCCCGGCTGAATGCCGTCTGATCGACGCCGAGAAACACGCGCGACTCGCGCTCAAAGACCGGCCCGACTTTCGTGAAGCGAAGAACACGCTCGCGGTCGTACTCATTCACGAGAAGCGCTACGCCGATGCGATCGCCGTCCTCAAACCGCTGACCGAGGACATCCTCTATCAGACCCCTGAAAATGCCTGGGGAAACCTGGGTTGGGCCTACCTCGAGCAAGGTTCGTTCGATCTCGCGATCGACGCACTCAAGCGCAGCGTTGCGGCGCAGCCGGTGTTCTGTGTCGGCAGCTACCGTTTGGGGCTCGCCCTCGAGCACAAACAAGAGCTCACGAGCGCACTCGATGCCTTTACGCGCGCACTGGAAACAGATGCCCCAGGGTGTAACTCACTACAAGAAGCCTTCGCAGCACGCGCTCGAGTCCGCATCAAGTTGGGTGATTCCGATTCAGCTAGGGCGGATCTAGATCGCTGCGCCACGTTGTCCGGAAAGACCGACGTCGGGAAAGAATGCAGCTCCATGCTGCAAAAGTTGAAGTAACCTCGGGGCCCCTCATGCCCACGGTCGGAAGTTTCCTACGCCAGCTTCGTGAAGCGAAGTCACTGAGCATAGAGGAGATTTCACGCACAACTCGGATGCCCGCTTCGAGCGTCGAGCGGATCGAGGCTGATCGCTTCGACGAGCTACCGGGTGAAGTGTTCGTGCGTGGCTTTTTGAAGTCCTACGCGCGCGCGCTCGGTGTGCCCGCCGAAGAGGTGTTGGCGCGTTACACCGCCAGCCGCCGGGTGGCGTGGGTCACTCCGTTGCCCATGGCGAGTACCGCCAAGCCGGCGCGCACGCGCCGCTTCGGTGTGGCGATCGCTTTCGTGTTGCTCTTGATCCTGTTCACGCTCGCGCTGAGCATCGTGCTCAAGCCACGCGGTGACGACATGCCGCAAGAGCTCTCGGCGAACGCTGCGCCCGCGCTCACGCGGCTCAGCTGAGCGCCGTGTTCGCTCGTCGCACGTCGAGTCCGGCTCGCGTCGCGCAAGCCCTCCTACTGCGACGCGTCGAATACGGAGAGAGCGACCTCGTGGTCACACTGCTCACCGATACGATCGGGCGAGTCTCGGCGCTGGCGCGCGGCGCGCGCAAGAGCGTGAAGCGCTTTGGTGGTGTGATCGAACCAATGCACACGCTGCGCATCGCCTACGACGATCGCTCGGGCGCCGAGCTCGTGGTGCTGCGCGAAGCCAAGCTGGAACGTGCGCGGCCCTTCATCATCACGAGCCTCGAACGCATGCAGGCCGCGGGGCTGGCCCTGAATTGGGTGAGAAAAGCGGCGCCGCCACGCACCCCAGAGCCCGAAGTGTGGGCCGCCATGACGGACCTGCTCGATCACTTGGGCGACCCTGAAGATACCGTGTCTGCGCAGGCGCGCCTGGCAGCAACTGGCCTACGCCTGCTGGCCGCCTTTGGTTGGGGCATCGATTTCGAGCGCTGCGTCAGCTGCGGCAAAGCGCCGGGCCCCACCCAGCCGGCGGCGGTCGATGCCGCGCGCGGTGGCTTGATTTGCCGGGAGTGCGGCGGAGCACGCCGACGCTTGTCTGCCAGCGAGCGCGTGGCCCTCGGTCGAGCTGCCAGCGGCGGGGACCTCGACGACGAGCACGCGAGCTTGGCGTTGGAGCTCGTCGAGCAAGCGCTGAAGACCCACGGCGGTATCGAGTGACGGCCGAGGCTCGTGCAGCCGCCCCGGAAACTCGTCAAACGGGCGCAACTGAAGTAGTGGCCAATGCCGTGAACGGACAGAGCGAGCAGCGTAAGATCACCGGTCGTGCCGGGATCGTCGCGCTCGGCACCTTGCTCAGTCGGATTTTGGGGCTGGGCCGCGACCAGGCCATCGCCGCGCTTTTTCCGCGTCAGGTCACCGACGCTTTCTTCGTCGCGTTCCTGATCCCGAACGTGCTGCGGCAATTGCTCGCCGAGGGGGCGGTACAGAACGCGGTGCTGCCCGTGCTTGCCAAGATCCGCGAGCGTGACGGAGACGACGCTGCACGGCGCTTCTTTCGCGCCGCGCGCGGGCTTTCGCTATCCATCTTGCTCGTGGTGAGCGTGCTCGGCGTGGTGTTCGCCCCCCAGCTCGTGACGTTGTTCGCGGACGGCTACAAGGGCTACCCGGGGCAGTTCGAGCGCACGGTCGCCCTTACGCGCTGGGTATTCCCGTACATCTTCTTCATGGGCACGGCCGCCCTCGGGGTCGCGGCGCTCAACACTTATCAACGCTTCGTCGCGACCTCGTTCGCGCCCGCATTGTTGAACGTATCGTTCATCGCGCTCGGCCTCGGCTTGCCGAGCTACCTGGGTGCTCATGGCTACGACCCCGCGCTGGCTCTGGCCGTGGCCGTGCTCGGCGGCGGGCTCTTGCAGATGGTCGCGCAGTGGCCAAGCTTGAGCCAAATTGGCTTCTTCGCGACGCCCACGTTGGAGCTCGGGCACCCCGGCGTGCGCGATGCGCTGCGCCGTATGGGCCCCGCGCTGATCGGCATGGGCGTGTACTACGTGGACGTGGTGCTCGCGCGGCGCTTCCTGTCCGAGCTCGGCCCGGGCTCTCAGAGCTATTTCGGATGGGCGCTGCGGCTGTGTGATTTTCCGCAAGGCATTTTCATCATGGCATTACAGACCGCGGCCTTGCCGAGCCTGTCGCGGCTCGCAGCGCGCGGCGATCGCGAAGAGCTCGCGCGGACCTTCGCATTCGGCATGCGCCTCACCCTATTCGTCGCCTTGACCGCGACCGCGCTGCTCGTCGGCTTGGCCGAGCCCGTCGTAATTTTGCTCTTTCAACGCGGTGAGTTCGACGCCGAGTCGGTGCACGGCACGGCCCGCGCACTGATGGCGCAGGGCCTCGGCATTTGGATGGTCGCCGGAGTGCGGCAGCTCGTCAGCGTTTACTACGCTCTCGGCGACACGCGTACTCCGGTCGCGGTCGCCGCGGCCGACCTGTGTGTGTTCATCCTGCTCGCGCTGCTACTCCGCGGTCACTACGGCCACGTCGGCGTCGGCTTGGCCGTCACCGGGTCGAGCGCGGTGCAAATGCTGCTCTTGTGGCGCCTACTGCGCGGCAAGCTCGGCAATCTCCACACGAGAGAAATCTTGGGCTCCGCCGCGCGCACGCTGCTCGCGGCCCTGTGCGGAGCTGCGGGCGGAGCTACGATCGCGGCGGCTCTGACGCCGCACGGCGCGCCGGGAGCCATCGCACGTGCCTTGCCCGGTTTGCTGGGATCCTCGGGCTTCTTGGTGATTTTCGTGGTCGTCGCATACCTGATTCGCAGCCCCGAGCTGGTGGCGGTGGTCGACGCGGTCCGACGCCGCCGTGCACGGAGCTGAGTTTTCAGCTACTGCTTGCGCCGTCCGCCATGGCTCACGACAAAAAACACTCGGCAACCGACAGCCCGCGTCCCGGGGTGCCCCGCATCGTGAACGCCGAGTTCGCCGCAGCTGCCAAAGGACAGAGCGAGCTGCCTCCCCCGACCCAGATCGAGATCGCCTTCGCCGGGCGCTCCAACGTGGGTAAGAGCAGCTTGCTCAACAAGCTGATGAACCGGCGCAACCTGGCCCGCACCAGCTCCACTCCGGGCTGCACCCGTCAGATCAATTTTTTCAGCGTGCGCACTTCGCAAGGCATGAACCTGAGCCTGGTGGATTTGCCAGGTTACGGTTTCGCGCGACGTTCGAAAGAAGAACGCAAGCTGTGGGCTGAGCTGATCGACGGCTATCTGTTGGAGCGACCGACCCTGCGCGCCGTCGCCCTGCTGGTCGACGTACGCCGCGGCTTGGAGGAAGACGACTTGGGTTTGCTGGAAATGCTCGAGACCGGGAGCTCGGAGACGCGCGCCACAATCAAACCGCTGATCGTCGCGACCAAGCTGGACAAGCTGCGCAGCGGCGAGCGTGCCGCTGCGCTCGCCAAGATCAAGGCGCCGGGAGCGAGCGTGTTTGGCTTTTCGACAGAGCTACCCGAGACGGCGAACGCGCTGTGGACCACGCTCGAGCGGCGCGTCGGCCTGGCGCTCGAGGCGTCGGCGGCAGAAGCACCAGCCAACGAAGGCTGAGCACGCCGCCCGCCTCCTCACGGGCCGACGTTCACGGCGTCCTTCGGCTCCAGCTCACGCTGACAATCCCCATAAAGCGAGAAACGACCGCGCGGATGGGCCGCCTCGAAGTGGTAGGCCGGCCCCGCGCTGGAGCGGTAATAGTCGATGTGCGCGAGCCGCTCTTTCGGCACGCCACGAGCCAAGGCGCGGGCCCAGACGTCCGCAAACGTGCAATGCGGCTCGGGTAGCGGATCGACCGGGTGCGGCGAGCAGATGGTGTCGGCGGCGTCCGGATCGGCCACGATGCCATCGCGCCGGACGTCGATGTTCTGCCGCCCGCAAGACGGGCGTCGCGCAAGCGTGCCCGGCTCACGCACGGGCTCGGGTCCCTCACCCGGCGCAGACTGAAATGCGTAGCGAACTCGGCCGCTCGGGCTCGATACGTCGACGGTACCGTCGCTCTTCACGTTGTCGGCCGCGATCGTCCGCAGCAAATTGCGCGGCGTGAGCTCACGGGCCCGAGCCAAGGTCTTCGTAGGCACGACCGCAGTCGGGAAACCCACGATCCCAACGGTCGAGGGCGGAGCAGGCGGCGCGCTGAACACGGGCGCTGAGCGGCGCTTGGCCCACACCGAGAGCAGCAAGCAAAGCACGAAGGCCGAGCCCACGATGACCAGCCCGCGCAGGCGATCCGCGCGTCGGGAATCGTTGGCCGGAGCTGGAGAGGGAGTGGGAGACGCAGGATTGGGGAAGGAGCTCATCAGCAGGCTTTTGTGGAAAGTCGGTCCTATATCACCATTCCGGCGGGCAACGGCGACGCTCGACGCAGGCCCGGCGGACGGTCGGCCCCCCCGATTGTGACCTGCCTCGACCATTTTCGACGCGCGGGCGAGACTTGTTGCAGGATTCGAAACGGCGCGCTAAGAAGACCGCCGAATTTCGGGCGCATAACTCAGCGGTAGAGTGCGTCCTTCACACGGACGAAGTCGTAGGTTCAATCCCTACTGCGCCCACCCCGAAATCTCGCTCCGCGGCATCGGCACGGAGCAAGACCGGCCGTGTCAGCGTCGCTCACGCGGCTCCCTTTGCGCGAGCGCGCGCCGAGCGTAACGTGCGGCCCGTGGCACTCCAGGGCACGCCTCAATGGAGCGCTGCTCTGCTCGCGATCTGCATCTCAGGTTGCGCGCTGAGCGGTTGCGCTGCAGCGCCGTCGCGCGGAGCAGTCTCGGCGACGCACGACCATTGGCTCTCGGGCTACGTGCTCGGGATCTGGGGCAAGGCCGAGCTCGACGTGCGCGACGATTGTCCGAAAACGGGTGCCACGAGAGTGCGCGTCGGAGCGACCTGGACGACCCTCGTCGTCACGGTGGTCACGCTCGGCATCTATGCGCCACGCGAAGTTCGCGTGTACTGCCGAGCGCACCCATGACGCGCTGGTTGCCCACGGGCTGCGCGCTCTTGGCGCTAATCCTGAGCACGGGCTGCGCTGCAACGACGGTGCGTTCCGGGCGCCCGCCACTGGATCTGGCCCCGGGCTACGACGAACGTTGGCATTCGGCGTTCCTGTGGGGCGTGGTGCCGGCCGGGGCCCCCTACGACATGGCTCGGATCTGCCCGAGTGGCTGGTCACAAGTGACGGTCGCTCGCGACCCGTTTACGCTCCTGGCGGGCGTGCTCACCTTGTTCATCTATTCGCCGTCTCGCGTCACGATCGTGTGCGCCATCCCGGGCGGCCCGCGCTTGCCTCCCCCCGAGGGTTACGCTCCCAATCAGCCGCTGATGCCAAGCGCTCCAGGAGGACCATAGTCGCGATGCGCTACCACGTGACAGTCGGCGAGCAGACGTTCGAGGTGGAGGTCGAGCGCGCCCCCGATGGAACTTACCGCGCGCGGCCCAAGGACGGCCCCGAGCTCCAGGTGACCGCACAGACCCACAGCGTCGGCGTGCTCGACTTGCGCGTAAACGGTCAGAGCGTGCGGGTGCTACCGAGTGACGCTGAAGTTCGATTCCGAAACCAGCATTACGCGGTGCGTGCCGAGAGCTCGCTCGAGCGCGCCGCAACGAGCTCCGGAACCAGCAACGGCGCACAGGCTCGAAGAATCGTCGCCTCCATGCCTGGACGAATCATCCAGATCTCGTGTCGAGTAGGTGAGGCGGTGACCCTCGGTGCGCCGCTCGTCGTCATGGAAGCGATGAAGATGCAGAACGAGCTGTCCGCAAAGATCGCTGGCGTGGTGCGTGCGATCTCGGTCGTGGTCGGGCAAAACGTCGAACGCGGCGAGCTCCTAGTCGAGCTCGAGTGAGCCCGGCCGCCCTCCCGCTTACTCGGGCTTCACGTACACCTCGTGCAAGCCGCGCCGAAAGGCCTTGAACTTGGCGATCATGGGCTCGGCTTGAGCGGGGTCGTCCAAGAGGTCCTTGGTTTCGCCCGGATCGGCCTGCAAGTCGTACAAGCTGAGCGGCCGACCGCCGCTGGCGACGAGCTTCTTGTCGTCTTCGATCAGCGCCTGGCGATCGGCGTTGTTCGGCCCTGCGGCCATGTCTACGAACACGGCGCGCGCCTTGGGCTCCAAGTCGGGTGGCCCCAAGAAGTCCGGAACGAGTGAGGTTCCGGAAAGAAAGTCGCTCGCGGTCGCATTGGGCGGCGCCACTCCGCACAAGTCCAATATCGTCGGCGCGAGATCGATCGCGCTACGGCGCACTTGGATGTGACGCGGCTGCACACCCGGCACACGCACGATCAGTGGCACGCGCACGAGCTCTTCCCACAGCTCGAAGCCGTGGCGAATCATGCCGTGCTCGGCGAAGGCCTCGCCGTGATCGCTGGTGATGATGACCACCGTATGATCGTAGACCAGCGATTTTTCGAGCGCATCCAAGACGCGGCCCACGTGGTGATCCACGAAAGCGACCTCGCCATCGTAGCGTTGCCGGCTACTCGCGCCGAAGTCGAAACCCTCGTGCGGCACGTATTCCGCATGCGGGTCGACGTAGTGCATCCACAGAAAAAACGGTTGCTGGAGCAGATCTGGCTTGGCGAGCTCGGCGAGCGCTGCATCACTCACTTTGTCGGCGTTGGTGGTGCTGTCACCATCGACCGTGACCAACGCGGGTGCGGCGGTCTTGTTGATCACATCGAAGCCACGCTCGAGCCCGGTGTTGAGGAAGAAGTACCAGTAGCCCTGCACGCTCACTGTGTGAATACCCGCCTGCTGCAAGCGCTGCGCGACGAACGTGTCCTTGCTCGTGAAGCGGTTGAAGTGGCTCCAATCGCGGTGGGTCTCGCTACTGTATTTGCCGAGTAGAAATGGGCCGACACTCTTGGCGGTATACGAAGCGAGCGAGTAGGCGCGGTCGTAAACCACGCTCTCCTGGCTGAGCTTGTCCAAGTTCGGAGTGACGGGGCGCGCCGTGCCGGACGAACCCATGTCGTGGCGCAGGGTGTCGATGCTGATCAACACCACGTTCATGTGCTCGGGCAGGGCCTTTCGCGCAACGCCGGGTGCGGCGCTCGGCTCGACTCTCGGCGCGGCAACCGCGAGCGGCTCGTCGCTCCCCGAGCAATCTTCGTCGATGCCGTTCCCCGGCACGTCGCTCGCACCCGGGTTACGCCGCGGATCGGCATCATCGCAATCACCGCCGCCAAAGCTCCTGGCGAAACCATCGTGGTCGCGGTCGGCGCGCTTGCGCAACGCGGCGAGCACGATTTTTCCGAGAGGTGCCTCGCGCTCGATGCCCAGAGCCACGGCGCGCGGATCGAGGCCGTGGCTCGCCGCGCGTTGCGTCAGAGCGAGCGGCAGCAGGCTGAGCGCGAGCACGAGTAACGCCGCCGCGCGCCGCCCCGGTGCCGGAGCGAAGTAGGCGACGAGGCCGAGCAGCGCGAGCAGACCCGGGGCGCGCAGGTCGAGCTCGGGGCGCTTGAATACGCCGAACACAGCGAGCACACCCCCTGCCCCGCTCGGCGTGCCAGTCCAGATCGCAAAGCCCAAGAGCAGCAGCCCCGCCGCGCTGCCAATGGTGACCGCAAGCGCGGGCTCTAGCCGCGCCACACGCGAGGACTGAGCGAGCGCCTCGCTCGCGCTCGCCAGCAGCTGCGCGCCTACCCAAAATAGCGCGAGCGCAGCCAGCGCTATGGCCGCCCCCGATGCCCGCGGTGAGGCCGAAGAGCCCAGCAAATGCGTGGCCGCGTTCGCGGTCGCAATCAACCACAGCACGAGCGACAATGGCGCCAAGAGCCACAACCCGCTCAGCTGCGCGCGCGCCGGGGGCTCCTGGTCCCGCCATGAAGCGAGCCCCACGCGCGGGCTTGGAGCGAGCCCACCGTGAAAGAACAAACGTGCGGCAGTCAGCGCGCCACCGAGAAGCAACGAAAGGGGCGCGATCAAACCGAGATCCGCGAGCAGACGTGCGCCGTATGATGCGCCGTGCGCGGCGTACGCGCAGTCTAGAGCGGCGACGATCACGAGCCCCAGCGTGGAGCCGAGCAAGGCGCCCGAAGCGGCCTTCAGTACACGGTCGAACGAGCTCAGGTTTGGTGCGGGAGTGTTAGCGGGCTGACCCATCTCGACGTTTCGACGTGGAATCGCGCCCCGGAGCTTGTGCCAGGGGGTGCGCTCGGTCGTATACCGCGAGCAGCTGGTCGAGCGACACGTGCGTGTAGCGTTGGGTCGTCGAAAGGCTCGAATGTCCGAGCATTTCCTGGATGGCGCGCAAATCCGCGCCGCCTTCGAGCATGTGCGTGGCGCATGAATGGCGCAGCGCGTGCGGGTGTAGGTCCCCACGCCCCGCGCCAAGCACGCCGTAGCGCCGGACGAGCGCCTGCAACCAGCGCACCGACAGCCGCTTGCCGAGCTGGCCGAGGAGCAGGGCCTGCGCGTCGAAGGCGCCCGTGCGCGGGTGAGCGAGCTCACTGCGGCGCGGCAGGTAGGCGTCGAGCGCCGACAACGACTTCGAGCCGAGGGGCACGATGCGTTCCTTTTTGCCTTTCCCGAGCACGCGAACCTCGGCTTCGGCGATCGAGATCTGATTGAGGTCGAGTGCGGCCAGCTCGCTGACGCGCAGCCCCGAGCCGTACAAGAGCTCGAGGCAGAGCGCGTCGCGCAAGTGCGCGATCTCGCGCCCTGACGCCTGTTCGAGCGGTGCGGCCATTACTTCCGCGGCTGCGTCGGGGGCGAGGAAGCGCGGCAACTTCCGGCGCAGCTTGGGGCTCGCCAAGGTCGCGCTCGGGTTGGAGCGCAGCTCTCCGGTGCGCGACAGGTAATCGCACAGCGCGCGCACGCTCGAGATTTTACGCGCGATGGTCGGCGGCGCGACACGCTTGGCGACCTCGCCGAGCCAAGCGCGAAGCATGAACTTGTCGAGCGACGCCAAGCGCGCGCCGGTGGCTTGGCGCGTGCGGATGAACTCGAGCAGCGACTGGAGATCGCGGCGGTACGCCGACACCGTGTGCGGCGAGGCCCGTCGCTCACTGGCAAGAAACTCCACGAAGCGCGCGACCGCACGGCCGAGCTCGTCCTCGGGAGCGACTGGTTTTCCTTCGGCGAGCGCCATGGTTACGCGACCCATACGGTCGCCGAACAGCCTACGCCCGGTACGCGGCCACGGTCCAACAAGCGGCGCCGATAGCGAACATCAAGAGCCCCCAGCGGGCTCGTCCGAGGCTCACCTTACCCGCTCGATCGACCCCCTGAAGGGCGAACAGCGCGAGCCCGGCCAAGGCCAACGAGAAACCCAGTCCGAGCACCGCGATCCAACCCGGTGCCGGCGTGTCGTCCGCGGACAGGCGGGTGAGGGCCTGGGCCTGGCTCTTGGCGCGCTCGCTGTCGCCCGGGTTGCGCTCGAGCGCTTCGAGGCGGGCCAGGTTTTGATTGGCGCGCGTGAGCTCGGCCTCGTGGGGCACCAGCACGTGCCGTGATTCGAGCGCCGCACTGCGCATGGCTTGCCAGGCCAAGAACGCCACTTTCGCTTGGCCGGAAGCTTCGGCACCCAGGGCGATGGCATTGAGCCGCGCGTAGGCTCGCTCGACGTGCGCAGCACCGGGCGCATAGAGAGTCGCGCTGCGCCGCGCATGGTCGAGCGCTGGCTCGAGCTCGCCGCGATCGAACGCCGCATCGCTCGCGGAAAGCTCCGATTCACCCTCGAGGATCACGCGCGCGCTGAACGCGGCACAGGCGAGCACGACCATGAACGCGAGCCATGCCAGCCGCCGCAGCCAGCCACCGAGCCCGGTCATAGAAAGTCGCGACGCCGAAAGAGCACGCTCGCACACGTGAGCAGGAGCACGGACCAAGCCAGCGAGTGGACCACGGCCATGCCCAAATAACTGGCCAGCGACGGCCCAGACATTTCACCCGTCAGCAGCGGGCGCGGGGGCACGTACACCATCAAGTTGGGCACGACCTTGGCGAGGAAGCGGCCGATACTGGTCAATGCCGCGCCGAACACGCGCGGCGGCAGGCGAGCGAGGGTGTCGGCGCTCCGGCCCACGGCGAACACGCCGAAGGTGAAGATCGCCGTCAAAAATGGCGACGAAAAGGAGGAGAAAACGGTGGCAATGGCCGTGACCAGCGCGACCTCGGACAGTGTGAGCAAGGCCGAGCCCAGTACGACGCGCCGATCGTCGGGGGCCGCGCTCGCGAAGTACGCGCCCGCGATCAAAATGATGAGCGCCCAAGGAATGGGGAGGAAGGTACGAAAGCGCACCGACCGAATCGCGATCGCAGCGAGCAGTACCGTGCAGCCGACCGCGACGGACAACGGGGCGAGCAACGCGCCTCCCGATTCGACCGCCAGCGCGAGGAGCAACACGCCCGAATTGGCGGCGATGAACACGGCCAATGTGAGCACCGTGCCCAAGTACTTGCCGACCAAGTACTCCGAGCGCCGGATGGGACGCGCCAAGATCGGGAAAATGGTCTTGAGCTCGAGCTCACGGTAGAGCGACGTGGCCCCCAGCACGACGGCCACCACGATGCCGTAGATCGAGATCGAAGCAGCCCCGAGGTCGCTCACCACCCGCAGGCTCGAGTTCAGCGCAAACGCGCCGACGACCAGCGAATAACCGGCAGTCGCCAAAGCCAGCGCGAATAGCCCGTGCAGTACCCTTGCGCGAACGGCCTCGCGATAGGTGTTGAGAGCGACGACGCTGACCCGAGCGAGCATGAACCGCCCGCAGTTTGAGCAAATTTGTGCGACTTTTGCTAGCTCAAAACCCGGAGCCCGAGCCCGGTGCTTCCAACAGGGCGAACGCGCGAGGCTCGACGTACTCGCGGATTCGGCCGGGCGTGCTGAGCACGCGGCGCTGGATGGCGTCGCTGAACAGCAGGCTGGTCAGGCCCGAACCGAGGTCGAGCGCCGCAGCAACCGTCACCAGGCTCTTCCCTTCGCCGAAGGGCTCGACGCGAAAGAAGCCGAACACGTCGCTGATGTCGTGAGGGCGGCTGGAGTCGAGCCAGAAGCGGAGCTCGGACCGGCAGCAATTCGCCGACGTGCGCTGGATGTGCACGGTGTATGTCGTGCCGCCGCCGTGCACCAGCTCGACCCGTGCCAATCCGCCACGCATGTCGATCAGGCGTGCGCTTTTGGTATTCGGTAGCGCCTGAGGCAACGTCTCTACGTTGCTCAACGCGGAGAGCACCGCGGCCGCGGGCGCATTGACCAAGGAATAAGACAATCCGCCGCGGTAACTGCCGCTCTCGGTCTCGAAGTGCATCGGACGGGAGACCACCTCCCCTGCAAGCAGCGCCTCGCGCTCGGAGCGGGCCAGGGCGGCGCTGGAGCCGACGTCTGCAGCGCGCGCGGGCAAGCTGGTGCTCCCGAGCAGCGCGAGAGTTGCGGCGATCAGCCAATGCGAGGTGTGCATCGTGCGCTCTCCTTCGTAGCGAAAGGACTGAAGATCAGGTGCGACTGGCAAGCGCGAAAAGCCTGCAGCAGCCGTGTTAGTCGCTAGCAACGAGTCGGAATTAGCAAGACCCAAGCCGAAGGAGCCGCCGAGAGTAGCCTGTTTCGACGGCCGCTCGTCAACAACCGAATTAAGCTAGTGATTTCATGGCGCCAGCGGCAACCGTGTGTTTCGAATAGCGGCTTTAGTTCGAGTCGGGTGTGACATATACGTCCAGCGCCCAGGACCCCGAGTCGCCCCCGTAGCCGTCGACCTGCACGTAGTAGTCGCCACGGTCCAATTCCAAATCGAGGAAGCTGCGCGTGGCCTGATACCCCGGGGCACAGGCCAGTTGCAGCTCGCTCCCGGGGCAGGTCGCCCCTCCTCGCACGCTGAGCATCGTTTGGTAGGTGCTGCCCGCCATGTCGAGCACGACCCGGCTCTTTTGTGTCAGCGCCAAGTGCAAGAGCTGGTCCGGCGCGCCAAACATACCCAGGTTCGAGGCATCGCAGCCGGCCGAAAAATCGGCGTGCGCATTGGCGGTGCTGCCCTTGAAGCGGCCGCCGGTTTCGGGGATCTCGAACGGCGCCGAGCAGTCGTCCGCAAACGGCACCAGCACCGCGGGCGCTGCCTTGCGCGCGAAGGCAGTCAGCGCCACCGGAGCGCCCGCAGCGCTCTCTGCAACCACCCGATAGGTGCCTGCTGCGACTCCGTAAGCCCGGGCTCGAACCGGGCTGGTCGTCGACGTGCCGCAGGCAAGCCGAGACTCGCTCGTGCACGCTGGCAGAGCCAGGCTGACAGCGCCGGTGTCGCTGTCGCTGATGCGCTCGACCAAGAGCACGTCCGAGGACACGGGTAACGTCAGGCTGTGCGACGAATCAGGCGCGCCGGAGAGGCACTCGAGGTCTACGGAGTCGGGGTGATCCGACAACGTGAGATCCAGGGTTTGCCCGATGGGCAACGCGGGCGCGCCGAGGCACCCCTCGTCGGCGACCGGGTCGCCGGGGTCCGACACTTCCAGCCGCACGTCGACCTCACTGGGGCCGGAGGCGGACACGGCAATGTAGTAAGTCCCAGCGGGTAAGGCGCGAACGTACAGCGAGGCGCTGGGCGTCCCCTTGCGACACGACAGCTCGCTCGCCTTATCGGTGCACGGCGCTGCGCGCAGAGACAGCTGCGGCAAGCCGAACGCATCCAATGGCGTGCCGAAAATTCTGACGTCGCGCGCGCTGTCGAGCGTGAAGCTGTACACGAGCTCCCCGGGCACCCAAGCCGGGGGCTCGGCGATGTTCACCTGCGTGGGCAGCGGCTTGGGGGTCGAGCTGCTTACCGTAGCGGCCTTGGTACAAGCGCTGGTCAAATCAGGCTGCGCGTCGATCAAGGCGGCCGTCTGGGATTTGCCCGGGGTGAGCACACTAGCCGTGCCGCACGTCTCGTTGCTCGGTGCCGTCGTGGCCGGGGAAAAAGTGACCGACAGCGCAACGTCGGACGGTGCGGTTCCGGAGACATAGATGGTGTGCTTGCCCGGCTCGAGGCCGTACAAATGAAGCCGCGAAAGTGAACCGCCCGAAACGGGAATGCTGAGCGCGCAGTCGACGAACGCCGTGCTGCCGCACTCCGGAGCCGAAGCAAGGGAGACCAATCCGCCGTCGCTCTGCGCCACGACGTCGATGTCCTGCGCTGGCCCTTGGGGCACCTGGAACGTAACGACGACGTCCCCGAGGCCACGCATGCCGGCTGGAGCGCAGGTGGTCGGGTAATCGAGCTTCGTTGCGGCCAGGGACAGCGAGGTCAAGCCGCTCTCGCCAATCGCGAGCGACGTCTTGCACACGTCGTACGCCGGGCTCACGCAGTCATCCTTTTCGTCGACCTGACCGTCGCAATCGTCGTCGACGTGGTTGTTACACACTTCGACGGCAAGGCTCGAGACGCTCGGATCGAGGTCGTTGCAATCACCGCCCCCGCTGCAGTTCCAGATCGGATCTCCGTCGCCGTCGGCGTCGCGCGGCACTCGGGAGCAAGACCGCGTCTTTTCGACGCAGGTGTCGATCGTGCACGGGTCCGCGTCGGCGCAAGAAACCGGTGGGCCTGCGCGACAGCCGAGCTTGGGGTCGCACACTTCCTCACCATTGCAGTACAGGTCGTCCAAACACGGAGTGTCGTCGGGACTGTGGCGGCAGCGCTGCAGGTTCTGCTCGCAGTGATCGTTCGTGCACGGGATACCGTCGTCGCACTGCACGTCGTCCTCACACGGGCCGCCGAGCGTGGGATCTCCCGCGTCTACCCCGACATTCAGGCCGCCTTCCTCATCCGCCGGCGCGCCCGCCGCACCGGCTTCCGACCCGGCATCGCCCGTAAACGGGCTGCGCACGATGCTGTTGCCACACCCGGCCCCGAGGGTTGCAAGTGACAACCCAAAGAGCACGCACATGTTGAGTGCCAGCCACACGCGAAAGCGCGACGCCAAGCCAGGCGCACGATGCGCATTGCCGCAGGCCGTTCGAGCCAGTGGGGCGCCATACGGGAGCCAGACGCGACTGCAGTTCCAAAGCACGTTTCGCACGAGTCTCCTGCCGAACGATAGTACGCGGTAGCCGCGGCGTCCCGCTTCGTTCTATGATTGTGGGTACGGTGTCGAAAGATCGCCTGACGCGCCACGAACTGAGCTGGCTGCTCGCCCAGGAGGCGCGCGGTGCCGCGCACGCGCTGCGCGAGGGGGTCACCCAGCTCAAGCAGCCGAACCCCAAGTCCGGTCTGGAAGTAAAAATCCTCAGTGCTGATTCCAGCACGGATTCCAGCCCTCCGCCGCGCGTGACCACCGGTTCGAGCCCCCCCGTCGAGACCAACCTCGACGCGCTCGAGGACGCGATCAACATGTTGAGCGCGCTCAATTCGGGTAACCGTGGCAAGAAGCGCCGCGGCCGCATCGACCTCGCGGCGCTGCTTTACGAAGTCGCTCCCAACGCGCGCATCGCGATCGAACCTGGCGCCGGGACCGAGGTGAACGGTGAAGAGTCGGACATGCGCCGCATGTTCCACATGCTCGTCAATCAGGACAGCAACCCGATTGGCCTGGCTGGCCCGTCGGAGGTCGAGATCCGTCGCCAGGGCGAGTGGGTGAAGATCGCCGTGCAACTCGGCCCGGACACCGCAGCCGCGGATGACGTCGAGCGCCGCTGGCTGAGCCGCATGGCCACTCGCTATGGGGGCCATGTCGAGCTCGAAGGAGGCACCCAAGCCATCTTCTTGCCGGCCGATGGCGCGAGCGATCAGCGGGAAGTGGTCGAGCTGCGCAAAGAGCTCGAACAAGCTCAGCAGCTCGGCGAAGCCTACGCGCGTGAGCTCGCCGCCGTGGTCACGGCCGGTGATCTGCGCAGCGACATTCCCCCCACTGCTCCCCCCGAGACCGGGGTCGACCGGCTCGAGCTGTTGCAGAACACCGCGTCCGCCTTGCAGCGTGTGCTGCGCCACTGGTTGGATGGGCTGCGCAGCGACTCAGCCGAGCTCGCGAAGCAGCTCGGCGAACAGGCGCCCCTAGCGCAGAGCTTCGCTCGGCGCTTGAGCGTCGGCGCCGAGCTGCTGGGTGATTTGGGCCTGCTCACCGAGTGTGACCTCACCGAACGGGTGCGCCGCGTGGAAGTGGCGGGCCTGGCGCGCGACGCACTGCAGTCGGTCGAAGCGCGCGCCGCGCGTCACGGCGTCACGCTCGTCCCCCGCCTGCCCGAAGGCGCCGCATTCGAGACCAAAACCTCGCAGCTCCGCGTCCTTTTGCGCGCCCTGTTGCATCACGCAATCGCGGCCACGCCGCGCGGTGGCGAGGTGATGATTTCCGCAGTCCCCACCGAAATGGGCCTGCTGCTCAGCGTGGAAGATGGCGGGCCAGTGGTCCCGGAAGCCTCGCGAACCGCCGTGATTCAACATCGCACGGATCCGGCCAGCTTCGGTCGCCCGGCTGGTGTGTCCTTACTGGTCGCCGACGTGATTGGCGGCGTCTTGGGTAGCGGCGCGGGCATGCGCGAAGGCACGGCCGGGCGCAGTGAAGTGTGGGTCGTGCTGAGAAATCGGCCGGAGTAACGAAGTCCCCGAGTGAGGGGCTCTGCAAGGCCCGGCTCTTGGGCTATGCTCCGCACGATGCGTATTCTCGTCGTAGAGGACCAGGACTCGATCCGTCGCATGATCGAAGCCCTGGTGCAGGCGCGGGGCTACGAAGTCACGGCCGTCGCGTCGGGCACCAAGGCCATCGACGTGGCGATGACCAATCCCCCGCACCTAGTGCTGCTCGATCTGAACCTGCCGGGTCAGTACGACGGCTTCGAAGTGTGCCGCCGGCTGCGCGCCGATCCGGGCACCGCCAATGTGCCGGTCGTGATCATCAGCGCGCTCGACGATCAAGAGTCGCGCAACCGCGCCACCGAAGCAGGCGCAACTTCGTATTACACGAAGCCCTTCAGTCCGATCGCGCTTCTCAAAGAGATCGAGCGCCTGAAAAACCTGACCGGCGCGGTCTAGCGGCGACCTTGCTCAGAGCAGGTTGAGCAGCGTCTTGGCGCGATCCTCGGCGGCCGCGATGAGCCCGCGGGACTCGATGCCCGGAATGCGCAGGACCTCGCACAGCTCGTCGATCAGCTGCTTTTCTTTTTGGTCCTGCTCGCCATCGACGAAACTGAGGAGTACCGCGTGTTGCAACAGCAAGCGCCGCGCGTCCGCGCTCAAGTCGTGCAGCGGCACGTCACTCAGCTTTTTCGGCTCGCGCGCGAACAGGCGCACCTCGTGCGCTTCGCTGGGAGTGGCT
This sequence comes from Myxococcales bacterium, assembly GCA_040348785.1. Classification (GTDB taxonomy): domain Bacteria; phylum Myxococcota_A; class Polyangia; order Polyangiales; family Polyangiaceae; genus PMG-095. The sequence goes on along the minus strand of JBEQTH010000072.1, from coordinate 148,848 downwards.
TCGAACGCTTGCAACAGCGCTTCGAGCACTTCTTTCTCTTCGCCGGCCATGCGCCCATCGGCCCACGCCACGCTGACGAGCCCTTTCAGAATCGCCAAGTTCTGAATGTGCATTGCCCCTGAGGTTGTCAGATCTTCAGCGCCGAATCAACGCGGCGAACGGCGCGGGCGTCAGATCGAGCTCGGCCATTTCTTTGATGGCGCGGCGCAGGCCTTGACTGTCCAGATTGTCTGACTCGCGGTCCATCTCGTCAGAAAGCTCGTCAGAGAGCGGCGCGACCTGGAAGCGGGTCAAGAGCTCGCTCAGGTCACTCTTCCGTGACTCGACCATGGCCACGCCCGGTGGCAACGGGGCCACCTCGGGCATCGGCTCGGTGCCTTCGATCACGGGCATCACGGGCGCGCTCGTAACGACCGTCAGCTCGGGCTCGAGCTCGGGCTCGGGCTCGAGCTCGGGCTCGGCCTCGACGAGCAGCTGCGCGAGCTGCGCGGCATCGAGCACCGGAAGCTGAGCGGCCAAGCTACCCAGCGTCGGAGTGCGAGGCAGAATGACATCTGACGGCAGCGGTGCCTCCTCGGGCAGCAGCGCGCGCAGTGACTTGCGAATGATCGCCGGCTCGGGCCGAGTGCGCGCCTCGGCAGGCAGCTCGGAGGGGGCAACGTCTTCTATGTCGGCTGCGCTTAGCACGACGGGCTGCACGTCGACGGCGCGCATCACGGTCGGTGCCGCGCCTGAATCGGCAGCTTCGGGCTCCTCTTCGAGCTCGATGTCGACGTCGAATTCCAGCTCTGCTTCCGGCGCGGCTGCCACGATCAGCGGTCGAACCTCGAGCGCGATGGTCCGCGCATCGCTCTCCAGCAGCTCGGCCGGCGCGGGCAGCTCATCGCACAGCGCGTTGAGCACACCATTCAATTGGCTCTCCGGCACCGCGGAGAGCCCCGTTGGCACCACAGCTACCGCGGGCGGCGCCACAGCTACCGCGGGCGGCGCCACAGCTACGGCGGGCGGCGCCACAGCCACCGCAGGCAACGAGGGTTCCGGTAATACATCTGGCGTGGGCTGAGCGAGCGGCGCCACGGGCGCCGCGACCTCCGGCTCTTCCGCGGGGAGCAGCCCGCTCGCCAGCGCGCGCGAGGTCTCGCGCTGCACGCGCGCCAGGGCACGACGCGCCGCGGCGCGGTTGACCGGGATGAGCGCGGCTTCGAGCTCACGCACCAGCGCGGCCAGGCCCACGGGCGCAGTGCGCCGGCTGGCGCGCGTCAGCGCGGCGCTGCCGGAGCTCGCAACGAGCAGCAGCTGATCGAGCGCGCGGCGCAGGCCGAGCTCGGCGTCGGCATCGGAGCTTGCCTTGCCGGACAAGACGCGCAGCGCTCCCTCTTCAGTCAGCTGAATATCGGAGGCGTCCACCAATCGCGGCGCGCTGAGCACCTGATCGGCGATCGCCAACACCAGGTAGCCTGCGCTTTCACCTGCCAGCGGCGCGCGGTGCGCCTTGGCCGCTCGTTTGACCTCGGAAAGTGTCACGTTCATCTTCAGCCTCCTCGAACCGGTACCCCGCGCTCGGCCAGGTAGCGTTTGGCTTCGCCTACCGAAAACAACCCATCGTGAAAGATGGACGCGGCGAGCGCCGCGTCCGCGCCGCCTTCGGCCAGGCCCTCGCGCATGTGCTCCAGGTTGCCCACGCCTCCAGAAGCGATCACCGGGATCTCGACCGCGGCAGTCAAGGCGCGCAGCAGCTCCAAGTCGTAGCCGGCCTTCGTGCCGTCGCGGTCCATGCTCGTGAGCAGAATTTCGCCGGCGCCTAGCTCGGCTCCGCGACGAGCCCAGGCGACCGGATCGAGCCCGGTGCCACGCCGTCCGCCGTGGGTGAACACCTCGTAACTGCCGTCCTCTCTGCGCTTGGCGTCGATCGCCAAGACCAGAACCTGCCGCCCCCAGGCCGCCGCGATGGCCGAAATCAAGCTCGGGTCCGCGACGGCCGAGGAGTTGACGCTGACCTTGTCCGCGCCCGCATCCAGCAGCGACTTCACGTCGTCCGGCGAGCGCACGCCGCCGCCCACCGTCACCGGGGCAAACACCACGTCGGCCGTCCGCTCGACCACGTGCAAGAGCGCGCCCCGCGCCTCGATCGAAGCCGTGATATCGAGGAACGTGATCTCGTCGGCACCCTCGGCGTCGTAGCGGCGGGCGCATTCGACGGGATCGCCCGCGTCGCGAAGCCCGACGAAATTGACCCCTTTCACGACGCGGCCGTCACGAACGTCGAGGCAGGGAATGATGCGTTTGGCGAGCATGGGACTCGAATCTCCTCTCCCTTACGGGATCACGCTGCAATGGGACAAACACCTTGCAGTCCGGGGTCCGCACCGTAGCTCTTGGTAGCCAGGGTGGGTCCGGGGGTATAGTGCGCGCGATGAGGCTGTGCCCGCATTGCGGTACACAAAATGCCCCGGAAGCTAAGGGGTGCGTGAGCTGTGGTCGGCCTTTGGCTTCGCTCGATCAGACCGTGGTGGGTTTCGTGCCGCCCGCGCCCGAGCCGCGCTTCCGAGGCACGATGATCGGGCTTGCCCCGCCGACCCCGGCCGGCGCGCAGCCCGCGCCTCAGCCCAGTCATGCGGGAGCTCCTCCGCCGGCCCCGGCCCTCGCGCCGGCCGGCGCCCCCGCGCCGGACCCGGCCCCCGCGGCCGCGGGCAGAGGCCTTCGTCAAACTATGATCGGCATCGCGCCGCTTGGTCCGAGTGGCCAGGCGCCGCAGCAAACGGCGCCCGCGCCGACGCCGTCGGTCCCGGCCGGGCCCAGCGGCGGCTTAGGCTATCCGACTCCACCTCCCCCGCCCGACGCCCCCCCGCAGCGGCTGGGTGCCGGCGGTACCTTGCCGCACATCCAAGCGCACCAAAAAACGATGCTGGGCGTTGCTCGGCCGGGCATCGCCCCGCTCAATCCGGGTCAGGCCAAGGCTGCAACTGCGCCTCCACTGAAAGCAGACCCGCACGCGGCGCTCACTCAGGGGCCAGGTCAACATTTCGCTCCAGTTCCTCAGCCCGTGCCGTCGGCAGCCCGGCCCCTCGCGCCGGCGCTCCTCACGTCGCGCAACGAAACGTCGCGCAACGAAGCCCAGCCGAAGCCGGGCATTCCCGCGCTCGCCGCCGTGGCCATCGTTGGGGCGGCTGGTCTGTTCGCCGCCGCGACCGTTGTTTGGTTGTTCTACCGCGGGCACGGCTCGATAGAAGCCCAAGCGACCGCCTTGCCGGACGGCACGGAGCAGCTCGAGCTCACCTGCGCCGCTTGCGACGACGGCACGGTGACACGGCTCGATGCCGCGAACGCGACGTTCGCCGCGCATCGCGCCACCTTGCCCCTGTCGCGCCCGCTGAAGGTCGGCGAAAACCCGATGACGATCACGCTCGTCTCGCCGCACGGCAAGCAGAGCTTCGTCGATATCTCGGTGCCCATCGCGTTCCGAGTGCGCGGCGACACCAGCGGGCTGGAAGCGCCGACTCCGGAGCTCCGCGTCCTGGTCAGCGCCATCGCCGGTTCGAACGTCACGGTCGACGGCAAGCCGGTGACGCTCAGTGCCGATGGCGAAGGTCGCTACGCGATCGACGTAAGCGCCGAAGTCACTGGGCTCGACCCCAACGTGAAGCCCCTCGAGCGCAAAGTGCCGTACGTAGTGACGCCTCCCAACGCGCCTGCGCAGAGCGGCGTCGTGACCCTGCAGGCGGGCATCACGCCCCTCGTGATCGAAGCGCCCGGGCCTGCGGTCGTGCTCGAAACCTCGAATTTCGTGCTCTCTGGGCGCACGGCCAAGGCCGGCGCGCTCACCGTCAGTGACCGCCCGATCACGGTCGATCCCGCGGGGCGCTTCGCGCAAATGATGAACGTGTCCGCGCCCGGCGAGACCACGATCATCGTCCGCGCGACCAGCAAAGACACCGCGCCGCGCCTGTTCCCACTGCGCGTCAAACGGGTGGATTCGCTGGCCAAAGAGGCCGAGCGCGTGCGTCAACGGGCCACCAGCAACTACGCGGCAATCGCCGATCAAGCCGAGACCAAACGCGGTTGGGCCGTGGCGCTCGAAGGCTCGGCGGTCGACGCACGCACCGAAAACTACAACACGGTGATCGTGATGGACGTGGCGGGCGGCTGCCAGCACGCACCGTGCTTGGCGCGCATCAGCTACGGCGCGCCGTTCAGTATTAGCCGCGGCGACAAGCTCAGCGCCTACGGCGAAGTCGTGGGCGTCGTCGACGGACCGCGCTCGGGCACGCGCATTCCCGACATTCACGCGGATTTTCTAATCAAGGCCAGCAAGTGAAGCGCGCGCGCGGCGCGGCTGTGCTGGCGGCGCTGGCGCTGTGGGCCGGCGCGGCGTGGGCGGCCGACGCCGAGCGCGTGCATGTGCTCGAGCTCGGTCGCAGCGCCGCGCTCGCCGCCTCGGAGGGGCTCGACGCGAGCAACAGCTATCGCTCGCGAGTGCCGTTCCCCAAGAGCCCCGAGCTCACGCTGCGCACCCGGCTGCCGAGAGGCATCGGACAAGCGCCTGCGAGTGACGAAGCGGGCAACCTGTTCATCGTCCACAGCGAGCCACAGCTGTCCAAGCTGGACGGCAAAGCACGCACGCTGTGGAGCGAGCGCTTGCCGAGCGAAGCGAGCGGCGCGCCCGTGCTCTTGAGCGACGGCTCGGTCTTGGTCATCACGCGCGAAGCCGAGGCGCTGTCGTTTTCGCGCGCTGGCAAGCGGCTGCAGCGAAGCCGGTTGCCCTTCGGCGATCCGCGTCGCAAAACGCTGGCCATCGCCACCGAAAGCGGCGGCGCACTCGTCGTGAGCGGCAATGAGCTCGTGGAGCTCGACGCGGCAACACACATCCTTCGCCAAACGCAACTGCGAGGCAACGCCAGCGCACTTTTGGCATCGAACGCAGACCTCATCGCGGTCAGCGAAGCTGGCGTGGTCGAGCGCGCACACGCCACGGGAGATTTCGAATTGGTCGGGAGCTTCTCGGGCGCCGTTAGCGACGGCGCGGCCGTGCAAGCGGGCAAGCTGTTCGCGATCGTCGATGCGCACAAGTGGCTAGCGCTCGATTTGGCGTCGGGTCAAGTGCGCACCCTGGCCGTCGATCCGGCGTCGACCCTGAGCGGGCCGGCCACGCTGCTCGAGACGCGCGGCGCCGCGCTCATCGCAGACAATGGCTTCATCTCCGAGCGCGATCGCGACGGAATCGAGACTTTGCGCGTAGCCATCGGCAACGCTGGCCCGAGCTTCGATCCCCTCGCGCGCGGCCTGCGCGGCGCGCGGCTGATCGGGGATGCGAGCGGCGCAATCATCGCCGTACAAGCCGGAAACGACGCGCTCTGGTTGTCGCCCGAGGGCACGGCGCTGCGCTTCGAGGGCACGAGTTGTCTCGACCCGCTGCGCCCGACGCCGACGCCCAGCGCCGTGTTCTTGAGCTGTCGCTCGGGACAGCTGTTTGCGCTCAGTGGTAAAGCGCCGTGAACGAGAGCGTGAATGCGCCCATCGACGCTTCGTAATTCACCGAGTCTTGCTTATCGCGCGTCACGCTGCCCATGAAGCGCGCCAGCCCGCCAAGCGACCAATCGGGACTCACCCAGAAATCGTAGCCACCGAACGCTTCCAGGCCGAGCCCTCCGCCCGCGAACTTCCGACCGCTGCCCTTCACTTCCGCGTTGCCGCCGGCCAAGCCCAGGGCACCGCCGAAGTGCAGACCGGCTCCCGGATCGGGAAACACATCCACGAAATAACCGAGCAGCCCGGTGCTGCCGTTCACGTCGCCCGAGATGCTGTGCCCGTCGACCTCGCGTTTGGCGCTGTTCACACCGAGCGCCGAGAAGGCGGCGCCCATGGCAAATCCAGCGCTCGGTGTGCCGCCTACCCAGACGTCGAACGCGCCGCCCCCACCTCCGAAATTGTAATCGCCAATGCTCTTGGCGTCCGAGGAGACCAATGCCCCGCCTAGCCCAAGACCGAGCCCGAGCCGCAGGTAGAAGCCGTCATGTGAGTGGAAGCCGGGAGCCGCGGGCGGCGGAACGGGCAAGTCGCTACCGGGTGCTCCTGGACGAATCACCGCACGCTCGACCGGCCCTGCTGGTACGGGCGCAGCCGGGAGGCTGGGCCGCGGGGGAGGAGCCGGCGGAAGCGGCTGATCGTCTGCCGACACTGGACCGTTGGGCGGCGGAGGCGGCGGGAGCGCGAGCGAGGCACTGCCGTTTGGCACGGGCGCGGGCGGCAACGGGTCCGAACTGCTCGGGCTCGCCGAGGAAGACGAAGGAGCAGCTGAAACGGACGATCCCGCAGGAGTTAGGGCACTTGCGGCGCGGGGCGACGCAACCAGGAAAAGCCCCAGTGATGCGCCAAAAACAAGCCGGGCGGAACGCTTGCGCTGGCTCCGGAAGACAGCCGTGCCTATACTAGCCGCGCGTCTCTCGATGACGAAGCGCCCGTCCCAATCGATTAGCTCGATCGGCTCGTTTAGCTCGCTCGGCTCGGCGCGGAGGCAACCCATCCGATGATTTCAATCACAACGCTGGCGGCAGACAAAGTTAAAGAGATTTCGAAGTCCGAAGGGCTCGAGGGCCAAGGGCTCCGGCTTCGGGTCGTCGGCGGTGGCTGCGCCGGTTTCCAGTACGATCTGTACTTCGAAGACAAGCCCACGGACTTGGACGAGCAGTTCGAGTCGCACGGCGTGAAGCTGTTCGTCGATCCGCTCAGCTATCAGTACCTGGACGGGACCGAGATCGACTACGTGGAAGGTGCGCACGGCTCCGGCTTCAAGTTCGGCAATCCGAACGTGTCCGGAACCTGCGGCTGCGGCTCCTCGTTCCAAGCGTAAGCGGCCTGAGCGCGGCCAGTGCCAGGGCGAGGCTTCCTCGCCCTGCGGTCTCACGGTCGCAGCTCAGTCTTGGGCTCGAGTCGGCATTCGAGCGCGCCAGATCCAGTAGGCCGGTTGTAGCGATTTTGTCGTCTTCGAGCGGACACAGTGTTTGCTCGCTCGGACAATGTGCCGAAGCCCTAGTGCAATGAGCGCGTACGTCCAGCGGGGCTTGCCCAACGTACGAAGTGTGCGCTTAACAAAACTTTGCGGAACCGCAGGATATTCCGCCGCGTAGGTCAAGGTGCGAGCCAAGCCGGTCGAGTCGAACACTCGTGCGGTTGGCGCGGCTTCCCTCTGAGTCTGCTCAGTCTGTCTTGTTCGTCTGATCGCGTGGCTCTGATTGCACCTGAGTTGGACGAACGGAAACAGGTGGTACCTATGGCCCGTCAAACCGATCCTTCTCTGACGTTCTACATCACCGCGGTTCATTCCTACCCTCAACTCTCGCGTGAAGACGAGCTGGTTCTGACGACCCGCTGGCTGGAACATAAAGACGAATCCGCGCGGGAAGAGTTGGTGCGCGCGCACCTTCGATACGTCGTCGCCATCGCGCTCAAGTACCGTCGCTACGGCCTGCCCCTCGGTGAGCTGGTCGCTGAAGGCAACTTCGGCGTCGTGCACGCCTTGCAGAAGTTCGATACCTCTCGCGGCACCCGCTTCGTCACCTATGCGGCTTATTGGATCCGCGCCTACATCCTGAATCACATCATCCGTTCGTGGAGCTTGGTGGGCGTGGGCTCCGGCGCGCTCCGCTCGAAGATGTTCTTCAAGCTGCGCCGCGAGCGCGTGCGCATCACCAACTTGGTCGGTGAAGGTGATCACGCCGACGAGCTCCTGGCCAAGGCGCTGGACGTGCCGAAGGCCAAGGTCACCTCCATGGTGCGCCGCTTGGAAGCGCGTGACGTCTCGCTCGACGCCAAGGTGTTCGATGATTCAGCGACCACGCTCGGCGACACGCTCGCCGCTGGCGACCTGAACCAAGAAGAGGGTCTCGTCGGCTCCGAAGTCGGCGGCTACGTGCGTGACGCCGTGCAGACCGCGCTCACCGGCCTCGATAAGCGCGAGCGTTACATCGTCGAAAATCGGCTAATGGCCGACAACGAGGACGAAATGTCGCTCGCCGAAATCGGGCGCAAGCTCGGCGTCTCCCGCGAACGCGCGCGCCAGCTCGAAGCGCGCGCCAAGAAAAAGCTGAAGACCCGCATCACCGAGCTCAGCCGCGGCAACGGCTGGCTCGACGTCCACGACGCGGCGTGAGCGTGCCCCGCGAAGGGTGGGCAGCGAGCTTTGAGCGGTCGCTGCCGCCCCTCGCCCGCTTGCCCAACCCATCCCAGCGCATATCGGCTGGTAGAAGCCGCCGAACTAGTCCACTCTCCCGCGCGTAGCAGCCGCGCAGGCGATCGCGGGGCTCGTCGCAAGACGGGCCTCGAGGAAAGTCCGGGCTCCGCAGGACAGGATGCCGGGTAACGCCCGGTGAGAGAAACCTCGAGGAAAGTGCCACAGAAAATCAGACCGCCCGATCCGCTCTGGCGCATCGGGTAAGGGTGAAAAGGTGGGGTAAGAGCCCACCGCGCGAGCGGTAACGTTCGTGGCAAGGCAAACCCCATCCGGAGCAAGGCCATGTAGAGGGGCGTCCGAGGGTCGTCCGCCCGAGCCCCTGGGTAGGCCGCACGAGGCGTTCGGTAACGAGCGCCCCAGAGGAATGACCGCCGGCACGCCAAGGGCAACCAAGGCGCGCAACAGAACCCGGCTTACGAGCAACTGCTACCGCCTCGAAGACGAAAGTCTTCGAGGCGTTTTTTTGTTGGTTGGGGGTTAGCGGGCTTGGATCGCGGTGAGCGGCGGAAAGCTCGTGGTGCGGTAAGCGTGGGGCGACGGGAAGCGTTTTTGTAAAGGACGCGCGGCGCCTTCGGCGCGCGACGAGAGACTCGCGTTTGCGCACGCTCGGAAGGTGGCGCTGGGCCGACCGCGCGGACCCACGGAAAGCACGCGCCTGTTCGGTCAGCCTTTGTAGGTCTGCGCCTTGTTGGCAGATCGTGATCTGTTCTTCCAAAGTCTTTCAGCTCGTTTTAGTTCCGAGCATGCGGCTGAGCTGCTTGGCGCGCGCTCCGGCGCCGAACGAGAAGAGACGCGGCGCTTCGCGCGCGGGAGGAGACGCGCTTCGCGCGAGACGGGATCCGACCAACCTGAGCGGAGTAAAGCGACGCTGCGCACAAATTGGGTGCGCGCGAAGCGCAGCACGCTTCGCGCCGGAGCGCGCGCGAAGGGATCCAGCCGCATGCACGGAAATACGTCGAGCTTAACCGACGTTGGCACGATCAGATCACGATCCAGCGAATGAGATGGAGACCTACGAGAACTGACCGAACAGGCGCCTGCGATCTCTCAGCGCAGCGCGGGCGGCCCAGCGATCACCAGCCGAATCTCCGCAAACGTGAGTCTCCCGTCGCGCGCGAAGCGCCGCGCGTCCTTATCCGACGCGTCCCGTCGCTACTGCGCGGCAAATACGAACGGTACGTTCACCGTCGTGCTGTCCCCCGAGGGCGGGAACTGCCAGCCGCGTACGCGGCTGGAGATGCACTGGGACAGCCCGCGGTAGCCCTTTGGATCTGCGCCGACCGCGGCGTTCGAGACGCTGCCGCTCGGGAGGACGGTGATGGCGACGTTCACGCGCGCGGTGGTCGGCGCGTCTTTGTCGCGGGTGTCGAGCGCGGGCTGCCAACAGGCGCGTTTCACGCTGCCCGTGTAGCGGGCAACGGTGCTCTGGATCTGGGCGCCGTCGAGTTGGCCCGTGCCCGAGACGGTGCCAGAGGGACCGGACGAGCCGTCGGGGCCGCGGCTGGGGCCGAGCGAGCTCAAGCCTGACAGGCCCTTGAGGCCACTGATGCCCTCGCTCGTCGAAGCACCGGTCGCCGAGGTCGCGGGCTTGGCCGTACCGGTGGTCGCATGCTTGACCGGATCTTTACCGTCCGGCGCAGCGGGATCGGTGCTCGCCACCGTAACGTCAGGAGCGGCAGCGGCGCCGCTCGGTGCGGACACGGGGCGATCCACGTATTTCACGACTTCGATCGTCTTGCTGGCGCCAGCTTTGCTGAACAGCACGAAGCCAATGGTCAGGCCGAACAGGAGCGCGATTGCGACGGCGATCCACGCCGCGGGTGAAGTGCCGGTGCGCTTCGGAACACCCGCGGCTTCGAGGTCGTCGGTGACGACGGCAGTGCCGGTGACACCCGAGCCGCCGAACGCTTCGCCCGCGGCAGCGCTGGCGGCGGTGGTTGGAGCAGTGGCTGCTGCGGCTCCGGGCACGATAATGGGGTCGCCCGAGGGGCTCGTGCCGAGCGCGGTCCCCACGGCAGGCGTGAACGGCGTGAGCGAGGCACGCGCGCTGGACACGCTTTCGTCGACGATTGCAACGAGCTCGGGGAACGTCTTGAGCGGACGCCAATCCTCGAAGCCGTCGCGCCAAACGAGCGACTCGCGATTGACCGAGCCCGACGCTGCTTTGGAGCGCAGCTCACTCAACCGAATTGGACCGACGGGAACGCCGTTGATGCCCACGAACCATTCGTCGGCCGGCATGCTCGGAGCATCCGCAGCGGGCGCGTCGACCGCGCCGCCGACCGCGAGCGAGAACGCACCGGCGAGCGCGCCAGCGTCAGCGATGCGCGTCGATTCGTCGTCCGGATCGAAATCAGGAACGGAGCTGATGGTCGGCGCAGGAGCGGGCTTGTTCGCCGCAGCCAGCGCGGTCCTCACGGCGTCAGCCACCGCGGGTGCGCCCAAGCCACCTTGCATGGTGAGCTTCTCGCTCTTCAGTGCGGCCGAAGGTGCGACGGGAGCGGGGCGCGCGGGTGCCGCCGCAGGCTTCTGCGGCGAAGACTTGGCGGGCGGCGGTGCTTTGGGCGCGGGGAGCGGCACTTTGGCGACCGGCGCGAGCGGAGTGCCGGTGGGCTTCGGCACGCTGGGCCGCGCCCCGGGCGGGACTGCCGGCTTCTTCACTTCGGGACGCTGGGGCGCGCTTGCCGCAGGCGCGCTTGCCGCAGGCGCGCTTGCTGTGGGCGCGCTTGCTGTGGGCGCGCTCGCCTTCACTGGGATCGGCGCGACGGGGGGCGGCGGCGCTTCGCTCATGCCGAGCTCGAAATCCAGCGGTACGTCCGCCGGTGGCGGCGCGGCGGAGACGTCGCTCAGAGCATCGATTGCGGCCGGTGGCGGATCACTACCGGGCAGTGCGTCGCCCAGGCCCGCGACGCTCGAGACCTGAATCACGTAGCCGCACTTGCGGCACTTCATGCGAACGGAGCGACCAGCGACCTTCTCGTCGGCGATCTGGTACTTCGCTTTGCAGCTGGGGCAGAGGAACTTCATTCAGCCGAGCGCCGCTTCAAAACAAAACGGTCCGAGGTTTACGGAGATTAACCCGAGCAATGCCGAAGCGCGAAAGCTCTTTCACAGGAGATTCAACAAGTGTTCTTTGATCGAGACCCGGGTCGGCTCGTCCGTTGCGAGTGTGAGTGCGCGCTCCCAGGTTTCCACGGCTTTATTTCGGAATCCGGCCTTTTGGTACAGGATGGCCAGGTTCTTTACTGCAGCAAAGTGCTGCGAATTGATTTTAACCGCCGTTTCCAGCTCACTGATGGCGTCGTACACCTGCCCCTTCTTCCCGTACAGTAGGCCGAGGTGGAAGTGGAGGCGGTAGGCCAGCGGGTCGATGCCCACTCCCCGCGACAGATGCGAAATGGCTTCGTCCAGCCGACCGGCTTTGTACGCCGCGACGCCAGCGTTGAGCGCTTCCTCGGCCTCGCCAGAAACGTCCGGGCGCTCCACCGGGCCCGCACCCGGGCTGAGGCATGCGTCCACGGCCGCAACCACCTCGGCGATCTTGAAAGGCTTTTCGATGAAGTAGTCGACGCCGCAGGTTTGCTTGAGATCTTCCGCGTAGCGCCAACCGCGATACACAGCGCTGACCATGATGATCGGGATCTGCCCGTAGCGCTGGCTGCCCTTGATGCGGCGCGCAATCTCGAAGCCGTGCACCTCGGGCAGCATGGCATCGAGCACGATCAAATCGGGCGCATACTCTTTGACCATGCGCAGCGCCTGATGCCCGCGCTCGGCTTCAATCACGCGATGCCCTTTGTGCGACAAGAGCCGGCTCAGCATCTTCCGAATCTCGGCTTCGTCGTCGATGATCAGAACGGTCTTCGCGCCCTCGGGAAGCGGCACCGACGAGTGAGGATCGCCAGGGAGCTCGGCGACCACGCTCAGCTCGCGCGACGTCTCTCCGAACTCGCTCTCCTCGATGTCTTCCGAGCGCGAGATCTCGGTGGCGGCGTCGTCGACGACGATGCCCGGGGCATCGAGCGAGCGCGAGCCGGGCTGCGGCAGCGCGCCGAAATCGAGCGGGCCCGAGGGCTCGGAAGTGAGCGGGGAACCGTCACTGTCGAGGTTCAGCTTGGCCAGCACCTCGGCCGGACAATTGGGGCCGACGTAGTAAGCGTCACCACGCGCTTTACGGCCGTAGGCCTCCTCGATCACGTGCGCGAGCGCCGCGTCGAGCGCCACGTACGGGTACACCTTCTTACCGGTGACGAACTCCAGCTCGTCGATCACCTTCTTCTCGCGCGGATTGGCCATCGCGATGAACAGCCGGTCGTCCCGCACGAGCACGGGCAAGATCAGATGCTTTTCCGCGATCTCGCGCGGCAATAGCTCGAGGTCGTCGAGCTTCAGGCAAATCTGAGTCAGGTCGATGCCGGGGATGCCGTGCTGCTCGCTCAATGCTTTGAGCGCCGCGACATCGCTGATCGTGCCTTCGGCGGCCAAGCGAGACGCGAGCCGGCCACCCTTCTGCTCGGCGAGCGCTCGATCCAACTGATCAGGAGTGAGCGCACGCTGTCGCAGCAGGATTTTACCGATCTGCTTCTTGTCGCTCATCCGAATCCCACATTATTCACGAGAGTTGCGACGATCTCGACGAAAATTCAGGTTGGGGCCCGGGAACCAGCCCAAACGGCGAGTTTTTCCGAGGACCACTCGGCAAAATCGCCCCGGACGATGGCCGCTCGTGCAGCCGCCATCAAGCGAGCATAGAAATGTAGGTTGTGATCGCTCAACATCCGCAGGGCAAGGATTTCGCCAATTAGGTACAAGTGCCGCAAGTAGGCCCGTGAATAGCCGCCGGCGCAGGCACTGCATCGACACTCTTCCTCGAGTGGCCGCGCGTCCTCGCGATAGCGCGCGTTCTTGATCGTGATCTTGCCCTCCCAGGTGAACACTTGGCCGTTGCGCGCGTTGCGCGTCGGGATCACGCAATCGAACATGTCGATGCCGCAGCCTACCGCCGTCAGGATGTCGCTCGGCATGCCGACACCCATCAGGTACCGCGGGCGATCCACCGGCATGCGGTGAGCTACCTCGCCGAGGGCGCGGTACATCTCGGGGATCGGCTCGCCCACGCTGAAACCGCCGAGCGCAAGGCCATCGAAGGGCAGCTTGGCCAGCGCTTCCAGATGCTGAAGGCGCAGCTCCACGTCCGTGCTGCCTTGCACGATACCGAACACGGCCTGCTGCGGCACGCGCGCCGCGAGGCAGCGCTCGGCCCAGCGCGTGGTGCGCTCCACGGCAGCGACGAGATCCGGGCGCGGGGAGCCGCCCGGCGGACACACGTCGAGCTGCATGGCAATGTCCGAGCCGAGCAGACCCTGCACGCGCATCGCCTCCTCCGGCGAGAGCATCATCTTCGTGCCATCCAAGTGCGAGGCGAACTCGAAACCGTGCTCACTGGCGCGCGTGTTCTTCGCCAGAGAGAAGGCCTGAAAACCGCCGGAATCCGTGACGATGGTGTGCGGCCAACGCGCAAAGCCGTGCAGCCCGCCGAAGCTCGCAATCAACTCTGGCCCGGGCCGCAGCCAGAGGTGATACGTGTTCATGATTTGCATCCGCGCACCCGTCGCCATCACTTCGTGCGACGAGATACCCTTGACGGCCGACTGGGTGCCGACGGGCATGAACGCGGGAGTCTGCACCTCACCCCGACGCGAAGTGAGCACGCCAGTGCGCGCGTGACCGGAGGCTTTGTCGACGCGAAAGTTGATGACGCTCACGCGCGCCTCCTGGGGATCCACATTGCATCTCCGTAAGAAAGAAAGCGGTAGCGAGCAGCCACCGCATGCCGATACGCCGCCATCACGCGCTGGTGTCCGGCGAACGCCGACACCAGCGCCAAGAGGGTGCTCTGCGGCACGTGAAAGTTCGTGAGCAGTGCATCCACGACCTGAAAGCGGTAGCCGGGTTGAATCAAGAGCCGAGTCTCACCGCGCATCGTGGCCACGTGTCCCGGGCGCGCCGGATCCGCAGCGCTTTCCAGGGCGCGGACCACGGTGGTGCCTACGGCAACGACGGGAGCCCCCCGTTCGCGTGCCCCCGCCACCGCCGCCACGAGATCCTCGCCCACCTCGAGCGTCTCGGCGTGCATCGGGTGATCGTCCAAATCAGCGGCAGTAACGGGCCGGAACGTGCCGAGCCCAATCTCGAGCTCCAGCCGAGCGACCCGCACGTTGCGCTCACGCAATCGTTCGAACAGAGCCGGCGTCAGGTGCAGGCCAGCGGTGGGCGCCGCCGCGGACGCCGTGCGCCGCGCGTACACGGTCTGATAGCGCTCCAGATCGGCGAGCTCGTCCGAGCGACGCATGTACGGCGGCAACGGCAAGTGCCCACGCTCTTCCAAGACGCGCTCGAAGTCCTTGCCTCCGGCGTCGACCGCGACGAGCAAGGTTGCGTCCGCGGATTTGTCGAGCACCTCGATGCTCACCTCGTCCCACTCGATCACGGTGCCGGCGCGCAGCGGCTTGCTCGATCGCCCAATCGCTTCCCAACGCTCGCGACCGTCCCCCAACGACGAAAGCCGGCGAATGAACAGCACCTCGATCCGCCCGCCGCTTCCCTTGCGCGCGCCAAAAACGCGCGCGCGACGCACCCGTGTATCGTTCACGACGACCAGCGCGCGCTCGGGAATCAAAGTGGCCAGCGCCTCGATCGTCGAATCGATCAGCGCATCGCCATCGACCACCAACAGCCGCGCCCCATCACGGCGCTCCGCCGGCTGCGCCGCAATCAGCGCCTCCGGCAGCTGGTAATCAAGGTCCAACGTTTTCACGCGCGGAAACTAAAGGACAGATCGGTTCCGCGCCAGCCAAACGTCGTGTTCTCCTTCGGGGCTCTCCTCTCCCTCAGGGAAGCCGATCCGCCCGCCCGGCAAGTTCGGGTTTCGGCGAGGCTTTGGCGAGCACCGGAGCGGAGCGTACTGCCTGTACGACGCCCTTCAAGAGTGGCGCACGCCCACCGGAGCTGAGCCAAAACGAAGCCCAAACCCGAAATCGCCGGGCGTCGCTTCAAAAAGCCACGACCCTCTTCCCCCCCAAATCTTATCGATTTTCGAAGGTGATGCCTAGCCGCGTCATTTTCCGCCAGAGCGTCGTGGGACTGATGTCGAGCGCTTCTGCAGCCCTCTCTCGGCTCCCATCCGAAGCCCGCAGCGCGGCTTCCAACGCCTGCCGCTCCGACTCATCCACGATGTCGGCCAACGTCTTGCCCGGGGTACGGCCCGCTTTTCGCGGTACCTCGGGCAGCACGTCATCCACCGTGATCAAGCCCCCGGTACAGAGAGCCACCGATTGCTCGACCAAGTTCTCGAGCTCCCGCACATTACCCGGAAAATCATAAGCGATGAGCTTGTCCATCACGCCCTCGGCGGGGCGCGCGCGGGCGTTCATCTTGCGGTTGTACTTGTCGAGGAAGAACTCGACCAAAAGCGGGACGTCTTCCCGGCGTTCGCGCAACGGCGGCAAGTGGAAGCGCGCGACGTTCAGGCGATAGTACAAATCCTGGCGAAAGCGGCGCTCCTCGACGGCCAAGCTCAAATCCACGTTGGTGGCCGCGACCACGCGGATGTCGATCTTGATCGGTTTGTTCTCACCGACCCGACGCACTTCGCCTTCTTGAATCGCGCGCAACAGCTTGGCCTGGAAGCTCGGAGTCGTCTCCGCGATCTCGTCGAAGAAGAAGGTGCCACCGTCGGCCTCTTCGAACAGGCCCTTGCGCGCCGACACGGCACCGGTGAACGCACCGCGGGCGTGCCCGAACAGCTCGCTCTCGAGTAACGTCTCGCTGATCGCCGCACAGTTCACGGTCACGAACGGGCGGTGCGCGCGCTTGCTGTTGGCGTGCACGGCGCGCGCCACGAGCTCCTTGCCCGTGCCGCTCTCGCCGGTAATGAGCACGATGGCGTCGGTGGGCGCGATTTTCACGACCCGCGTGAGCACGTCTCGAATCGACTGCGAACGGCCGATGATTTTCTCGAGGTGGTAGCGCTCTTTGAACTCTTGAGCGAACAGCTGCACCTGCCCGTGCAAACGGCGGCTCTCGAACGCCTTCGACACCTTGACGATCAGCTCTTGCTCGCTGAACGGCTTTTGAATGTAGTCGAATGCGCCGACACGCATGGCCTCGACCGCGCTCTCGATGGTGCCGTAGGCGGTCATCACGATCACCTCGGTCATCGGCTGCTTCTCTTTGGTCGCGCGCAGCACGTCGATACCGTCGAACTCACCCATGCGCAGATCCGTGATCACGACGTCGTAAGCGCCGGTGGCGCCCAGCTCACGCCCCTGTGCGCCGTCGGCCGCTTCGTCGACCTCATAGCCGCCACCACGCAGCATCATGGCCAGCGTCGTGCGCATATTGCGTTGGTCATCAACGACGAGGATCTTGCCCATTTTTAATTCGACACACGGCCAGACACGGGACACCGTGACTCTAGCGCACGCATGGAAGGAAGCACACCGTCGCCTGACGCGTATCTCGAGCGCGGGGACGGCGGCCGCATCGAGCAGCCGCGTCGCTACCGGCTCTCTGGAATCTGGCCGCGCGCCGCCAGCGTCCGGTGGAGCTCGCATCGTCCCAGGCGTTCCCGCCCTCCCCGCATGAGACGAACCGCGTCCCGATCAGGTACGACGCACCAAGAACGAACGGCCCACGGTTCAGCTCGGCTCGGCGACGAGCGACGCGTTGCTCAGCGCATGAAGATCAAAACGAAGAGCGCGATAGCCAAGCCGGTCAGGCCGATGGCGTAACCAAGGATGCTCGCCGTACTCAAGCGTGGACCAGCAGCAGTCGCGCGGCGACTCGGCCGAGCACCGGCCTCGCTTGCTTCGAGCGGCGAGCTCTCGACGGAGCTCGGAGACGTTCCGGAGCTGCTCAGGCCACTCAGGCCGCTCAAACCCGTGCCCGTCACGGTGCTGATGCCGCTGACCGTGATCCGGTCCTTGCCCGTTGGTGTGAACGCCGGATCGTTCGGCAAAAGCTGGGCGCTCGGTACGGCGCCGCTGCTCAGCGCCTTCAGCGCGGATCGCACCGCCTTACGCCGTTGCTCGATGCGCTCGCCGAGCACGCGCTTGAGGATACCGGCCACGCCGCTCTGCGGCACGATCAACCGCTCCGCCTTGAGGTACGCGCGAAGATCGTGCTCGAGCTCGGCTGCGGTTTGGTAGCGCGCGGAAACGTTGCGCTCGAGCGCCTTGAGCACGATGCGCTCGAGCTCCGGCGGATACTTGGGATCGATCAGCGTGGGCTTGGGAATCGTGCCCGAGATCACCAAGCGCAGGGTTTCGATATCGTGCTCACCGCGAAACAGCCGGCGGCTCGTCGTGAGCTCGAAGAGAACGATGCCGAGCGAAAAAATGTCGCTCCGGCGATCGACGCCCTTCCCGAGCGCCTGCTCCGGGGACATGTAGCCGAACTTGCCCTTGAGCTGGCCGGCGCGAGTGGCCTCGCTGATCCGCCCGACGGCTTTCGCCACCCCGAAATCCACCAGCTTTACCGTGCCGTTGGTGCCGATCAGGATGTTGTGCGGCGAGATATCGCGATGCACCACGCCGCGCAGGCTGCCGTCGAGGTCCTTCAGCTCGTGTGCGGCGTGGAGCCCTGCGGCGGCGTCGGCGATGATGCGCACCGCGAGCTCCGGTGGAATCGCCCGGCGCTTGCCGGCCTCGGCGATCACGGTGTGCAGGGACTCACCCTCCACCCATTCCATCGACATCCACATCATGCCGTCGTGCTCGCCGACGTCGTACACGTCGACCACGTTGGGGTGGTGGATGCTGCGGACGAGCCTTACTTCGTCCAAGAACATCTTGATGAACTCGTTCTCGTCGGCGAGCTCGGTGAGCATCACTTTGACCGCAACCAGCCGGTCGTCCTTGGTGGCCTGGGCGCGCTCACGCGCCACCCAGACCGACGCCATTCCGCCTCGCCCGACCCTCAAGACGAGCTCGTAGTTGCCGAGCTTGGATCCTTGCTTGAGCTCTTCAGTCATCCTGAGCGCGGGCGATCATGACGTTTGACCGGCTTTTGGCGCGATTGCTCGCGAACCAGCTCGGCCTTCCATTAGGCCCAACCCCAAGGGGCCCAGTCAAGTAAGTCGCGCGCGGGTGACTGTGCCCGGTCCAACCGGCGCTCGGCCGGCTGTGCCTCGCCTCACGCGGGCGGGATGCGGTATATAGCGCGTCGCCATGCCCAATGTAGGCGTGGCCGGCCAATAGCCTTCAGAAAGTCAGGGAAAGATGTCGAGCTTACGGGAACAGTTGGGTAGCGGAGACAAGCGGAGCAGCGTCGTCGCGGACGCCTGCCAAGTGCTGGACGCCGAAGTCGCCGACAAGGGCGGGCTCAGTGGAATTGCGATCAAAGGAGCGTACAAAATCGTCCAAGGGGTCCGACCCGGCTTCATCAAAGACACCGTAAATAACCTGCTCGACGACTTCTTGGATGCGGTCGATCCCATCTACCAAGAGGCCGCTTCGAAGAAGGTGGCGGCCGGCGCTTACCTGCAACAGAACAGCACGCGCGTGGCCAACGCCCTGCTCGCCATCACCGACGCGCGGGCCGCCCGCGTCGACAGCCAAGCCATCAAGAAGACGTACGAAAAGCTGCGTGGCATGGCGGAAAAGCAGGTCGAAGGCGCCATGCCGCGCTTGGCCAAGCTGCTCGAAAAACACGCCGCCCCGACCAACTAAAGCCGTCAGCTCCGCCCTCTCCCCCATACACGTGAACGTGAACGTGCCCGACGTTCTTCTCCCTACTTCGCACTCCTTGATTTTGGGGGTCGCCTCGGAGCAGCCCCCTTGCGCCAGTGCGCAGCGGGCTTCGGGCCGCGCAGGCAGGCGTTTTCGGGCACGTGGGCGCGTGCGGGCACGTTCACATTCACGGAAAGCGCGGGCAGAGCTCGATTTGTTGCGGACAGGCGGAAAAACCTCTGCTAGAGAGGCGCCCACCATGGGAAGCCCGCAAGATCCTCGCACTGCCCGCCGCAAGCGCGAACGCCGCGCCAAAAAGAACGCCGAATGGGAGCTGAAGCGCGCCCGTGAGAACGCCGAAGCCGCTGCGCCCAAAGCGCCGGCCAAGACGGCGACCTGAGCCGGACCGGCCGCATGTTCGCGGCCGGTGTCGAGCTGGCTGTCGGGGCGCCTCCCCTTCGCGGTGCCCCGACCCTAGGTTCGAGGACAATTCGGAGGCGATTGGGCGAGCCGCTGAAGGCCTTTATCCAGGCCGAACCGAGTGTGCCGACCATCCAAAATCGCGGAGGGCGCGGCCGGGCTCGTCCGCCCCCCTCGACATTTGAGGCGAGCGTGCTCAGATTCACCCGGTTACTTCATGCCGCCCAACGAGCGAGTGAATCCGGAGCGCGATGACGGCCTAGCCATCGCGGAACGGCCGAAGACCAAGCGGCCGCGCAAGTACGCCGTCGTGTTCCACAACGACGACTACACGACGATGGAGTTCGTGGTCCACGTCTTGATGAAGTTCTTTCATCTGGACGAAACGGGAGCGACCACGGTGATGTTGAACATCCATCGCAAGGGCTTCGGCGTCGCGGGCGTGTTCAGCCGCGACATCGCAGAAACCAAGGCGTCGCTGGTCATGGACTACGCGAAAGAACACGGTCACCCGCTCAAGTGCACTGCAGAGCCGGAAGGCTTCGGAGGGTCCGACGAGTGAAAGTCAGCGCTGAAGTCGAAGCAGCCTGCGCGTTCGCGCAGAGTGAAGCCATTCGCCGTCGTCATGACGTGATGACCGTAGAGCACTTGCTCTACGGCTTATTGCAAGATCCATCCACCGCGCGCGCGGCCAAGGCTGCCGGCGGGGATGTCGAGAAACTGAAGAAAGCGCTCGACCGCTTCCTGGAAGAAGAAGTGAGCCGCGTGCCCGAGCCCGAGGAGCTAGACCTGAGCGCCTCGCGCGGGTTCCAGCGCGTGCTCAGCCGCGCCGCGATCAACGTCCAGAACAGCGGCAAGGAGGAGCTGAAGGGGCACAACGTCCTGATCGCCATCTTCAGTGAGCTGGACTCACCGGCGGTTGCCGCACTCACCGACGCGGGCCTCACCCGCTATGACTTGGTGAATTTCGTCTCGCACGGCGTGACCAAAGACGGTGACGACGAAGACGCGCTCACCCCCGGTGAGCGCGAGCGCTCCGGCAGCGATGACGAAGACGGCGACGCGCAGGCTCCCGCCGACGCGCTCGCCAAGTTCGCCATCAACCTGAACGAGCAAGCCCGCGCCGGCAATATCGAGCCCCTGGTCGGTCGCGAAAAGGAGCTGCGGCGCTGCATTCAGGTGCTCTGTCGTCGGCGCAAGAACAATCCGATGTTCGTGGGTGACGCCGGCGTCGGTAAAACCGCCATCGTCGAGGGCCTCGCCGCAAAGATCGTAGCCAAGGACATCCCCGCGCCCTTGGCCGACGTGGTGATTTACTCGCTCGACATGGGCGCCTTGGTCGCCGGCACTCGCTTCCGCGGCGACTTCGAAAACCGCGTCAAAGCCGTCCTCAAGCAGATCGAAAGCCTGCCGCACGCGGTGCTGTTCGTGGACGAAATCCACACCATGGTCGGCGCGGGCGCGGCCAGTGGCGGCACTTTGGACGCCGCCAACCTGCTCAAGCCGGCGCTCGCCAACGGCAAGCTGCGCTGCATCGGCGCGACCACGTTCGAAGAGTACCGCTCGCACTTCGAGAAGGACCGCGCGCTCGCGCGCCGCTTCCAGAAGATCGACGTGCTCGAGCCCAGCCTGAGCGAAACGATTCAGATCCTGAAGGGCCTGCAGCCGCGGTACGAAGAGTTCCACGGCGTGGCTTACACGGAGCCGGCCATCGAAGCTGCGGCCACGCTCGCCGACCGCCACCTACGCGACAAGAAGATGCCGGACAAGGCCATCGATCTGATGGACGAAGGCGGCGCTGACGCCAAGCTCGAAGCCGCGATCGACGCCGAAACCGTGATCGTCGACGTCGAGCGCATCGAGGCGGTGTTGGCTCGCATGGCGCAGATCCCCCCGCGCCAAGTCACGGCGGACGCCAAGAGCGCGCTCAAGAACCTGGAGTCGGATTTGCAAAAAGCCGTCTTCGGGCAGGATCGCGCGCTCGCCGAGCTCGCCTCCGCGATCAAGCTGTCCCGCGCTGGCCTGCGCCCGAAGGAGAAGCCCATCGGCTCGTACTTGTTCACGGGTCCCACCGGCGTCGGCAAGACCGAAGCCGCTCGCCAATTGGCCAAGACGATGGGCATCGAGCTGATCCGCTTCGACATGAGCGAGTACATGGAGCGGCACACCGTGTCGCGCCTGATCGGCGCTCCCCCGGGTTACGTCGGGTACGACCGCGGCGGCTTGCTCACCGAGGCGGTCGCCAAAACCCCGCACGCGGTGCTCTTGCTGGACGAGATCGAGAAGGCGCACCCGGACGTGTTCAACGTGCTGCTGCAGATCATGGATCACGGCACCTTGACCGATAACAACGGCAAAGCGGGTGATTTTCGGCACGTCGTGCTGATCATGACCAGCAACGTGGGCGCGCAGGACATGGCACGCGGCATGGTCGGCTTCGGTAACCGTGACGCGCACGGCAGTGATTCGCTCGCCTTGCGCAACACCTTCAGCCCGGAGTTCCGCAATCGTCTGGACGCGCGCATCGCTTTCGATCCCCTCTCACCCTCCGTCATGGGTCGCGTCGTGGATAAGTTCTTGCGCGAGCTCGGCGATCAGCTCGCCGATCGCGACGTCACGATCGAGTTGGCAGAGTCGGCGCGCGTGTACCTAGCCGAGAAAGGCTACGACAAGGCCAACGGCGCGCGCCCCTTGGCACGCCTGATCCAAGACGAAATCAAGAAGCCGCTCGGTGACGAGCTCTTGTTCGGGCAGCTCGAGCACGGCGGGCACGTGGTGGTTCGGGCAGAGAACGGCGCCATCACCTTCGACCTGCGCGGGGTCGACGCCCAGGGCGTACCCCATCCGCGGCTCTTGAACTAACGGGTCCGTCCTTCGCCTGCCCCCCTTCCCACCGCTTTGGATTTCTTCATCGATCGTGGTGGGACGTTCACCGACTGTCTGGGCATCGACGCGCAGGGTGAGCTGCGCGTCGCGAAGGTTTTGTCCTCCGATCGCGCGCCGCTCGAGGGGATCCGGCAGTTGCTCGGCCTTGGGCCGGATGATCCGATCCCGCCGTGTCGGGTGCGCATGGGCACCACCCTCGCCACGAACGCGCTCCTCGAACGCACCGGCCAGCGCTTCGCGCTGCTGATCACGCGCGGCTTTCGCGATTTGCTCGAGATCGGCACGCAAGCGCGGCCGGACTTGTTCGCGCTCGCCATCCGAAAACCGGGCGTGTTGTACAGCGCGGTGCTGGAGATCGATGCGCGCTGCGACCGCAACGGCACAGCGCTCGAACGGCCCAACCCGGAGGCGCTCTTGGCCGAGCTACGGGCACTCCGCGAGACCGGGATCGACAATGTCGCGGTCGTGGTCCTCGGCGATCACCGCACAGGCGAGCAAGAACGTGTGATCGCCGCGCTGGCCCGGAAGGCCGGCATGAGCGAGGTATGCACCTCGCACGAGCTTGCGCCGCGGCTGGGCCTATTGGCGCGGGGGGACACGGCTTGCGTCGACGCCTACCTCACTCCCCGTTTGGCGCGCTACCTCGAGAGCCTGCGCGCCGAGATCCCCGACAGCAGCTTGCAGCTCATGCAGTCGAGCGGCGGCCTGTGCGACGCCGCTCATTTTCGCGGCCCCAACGCTTTGCTCTCGGGGCCCGCGGGCGGCGGCGTCGCGCTCGCCCACATCGCGGGTGAGCTCGGTCTCCCGCAAGTGCTCGGCTTCGATATGGGCGGCACCTCGACCGACGTGTCGCGCTATGCCGGTGAGCTCGAGCGTCGCTACGAGCACGAAATTGCAGGCGTCCGCGTGGTGGCACCGATGCTCGCCATCCACACCGTCGCGGCCGGCGGCGGCTCGATTTGCCGGCTGAGTGAGGGGCGGCTCACCGTCGGCCCGGACAGCGCCGGCTCAGCTCCCGGTCCGCTCTGCTACGGAAATCCCGGCGCGCGGGAGCTCACGATCAGCGACGTGGACTTGGCCCTCGGGCGCTTCGTCACCCATCGCTTCCCGTTTCCCGTCTCGGTCGCGCCCGTCCAAGGCGCCCTGGAGGAGATCGCGGCCGAGCTGCGCGAGGCCGGTCACGCGCTGAGCCCGCTCGATGTCGCGGAGGGCTTGTTCGAGATCGCCAATCGGAACATGGCCGAGGCGTTACGCAAGGTGTCGGTCGCGCGTGGCTTCGACGTGCGCAAACACGCGCTGGTCGTGTTTGGCGGTGCCGGCGGTCAGCACGCGTGTGCGCTCGCGCGGTTGCTCGAGATTCAGCAAATCGTATTTCACCCTCTTTCCGGCGTGCTTTCGGCCTTCGGCATCGCGCTTTCCGACCTGACACAGCACGCGGTTCGTGACGCCGGCGCAGGCGCGCTTTCGGACGCGCTGCTCGGCGAGCTGGAAGCTCCCTTTCAGGCGCTCGAACAGGAGGCCCGCGCGGTCGTCACCCGGCAGTCAGGGAGCGAACAGATCGCGTGCACGCGCCAAGTCGATTTGCGCTTCACCGGCAGCGAAACCACGCTCACCCTCGCCTTCGCTGACGCTTCGGCGCTGCGTGAGCGGTTCGAGGCCGAGCATGCGCGGCAATTCGGGCACAGCCGTCCGGGCGCCGTGATCGAGCTCACCGCGCTGCGGGTCGAGGCGAGCGCGTCATCGGCGTTCACTCACGCGCGCCCCGGGCGGCTCGCCTCTGGCTCGCTTCCCGAGCCCGAACGGCGAACCACGCTTTGGTACCGAGGCTCCCGCTTCGACGACGTGCCCGTCTATGAGCGTGAATCACTGCGCGCCGACGCCCGAATCGTCGGGCCTGCGCTGATTGCGGAAGCGGTAGCCACGATCGTGATCGACCCAGGCTTCGAGCTCGAGTGTCGTTCAGACGGCATCTTGATCGCCCGTCCCTCCGCGCTCGCCGCAAATGAACCGACGAATCTGCCGCAAATCGCGGCGGGCCCACCCGACCCGGTCACGCTAGAGGTGATGAGCAACGCGTTCATGTCCATCGCCGAGCAGATGGGGCACACCTTGCAGCGCACCGCGCAGAGTACGAACATCCGCGAGCGCCTGGATTTCTCGTGCGCGATCTTCGATGCCCAGGGTCGGCTCGTAGCCAATGCGCCCCACATCCCGGTGCACCTCGGCGCCATGAGTGAGTCGGTGCGCGCGGTGCTCGAGGCCCACCCCGAGCTCGACGCGGGCGACGTATTCGTGACCAACGATCCAGCCTGCGGTGGCTCACACCTTCCCGACATGACCGTCGTGCTGCCGGTGCATGACGGCCGCGGCGCGCTCCGTTTCTTCAGCGCCACGCGCGGACACCACTCGGACATCGGCGGCATCACTCCGGGCTCGATGCCCGCGTTCTCGAGCACTCTGGCCGAAGAGGGCGTCGTATTCAGCGCTGTGCGCGTGGCCCGCGCGGGCGAGCTCGACCGCGCGGGGATCTTGAGCAAGCTCGCCGAAGGCCCATATCCGGCGCGCCGCCCGCTGGAGAATTTGGCCGATCTGGAGGCGCAGATGGCCGCCGCGCACACCGGCAGCCGGCTCTTGGCCGAGCTCGTGCGTGACCGGGGCCTGGCCGAGGTCGAGCGCTACATGGCGGCCGTGCAAGACCTGGCGGCGAGCAGCGTCGCTCGCGCAATTTCCGAAATTCCAGAAGGCAGCCACACCTTCCGGGATCGTTTAGACGACGGCACGCCGATCGCGGTCACGCTGCGCGTCGCATCGGGCAAGCTCGAGGTCGACTTCGGCGACTGCGGCGGAGAAGTGCCGGGGAATCTCAACGCACCGCGCGCCGTGCCCTTGGCCGCGGTGCTGTACGTGCTACGTGCCTTGGTCGGCCGCGCCATCCCCCTCAATAGCGGCTGCTTGCGCGATGTGCGCGTCCTCATCCCCGAACGCAGCGTGCTCGATCCTGGCCCAGGCAAGGCCGTCGCAGGCGGCAATGTCGAGACCTCACAGCGCGTGGTGGACGTCTTGCTGGGCGCGCTGGGGCGCGCCGCGGCAAGCCAAGGCACGATGAACAACGTGAGCTTCGGGCAAGCCGGGTTCGGCTACTACGAGACCATCGCCGGCGGCGCGGGCGCCGGCCCCGGCTTTGCGGGCACGAGCGCGGTGCACACCCACATGACCAATACCCGCATCACCGATCCCGAGGTCATCGAGCAGCGCTTCCCCGTGCGCATCCGCGAATTTTCCGTCCGCCGCGGCTCCGGCGGGCCAGGCCGCTTCCCCGGCGGCGACGGCGTGTGCCGGGAGTACGAGTTCCTGGAGCCGCTCACGGTGTCCTTGCTCGGCGAACGGCGCCTGAGCCGCCCCTTCGGCTTGGCGGGTGGAAGCTCCGGAGCGCCCGGGCGCAATTGGCACAACGGGCAACCCGTGCCCGGCCACGCCTGCTTCGAAGTTCGAGCCGGCGATCGGCTGCGCATCGAGACGCCGGGCGGCGGCGGTTACGGCTTGGGCTGAGCCGGCTCCCGAGCGAGCGCGTCTTTGGCGGCGAGCGCCAAGGCGCAGCTGTTGGTTTGACGCTGTTCGGCCGCGACCGTCGCCCGGTTCTGCACGACGCGATCACCCACTGACACGAAGTGACCTGCAGCGTCCGCCTTGAGCCGCAAGAGCGGGCTCTGCGTCTTCAAATCCCAAATGCCGATGCGCGCGGCGTGCGGCTCACGCTGCACGCGCTCGTCCGTCGTTTCGCCGGCGTCCGGCGCATCGGGCGGCACGCCGCCCTCGGGATCTTCGTCCAGCACCAGCGTGAAGTAGCGCGACCGCGAGAGCACCTCGATGGCGACGGGTACGTCACGCTTGGACACGCTATCCAGATCGCGATCGTAGGCGTTGAGCCCGAGCTCGGTATCGGCCTCGTGAACCTCGTCGGTCCAATCGTTCGAGAGCACGCGCAGTGCGCGATACGCGAGGCGCATGTTGTACGGCCGCGGTGGCTCGGAGCACACGTTCCACTCGTTGCACAAAAGGCCCGACGTGCAGTCAGACGTCACACGGCAGGCTGCGCCCTTGGTCGGGTCCGGGGCGCCCACGTGCACGAACAGACACGACGTGAACCCATCGTGCAGGGACGCGCGGGCGGCAGCGCGGATCGCTTTCACGGTGCCGGTGTTGGCCATGCGCAGCCGGAAGTAAACGCCGGGGCTGGTGCTGATCTTGTCCAGCGAAGCACTGGGATCCACGAAATCCCCGGGGAAGGGCGCGGCCAGCTCACGCACCCAGCGCTCAACCTGATCCCGAAAGGGCAAGATCTTAGGGCCGAGCGCAACGGCAATCGCGCGCTGCTTGGCCATCACCTGGCTACGGCGCGTCTCGATCTGCCCCTGTGAGATACGCCAGTACGCAACGCTGAACACGCCCAAGGCAACCGCGGTCCACAGCCAAAACTGCGGCGGAATCGACGCCATGCGCACTCGGCCGAGGGCAATCGCACGACGACGTTCGGCCCGCGCCTCGTTCAACGAGGGCAGGCCGGAATCAGTAACGGCTTTGCGTCTGGATAAGGCCAAAGGAGACGAAGACCCCTCGCCCGGTCGGGCGCTTCGAGGTGTAGAAGCGAAGAAGGGAGCTACTCCGGTTTGGAGTCGCTCCCTTCTGCTCGATCGACGGTAGCTCCGTCAACCGCTCGCTATCACTTGCCCATGCGGCCGACCATGAAGCTCACGTTCGGGTAGCCCGCGAATGCCGCCGTCTGGAACACGCTCTTCACGACCAGCGCCTGGACCTTGCGATCGACCTGGAGCACAACGACGCCCGGGAATTCCTTGCCCGGGTTGATCTGCTTCCACAGCTCACGCTTGTTCTTCAGCACGTTGAAGAGCTCGTCCACGCGCTGCAAGCGGTTGGCTTCTTCGATGGCCCGGGTGTTACCCGCGGGCGCGCCGTCGACCAAGATCTGGGTGCCTGTGATGGCAACCATCGGCGCCTCGGTCATGTCCATCACGTTTTCCGCGTTGGGCAGCTTGACGTTCTTGTCGACGGGCAGCTCACCGGAGGCGGAGAAGCTCGCGAGCAAGAAGCACACGATGCACAAGAGGAAGTCGATGAACGGAATCAACGGCACTTCGTGATTCGTCGCGCGGCCACCACCGCCGACCACCTTCTTTTTCACGAAGGCGAGCGGGATGGCGTGCATCAGACGCCGGCCCGGGACCGAAATCGGCTGATGAAAACGGCTGAGTGCTTTATCGGACGACATTTCAGTTCACCGCGAAGGTCACGTTGAAGGACGGCACTTTTTCGCTCTTACCAGCGAAGTCGAAGTCCCGCTTCGGCGAGTAGATCGCGTCGATGACAGCGATCACGTCGGAGAACGGCGTGGTGTTGTCGGTGTGCAGAATCGCGAGGTCGAACTTCTTGTCGGAGCCGGCGCGATGCGAGCCGTTGGCGGTCCACTCTTCTTCGATCTTCTTGGCCAGATCGGGGAAACGGATGTCGCCGTTGGAGCCCGTGGGAACGGCTTTGCGATCGACGTCGATGGTGTTGACGACGGTGTTTCCCTCTTTCCAAACGAGTTGGAACTTGGTCTCACCCTTCATCTCGACGTTCAGCTGCTTTTCTTTCTTCTGCTCTTCCGGCGGCTCATCCTTCGGGGGACCCGGGACGCGCGCGTCGGCGTTGATGCGAGCCATCTGCGACCAAACCGCGGTCACCAAGAGGAACGCCACCAAACACAGCAGGAAGTCGATGAACGGAATCAGCGGGATTTCGTGGTTGGTCGCGCGTTTACCGCCGTGACCACCGCCAGTGTCAATACCAGCCATTGCTGCAGCTCCCTTACAGAACTAGTTCAGAGTACGACGAGCGGGCCCGACCAATCCTTGGCTCGGCCCCGCTCTTTCGTCGCGACTCGCAGGGGATAGCGAAGGTATTAACCTTCGACGCCCTGGAGGTTCACCTTCTGGCGGTTCGCGACCACCAGATTGAGGACCTGCACGGAGGCTTCGTTGATGTCGTCTTCCAAGCTCTGGGTCTTGCCGTTCAAGACGGAGAAGCCGATGAGCGCGACGATCGCAGAGAGCAGACCGAACGCCGTGCAGTTCATGGCTTCGGAGATACCTTCTGCGAGGATGCGGGCCTTCTGGCTCGGATCCACCGACTCACCACCGACTGCGCCGAACGCCTTGATCAGACCGACGATGGTGCCGAACAGGCCGGAGAGCATCGCGAGGTTCGAGAACATGGCGAGGAAGCCAGTGCGCTTGCTGATCTTCGGCATCTCGCGGAGCGCCGCTTCGTCCATCGCGGCCTGAACTTCTTCGTCCGGGCGATTCACTTTGACCAAGCCCGCTTGCACGATACGCGCGAGCGGCGCGTTCGCGGCGGAGCACATCTTCACGGCCTTGGCCACGTCGCCGGCCAAGATGCACTTCTGCATGGTCGCGAGGAAGACGTCCTTGTTGATCGAGGAACCGAACAGATAGACGGCGCGCTCGGCAATCGTCGCGATCGCGCAGATCAGCCAAAACAGGATGATCCACATCGCCCAACCACCCGCCTGAAAGTGGTGCCACATACCAGACATTCTGATTAACCTTCCTGCTGTTCTTTCGTTACGATTCGTGACGTTTCGCCCCGACAGATTGGGGCGCCCATCACTGAAAACCAGTCGCGCCGTTCATCCTGCTGGCTTGCGACTCCGCACGCCGTGCCCCGCCTGCAACTCGAAATTGCCACCGGAGCTTCTTTGGACGGCGACATCTTGCTCAAGTGGACCCATTACAGTCAAGAGAGATTGGGTCCGCTGTTGCTGTTCGCGCAGAATTCGAAAGTTACAGCCTGCACTCGCACCGCGCTCGCATTTGCAGGGCGTTTTGCATTGTTTCGTAGCTCACGCACTCGCTCCTGAAGCCGCTCGGAGCGAACGAGGCGTTGGAATCCACCATTCGCAACTTCGGCGCGGCTTCGACCTTCGTGACGCGCCTTCGACACCACGGCACAGGTGGGTCTTGGGTTGCTCGGTTGAGCCGCCGGACACCGAACGCCGAACGCCGAACGCCGAACGCCGAACGCGACGCGGGCTCGGTGACTCCCCGTGGCGTCGTTGTAACTCGGATAGTCAGCGTGTGCCGCGCGCAAATGCGGCAACTGCCGTCCGTGTCGAGCGGTCGCGCAGCGCGCATCATGATCTGCTTAGCTAAGCGCTCGCGCGAATAGCAGAAGCTGCCGAGTGTGCCGATGTGTGCACCTTGCCTCGCCATGCTGCAAACTGCGCGAATCCCCGCGGCGCGAGCGCGCTCAACGCGCGGCTAGACGCGCGGGCGAGATCCGGTACCCACGTCGGTGGCGAGCCGTAGCGAGCGTGCGCGAGAGGCATGGCCGATGTAGGCAATTCTGGCGCGCACTCTCGGCCGGAAGGCCGCAAAATCACCCCGCAATCCGCAAGCTTGCGCTGCGTCTTGCGGGGTGGCTATAGTCGCGATTCGACTCAGATTGGGCATCCTGCCGATGCGGCGTGGAAAGCCATCAACACACACGAGAGTATTGAGAAGGGAATAGGGGAATGCAGCTCCTGCTTCTTGCAGCCGAAGGTTCCAGCGGATCCAGCCAACTAGCTGAAGCGTTCAAACAGAACCCGACCTTCATGGTTCTGAATATGATCGCCTCGGCCATCGTGCTGACGATCGTGATCGAGCGCCTGGCGTTCCAACTCACGAAATACCGTGTGAACTCGAAGGAATTCTTCGCCCAGGTCAAAAAGCTAGTGGCCGCGGGCAATATCGACCGCGCCATCAAGCTTTGCGAGGCCAGTGACTACCCGATCCTCCAGCTGGTGAAGGCTGGGCTCACCCACGCCAACAAGGGCGGGGACGAAATTGACGCAGCGCTCAGCGAGAAGCTGTCCGAGCTCAAGCCGCAAGCGGAGAAGCGCATCGGCGCCCTCTGGTCGCTGGCGAACATCTCGACGCTCATCGGACTGCTGGGCACCGTCAGCGGTCTGATTCTGACGTTCGGTTCCATCGCGGCGCCGGGCCTCAGCCAGTCCGACAAGCAGCGCATGCTGTCGAACGGCATCGCCGAGGCCATGTACAACACGGCGCTCGGTCTGGGCATCGCCGTGTTTTGCATGATCACGCACATCATCTTGCACACGCGCGCCAAGGCCATCCAGCACGACCTGGAGACGACGGTCGAGCGCACGTTCAACATGCTCACCATCGCGCAGCGTCCCGGACAGTACTGATCGAGCTGTCTCTTCATGTCAGAGTTAACGACGGCGCAACGCAGTAAGATCCGTCGGCTCAGTCAGCCGAAGGAGCTTGCTCCGGACGAGGAAGGTGGCGAGCTCAACATCGTCCCGTTCCTCGACATCATCATGAACATCCTGATCTTCGTCCTCGCGACGGTGGCAGTGACGTTCACCGCGACGATCGACACCACACCGCCGGCCAGCAAGAGCTCCGGCGTGCGCTCCGAAGTTCCCTCGGAAGCGTTGAACTTGACCGTGTTGATCGTCAACGATGGCTTCTCGCTGAAAGCCGCAGGCG
This sequence comes from Myxococcales bacterium, assembly GCA_040348785.1. Lineage (GTDB taxonomy): Bacteria > Myxococcota_A > Polyangia > Polyangiales > Polyangiaceae > PMG-095. The sequence goes on along the minus strand of JBEQTH010000072.1, from coordinate 118,009 downwards.
GCAACATCGCCCCCGGCTGTCAGAGCCCTGGCCCGGGCATCGCGATTCCGTTGAAGAACGGCAAGTACGACTTGGAAGCGCTGACCGCATGCGCGGCGCACTTGAAGTCGCTTTCGCCGGAGTTCGCGGACGAAAATCAGGTGTACGTCACGGGCAACCCGGGTACCGATTATCAAACGATCATCGACGTCATCGATGCGCTGCGCGCAACTGCGCAAGGTGACGCCCTGTTCGACAACGTGAACTTCAAGGTGCCCAAATGAGCCAAGCCTCGTCTCCTTCGGGCACGGGCGGGTCACCGCCCGGTCCGCCCAAGGCGTCCATCGTCACCTACAAGGCGGCTCTGCGCCGGGCCATTCGGCGCAACGCACAAGAGCAAGAGATTAACTTCCTGAACATCACCGCGATGCTCGACATCATGACCATCATCTTGGTCTTCTTGTTGAAGACGTTGGGTGAGTCGAGCGCAGCCGTCCCGCAGAGCGATGATCTGAAGTTGCCGCTCTCGATCGTCAAAACGCCTCCCGGCCAGGATGGCGTGCTCGTCACGATCTCGAAGAGTCAGATCATCGTCGGTGACTCCAAGGTGCTGACGCTGCCGGGCCGTGAGTCGACCGCGCAGACCGGCGTCGGCGCGCAATACAAGCGCGGCGGCCCGAACGATCTGTACATCGTACCGCTCGGCAGCGCGTTGCAATCCGCCCGCCGCACGGACAAAGCGATTCGCGCCGCGAAGGGCCTTGACCCGTCGTCGTCCGAAGCGATCATCATCGCCGACCAGACGACGCCCTACCGCCTGTTCATCGAGGTGCTCTTCACCCTCGGCCAGAGCGAATTCGGCAAATATCACTTGATGGTCATGCAGGGTAAGAAGAAGTGACGAGAGGGGCCGGCGGCCCCACTCACCACCTCTTGCCCGTGCCCGATCTGCCCTCTCGTTGATCGGGCCGGAAGCCGTTGGCGCCGGGTTCGAGGCTAGTTTTTGTGGGTCGCCCCGCGGCAGCCCACTTGCGCCAGTGCGAGACGCCTTTGGGAAGCTGTGCACGGCAGCGAGGTGCGATGCGGGCCCTGCGGGCGCCCTTCTGCTGAGGGACCGGCACCGGCACGGGCAACGAGTACGGGCACGGCGACGAGAATCCCCGACCGGCCCTGGAACCCGGCTTGCGCACCCCCGAGGGGCCATGCTACGACCTCCTCACTCTGGCGCACGGGTGCTGCCAAGAGTCACGCGGCGGGTCTCGGGCAGTTCCCAAGACCATCGGCTTCGTGACTCGGATCCGCTAGGGGTCCAATCAGCGGCCGTCTTCGGGTTGTCGGGCGTTAGCCCGCATCGAAACGAGTGCCTCGTGCCTCGTGTCCGCCGGAGCGTAAGGCGCCCGTGCGCGCTGCGGAAACCGATCGTGACAGAACTCGGGCTGATCGTCGGAATCGACGTTGTAGGGCTGGCGCTCGCGCTGCTGATGTGGCGCGGCGTCTCCGTGCGTGATTCGGGATCGGCGGCCATTCGCCGATTGGGCGGCGCCGTGGAGCGCGCGGCTCGCGCCTTCCTCTGGCAAGAGTATCGCCTGATCGCGATCGCCACGTTCGCGTTACTGGTGCTGAGCGTGGGCGCAAGCTTCGGCTTCGGGCAAAGCTCGGGTCCGGTCACGAAGCTCGGCACCGCGTTCTGGGTGGCTTGCGGCGTCTGCTTGGGGGCCGTCGGCACCACCGTCTCTGGCTACGCCGGGACTTTGCTTGCGGTGCGGGGCAGCGCGCGCGTCGCCGCGGCCTCGGGCCGCAGTTTGGACGCCGCGCTGAGCGTCGCCATGCGCGCCGCGGGTGCCGCGAGCCTGTTGTGCGAGACGTTGAGTGGGCTGAGTGTGGCGTCTCTTTTTGGGCTGCTGTTCGCGGTCCAAGGCGGCTTCGCGCTGCCCAGCCAGCAAGCGCTTCCCCTCGCGGCCCACGTCGTGCTGCTGCTGCCGAGCTTCGTGCTCGGCTCAGCCGTGAGCGCGCTCGTGCTGCAGCGCGGCGGCGGCGCGTTTCACGCGGCCAGCGGCGTCGGTTCCGACCAAGCCGGCGAGCGCGACGCCGGCCTGGACCACGACGATGCCCGCAATCCGGCGGTCGTTGCCGAGCTCGTGGGCGACCACGTCGGAGCGTCGGCGACTCGCGCGGTGGATGCCTTTGCCTCGGCGAGCGTCGCCAACGTGGCTGCGTTGGTGATCGGCGCCGCCTTGGCGAGCAGCGCCCCATCCGCCGATCCGCTCGCGCTGCTGGCGCTGCCCTTGGTCGTGCGCGCGTTCGGCGTGATCGCCTCCGGGTTCGGCTTGCTCCTCGTGCGCACCGCAGAGACGAGCAGCCTGCCCTACGCGCTCTTGCGCGGCTACTTGTCGACCGCGGCAATAGCGCTCACGAGCCTCGGCGGCACCAGCTACTGGCTTTTCGGCGAGCATTTTTCAGCCATTTTTGGCTGTGGCGCGCTGGGCTTGTGCTCGGTGCTGTTAGCCGCGCATGCGCTCCTCTTGCAGCTCGGTCGGCGCAGCGCCGCAATCCGGGACGGCGGCGAGGGCCTGCGCCTGGGCGGCGGCGCGTTGGTCTCGGCGGGGCTCGGCGCTGGGCTCGAGACCGCGCTCCTCCCGAGCTCGATCTTGGCCGTCGCCATCGCGCTCAGCATCACCATCGGCGCGCACAGCGGCCTCGCTTCAGGCGTCGAGCTGGGGCTGCTGGTGTTCGCGCTCTCCGCGCTGTCCGTCGCGCCGTTCGTGCTCTCGATCGCGACCTTGGGTTCCATTGCCGACGGTGCGCGCGGCATGGCCAGCGTGAGCGGCGCGGACAGCGAGCTCAAGCGCCGCTCCGCACGCCTCGACGACGCGGGCTTCTCGGGCGCGGCGGTCGCGCGCCAGTACGGCGTGTTTTCCGGTACGCTCTCCTCGCTCTTGATGGCCTGGGCGATCGCCTCCGAGGGGCGCGCAATCAGCGCTTCCCCCCCTTCCCTGGTCACGAGCTCGGCCTTAGTTTGGTGTGGTGCGGTTGGGGCGGCAGTCGTGCTGGGCTACGCGGGCTCCGTGGCGCGCGCCGCGGTCCGCGGGGCGCGCGAGGTTTCCGCCGAAGTGGAGCGCCAACTGCGCGGTTTTCCTCGGGATCACGGGATCGCCCAAGTGCCCCAAGACTACACCCCTAGCTACAAGACCTGCGTCGAGCTGACCTGTGCCGTCTCGCTGCGTCGTGCGCTCGGGCCGATCGCCGCCGGGCTCGCCGCACCCCTAGTGCTCGGCATTGGGCTCAGGTTCTCGTTCCGCACGCTCGCGCCCGAGCTGGTCGCGCAAGGCCTCAGCTGGTTCGTGGTCGTCGCGTCGTTGACCGGGCTGACGACGGCCTTGGCCGTGGGTGCAGCGCGCGCCACGCTGGGCAGCGTCCGCCGCGCCAACGCACAGCGCCGTGAAGGCGGCAGCGCCTTCCTGAGCTCGATCACCGCGGATGCCTTGTCGGACATCTTCGGCAACGCGGCGGCCCCCGCGCTCCAACTCTTGGTCAAAGCCACCGCGGCAGCGGCGCTGATCATCACTCCCTTCCTGCTGTGAATTTTCCGAGCTCGCCGAGGGCGAGCCTCTGTCCCCCCAAAGACTTGGTCATGAGCGAAATGAACGTCATCCCTGATTCGAAACGAGGCAGCCTTGTCGTCGCTGTCTGATGCTCTCTCGACGCTGTCCGATCGCGGGCTTCGCCGCTTGCTCGGGGCGCGCACCTTCTTGCGTGGCCTCGATTACGAAAAGCGCAAAGTCGTCGAAGACGTGAGCGTGAACGAATCGAGCGCACAAGGGCGCGTCAAAGGCTCCGATCCGGATCCGTACGAAGTGGCGATTCGACTGGGCGGTGAGGGCATCACCTCGAGCTGTACCTGCCCCGCTTTCCAAAAGACGAATCAGCACTGCAAGCACGTAGCCGCGCTGCTGATCACGGTGCGCAACAAGGCGCGTTCGGCGCTACCGCGCCGCGAGACGCCCCCGCAACAACAACAGCCTCCGCAGCACGCACCCGCCCCGCAACAGCTGAGCAACGGCGCCAGCAACAACAGCAACGGTGCGGCCGGCCCGGACGCGAAGGGCGGCCGGCGCCGCGACCGACGCAGGCGGCAGCAGCAGGCCCCGCAAGCGCCGGCCGCGGTCAGCCACTACACGCCGCACGCGGCCCCCGCCCCCACCGACATGAGCGCGCGCCCCACGGGCATCGGCGCTTGGCTCGCGCCGGATGGCACACAGCGCACGTTGCACTTGGAGTTTCGCGTGCACGTGCGCCAAGGCGGGTTGACCGTCACCGTGCTCGACATCGACAGCCGCACGCCGCTGCTGCCCAGCGTGGCGTTGAACTGGCAAGGCGTGTCTCCGACCGCGGACCGCAACGCGCTGCGCGTGCTGGCTCGCTTCGAGAGCGGCAATCCGCGCCACCCAGCCGTGGACATTCGCGGGGAGGATGCCTCCGAGCTGCTCCCGCTACTGCGCAATCGCCGGGTGTTGCTCGAGCCCGCGCTGATGCAGCTGCGCTTCGCGGAAGAGGCGCTGCGCCCTCGCTTCGACCTCGAGATGGTGGGCGCCGACACGATCGTATCGAAGGTCACCTTCGAGCGACAGAACGACGGCCGTCGCTTCCAACTCACTACGGGTGGCTGGTTCGAAGGCGCCCCCGGCTATCACATCGACACCAACGAAGGCATCGCGCGACCGCTCGATCACCGCGTATCGCCAGCAGCGCTGCGCCGCCTCTTGCGCAGCCCGACGATCGCCGAGCCCGCCTCCGAGCTGATCGGCATGATCACTTACGGCCTGCCCAAAGTCGCGCTGGAGATTGGCGCCGAGCTCCCCGAGCTGTCGCAAGTCGCAGACGTGATCGACTTGGAACCGACGTTCCGGATGCGCGCCACGGGCTCACTCACCGAGGCCGAAGTCTCGCTGCGCGCCGCCTACGCCGACTTGGAGGTCGAGGTTCGCGCCGACGGGATCTCGCCCCCAGTCATGATCTTGCCCCCCGAAGAGGGGCAGAAACGCGCGAAGTGCATCCGCTGCGACATCGCCGCCCAGCAACGCGCCGTGCAATTGCTCTTGGATCTGGGTCTCGAGCCCGACGAGAGCGGTGAGCACTTCGTGGCCCGCGCCGACAAAGCGATTCACTTCTGGTCCGAAGGCGTGGGCGCTTTGCCGGAAGATTGGGATCTGTACGTGCCCGAGGATTTGGTCGGCACGCACGTGCGCAGCAAGCCCATTTTGATGCACGCTCGCGTCTCCAGCGGTGTGGACTGGCTGAACGTCAAGATCGACTACTCGAGCGAAGGTGTCGGCGTGGATCGCGAAGAGCTCGAGCGCTGCCTGCGCGAAGGCCGTAAATTCGTGCGTCTATCCGACAACTCGTTCGCCCCCTTCGACGGCGAAAAAGTGCAAGCCATGATCGATCGCGAGATCGAGCTCATCACGGCCGCGGGCAAATCCGGAAAGATCCCGCTCTCGCAAGCCGGTCGCGTGCAAGAGTTACTCAACCAAGCGACGAGCGCAACGGTGGCCGCGGCCGCCAAAACGCTGTTCAACAAGCTTGCGTCGATCGACGAGATCAAAGCGGCCAAGAAGCCCAAGGGCCTCAAGGCTACGCTGCGCCCGTATCAGGAGCAGGGCCTTTCCTGGCTGCAATTCGTGCATGAGCTCGGCTCGGGTGGCGTCTTGGCGGACGACATGGGCTTGGGCAAGACGATTCAGACCATCGCGCTGCTCTTGCACCTGAAGGCCGAGAAGAAGACCAAGGCGCTGAAAGCGCTGATCGTCGCTCCAACCAGCGTCGTTACCAACTGGGTACGTGAGATCGAGCGCTTTGGCCCGACGCTGACCACCGCGCTCTGGCACGGCGCCGGCCGCCGCGAGCAAATCGCGGATCTCGAGAGCGCGAACGTGATCATCACGAGCTACGCCCTGCTCCGCCGTGACATCGATTTGCTGAAAAAGCTACCGCTGGACTACGCGATCTTGGACGAGGCGCAGAACATCAAGAACCCGCTCAGCGCGACCGCTGCCGCCGCAAAGGAGCTGGACGCCGAACGGCGTCTGGCCCTCACCGGCACGCCGATCGAAAATCGGCTCAGCGAGATTTGGTCGATCTTCGAGTTCGTCAGTCCTGGCTTGCTCGGTCCTCTGCAAAAGTTCGAAGAAAAGTTCGCGCGCCCGATCGACCAGGGTGATTCGAAGCAAGCTGCGCGGCTGCGCGCGGTGATTCACCCCTTCATCCTGCGCCGCACCAAAAACGAAGTGGCCAAGGATCTGCCCCCGAAGATCGAGGTCGACAAGCTTGTCGACATGGCCGCTGATCAGAAGGCCATCTACTTGCAAGTGCTGCGAGAGGTTCGCGCTCAAGTCATGGGCGAAGTCGAACGCCAAGGCGTGGCCAAGAGCCAGCTCCACATCCTGGCCGGCTTGACCAAGCTGCGTCAGGCGGCGTGCGATCCACGCTTGCTCGGCTTGCCGCGTGAGTTCAGCCACGACGACAGCGGCAAGCTCGCGGCGCTGCGCGAGCTCATCGAAGAAGCCGAATCCGGCGGGCACAAGGTGCTCGTGTTCAGCCAATTCGTATCCATGCTCAAGCTCGTGCGCGACGCGCTCGACGAAGACAAGATCAAGTACGAGTACTTGGACGGCAGCACGCAGGACCGCGCCGAGCGCATCGATCGCTTCCAGCTCGACCCCACCGTGCCGGTGTTCTTGATCAGCCTGAAGGCGGGCGGCTCTGGCCTCAACCTCACGGCCGCCGACACCGTGATTCACTTCGACCCGTGGTGGAACCCCGCCGTGGAAGACCAAGCCTCCGATCGCGCCCACCGCATCGGTCAAAAGAAGGTCGTCACGGTCTACCGCCTAGTCGCCGCGGGCACGATCGAAGAGAAGATCCTGCAGCTCAAGCAGAAGAAGAAGGATCTCGTCGCTTCAGTGCTGAGCGAAGACGCCGGCGGCGCCAAAACGCTCACGCGCGACGATTTGGACGACTTGTTCAAGATGGAGTGATTGGGTCTCCTCTCGCGCTCGCTCTTCTCTCGGCTGCGCGAGCCGCTTCGGAACACCGAAGGGGTGCGGAGTGCCGCACGCCTCGCGCCCCGAGAGCGGCATAAGACAGCCGGCGAAGCCCCTGGGGAACACCCGAAGGGGGTGGACCGGTGAACTACTGTTTCAGCCGAACGCTATCGCCGCAGGACGCTTCAGTCGCCACATACAAAAGTCTCCAACGCCCCGCATGGGTCGTCCTTTACCGCCGCGTTACCGGCGCATGCTCACGTTCATCAGCAGGCCCAAGCCCATCAGCATCGTGAGCACACTGCTACCCCCATAACTAAACAGCGGCAGGGTAATCCCCACGACGGGCAGCACGCCCATCGCCATCCCGATGTTGAACACGGCGTGCCAGAAGAGCATCGCGCCGACACCGACGGCGATGCTGGCGCCAAAGCGATCCTTGGCTTGGGATGCGATGTGGATCGCCCAAACGCAAATGAAGGCGTACAGGCTGATCAGCACGACCGTGCCGAAGAAGCCCCAATCTTCGGAGAATACCGCGAACGGGAAGTCGGAATACTGCTCGGGTAGGAAGCCGAACTGGTTTTGGGTTCCTTGCATGAACCCTTCGCCGGTGAGCTGCCCATTGCCGATCGCTGTTTGTGATTGAAGGGCGTGCCAACCGGTGCCCGTCTTGTCGGCCTCGGGGTTCAAAAAGCTCGTGATGCGATGCTTTTGGTAATCCTTCATCACGTACATCCATGCGAGCGGCATGGAGACGGCGCCCGTGACGAGCAGGGACAGCACGCTGAAGCGGCGGATGCGCATCATGGCCAGCATCGAGACGGCCGTGAGCAAATAGATGAGTGACGTGCCGAGATCGGGCTGGGCCATCACCGCGGCGACTGGAAGCAAAATCAATGCTGCCGCGGGCGCTAAATCGACGAGCGTGCGCGGCTCGGTCCGGGAATCGTTGTGCACCATCTTCGCGACCATCAAGATCAGAAAGATCTTCATGAATTCGCTGGGCTGAAACGCGAAGCTGCCGAGCTGAATCCAGCGCGAAGAACCGCGAATGTCACGCCCGAGGATGAACACGAGCCCCAGCGACACCATGCCGCCTGCGTACAGCACGGGCGCCAAGCGCTCGTAGTGCCGGTAATCGATGGCCGCGACCAAGATGGCGATCATCGCACCCACGACGATCCAATAAATCTGCGTGACGTAGATGTCGGCTAAGCGAGCGCGGCTCTCGTCGTCGATGTACACGCTGGTCGCGCTGTAAAGATTGACCAAGCCCAAGGTCAGGATGGCGACCACGCCGAGTAGCAACGGCATGTCGACCATCGGGCCGCGACGAAAAGAGATTCGGTCGCCTTGCATCACAAGCTGCCGCGCTTGCCGGGCGGGTGGGCCGGAGCCGGAGTTTGAGCCGAGACCCGCTTTTCCTTGAGCTTTTCCCAATCGCGCACGACGCGCATCGCGACGGGCGCTGCGTTCTTACCGCCACCGCCACCGTGCTCGATGATCACGACAATCGAGATCTCGGGCGATTTGGTGGGTGCATAGCCCGCGAACCAGGCGTGGTCGCGATTGAAGTACCAAACCTTGTCGGGATCCACGCCGCGAGGCGTGACGTGGCTGACCTGGGCGGTGCCGGTCTTGCCGGCGAGATCTAGGCCGGGGATGCGCTCTTTGTAAGCCGTACCGTTTTTCTCCGCGACCACGCCGACGAGCGCGTCCTTGACCATCGTCAAGTGGTCTTGATCGAGCTCGACCATGCGCCGGACGCGGGGCGGAAAATCCTGCACCACGGTGCCGTCGCTGGTCTCGATGCTGCGCACCACTTGCGGTTGGTACAGCGTGCCGCCGTTGGCCAGCGCCGCGTACGATAGCGCGAGCTGCAACACGCTGACGGTGGTCGCGCCCTGCCCGATCGCGGACAACAGCGTGAAGCCGCCGCGAAATGCTTCCTTGTAGCGGCGCGTGTACCAGCTGCGGGTCGGCATGCGCCCGCGAGCCTCGGGGTTCACGCCGATGCCGGTCTTCACACCGAAGCCGAAATCCAGCCCGATCGCCGCCAGGCGGTCGATGCTGAGGCGCGAGCCGAGCTCGTAGAAATAGGTATTGCAGGACTGCACGATCGCAGAATGCAGGTTCACCTTGCGGTGAATGCCGGTGCAGCGGAAGAAGCGCTTGCCGTATTCGAAGCCACCATGGCAGTCGACCTCACGATCGGGGTCGGTGACGCGATCGGCAAGCGCGGCCAGCGCGGTGAACGGCTTGTACGTCGAGCCCGGTGGATAGGCCGCCGAGATCGTCTTGTCCATTGTCGGCTTGAGCGGGTCCGTGTTCAACCGCCGGAACGCGGCACCAACGGCCTTGGTACCGCTGCCGCCGGAGACCAAATTCGGATCGAAGCTCGGCTTCGACAGCGCCGCGAGCAGGCGCCCCGTGCGCACGTCCACCACGACGACCGCTCCCGCGAGCTGCCCGCGCATGCCCTTTTCGATGGAAGCAACCAGATCGATATCCATGGTGAGCGAGATGTCGCGCCCGGGGATGGGCTCGAGCCGCCGCGGCTCTTCCAGGTATTTTGCGTCGATCTCGGCGTTACTTTCGCGGCGTGCCACGCCGCGCACCATCTTGCGCCAACCGCGTTGCCCGCGCAGGTAACTCTCCCAGCGGCGCTCGATGCCAATCGCACCGATGTGATCGCCGGCGCGATAGCCGCGCTCGTCCAAGTGCTCGAGCGCCTCGGCGTCGACCTCCCGCATGTAGCCGACGGCGTGGGCGCCGAGCTCACCGTACGGATAGTAGCGAACGGGCGACGGCGTGACCTCGACGCCATCGAGCTCTTTCTCGTGGGTCTCGAGAAACGCCACGACGTCACGATCGACGTCGACCTTGAGCAAGATCTGGCGACCGCGACGCTTGTCGTCCTTCGGCAGCGCCTTGACCTCTTGGATCTTCTTCTCGATCGCGGCGCGCTCGAACTCGTCCAACTGGACGACCTTCATAACGCGCGGCCAAGACGCCTCGAGATCGATGGTCGCGGGCGTGATGTACACGCTGTACGAGGGGCGATTGGCGGCGAGGACGCGGCCGAAAGCGTCCCGAATCACGCCGCGAGTGGTGGCCAGGGAACGCTCGCGTACGATGTTGCGGCGTGCCTGAGCGCGGTGCAGATCCCCTTCCACGATCTGCAGCTGAGCCAAGCGCCCAATCAGGGTACCGAACGCGGCGATGGCCACGAGCACGAGCCAGCGATAGCGCTGCCGAAACTCGCTCACATCGGAGCGCTGGACTAACACCGGGCGCTCCTCACGTGACGGCCTCGGGCTGCGAACGAGCGGGAGTCCCCCCTTGACGCAGGCGCTGCGCGAGCCGGAACAACAACGGCGCACAGCACGCCGTCGCTGCCGCGTGCGGCAACACGATCGTCGCCACCTCCAGCGGGCGGCGATTGTCGTTCCCGAAGACCGCGAGCAGCACCAAGATCACCGCGCTCTGCACGAGCGCAAAGATGAAGGCGAGCGACATACGAGTTAGCACGGTTTGCGCCGTGAGTCTGACGCCGGCGACGCGGGACAGCCACCAAATGAGCACGTACACGAACGTGAACAGGCCAATCGGCGCTGCGCCCAGCAAGTCTTGGGCGTAACCGATCGCGAAAGAGAGCGCCGCCCCGCGCGGCATGGAAGGCTCGTGAACCCCCAGAAAAACCACGAGCGGCAGCGCCAGGCTGGGCGTGATGCCATGCACGTAATGCGTCCCGAACAGCGCGCCGAGCGGACCAATCAACCGAAACAGATTCGATTGAACCAGAATCAGGAGCGCGGCCACCGCGAAAAACCCGAGGTTTCTCATCTCGTTTGACTCGGCCTCGCTCAGCGCTGCGGGCGCGCTTTCTTCGCGCCGGGGGCCGCCCCGGACTCACACTCTTTGGAGTCGGTCAGGATGATGAGCACTTCCTCCAAGCGCGAGAAGTCCACGGTCGGCTCGGCTTCGACCGATTGGTAGATGCCGAAATTGCGCTTCTCCACCTTCTTCACGCGCGCCACGGGAATGCCGCGCGGGAAGCGGCAGCCTACACCGCTGGTCACGAACACGTCGCCCACGTCGACGTCGTCGGTTCGTTGTACGTACTCGACGCGCGCCGAATACTTCTGACGATCGCCGATGCCGCGTACGAAGCCGCGCGCGCCCGTTCGCTCGACCACGACGTCGACGCCGAAGCCGCTGTCCACGGTGAGCTGCACGTCGATCTTCTCGCCCGCGACGCGCAGCACGGTGCCCACCGCACCATCCGCGGAGACGACCGGCATATCCGGGCGGATGACCGCGTTCTTCGTGTCCACCGTGAGGTGCGCGACGCGGAAGTATTCGGTCGTTTCTTTGCCGACCACGACCGCGCTCACCAGTTCTTGGCCGATGGTGTCGCGCAAGCCGAGCAAGCGGCGCAGGCGGCGGTTGTCTGCTTCGGTGCGCTCGAGATCGCTCACCTTGCCTCGCAAGTTGGCGTTCTCGTACGCGAGCCGATTGTTGTCGGCCTTCACGTCCACCAAATACACGTAGTCACCGACCAAGCTCGACACGCCGCGCGCGAGCAACGCCGCGAAGTACTGAAAAGGCGCGGCGACGTGCAGCAGCGTGCGGTCGACCCAGTTCGTGTCTTCGGGCCGGCGAATGCTGGATCGCAGGAAGAAGAACGGCAGCGCCAGCAGCAGAACTACAATGAACGTGTCGCGATAGCGCTTGAACGAGCCCACTGAAGTCTACAGTCAGCCGATCATCCGATCGTGACTTCCTTCAACAGCTCGATGTGATCCAGCGCCTTACCGCTGCCGAGCACGACACAGCTGATCGGGTCGTCACTGACCATGACCGGCAGGCCCGTCTCTTCGCGCAGCAGCACGTCGATGTTCTTCAAGAGTGCGCCGCCACCCGTGAGCACGATGCCCTTGTCGACGATGTCGGCGGCGAGCTCTGGCGGGGTGCGCTCCAACGCGAGCAGCACGGCTTCGACGATGGCGTTGATCGGCTCGGCGAGCGCTTCACGCACCTCGTCCGAGTTGACGATCACGGTCTTCGGAATGCCGGCCACCATGTCGCGCCCTTTGACCTCCATGGTCAATTGCTGGTCGAGCGCGTACGCGTTGCCGATCGTCATCTTGATGCGCTCGGCGGTCTGCTCGCCGATGGCGAGGTTGTATTTGCGCTTCATGTACGCGACGATCGCGTCGTCCATCTTGTCGCCGCCGACGCGCACGCTCTGCGAATAGACGATGCCGGCCAGCGAAATCACGGCGACTTCCGTGGTGCCACCACCGATATCGACCACCATGTTGCCGCTGGGCTCGGTGATGGGCAGGCCCGCGCCAATCGCGGCGGCCATTGGCTCCTCGATGAGGTAGACCTCGCGAGCGCCGGCGCTCTCGGCGCTCTCCTTCACGGCGCGCTTTTCAACCTCGGTGATGCCGAACGGCACACAGATGATGATGCGCGGCTTCACCAAGGTGCGCCGATTGTGGGCGCGCGCGATGAAGTAGCGAAGCATTGCTTCGGTGATCTCGAAGTCGGCAATCACGCCGTCGCGCAGCGGGCGAATGGCGACGATGTTGCCGGGGGTGCGCCCGAGCATCTCTTTGGCCTCGCGGCCGACGTTGAGCACGCGCTTGGCGCCGTTCGCATCACGCGCGACGGCCACCACCGACGGCTCACAGCTGACGATGCCCTTACCCTTGACGTAGATCAGCGTCGTCGCCGTGCCTAAGTCGATGGCAAGGTCATTCGAGAACAGGCCGTAGAGCCAGTCGAAAATCATCGCTGTTTATTGCTCGTCTAATCAGCGAGGCGAGAGCGGAAACGAGACCCGCGCCTAGCGTGCCGGCCGAAACCGGGCGAAATCGAAGCCCCGTCCTAGCACGAGGCGTCGAAGGGGCGCAATCCAGGCTGCGCGCAAATGCAGCAGCTCTAGGGTTGGGCCAAAAAACCTCACGATAACTTGAAGTTATGCGCGGTTTTTCGTTTGTCACGTCAGCCGAATTTCGGCCAAGCGTGCGGCTACGCAAGCGCGACGCTCAGTCGTCGTCGTCCCAGTCCTTGCTCATGTTCTTCCAGGAGCCGCCGCCGCCGCGCTCACCCTTCTTGGGTTCCTCGCTGCCGCCGCGTGCCTTCTTCTTCTTCTTCTTGTCGTCCCAGTCCGTTCCGCCACCGCCGCCAGGAGCTGGGCGCGCGCGACGACCTTCTGGAGGACGACCCGTGGTGTCCATACCGGGAGGTGGCATGGGCGGGAAACCGCCGCCGCCATATCCACCACCACCACCGCCGCCGCCGGCGTAGCCACCGCCACCACCGCCGCCACCGCTATACGCAGGACGCGGTCGCTCGCTTGCTCCGCCGGGTGCACCGGGTGCGCCACGCGGATGCGCGATGTTCAACATCAAGCGCCGACCGCGCAGATCGAAATTGCGGAGCGTCGTGATGGCTTCATTGGCTGCCTCGGCAGTGCCCATGGTGATGAAGCCAAAACCACGTAGGCGACCATCAGGACCGATCGGCAAATGAATGCGCGCCACGGGACCAATGCTGTTGTCGGTGAAGATCTGAGTGATCTCTTGTTGGCTCGTGTCGTACGGCAAATTGCCGACGTACAGCGTGCGATCTTCGGTCATCTGCGGACCGCCACCGCCGCCGCCACTTCCACCGCCGCCGCCAGCGTAGCCGCCGGGAGCACCGCTCGGCGGCGCATCGCCGCGACGCGGAGGCTCCGACGAAAACGGGCGCACTGAGATCGCACGGCCCGCTTGCAGTGAGCCATCGAGCTTGTCGCGCGCTGCGATCGCTTCGTCCGAAGTTGCGAACGTAACGAAGCCGAAGCCACGTGGCCGACCCGTTGCGCGATCACGCGGCAGACTTACGTCCACCACTTTGCCCCCAGTTGCTTCGAACAATTGCCTCAGCACGTCTTCGCTGATGGACTCGGGCAAGCCCGCCACGAAGAGTTTTCGTGCATCCTCGGTCGCCATTTTCCGTAGTTTCCCTAATAGTTCGCTGCGCCCCGGCGATGGCCGGGATGAGCGCAGAATCCAGCATTGACGATAACTGCCCGCGAATCGCCATTCAAGTCAGCAGTTTGAAGTCGGGTCGCGCCGCTGAGCGCGCCAGCGGCCGGCCAGAGAGCCGGCACGGCGCTTGCACGCACCGCGCGCACCCGGCGTGCCACGCCGCAAGGCCTCTCGGCAACCCATGCGCCTGGTGTTTGGCAACGCTCGTGTAAGCTCCGGCCGCGATGAAGTTACGTGTGTTGAGTAACCCAACGGCAGGCAGCGGCAGTGCCCAGCGCCGCCTCCCCGACCTGAAACGATTGCTGGAGGCTCGCGGAATCAATGCTGAGTTCGTCGAAACACGCGGCCCAGGGGACGCTGCTCGGCTAGTGCACGAGGCCCGGGCAGACGGGGTGGAATGCCTCGCTGTCATGGGCGGCGACGGCACGCTCAACGAGGTCAGCCAAGGCTACATCGACGCGCACGGTGAACCCGTGGCGGGACCGGACCTGGCGCTCATCCCTTCCGGGACGGGTGGAGACTTTCGGAAAACATTTGGCCTAGGGACCACTCTGGAAGAGGCCGTCGAGCGCCTCAGCACCACCATCCCTCGCCCGCTGGACCTCGGGCTGCTCCAAGTCACGTCCCATTCCGGGGAAGCGATTCGGCGCGCGTTCCTCAACATCACGAGCTTTGGGCTCGGTGGGCTCACCGATCGCTTGGTCAACGCCGGTCCCAAGTGGATGGGTGGCAAAGCCGCGTTCTTCGTCGGCTCACTGCGTGCCCTGATCAGTTACGACAATGCTCCCGTGCGCGTGCGCGTCGACGGCGAGATCTGCCTGGAGGCGCCGATCGTGAACGTGGCGATTGCGAATGGCCAGTATTTCGGCGGCGGCATGAAGATCGCGCCGGATGCCGATCCCAGCGATGGGCGATTCGAGCTCGTGATGATGCACGACCTGACGCGCGCGCAAGGCGTGGCGCTCGCGCCGCGCATCTATCAAGGCACCCACATCGGCCAGCCCGGCGTCAGCGTGGCTCGTGGCTCGCTGATCGAAGCGGAAGCCTTGGTGCCTCGCGCCGAGGTCTTGATCGACATGGACGGCGAAACGCCGGGCCGTTTGCCGCTCATTGCGCGTGTCGCGCGTGGTGCACTCAATATTCGGGCTTAGTTCAGAGGCTCTCGGCTTCGGGCACCGCGCGCCGCCCACCGAGCTCGGGCGGCACGGGCGGCACGGCGAACGCGGCGGGATCCCCCGCCGCATGCAGCGTGCGCACGAAAAAATACACGCCCACGGCGAGCAACGCGAAGCAGGCCCACTGCGCCGGCGTGAGCCCCGCGTAGCGTGGATCCACCGCGGCGACCAAGCCCGTGGTCTCGTGGATGGGCTCGTCGACGCGCAAGAAATCGAGCGCGAAGCGCACCGGCGCGTACGCGATCGCGATCGCGCCGACGTAGAAGCCCCACGGGCGCGGTTTGCGGCGCAAGTACAAGAACCCGAGCGCGAGCGGGATCGTGAGCAGCATCTCGTACAGGCCGAGATCGAAGCGCCCACCGCCGGGATATTGCACGGCGAACCAAGCGTCGCTGGCGAGCCCCGGATGATCGTGAGCCACGCTGCACCCGCTGCGTCCGAACACCCACGCCGCCGGGAACGCGGACGTGATCATGTCCGTGTACGGCAAGATCGACGCCTTGTAGCGCCACTTCCACAAGAAGCCGCCGATGATCGCGCCCGTGAAGCCGCCGAAGCTCGACAGACCCTCCCAGATTCGGAACAGCGAAAGCGGATCGCGCAGCACCTGACCTGGGTAGTAAAAAATCACGTCCAGCATGTGGCCGCCCAGGAAGCCAATGCCCACGACCCAGGCAATGAAGCTGGTCATCACGCGGTCACTCAGCCCCAGGCGTTTGGCCTGACGTGTCGCCAAAATCGAACCGATGTACACGCCGATGGCGACCAGCGTCCCGAACGGCTTGATCGAAAACGGCCCCGACGGAAAGCCGCCGAAGAACCCCTTGGGAATGATCGTCAGCTCGGGGATCTGAATGTAAGGAATGGCGGGCGCGCTGAACACGGCACGGCTCCTACCACACCCGCTCGCCCGCGCCGCCGAATCAGGCGCTTCAGCGCTTTTCGGGGCGCACCAACACGCGATCCAGACCACCGGATTCCGTGGCCGCGATCACGTCCAAACGTACCCCGTGGCAACGGCGCGCCAAGACGACGGGGCTCACCGCTTCGGCCGCGCACTTGCTCACGGGCAACACCACGGCCAAGGCATCGGTCACGATGTCGAGCGCCTGGCCGAGCGCTTCCGCCCTCGCTTGCGGATTGCCCGACGGAACCGCGCTCACGCGCGCTGCCTCGGCAACCCGCGTCAGGAGCTCTGGCGCAGACAACGACAGCTCTTGCACCTTTCCGCGCTTGAGCGTGACCTGAAGCGTCAGATCGACGATCCGATCGGCCAAGACCTTGTCCTCTGGCACGGCATAACCGAGCGGCAACACGGTCAAGCACTGATCGCCATCGCAATCGCTCGGACCTTGGCGATGCAAGAGCTCGGGATCGAGCTCGGACATGGGTCGACGTAGCCCCTGGGTCGCACCCACCGCACGGGTGAGCAACGTCAGCTCGCGCAAGAACGAACGGCGCTGCTCGGCCGCCTCGTTCAAGCGCCGCTCGAACTCGCGCGCGCGATCGAGCATGCGCTGCTCGCGGCGGGCGGCATACACGCGCACGGAGTCGAGCTCCGTGATGCGCTCCGCCGCCGCTTCGGCGTGCGGCCCGCGCGGCATGACCGCGAGGTAAGCGCGAAGCCGGGCCATATTGTCCCAAGAGAGCTTGAAATAGCGCCTTTCCGCGGGTAGGAACCAACGCCGCACTTCGTCTGCGTAGTCGCCTTTGGGGTACTCGTGCAGGTAGCGATCGCTCGCGCCCAGCTTTTCCTCGAGGGTGGTCGCGATGCGCGCCTGACGGTAGCTGCGGTAATCGCCGAAATCACCGGTGATGCGCGCCGTGCTCGCACACGCGACGAACAGCAACGAGGCACACAGTGCGCTCAGATGGCGCAGCCGGGGACTCACGGAGCCGGCTCCGGACAGAAGTTGCACTCCGTTGGCACGCTCGGAGAAACGTCGCTCACGTACGCGCGGTAGTCGTCGCAGCTCGCGTACTGCAGCGCGCGCAGGCACACCTCACCGTCGTGCACGAGTGGCACACAGTTCTTGGGGAACTCCGTCTCCAGCGCTTGGCTCGGATCACAAGCCCGCGTGCAAGCAATGCTCGCGAGCCCACACTCCTGACAACGCTCGCAGTCGATGTTGGCCTTGCTCTCGAAGAAAATTTGCGGGTCGAGCTCGGCGGGCTTCTGCCCGCAGCCACCCACGTCGCCGGGCGTGGGCGCCATGCAAAACAGCAGGGCAAGACCGGTGAGCGCGAGGCGCGCGCGTTCGCCCCGCAAAATCCTCATCAACGCTGCGAACCAGCTCACGGCAGCACCTCGTAATCGACGAACAGCCCGAGCTGGGCGGAGAGCACGGGAATGGTCGTGACCGAACGGTCCTGCGTGCCCGCGCCGTAGTACAAGCTCCCCACGAGCTCACTCTGAAGGCCCAGACCTGCGGTCACCAGGAACGCGGCACCCACGGCGACTTCGAGGCCGCCGCTCACGTCCGGCTGCAGGATGATGGGCACCCCCGCGCGCCCGAGCAGCAGCCAGCGTCCGTTTTCGAAGCGATCGAGGGCCGTGTACGACAAGCTGAGCACCTCTTGCGGAATGCCTTGCGCGGCGATCGACAAATGGAGGACGCCGCCATGCGCGAGCCCTTGCGCGGGCCCGTGTACCAGCCCAAACCCGAGATCGTAGTAGGCAGCCGTCGACGACACGGACTCGGCCGTGTCGCCGAGCGGGGTCGCGAGCCGATACGGGTTGTTGAAGCGCAGCCCCTTCCCCAAACCGAGTGACGCGAAGCCGTTCCAGAAGGCGTCCGCGCCCGGGATCGGCGTGCGATAGCGCTCCGAGCCGAGCGGCTCTTTTACCTGAGCCTGCGCCACGCCTCCCCCGGTCACCAGGACCGCGGGGCATGCGGCGCCGAACAAGGCTGCGCCACGGAGCAAGAAGAGCCTGAAATTTCGCACGATCGCCCGCGACGCCTTCAGCTCATGCAGCGCGCGCGCAGACCCGCTCGACTTCGTCGACGCGCTTCGGGATCGCGTCGCTGAGCACCAGTGCCTTGCCCTCGGTGACGAGCACGTCGTCTTCGATCCGGACGCCGATGCCGCGGTATTGCTCCGGCACGGCCGCGTTGTGCGCGATGTAGATCCCGGGCTCGACCGTGATCACCATGCCCGGCTCCAGCAAGCGCGGCTTGCCAGAAATGAAGTACGCACCGACGTCGTGCACATCCATCCCGAGGTAGTGACTGGTCTTGTGCATGAAGTACGGCTTGTAGCGCAGCTCACTGATGGCAGTCTCCAGCGGGCCTTCGACGATGCCGAGCTCGATCAGCCCGCGCGTGATCACCTCCACGCTGGCCGCGTGCACCTCGTCGAACGTGCGCCCCGCGCGCGTGAGGTCGATGCTGGCCAGCTGCGCGTCGAGCACGAGTTGATAGATCGAGCGCTGCGCGGGCGTGAACCGCCCGCTCACCGGGAAGGTGCGGGTCACGTCGGCGGCGTAGTAGTCGAACTCACAGCCGGCATCGATCAGCAGCAAGTCACCATCTTCCATGCGCCGATCGTTGCGATGATAATGCAGCACCGTAGCATTCGGTCCCGAGCCCACGATCGGCGCATACGCCGGACGCTCCGAGCCAAAACGCCGAAAGATCCCGCGTAGAATCGCCTCGACCTCGTACTCGTACATGCCCGGCGCACAGCGTGCCATCGCCTCCACGTGCGCGTCCCGGGTAATGTCGATGGCGCGCTGCATGGCGGCGAGCTCGAGCTTCGACTTCTTCAGCCGTGACTCGTGCACCACGGTGGCAGCGTCGACAATCGCGGTCGGGCAAGTGATGCCCAGCCGCGCGCGGCCCCGCACCCGATCGAGCGCGGCGAGTAGCGTGTCGTCGAAGCTGCGATTTTTGCCCAAGCGGTAAAACATGCGCTCGGTGTTCTGGATCACGTCCGGTAACTTCGCGGCGAGCTCGCCGATCGGGAACGCAGCGTCGGCGCCAAACTCACTCACGGCGCCCTCGACGCCCGCGCGCGCGCCGTCCCACACCTCCCGCTCGGGATCTCGCGCGCGTACGAACAGCGTGAACGGCTGGTCGCTCGTGCTGTTCAAGACCAGCACGCT
This sequence comes from Myxococcales bacterium, assembly GCA_040348785.1. Lineage (GTDB taxonomy): Bacteria > Myxococcota_A > Polyangia > Polyangiales > Polyangiaceae > PMG-095. Next base: position 98,661 of record JBEQTH010000072.1, on the reverse strand, counting down.
CTCCGGCTCGTCGAAGCCCGTGAGGTAGAACAAATCCGAATCTTGCCGGTACTCGTGCTCGACGTCGTTGTTGCGGATCGCGAGTGGCGCCGACGGGATGACGAGCACGCCCGGGTGAATCGCGGCGAGCACGCGCTCTCGGCGCTCCTTGAACTCGTTGTGCATGGGGCGAGTTTATCACCACCCGAAGCCCGGAGCCGCTCCTGGTCGCCGCTCGGACAACCCGGCCGGCGCGGTGGGCGGGCGGCTCGAGCGGCCCATTCCGGCCTGCGCGAGGTTCGGCTGGCCGCGCCGAACGAGTGTCAAGTGCCGCGTTTGGAGGATGCGATGCTGGCTCTCGAGCCATGATCTGGGTCACTCGTTTGACGGCTGCATGGGGTCACGGTACCCCTCCATGGTGAGCAGCAGCGAACGGCCCGACGGCTCGGAGCGCGACGAACGAGAACGCGTTCGCCGCCTCGAAGGCATCTTGCCCGAGCTCGTCAAGCGCGTGTTCGAGGCCGGTTACGAGCGGCTCAGCGAAGGTCCCGAGAACGTGCGGCACTTCGTGAGCGAGCTGCGCCTGCCGAAGGACGTGCTGTCACAGATCGACGAAACGAAGAACGGCGTGTACCGCGCCGTCGCCAAAGAGGTTCGGGACTTCCTGGATCACACGAATTTTGCCGATGAGCTCGCAAATGTTCTGACGAAGCTGTCATTCGAAATCAAAACCGAGGTCCGCTTCATCCCGAACGACGCCGCAAAAGGCGCCCGTCCCATCCCTGACGTCAAAGCCAAGGTCAGCGTGAAACGAGACCGCACGTCTCGCCCGCCCGACCCGCCAGCAGATACTCATGACAGAGCTTCCCTTGCGCCTGATCCTCTGGCAAATGGGCAGCCGAACGAGGAGTCCCAATCTTGAAGTCGCTAACTGCGGGCGCCGAAATCGACGCCTGGTGCACCAAATGCCGTATGGATCTGATGCACCGCATCGTGGCCATGGTTCAAAGCGCGCCGAAACGCGTGATCTGTCTCACGTGCAACTCGGAGCACAACTACCGGGCTCCTCGCACGGAGACGACGGCCAGCGGCGTCCACGTGCGCGCCCGTAACACCGGTCCCAAGCCGTCGCCCGCCGCCGCGCGCGTCACTCAAAAAGCACGCGCCGAAAAAGAGCGCGCCGACAGCTGGGCGTCGAAAACGCTCGGCCAAGCCGTCGACGCCTTCACGCGCTACGCGATGGACAAGCAATTCCGCGAAGGGGAGCTCGTGCTCCACTCCAAGTTCGGCGAGGGCTACGTCGACAAGGTGCTGGAAGGCGCGAAAATCAGCATCATGTTCCGCGACGGCGCGAAGACCCTCGCCCATCGCGCGAACTGACCTGAGCTTCGCGGGCAACGCGACCCGGAGGACCAGCATCCCGCGCGGCGGGGCGCTGACGCTCCGGGCGCGCAGCGCCCGCGCTTCGCTGATCCAGCCGCCCCGCGCGCGTATCGGGCCGCGCATTGCTTCGCGTATCGGGCCGCGCATTGCTTCGCGTGTCGGGACGCCCATCGCTCCTTGAGTTGGGGCGCCCGCTGGTCGCGCCACGCGAGTCCGGGCGCGCATTGCTTCGCGAGTCCGGGCGCGCTTCACGACGCTCCGGGCGCGCTTTGCTCCCGGCGCTAGGATCCGGGCGCGCACCATTTCGCCCATCGGGAGGGCGGCCGCGCGCTCCTCGATCGGCGATGGTGTAGTCGCGGCGTTCGCTACCCGTGCCGCGCGCCGGCGCCGAACGCGGTTTGTGCGCTTCAGCGGACGCTTCGCGGCGCGCGCCCGGCGCCTCGCGGCGCGGACCTGGTGCTTCTCGGCGCTCGCGGGCCGGCTTTTCGCCGTGCTTGGCAGCCGCGACGCGCGGCACTTTCGCGTTCGCCTTCACCTGCACTTCCCAAGCATCGGTTCCGGGCGCGCGCACGCGCGCGGGCACGCCAAACTCCTGCTTCAGCGCGACCAGCTCATCCAAGCTGAGGTGCCGCCACTGCCCGGGCCGCAAGTCTTCCGCCGTCACGCCCGCGTGAGAGATGCGCGCCAAGCGCATCACGAGCGAGCCAGTGGATTCACCCAAGCGGCGCACCTGCCGATTGCGCCCTTCGCGCAGGGTGAGCTCGAGCCACGTCTTGTCACCCTCGAAGCGCAGCCGGCGCACCTCGGCCGGCGCCGTCGCGCGGCCGTCGATCTCGATGCTTTTGCGCCACTCCTCGAGCTTGTCGTCGATGACGAGGCCCTGCACCTTGGCCACGTACACCTTCTTCGCCTTGTTGCGCGGATGCGAGAGCGCGTTGGCGAAGTCGCCGTCGTTGGTACAGAGCAGCGCGCCGCTGGTGTGGAAATCCAAGCGCCCCACCGGAACGACGCGCACGCCGACGGCCTTGAGCAGCTCGGCGACGGTCGGACGCCCCTCGGGATCGCTCAGCGTGCACATCACGCCGCGCGGCTTGTGGAGCACGATGTACACGAGCGGCTCGGCCATCAAACGATTGCCGTCGACCTCGATCTTGGCCCGTCGTGGGTCGACGCGAACGCCCAATTGATCGATCACGCGCCCGTCGACCTTGACCCGGCCCTTGGTGATCAGCTCTTCGGCGGCACGCCGCGAAGCAATGCCAGCGCGAGCCAGGACTTTTTGAAGACGTTCGTCGGCCATTCGGGTGGCAGGTCCTAGCACCGCCGCCCCGAGAGCGCTGAGTTTTCGCCCGAGGCGACGTTAGTTGCGAGCGCGAGCGCCCGTGGCGCCGCCAGCGCCGGCATCCGCCTTGGCTGCATCGGCAGCGGCCTTTTCGGAGGCCGCGTCTTTGGCCTCGATCTCCCGGAGCGCGATCTCATCGCGGTCCCAGCGATCGACGTGACCGTCGAAATCCAAATCCACGCCGCGCCGCTCGAGCTTGCCGTCGTCGTAGATCTCCCAGATGTCCGGCTTGTTGTCGTAGTTGGTGTCGATCTGCGCGCGGCTCAGCACGCCGCCTACGTAAAAGCGCGTCTCGTCGTCTTGGCCATCCCCATTGTGATCTTCACGCAGCTTGGAAACCCGGCCCTTGGTGAAGGTGATCCAAGTGTCCATCTTGCCGTCGAAGTTGGTGTCGGCGACCTCGTTCAGCGCGTCACCCTTGTCCGTGTAGGTGCGGACCACGTCTTTTACGCCGTCCAAGTTGGTGTCGACTTCGCGGCACATCAACACGCGATGCCGATCTTCACCCTCCCCGACGATCCCGTACACGCGCCGGATATTCGCGGTCTTGGCGCCGGGGCCAAGGCTCTCCACGACTTCACGATCAGCGCGGCCCTTGTAGTCGCAGCGCGAACGGTCGTCAGCGGCGACGCCCACCACTTCGCCGCGCATCGCGGCGCCAGTCTTCGCGTTGCTCGAGCCGCCGCAGGCATACACCCCGGCGCTGACGACGAGTGCCACCGCGCCCAGCATCAACCAACGATCACTCGTGCTCACTTCGCAGGCTCCTTCGGGGCAGCCGGCGCGGGCGCCGGCGCGGGCTTCGACGTTTCGGTGGGCACGTCCGCAGCTTTATTTTCGGTTTCGGTCGGCAACGAAGTCTTGGACTCGAAGGTCGGGCTGGCCGCAGCTTTGTCCGCGCGCTCCGGCGGTACGTAGCCCGTCTCCTTGCAGTAATCGATGGTGGCTCCGGGATCCGGACGGCCATCGTTGTTCACATCGGCATGGATCAGTGGGCAACCCGGCTTCGGGTACTCCCACCATTGGTCGATCACGCCGTCCCCGTTCGAGTCACGCTCCGTGCGGACGAGCGCTCCGGCCTGGTAAAAGTCCCAGGTGTCGAGGTGCTGCGTGAGCGCCGTCGATTGATCTTTTTCGGCGATCTGCCCGCCTTTGAAGGTGCTGATCTCGTCGATCTGCCCGTCCTTGTCGTAGTCGTTCTCACGCCGACGCAGCTGACCGCTGGCATCGAAATAGCTGTAAGCGTCGATGACGCCATCGAAGTTCAGATCGACCGCACGGCAGACCTCACGCCCATTTTCGAGCACGATGGTGATGTCCGCTTTCCCATCCCCGTTCGCATCCACCTTCTCCACGTGCGCTGCGGTGATGTCGCACGGCTCGTGAACCACCTGAGTGTCGCGCGTGGTGATTGTGTTACCGGCGGAGTTGACGCTCTTGCCTGTACCATTACACCCGAACTGGAACCCCGCGCCGATCAGCATCAGCAGGCCGGTGAACGTGAGGCCGGTCGTGCTGTCCCTCATTCTCGTGCTCGTCATTCCTCAAACCTCTCGGCGTCGCAGCCGGTCGCAGCGCCCTCAAACTCGATCAACCCGTACCCGCGTTTTAGCCCGGAACGAGACTGAAGCATAGCGGCCTACCCCGACTCCCCCGAGCGCTCCAAGCTGCGCCAGAAGCGCCACAGCCGCCGGCCAGGGACGCGCAATCGTCCGGATTTGGAGCCGGACAGCATTTCTCAACCCAATGTAATCATTAATTAATTCGAGAATATATGAGCTTTGCGACGTTTGACAACACACGTATGGGAATCTAGTGTAACGACTGGCAACTGATTCGTCCCCCGACCGCAAATGTCCCGCAAGAAGATCTCCACCACCGTCTACATCACACCGGAGCAGAACGAGCGGCTGCACCTGTTGCATACCCGCACCAAGGTTCCGGTTGCCGTGTACATCCGTGAAGGGATCGATCTGGTGTTGAAGCGCTACGAGCACGCGCTGCCGGGACAAATGAGCCTGACGGACACTCCCGTCGCCCCCAAGACTGCCAAAAAGTAAGCGCTCTCGCGGGGTCCGGGTCGAGGCTTGGCTGGTCGGCGCGCCGATGCCGCGCTAGAGAGCCGCCCGCCGACGCGAGCAACGCGCGGATGCCGCCCGATGCCCACCGACACTAAAAAGATTCGTAACTTCTCGATCATCGCCCACGTCGATCACGGGAAGAGCACCCTCGCCGACCGCATCCTGGACGTCACCGGAGCGATCACCAAGCGCGAGAAGGTGGAGCAGTTCCTGGACAAGCTGCCCCTGGAGCGAGAGCGCGGCATCACCATCAAGGCGCAATCCGTCCGCCTCAAGTATGTCTCCGTCAGCGGCGAAGAGTACCAGCTGCAGCTGATCGACACACCTGGGCACGTCGACTTCAATTACGAGGTCAGCTCGAGCTTGCGCGCCTGCGAGGGCGCGCTGTTGGTGGTCGATGCCACACAGGGGGTGCAGGCGCAGACGGTAGCCAACGCCTACTTGGCCATCGAAAATAACCTGGAAATCATCCCGGTTTTGAACAAGGTGGATTTGCCGTCCGCCAACGTGGACCACACTGCCGAGCAGATCGAGAAAGTGATCGGGCTGGATTGCAGCGGCGCGTTGTTCGCTAGCGGCAAAACGGGCGTGGGCGTGCTGGAGGTCCTCGAGGCAGTGATCGCGCGCGTCCCGGCACCCGTCGGTGATCCGAACGCGCCGCTGCGCGCGCTGCTCTTCGACAGCTGGTACGACAGCTACCGCGGCGCGGTGGTCATGCTGCGGGTCATGGACGGCACCCTGAAGAAGGGGGACCGCATGAAGTTCATGGCCACCGGTCGCCACTACGACGTCACCGAAATGGGCTGTTACAACCCGCACCCTGTGGCGATCGACGAGCTCGGTCCGGGTGAGGTGGGGTTCGTCGCCGCCAACATCAAGTCGACCGAAGACACGAAGATCGGCGACACGGTCACGACCTTCCACCACGGCGCCACCGAGCCCCTGCCCGGCTTCCGCGAAGTGAAGCCGATGGTGTTCGCGGGCATCTTCCCGACCGACTCTGCCGAGTACGAAAACTTGCGCGACGCGCTGGCGAAGCTGCACATGAACGATTCCTCGTTCAGCTTCGAGCCGGACACCTCCGACGCGCTCGGCTTCGGTTTCAGGTGCGGCTTCCTCGGCCTTTTGCACATGGAAATCATCCAGGAGCGGCTCGAGCGCGAATACAACCTGGACCTCATCACGACCGCGCCGAGCGTGGTGTACATCGCTCACACGAAAAACGGCGAGACGGTGCGCGTCGACAACCCGTCGAAGATGCCGCCCGTGGGTGACATCGACACCATCGAAGAGCCGATCCTGAAGCTCACCGTTCACGTGCCTGCGGAGTACGTCGGCCCCACGGTGGCGTTGTGTGAAGAACGGCGCGGTACGCAGCTCGGGCTCAACTACTCGACCAAGGATCACGTCGTGGTGAGCTACGAGCTACCATTGGCCGAAGTAATTTTGGACTTTCACGACCGCCTGAAGAGCGCCTCGCGCGGCTATGCGAGCATGGACTACGAGGTGACGGGTTACCGCGCCGACAACCTGGTCAAGCTGGACATGATGCTCAACGGCGAGCCGCTCGACGCGCTCAGCATCATCGTTCACAAGGACACGGCCTACGCTCGCGGCCGTGCGCTCGCGGCCAAGCTGAAGGAGCTCGTGCCCCGCCAGCAATACGAGGTCGCAATCCAAGCGGCGATCGGCGCAAAGATCATCAGCCGCGAGACCGTGCGCGCGATGCGCAAGGACGTGACCGCGAAATGCTATGGCGGCGACATCAGCCGCAAGCGAAAGCTGTTGGAGAAGCAGAAAGAGGGTAAGAAGCGGATGAAGGCGGTCGGCAGCGTCGAAGTGCCGCAAGAAGCCTTCCTCGCTATCTTGAAACTCGAGAGCTGACGCGTCGCGCCCAAGCACTGGAATTGCCGGGCGGCGTCCCCAGTCGGCGCTGTAGTCTTGCGGGAATCGGGTTACGTCGTTACAAAAGAAGGATATTGATGAGTAGCTCTGCCTCCTCGAAGCTGCGAGAAAAGCGGATCGCGGAACTGAACGCTGGCGCGACACCGAACGGTCAGGTCGTCCATCTAGAGACCGTGGCTTTCGGGCCATCGCTGGCCGTAGAGCGTTTTCGCTTCGGCAACGGGCTCGAGCTGTTGTTCTGCGAGGACCACAGCGCGCCGGTGATCGCCTATCACACCTGGTTTCGCGTCGGCTCGCGCCACGAGCGCGAGGGCAAGACGGGCCTGGCGCACTTGTTCGAGCACTTGATGTTCAACGAGGTCGAGGGTCGCAAGGCGGGTGAGTTCGACCGCAAGCTCGAAGAAGCCGGCGCCGAGAGCAACGCCTCCACATGGCTGGATTTCACGCAGTACAACGTGTCGATCCCCAAGGACCAATTGCCGCTGGTCGTGAAGCTGGAGTCCGAGCGCATGAGCCGGCTCGTGCTGCGCGATCCGCAGGTCGCAAGTGAGAAGGAAGTGGTCGCCAACGAGCGCCGCTACCGCGTCGACGACGACGTAGAAGGCGCGGTGAGCGAGCTGCTTTGGGCGACGGCGTTCGAAAACCACGCCTACAAGTGGCCGACCATCGGTTGGATGAAGGACATCGAGGGCTTCACTACCGAGGATTGCCTCGAGTTCTATCGCACGTTCTACGCTCCCAACAACGCCGTGCTGGTGATCGTCGGTGACGTCGCCGAGGCCGCGCTGTTGAAGAAGCTGTCGGCCGCGTACGGCGCGCTCCCCGCGAGCAGCCTGCCCATCGAAGACGTGCGCCCCGAGCCGCCGCAAGCCGCCGAGCGCCGCGTCGAGGTCAAAAAGGCCACCGCCACCGAGAAGCTGGTGGTCGGCTACCACAGCCCCGCGATGGGTGATTTCGACCACCCTGCCCTGTGCTTGCTCGCCGAAGTGCTGTTCAGCGGCCGCGCCAGTCGGTTGCATCAAAAGCTGGTGCGCGAGCTGGAGCTCGCCACCGAGGTGCGCGCGTTCGTGGGCCCGTTCCGGGATCCCGGGTTGTTCGAGCTGTTCGTCTCGGCTCGTGAAGGTCAGACCGCCGAGCGATTGCTGGAAGTGATCGACGCCGAGTTTGCCAAAGTGCAAGCCGAGCCGATCTCCGCCGAGGAGATTACGCGCGCTGCCGCTCGGCTCGAGCTCGGGCTGCTCGCGGGCCTCGAAACCGTCGATGGGAAAGCCTCGACGCTCGGCTTTTACGAGACCGTGCTCGGTCGGCCCGGTGCAGCCTTCGAGCGGCTCGAGATCACGCGCCGAGTCACGGCCAGTGATCTGCTGCGCGTGGCTCGGCGCTATCTCTTACCGCGGTTCCGCAGCGTGATTTTGGTGCGTCCGGACTTGACGGCCAGCGCCGGCAGCGATGCCGCAGAAGAGGCAGCAGAATGAGTGCCGCGGTTTCGGTCGTTCGTTTGCAAGACGCAGGTGGCGCAGCCGTGCTGCTCGAGACGTCACGCGCCTTGCCGCTGGTGTCGATCAGCATTGGCTTGAAGACCGGGGCGTTGATCGACGAGCCGGGCAAAGAGGGCACGACGCGCCTCTTGTCGCGGTTGATGCGGCGCACTGCCGGTGGCCTCGAAGCCCAAGTCATCGACACGCGTATCGATTCGCTCGGCGCTTCGCTCGGCGCCGACGTGCTGCACAGCACGATGGTCTTTCAAGCCACCGTGATCTCACGCTCGCTGAACGCATTCGTGGATCTGTTGGTCGACGTGCTCGCTCGCCCGGGGCTGTCCGAGGCCGAGCTCGAACGGCTGCAGCGCGAAACCCTGGCCGAGCTGAAGGACTCACTGGACGACGATCGCGGCATCGCGCGGCGTTTTTTCCGGCGCCGTTTCTTCGGCTCGCACCCTTATGGGCGCTCCGTCTCGGGCACGCCCAAAAGCGTGCCGCTGATCGGCTCGAGCGACGTGAAAACCGCGTTCCAGCGCTCGTTCGTGCGCGACAATCTGGTGTTCGCCTTCTCGGGTGATTTGGACGCAGCCGGCGCCGCGCTGATCGCCAAGCGCATCTCCGACGCCCTGCCTGCCGGCCCGGCGCCGACCGACACCACTCCGGAGCCCGTAGCCGTTCCTGGCCGCAGGCTGGTGATCGTCGACAAGCCGGACCGCACGCAGACTCAGATCCTGATCGGTTGCCTCGGCTCGCACACGCGCGACGAGGACCACGTGGCGCTGCTCGTGGGTAACACGATCTTCGGAGGTACGTTCACCGCACGCATGACCCAAGAAGTGCGCTCGAAGCGCGGCTGGTCGTACGGTGCATATTCGAACGTGCCCTTCGATCGCCGCAGGCAGAGCTTCAGCATGTGGACGTTCCCCAAAGCGGACGACGCCGGCCCGTGCCTGAAGCTCGAGCTGGACATGTTGCACGAGCTGCGTGAAAAAGGCGTGACGAAGGCGGAGCTGTCTTGGGCCAAGCGCTACCTGATCCGCTCGCATTGCTTCGCCATCGATACGGCGGCCAAGCGCGTGGGCCTCGCGCTCGACCAAGCGCTCTATGATTTGCCCGAGGATTACTACTCGCGCTATCTCGAGCGCGTGCAGGCGGTGACCCTCGAGCAGGCCAACGCCGCAGTCCAAAACCGGCTTTCGGAACGAGATTTGCTGGTCACCGTGGTCGGTACCGAGTCGGTGATTGGCGAGTCCGTGCGTGGCTCGATCGAAAATCTGGCTTCCAGCGAAGTCGTCGCGTTCGACGCGGTGGACTGAGCGCCCGAGTCGAGCTGACGCTCGACTCGGGCAAGTCCAGAGCGAGCGTCAGCTCGACTCGGGCAAGTCCAGAGCGAGCGCGCTGACCAGCGCGCTCGCGATGCGTTGCGCTTCGCTGCGCGCAGCCTCTTCGGTCGCGGTGATGGAAGCATCTGCCGCCACGGGCGCGAGAAGATCGACGTATAGCTTGAGCTTGGGCTCGGTGCCGCTCGGCCGCACGAACACGCGACCGCCCTCGAGCGCGAGCTCAACGAGCGAGGCCGCGCCGCGCCAGCTCGGGGCGTCCGCCGCCGGGTGACGAAGGTCGCGAACGTTCGTGACGTTGCGCCCCGCGAGAACCCGCGGCGGCTTTGCCGCAAGGTCGCTCATGGCCTGCGCGATACGCGCCGCGCCGGAAGCGCCCTTGAGCACCACGTTGTGCTGCACGCTGGCCCACAGCCCGTGCTGGCGATACAGCGCGTGCAGCCGTTCGATTACGGTGCCGCCCCGCTCGCGACAAGAAACGGCGAGCTCCGCGAAGGCGAGCGCCGCGCTGATTCCGTCTTTGTCGCGCACGGCGCGGCCGTAGGAATAGCCGAGCGCTTCTTCGAAGCCGAAGCAGTAGCGCAAACCTTGGCCCTCGAGGGCGAGGCCCGCGGTCCACACCCACTTGAAGCCGGTGAGCACGCGCTCGCAGTGTGCGCCGTAGGACTCCGCAATACCCTCCAACATCGGTGAGGAGACGAGCGAGCACAACACCAGCGCGCGCGATCCGGCTTCCGAGTGCGCGAGCGCAAAGTCTGCCAAGAGCAATCCGATTTGGTTGCCAGTGAGCGGCAGCCAGCGACCGCTCGGCGTCGGACAAGCGATCGCCAAGCGATCGACGTCTGGGTCGTTCGCGATCAGGAGGTCGGCATTCTTCTCGGTAGCGAGCGCGATCGCGAGGTCGAGCGCACCCGCCTCCTCCGGGTTCGGGAAGGGCAGCGTCGGGAAATGGCCGTCGGGCTCGCGTTGCGCGGGAGCGCTGTAAAACTCGGCGTAACCCGCCTCGGCGAACACCCGCTCTACGATGGCCGCGCCAACGCCGTGCATCGGGGTGTAGGCGATACGTAAATCGCGCTTACCGGTCACGCGCGGCAATTGGGCGCGGATCTCGGCCAAATAGCGGGTCGTGAGCTGCTCACCGATCAACTCTTGGCGCGACAAATCAGCAAGCGGGACGTCTTTGGCCGCCCCGACGCCGGCGAGCCGCGCTGCGATCTCGACGTCCGTCGGCGGTACGACTTGGATGCCGTCGTTCCAATACAGCTTGTAGCCATTGTACTCGGCCGGATTGTGGCTGGCGGTGATCATCACGCCTGCGTTGGCCGCAAACGCGCGCACGGCATACGCCACGAGCGGGGTCGGCACTGGCTCGACGAAGCGCTTCACTGGGATGCCCGCGGCCAAGAGCACGCCCGCGGCGGCATCCGCGAAGCGTTGACTGTCGAGGCGTGCGTCGCCTCCGACGATCACGGGCAGCGTGCGCGCGTCGTCGGCGCGCGCGAGCAACTGCTCGGCCACGGCGCGGGTGATCCGGATCACTACCGCGAGGTTCATGCGCGCGCTGCCCGCGCCGACGACGCCACGAAGCCCGGCTGTGCCGAACTCCAAATCACCGAGCATTCGCTCGCGGATCTCGGCGTCGTTTCTGGATGCGAGCAGCGCCTGCAGCTCGGCGCGCGTGACCGGATCGGGATCGGCCGCGGCCCAAGCTTGGGCCCTCGTTCGCGCCGTTTCTGCGCCCGAAAGCTCCGTGCTCATGCCCGAACCAGGACCTCGGCCAGGCCCGTGTCGTACTCGCCGCTTTGAAATTGGGGCGAGCTGAGGACTCGTCGTAAGAACGCGAGGTTCGTGGCGCGCGGCCCCTTCGGGCCAGACAGCTCGACGTGACACGCGTCGAGCGCGCCGATCAAGCGCATGATCGCTTGCTCGCGCGTGTCACCGTGCGCGGCGATCTTGGCCAGCATGGGGTCGTAGAAGGGCGTGATCTCTTGGCCGGCGACCACGCCGGAATCGACGCGGACACCGGGTAGATCGCTGGGCAGCTCGAAGCGCTGCAGCGTGCCCGGCTGGGGCACGAACCCTTTGGCGGGATCTTCGGCGTACAGCCGAACTTCGATGGCGTGCCCGCTGGGCGTTGCGCCGAGCGCGCTCGCCGGCAGCGGCTCACCCGCCGCAACACGCAGCTGGAGCTCCACCAAGTCGAGCCCGGTGACCAGCTCGGTGACGGGATGTTCCACTTGTAGGCGCGCGTTCACCTCGAGGAAGAACAGCTCACCGGCGGCGTTGGCCACGAACTCCACCGTGCCCGCGCCGCGAAAGCCGACCGCTTGGACCACGGAAAGGGCCGACTGATGGAGCTTTGCGCGGCGCTCGGCGCCACTTGGCCCGCTAAAAAAACCAGCTGGCGAGGGCGACTCTTCGACGATTTTCTGATGCCGGCGCTGCACGCTGCACTCGCGTTCGCCCAGCGCCACGGCGTTGCCGTGCCCATCACAGAACACCTGCACTTCGATGTGGCGCGGCGAGTCCAGGTAGCGCTCGAGGTAGATGCGGCCGTCCCCGAACGCCTGCGCGCCGCGATCGGCGCAGGTTTGCGCGGCCCGCTCGAGATCGGCGGCCTGGCGAACGATCTGCATGCCGATACCGCCACCGCCCGCCGCAGCCTTGATCAACAGCGGGAGCCCGATGCGCTCGGCTTCCGCGGCAAGGCGCGCGCTGTCTTTTGGATCGATGGGCTCTTCGCTGCCCGGTGGTGGCGAGACGCCGGCGCCGCGCGCGATGCGACGCGCGATGATCTTGTCGCCGAATGCCTCGAGCGCCTCACTCGGGGGGCCGATGAACGTGACGCCTGCAGCGCGCACGGCGTCGGCGAAGGCGCGCCGCTCACTCAACAGCCCGTAGCCGGGGTGCACGGCGTCAGCGCCCACATCGGCGATGGCGGCCAAAATTGCCGGGATGTTCAAGTAACTTTCGCCGACTTTGGGCGGGCCAATGCGGATTGCTTCGTCCGCTTCGGCCACGTGCGGCGAGAGCACGTCCGCGTCCGAAAACACGGCCACGGTCGGGATCCCCAAGCGCTCGCAGGTGCGAAAAATACGGCACGCGATCTCACCGCGGTTGGCCACGAGGACTTTCTGAAAAATCACGAGTCGCCTGCTTTCGCGCGCCGGAGCTCCTCCCGCTCACGCTTTTTGCGAACGAGATCATCTGCCATGGCGAGCTGCCCGCACGCGGCGGCCACTTCGTCCCCGCGGCGCGTGCGCACGAAGCAGCTATAACCGCCATCGGCCAAGATCTCTTGAAACTTTCGCACGCTGTCCGCCTTGGGTGAGCGCAGCTCGGACGCAGTGATCGGGTTCATCGGGATCAGATTGATCTTGGTCTGGAGGCCACGAAGGATCGTGCCGAGCTCGCGAGCGTGGCTCGGCGAATCGTTCACGCCATCGATCAAAGTGTACTCGATGGTGATGCGGCGGCGCTTGGGCAACGGATAGGCGCGCAGCGCGCGCATCAGCTCCGCCACCGGATAGCGGCGGTTCATCGGAATGATGCGGTCACGAGTTTCGTCATTCGGCGCATGCACCGACACCGCGAGCCCGATTTTCCCGCCAAAGTCACGCCCCAGCCGCTCGATGCCCGGAATCAGCCCCACCGTGCTGACGGTGATTCGGCGCGGGCTCATCCCGAGGCCCTCCGGGTGCGTGAGCAAACGCAACGCACGCGCTGTCTGGTCGTAGTGGTGCAGGGGCTCACCCATGCCCATGAACACGAGGTTGCCGAGTTGCTCGTCGGGACGCAGGTAGCGCTTGGCGAGGTACAGTTGGCTCACGATTTCGGAGGCGCGCAGGCCACGCACCAGGCCCGCCTGGCCGCTCGCGCAGAACACGCAGCCCATGGCGCACCCGTACTGCGTGGAGATGCACAGCGTGACCTTGTTTTTTTGGGTGGGTGCGCGCTCGGCGTCATCGTCCTCGTCGTCGACCGAAGCGCTAGCGTCGGCGTCGGACAAATCCGTCATCGGGATGATCACGCTTTCGACGCGCGCTCCGTCCTTCGCTTCCAGCACCAGCTTGCGCGTGCCGTCCCGCGACTCATGCACGTCGGCCACCGTGAACGGTGCGCTCACACCGGCCTCGCTGAGCCGCGCGCGAAACGGCACGCTGAGATCGCTCATTTTCTCGGGATCGAACTCGGCTCGCTGGTGAAGCCAGCGGAACAGCTGCTTGGCCCGAAACGCACGCTCGCCGATCGCGGTCAGCGCCGCCTCCCACTCTTCCGGGAAGCGCCCGACCGGATCTTCGATCGTGACGGCCGGTAGCGCCTCGCGGTCCTCGGGGCGCGTCACGGGCCGACCCGTTTGGCTTCGTCCCAATAGCCGTCGAGCTCCTCGAGCGACAAGCCGATCGTCGGTTTGCCGTCGACGCCGCGCGGCCAACCGCCGTGCGTTTCTTTCACGCGCTTTTCCACGTGACCGAAGCGGCGCGCGAAGCGGTCAGACGTGCCGCGCAGCGCGAGCTCGGCGTCGATGCCGTGATGGCGCGCGAGGTTGACGAGCGCGAACAGCACGTCCCCGAGCTCGTCCGTGATGCGTTGCTTGTCGCCGCCGGCGATTGCTTCGTCCACCTCGGCGAGCTCTTCCGTCACCTTGGCGCGCGAGCCTTCACCGTCCGGCCAGTCGAAGCCGACGCGGCTCACCTTTTCGCTGATCCGCTGCGCGCGGTACAACGCGGGCAGCGAGCGCGGCACGCCGTCGAGCACGCCGCGATCGGCTTTTTCTTCCGCCTTGATCGCCTCCCAGTTCTTCAACACCTCTTCGCTGCCGGTAACCTGGGTTTCGGCGAATACGTGCGGGTGACGACGCACGAGCTTCTCGACGATGCCGCGCACCACGTCATCCGGGCCGAAGCCGGCTTCTTTGCGGCCGAGCTCACCCAAGAACACGACTTGCAGCGCGAGATCCCCGAGCTCTTCCTGGATGTGAACGGGATCGCCTTCGTCGATTGCGTCGATCACCTCGCAGGCTTCCTCCAAGACGTAGCGGCGCAGGGACTTCATATCCTGCTCGCGGTCCCAAGGGCAGCCGCCTTCACCCAGCAAACGCTGCATCAGCGCCACCAGGCTGGGGTAAGTCTGGCCCCGTTGCTCGGCTAAGGGGAGTGCTTCGGGAATGGGAAATGGTTGATTCATCGATCCGGCCTGCTGGAAGACAAAGCCAGCCTTAGCATGCGCGGCGCAGCGCGGCTCGCGTGATTTTGGCGGGAATTTGGCTCGCTGGATCGGGATCGGTTCGAGGACTGCTAGGGTTCCCGCTCATGGACTCCGTGCTGCTCGTCGAACGACAAGGCCCCGTGACCACGCTGATCATGAATCGGCCGAAGACGCGCAACGCGCTGGACCCCGAGCTACTAGAAGCCCTGGGAGCGTGCTTGGCCGACGCCGCCGCAGACCCGAACGCACGCGCCGTCGTGCTCACGGGCGCGGGCGACGCCTTCTGCTCAGGGGCCGATCTGAAGGGAGTGCTGGGGGATACTTCGGGCGACTTGGGAACGCGCATCGAGCAGTTCCACGCGCTCATCCGCGCCATCGTGCACGCGCCGAAGCCGTTCATCGCGGCCGTTCGCGGGCCTGCTGTCGGCTTCGGTGCCGATCTGGCCCTCGCCTGCGATCTGCGGGTATTCGCCCGCGACGGCTACCTGCAGGAGAAGTTCGTGGCCATCGGTTTGATGCCCGACGGCGGCGGGAGCTTTTGGCTGCCGCGTTTGGTCGGCGTGGGCCGCGCGCTGGAGTTCCTGCTCTTGGGCACGCGCATCGATGCGCCGCAAGCGCTCGAGCTCGGCCTCGCGAACCGCGTGGTGGACGACGAGCTCGCCGAAGCACGCGCACTCGCCGCGACGCTCGCGGTCGGCCCCCCCCTGGCCTTGGCTGCGATCAAAAACGCGGTCCGTGAGTCCGCCGTGGGCGGCATCGAGGGCGCGTTGGAGCGAGAGAAGCGCGGCCAAACGGCATTGCTCGGCTCTCAGGATTTTCGCGAAGGCGTCGCCGCCTGGAGCGAAAAGCGCGCCCCGCGCTTCAGCGGCAAGTAAGGCGCTGCAGGCGGCTCAGAACAAATAGCGCTCTCCCGAGTCACACAGGATGGTGACGACGTTGCCGCCCTTGAGCTGCGCTGCAACTTCACAGGCCGCATGGACGTTGGCCCCGGAGGACGGCCCGACGAGCAGGCCTTCTTCGCGAGCCAGGCGGCGCGCCATGCGCTCGGCCGCGACGTCGGTCACTTCCAGAATGTTGTCGATGACGCTACGGTCGAGGATCTCCGGCACGAAGCCGGCGCCCAAGCCTTGAATGCCATGCATGCCGGCGGGCTTGCCCGAGAGCACGGCGCTGTTGGAAGGCTCGACCGCGAACACCTTCACCGCGCTGCCGAGCTTGTTCTTGAGCGCGCGACCCACGCCCGTCACGGTGCCACCGGTACCGACGCCGGCCACGAAGGCAGCCAGTGAATTGCCGGTTTGCTCCAGGATTTCGAGCGCCGTGCCATGCTCGTGACTGTACGGGTTGGCGGGGTTATCGAACTGGCTAGGCATGAACGCGCCGGGCGTGTCTTCCAAGACGCGCAAGGCTTTGCTGACCGCGCCTGACATGCCGTCACCCGCGGGAGTGAGCATGATCTCGGCGCCGTAGGCGCGCAGGATGTAACGACGCTCGAGGCTCATGTCCTCGGGCATCACCAACATGCAGCGGTAACCGCGCACCGCGGCGATCATGGCCAAGCTGATGCCGGTGTTGCCGCTGGTCGCTTCCACCAAAGTGGCGCCCGGCTTCAAGTCACCCGCCTTTTCGGCGGCCAAGATCATGGACAGCGCGGGGCGATCCTTGACGCTGCCGGCGGGGTTCACGAACTCCGCCTTGGCCCAGACGGTGGCGCCGCCTTGCGGCGAAAGGCGAGCCAGCCGCACCAGCGGCGTCTTCTCGATCAGGCCGAGGACGTCGTCGGCAACGCGCAAGCCGCTTTCCGTGAAGCGACTCGAATGAACCAAACCTTTGTGGGCATCAGCGCTCATGACCCCTCGAAACTACCCTATTTCGGGGGAGGCCGAGGCGACAAACGCGACCGGCTTGCCGGCGACCCCGAGCGGCTCCCTGCCTTCGAAGTAAGGCGTTTTGACGCGAGCCAGCGCGAGCAGCTCGCCGGTGGCCGGGCTGCGGGCGACGCTGGTCAGTTCGCCGACCGGCTCGCTGCCGCCCATTGCCGTCACGGGGCTGCCTACTTTCGGCAGCTCAGCGCTCTCGCCCAAGGTCAACGCGACGAGGCGGCGCTTGAGCTTGCCGCGCATGTCCTGCATGCACACGACCTCTTGCCCCAAGTAGCAGCCCTTGCTCCAGGACACCGCGCGCCGATCCAGCGCGGCTTCGTGCGGGTTGTCCGCCTCACCGAAATCGACCCCGAAGCGACCCAGGGCTTGGGCGATGCGATAAGCCTCCCAATCAGCGTCGCTGCCGCGGCGCAAAGCAGGCGTGCGCTCGATGAAGCGCTCGAGCTCGAGCAAGCTCTCCCGCTCGAACACCAGCGTGGCCGCGGGGCGGGGCGTGAAATTCATGATCGCGGCCGTGCCCGCGCACACCTTAGCGGCGCTTTCGGCGAGCGCGGCAGCGCCCACGCCGTGAAAATCAGCCCACACGTAGCTCGAGCTTTCGTCCGCGAGCTCGCAGTCCTCCATTACCAAGAACTTATCGAGTGTCGCCGCGAGCTTCTCCGCAACGCCGGGCGACACGCCGACCAAGAGCCCGGCGCTCGTCTCGACCACCTCGGCCTCGCTCTGGATCTTGCCCTGCTTGTTCAGCACCAGGCCGAAGGCGCCCGTGCCCGGCGTGACCTTCAGCACGTCGCAGCTCACCAGCCCGTTGAGCCACGACTTGGCTTCGGCTCCGGTGACCGACAAGGTACCGCGCGCCGACTGGAGGACGACGAGCACGGGATCCGGGGGGCCTTCAGTGGTCATGATCGAAGCTTGGGCCTGGCCGCCACACGAGGCAAGCGGGCCACACCCGCCGTCACTCGACCTTGAGCTCGTCGTCAATCAGCGGGTAGATCGGGCCGTCTTTGAGGGTCACGTCGACCAGCGATCCGTCAGGATGCTTGATCGAGAGGGTGACGCCGGTCGAAACGTTGGAGTTGATCAGACTGCGCGCGGCCTCGGGATCCATGCCTTTCACGTCGCGGCTCTGAATTCTGAGGATTTGGTCGCCGCGCTGAAGCTTGGCTCGCGCCGCAGGTGACTCGCCAATCACGCGCGTGATGTGAATGTCGTCATTGCCGAGCTCGTAATACATGCCCAGGCCAAACTTGGCGTGCGCCGGTTGCACCACGAGCTCGATCGTGGCGCCGCTATCGCAGCGCAGCTCGACGTTCTGCTCGTTGCTCGCCTCGGCCAAGATATTGCTGATGGCTTCGACGCAGATCGGGTGATTGTTGATCGGGTTGGAATCCCAAAGCTCGATGCGCACGGGCGTGTTGGGGGGAATGCGGTAGTTGCCGAGCGGCTGGTCCGGCCAGGTGGGGTTCAAGGTGTTGGCTTGCACCGGCGTGAGCAAGATCTCTCGATCCTGGATCAGGATCTTGGCGAACGGGTCGGGCGCCGAGCCACCCACCGAGTCCCACTGCCGGCCGTCGCGGGTGCGCGTGGGGATTTGCGCGTTCGCGAACTTCAGGAACACCATGTCTTCCGGCGGCGGCGGATCGAGCCGGCGCTCACCCGGCGCACGCACGGGCGTAGACATCTCGGGGTAGACAGCGCCGCACGCCGACAACAGAGCTACGGTCGAAACACCCAACAGGCCGAACGTGAGCTGACACGCCGACCGAAGCACCCTACCTGAAAGCATCGGCAGGAGACGCTAGCACAGGGGGTTTCCGCGCGAACAGGCCGAGCGCCGACGGCAAGGCGCGCTAGCGAGTCAGCCCGCAGGCCTCGGCTACGCCGTCACGGTAACCCAGCCACAAATGAAGCGCGGTCTCCATGGCTTCAATCACCGCGAGCTGTCGCTCGGCCGCGACATGGTCGAGCAAGACGCGCCAGGCGGCCGCACGGTGCTCCCCCTCCACGGCTCGGTGCGCTTTGGTGAGCTGCAGGTGGTCGAGGGGCAGGCCGTAGTGGACGACCAAGGGGTGCGCTTCGAGCGGAGGGCTCGGGCGGCGCGGCACGCTCGGGTCGAGCTCGCCGCGCTCATGCGCGGTGCCTTCGACGAACAGGGTGCTGACGGCCGCGCCCACCTCCCACCCGCCGTGCAAGGTCGTCTCATCCAGGAACTCTCGATAGCGTTGCGAAGCCGGGAGCAACGCAACGTCCTCGAAACGTGACAGATCCATACTGAGGCCGCGCGGATATTCCAGAAACAGTTCCGGATGCGGCCTTCCCGCTTGGATGCCACCTGTCTCTTCCTCGTACACGTTCTCAATCAACTCACGCCGCACGACTGCGATGGGGCACGCGACGTAGGCGCGCGCTACCAGGATCGGAAAGTCACGCACGTAGGTCGCGTATTCCTGCTCGAGGTGAATGTGCAAACGATCCGCACGGACGAGCCCGCTCGTAAACGAGGGCCAAGCCCAATGCTTCTTTCGCTCCATGATCCCGAGCAGCGCTTCCTGGAAGTCGTCGCGATCCATGTGACATCGCACGCTAGCATTTCGATCGTCCTTCGGAAGCGTCAGGCGCTTGCCCGGGCGTCGAACGCAGGCATGGCGATCGCGCTCCAGGCTCAGAGGCCGGCAGGCGCGCACGGCATTGCGCGTGGCGCAACAGGGCGCTCGCCATCGACGCGCCAATCGATACGCCAATCCAGCCGGCGAACGCTGCTATCTCACCTTTGTGACGAGGCCGCGTGCGAAGAGCGTCGCTGGGCGGTATGGTTAGTCAACGCGCATAGCGCGCGCCCCGCAGTATTTTAACGGAGTCCATGCATGGCACGCATGTTCGGTTTTATTGGTAACCGCCCAGATCTCGGGGCGCGCGTGCTGGAAGCAAACGCTTCCCTGCTCCGCGCTCGGCGGGCCGCCGGGGATCCGCTGGGCTGGGGCCTCGGCTTTTATCAGTCGGGCGAGGTGCTCTTGCGCCGGCGCCCGATCGACGATCGGGACGAGATCGATCTCGTCGAAGCCGCCGGCGATATCCGGACGGACGTCTTGATCGGGCATGTGCGCCGCGCCTCCGTCGGCGGCCTGCGCACGGAAAATACCCATCCTTTCCGGTATCGGATGTGGCTGTTCGCGCAAACCGGCACCATCTTCGGCTTCGAGCGCCTGCGTGAGCGGCTGCTCGCCTCCCAGCCGGAGTTCCTGCGCAAGAACGTGCGTGGCGAAACCGACAGCGAGCTGTTCTTCTATTTGTTCCTCTCGTTCCTGCACGACGCTGGTCATTTGAGTGACGCGCACGTCGCGCCCGAGCACGTCGCGGGCGCGCTCCGCGCCTCGATCGCCCTCGTGGATCGGCTTTCCGCCGAAGAGGGTCACCCCAAAAACAGCGGGGATATCTTGGTCACCAATGGCGAGCAGCTGCTGGCCGTCCATCGCGAGGGCACGCTCGGCTTTCACGTCTGGAACGGGCGGCGTGACATCGAAGAGCTCCTGGGTGAGGACGGCGTGCGCAAAGCGCGCATCCCCAGCATCGAAAGCACGCATTTTTCGCTGATTGCCTCGGAGCTGGATGCCACGCCCGTCGGCTGGCGCGAGGTTGCGCCGCAGTCCATCGTCACCCTATCCCGTTCGGATGCGCCCATCGTCGAAGCGCTGTAGCGCGCGCTCGGTCGCCTGCGCTGCTTTGCTGTGCTTCGGTTGCACGTCGCCCCCAGCTGCGCGCTCGGTGCCGAGCGCGTCGGCAGCCACCGAGCCCGAGCGGCGTGCGCCGGGTGTGGCCGACGTGCAAACCTTGGTTTTGCCGGCGCCCGCGCGGGCCGGGAGCAGCCGTGACGAGCTGCTCTTGCTGCGCGCTCCACCGGCTAGCGAGCTGGCGCGTCAGACCGTGCGCGACTTTTTGCGCGCCACCGTGAACGAAGCCATGGACCGGCTCGAGCCGTTGCTGGCCGATCAAGCGTTCGTCGACGCGGGCGGCGGCCGTCAGCCCGCGCGCGCATTTTGGCAGCTCCGTTTCGCCCAGCTCGACTACACCGAGCTGCGCGGGCAGCTGCTGTTCCGCGACGCCGACCTGCAAACCTTTCGCGCCGAAGATTTGGCGCGCTTGCCAGCGAGCCGGCGCTTGGCGCTCGAGCTCGGCGAGGACGAGGTCGCGGTCCGCGTGCCGATCCGGCTCTCCTGGGCTGGCCGAACGCGGCTCTTCGGCGATGAGCTGCTGTTTCGGCTGCAGCCCAGCGGCTCGAGCTTCGAGATCGCGCAGATCTCCGAAGACTTTCGGCTGCCCTGAGCTCGCCCGCGGCACGCGGGCGGACGGCTCACATGCCGGCCAAGATGCGGAAGCCCTCACCCTCGCGAGCGAGCGTCATCCGATTGTCGGCCACGCGGCGCCGCCACACGTCCCCGTGCGCGGTCGGGATCTTGTAACTGGCGCTGTACGTGTAGTCGACCAGCACCGTGTTTTTGCGACCGTCGGACACGCGGCGGTAGTGGATCTCGTAGCGGATGGCGCGGGCCTGATTGAACTCCGTGTTCAGGTACTTTTCGAGGCCCTCGTAGTCGAGGTCGTCGCTCGCATCCACATTGCCGCCATCCTCGTAGTAGCTCGGGTGAGCCATCTTCAGCAGGCGGGCCGTGTTTCGTTGCTCGACCGCGTGCCGGTAGTCCTCGCAGTACTCGACCACTTTGCGGTTGAACTCCGTGTCCTCCACGTCCGTGTTCAGGATGTACTGATGAGAGCAGCCGACCGTCGGAACGGTAGCCAAGAGGAGGAGCAGGAGGAGCGAACGGAGTGAGGGCACGGGTGTCTTTAGCTCAAACGCCGGCCGGGACGGCCGTATTCCGGGCGGGAGCCTGCCAAAGGCGGGCGAGCTGCGCAAGCAGGCCGGCGGGCTCGGGTTATTTAATTGGTTGGCTAAGCGGGCGCGGCGCGCGGAGCGCAGCGCAAAGCTCCGAGCTAGGCTCGCGCTGAGCTCAGGGCGCGCTTCAAGAGCGGCCAGCCTGGCGCCTTCTTCGGTGCTCGGCCGAGCTCCTCGTACAAGCTCGCGGCGTCCAGCGGCATTCCGGCGTCGCCCACGTCGAGCAGCGCGGCGAGAGCGCCGGGCTCCGGCTGCGGCAAGCCAGCGGCCTCGAAAATATCACGCACGACCGGGCCCACGTCCTCCACGGCCAGCACCAGCAACGACTCGGCATCGCCCGCTTCGAGCAGCTCGATGCCGAGCAGCAGCGCTTCGAGCGACGCCGCGGGACCTGCGCCCACGCTGAACGCGGGCCCCTGCAAACCGAACGCAATCGCCGCGCGACCGGGGGCCAGATTGGGTGACGTCGCGGGAAAGCGGCGCGGCTCCGCGCCGCGCGCGCCACGCTCTCGTAACCGCGCGGCGAACGCCTCGTTCACCTCCAGGCTGGCGCTCATCGTACCCGCGATGACGCCGCACGATTTGCGCTGCTCGGGCAACACGCCGGCAGCGTGCAGATTCGCGATCGCCGTGAGCACCAACAAAGACGGTCGATCGTAGCGCTCGAGATCCAGCTCCAGGAGCCCAGTGGCACGCGCAATCAGCGGCAAGTCCGGCACGAGCTGAGGCTCACCGAGCGCGCGCAGCCGCACCCGGTGCCGAGCCCGAGCCGACGCAGGACGACGCGGCTGGTGCGGCGAGAGCACGAGCGCCGCGTTCACGCCCCCGAACGCGGTCGAAAGTTTCAGCAAATGCGCGGCGTTTCCGGGCTGGTTCTGAGTGCACAAGCGAGCCGGGAACTCACTCTCGAGCTCTCCCTCACCGCTCGCGGCCGGCAAGATACCGCGCGCCGCCGCAGACAGCGCAGCCAAGGTCTCGAGCGCGCCTGCGGCGCCCAAGGTGTGGCCGGCAATGGCTTTGAAGGGATGAACCACCACACGCTCCGCGGTTGCGCCGATCACCGCGGCAATCGCGTTACCCTCCGCGCTGTCGTTGAAGGGCGTGGCCGTGGCGTGCGCGCTGATCAGATCGATGCTCGAGGGTTCGACCTCGGCGTCGATCAGCGCGGCACGCGCGGCGCGCGCGAGCCCGGCGCCCGTCCGGTCGGGCGCCGTGACGTGTACCGCGTCACAGCCCACGCCAAAGCCGAGCACGTGACCCAACGCACGCCCCGTGCCGGCCCGAGTGAGCGCCATGAGCGCGGCCCCCTCACCCAACGCCAAGCCGTCGCGATCGCGGCGAAAGGGCCGCGGAACGGAGGCGGTGGTCGCGCCCAGCGCCTCGAAGCCCGCGGCCGCAAAGGCCGTCAATGCGTCGTAGCCGCCGGCGATCACGAGGTCGCATGCGCCCGCTTCGAGCCAACGACAAGCGACACCGATCGCGACCGTGGACGACGCACAGGCGGCCAACACCTGCGTCGAGCGCACCGGGCTCAGCGCGAAACGCTCGAGCGCCGCGAGCGGCCCAAAATAGCTCGCAGCAAGGGCCGAGGTCTTCGTGATGGCTTCGCCGCGCGCGCGCAGCGCGAGCAGGTCCGTCAGAGCGCCGAGACCCCCGGACGACGTGCCGAGCGCGACGCCAATGCGCAGCCCGCGAAACGCAGGCAGCTCGCGCTCGAGCTCAACAAACAAGAGCGTGAGGGCGCGATCGAGCAGCGCTTGCGCGCGATCGCCCGTTGCGGGCGTGCTCAGCGAGACGCGCGCGGCGCGCGGCCGACGCAGGCCGAGAGCCGCAAGCTCAGCGTCGTGCATGACGCGCGTTTCGGGTCGAGCACCGAGCTCCCCGACGGAGTACGCGGCAGGGCCTTCACCCAGGGGGGACACCACGCCCGCCGCGATGATCGAGATCGGCGTCACGGCCGGGCCTCGTAACGCGCGAGGTGGGTCAGGTACACGGCGTCGACCTGCGCGCTGACGACCAAAGCCTGCTCTGCTCGGCCTGAAGCGAGCTCGGCGACCGCGACGGCCAGGGCGAGCGCGCCGATCGCCTCGTGCTGCCCGACGCGCGCCGCCAAGTCGTGAGTGGCCGTGTCACGCCAGGCCGAGCGCGCCAGCGCTCCCGCGACGGCGGCTGGCAAAGCGCCCGTGACCACGAGCGCAGCGGCAGGCGGCGCCGCCAACGCCGACAGCACGGACGCCGAATCGCCGCGCAGTGCCTGATGCGCGAGCACCCGCGCCAGCGGGACGTGACCACGAGCCTGCGCGGTCGCCAACGCCTCGAGCAAGACGAAGCCGCCGCCCTCACCGCGCGCGACACCCCTGGCTTCGCCGAGCACGCTGTCGACGATCGGGTCGCGCGCCTCGGCCGCGCCGGCGATCAACGCCGCAGCCAGGCCCAGCTCCAGCGCCGCGATGCCGACCGATACCGCTGATTCGCCGCTAGTCTCGAAGTCACTCACCGATAGACACGGCCCCGTGAGGCCGAGATAGAGCGAGCCATTGCCCGAGCCAGTCGAGGCAATGAGCTGTGGAAACTCGGCCGGGCTCGCGAACTTCGGACCCTGGCCGAGCACCTTGTGCAAAAAGCGCACGGAGCGATCCACATCGCCAAACGCACTGCCCACGACGAGCCCAGTCCCTGCGGGCTCGAGCGCGGCGTTACTCAGGGCGGCTTCGGCGCCGGCAACGACCAAGGCCGAAGCGCGCCCGAAGCGGCGCGAGCGCTCGGGCTCGAGCAAGCTGAGCGGATCGGCGAGGGGCGCGTCCAGCTGCACCGGGGGAGCCAAGTAGCGCGCGCTCTCGGCGCCGCGCAATAGCCCGCTCGGGCCGTAGCTGGCCGCGCCGGAGATCACGATTTCTGTCGCGGAATGCGCGGACAGCGCGCGCGGCTCGGCGTCAGGTGCCTCGAAGGCCAGCACCGCGCACGCACCACCGAACCCGAAAGAGCTGGATAGAGCGGCGCGCAACGGAGCGCGCAAGTTGACGCCCTGCACGTAGCGCAGCGCCGGTGCTTCGGGGTTCTGCAAGCCGACGCTCGGCGGCAACGCGCCCTGCTCGAGGCTCAACGCGGCGATCGCGGCTTCGATGGCGCCGGCAGCGCCGAGGGTGTGGCCGAGCTGCGCCTTGGAAGACGAGACCCAAACCCGGCCCACGTCGGAGGCGAAAACTCGCTGCAAAGCGCGCGCCTCCATGGCGTCGTTTTGCGTGGTCCCGGTGCCGTGCGCGTTCACGTAGTCGATGTCGCTCGGCGCGAGCCCGGCCACGGCGATCGCTCGCGCGATGACGGCAGCGGCGCGCTCACCGGTCGGCTCGGGATGGGTGACGTGATGGGCCTCGGAAGCGACGGCCCAGCCGCTGAGGAACGCAATGATTGGGACGCCGCGTGCACGCGCGCTCGACTCGAGCTCGAGCCCGAGACAACCCGCGCCTTCGCCCAGGGTAAGCCCCGCGCGTGAAACGTCGAACGGGCGGCTCGGCTCCGGATCCACCGCGCCGAGGGCGTTGAAGCCCGTGAAGGTGAGCTGACACAAGCCGTCCACGCCGCCGGCAATGACCGACTTGGCGCGACCCGAGAGCAGCCACGATGCAGCGAGCGCGATGGCGACCGCGCCGCTCGAGCACGCGCTGCACACGGTGGCCGTCGGGCCCGCGCAGCCGAGCGCACGCGCTACCCGCTCGACGGTCGTCGCGAGCGGGAAATCGAGCAAGCGCCGGGCATCTTTCGGTTGGATCGATCCGGGCGCGACCTTGCTCAGGGCGCGCTCGGTCTCGTACATGCCGCCCGTCGTACCGCCCAGGATCAAACCCAGGGACGCACCCGGAGGAAGCCCCGCGTGACTTCGGGCCTCGTGCGCGGCCGCGAAAGCCAGGGCGTCGCTACGCGACCAATCGGCGGCTTCGCCGCGCGGCGCGATCGCGCTCACGTCCAAGCCGCGGACCTCGGCCGCAATGCGCGACTTCAAGCCCGCGGTGTCGAACAAGGTGACCGTGGAGATCCCGCGCTCACCCCTCCAGAGCCTGGAAAATGAGACCTCGCGCCCAAAACCGAGGGCTGAAACCAGGCCGAGCCCCGTGACCGCAATGCGCTCACGCCCGGCCACGGCTAGCCGCCTTTCGCCTTCGTGATGTGCTCGGCGATGGCGTTCACGGACGCGAAGATCGCGCGACTGGCCTCCCCCTCCGGAACGCTGACACCGAAGCGCTCTTCGATCGCCATCGCCAACTGCAAGGCATCGAGCGAATCCAGCCCCAGGCCCTCACCGAAGAGGGGGGCTGCATCGTCGATGTCGGCTTCGCTGCGCCCGCGCAGGTCCAGCTCCTCGAGCAAGGCGCGTTTGATTTGGGATTTGAGCTCGCTTTGATCCATGGCTCGCTGAAACTCAGCCTTTGGCGCTCTTCACGATGGCCGCCACCACATCACGATCACGCACGCCGTCGACATCGGCACGATAGCCGAGCACGAGCCGATGGCGCAGCGCGGGCAACGCGAGCTCGCGCACGTCATCCACGTCGGCCGCAGCCTCACCGCGCAGCGCGGCCCGCGCTTTCGCAGCCAAAACGAGGGCTTGGCTTCCGCGGGGACCGGCGCCGAAGCGCACGTATTGATTGACTTCGGGCGGCGCGTGCGGGCTCCCGGGTCGGGAGGCGCGCGAGCACGCCACCGAGAAGCGCACGGCCTCGTCCGTGATCGGGATGCGCGGGACCAAGGCTCCGAACGCGCGCACTTGCTCGAGGTCCACGACCGCGTTCAGCTCGGGCTCGACACCCGAGGTGGTGCGGCGCGCGATTTCCAGCTCCTCCGCCTCGGAGGGATATTCGACATGAACTTCGAGCAAGAAGCGGTCGAGCTGGGCCTCGGGCAGCGGATAAGTGCCCTCTTGCTCGATCGGGTTGCGCGTCGCAAACACCTGAAACGGGTCGGGCAAGGCATGCGTCGTCGTGCCAACCGTCACGCGCCGCTCTTGCATGGCCTGCAGCAGCGCGGCCTGCGTCTTGGGCGGCGTCCGGTTGATCTCGTCGGCGAGCACCAAGTTCTTGAAGATCGGACCGGGCATGAAGCTCGTCTCACGCCGCACCAGGCCGTTCTTCTCGACCTCGTTCAAGATATCCGTGCCCGTGATGTCGGCAGGCAGCAGATCGGGCGTGAACTGAACCCGTCCGAAGCTGAGGCCCAACCCGCGCGCCAAGCTGCTCACGAGCAGCGTCTTGGCCAGCCCGGGTACGCCCACGAGCAGCGCGTGCCCGCGCGCCAGCAGCGTGATCAAAAGCGCCTCGACCACGGCGTCTTGACCGACGACGGCGTGGGCGACCTCGGCCTTTAGCTTGCCGAGGCCGCGTTCACAAGCAAGGAGGAGCTCAGCGTCTTTGGGTGCGGGAGCAGAGTCGGTCGGGGTCACTTCGGCTTTCGGGCTCGAGATCCAAGTTCGGACCCTGGCTTCTAGCACGGGCTCCTACCACGGCTACAGCGCGGCTGGCTCGCCCAAGCTCCGCGGTTGCAGGCCCGAGGGCGCGCGTGTAAGCCGCACAGGCATGCGTTTTCGCCTCGATCAGGCCGCGGGCATTCAAGGCGCCCCCGACGGAACGGCTCCGAGCGGGTTCCTCGTCGAGCGGCCTCCCCCGGGTCTGGCCCGCGGCAAGTACCCCACGTCACCGGTCTGGATCGGCGTGCTCGGCGCGCTGCTCGTGCTCGTGACATTGCTCTTCTACTTCCTCCGCTCGCGAAAACCCAATCCATGAATCGCTTCGTTCGTCGCTTGGCGACGGCCATGCTGCTCGGCGTCGCCGTCTATCTGTGTTTCGCGCTCTACACGGGGATCCACAAGATCCAGGCGAGCCTGAGCATCTTTCACTGGAGCGCGTTCGGCCTCGCGCTCTTGCTCTCGACGACGAACTACGGGGTTCGTTTTCTGAAGTGGCAATACTACTTGGCACGCTTGGACGTGAAGGGCGTGCCCGTGCTCGACAGCTTACTCGTGTTCTTGTCGGGCTTCGTGCTCACGGTCACGCCGGGCAAGGTCGGAGAAATCTTCAAGAGCGCCGTGCTCGCCAAGACGCACGACGTACCGCTCGCGCGGACTGCGCCGATCGTGATCGCCGAGCGTCTGACCGACGTCATCGGCGTTATCGTGCTGATCGTGATCGGCGGCGCGGCCTTCGCGAATGGTTTGATCTGGGCAGTGTTCGGGACGCTCGCCGTATTGCTGGGCCTGACGCTGATCGTTTGGCAAAGGCCAGGCTTGGCGCTGGCCAACTACCTCGACCGCGGACCTGCGCGCTTGCGCCCCATCGCGCCCAAGGTGCGCGAAGCGCTGAGCAGCTTGCGGGTCGTGGCGAGCCCCGGCGCGCTCGTGATTCCGACGCTGCTGTCCGTCGTCGCTTGGTCGGCCGAAGGCATGGCGCTGTACCTGATTTTGCGCGGTTTTCAGGCCGAAATAGCGCCCACCATCGCGCTTTTCTTTTACGCAACGGCGACCCTCGCGGGTGCTTTGGTGCCGCTCCCCGGGGGCCTCGGCATCGTGGAGGGCATGATCAAAGGCCAATTGGTGGAGGTCGCGCACGTGGCGGCGGGCCCAGCGACCGCGGCGATGATGCTGGTTCGTTTCGCAACGCTGTGGTGGGCGGTCATCGTCGGCTTCGGTGCGCTGTTCGCGCTCCGTGTGCGCTTCCCGGAGCGTTTGGCGGATCCAGGCGCGGCTCCGGTGTGAGCTGCGGCAAGCTCTTGGCGACGAGCCGAGACCGTGAAAGGCTGAGTAAATCTGCCTCAGGTCATGACTCGCTACTCGTCACGTCGGACACAGGTCGGGGTTTGCCTCGGGGGCATGCTGCTCATCGCGTGCGCCCTCGGGGCAGGCTGCGGCGGCGCGGCACCAGAAGCGGCGAGCCCAGCGGTCTCCGGCGAGTCAGCACCGGCCGCGGAGCACGCGCCGAGCGGCGCTGATTCGCTCGATGCACTCCGGAAGCAGCTGAGCTCCGGAGTCGGCGGTGAGCTCAACCTCGCCGCCAAAGGGTTCGGCCCGGGGCTCGGCTCACTGCTTGCGGAGTCGGAAGCGCTCGGCTCGGTGACCTCACTCGACGTCAGCGACAACGACTTGGGTGCGGAGGGCGCGCGAGCGCTCGCTGGCTCGGCTCACCTCAAAGGTATGCGCGAGCTCGATCTAGGCGGCAACGACATCGGCGACGACGGTGCGGACGCGATCGCGCGTTCCTCCGCCTTGAGCGGGCTTCAGACCTTGAACGTGAGCGGCAATTCGATCGCTGGGCGCGGCGCCAGCGCCTTGTTGGGCGGCCCCTCGAGTGGGCTAAGCTCGCTCGATCTGAGCATGAATAGCATTGGGCCGAGCGGGGCGGCTGCCCTGGCCAACGCCAAATTCCCGTTGCGGTCCTTGTACCTCCTGGGCTGTGAGATTGGCCCCGAAGGCGCCAAGGAGCTGGCTCGCGCCAAGCGCTTGAACCAGCTGGACGTCCTGGCGCTGTCGGGGAACAACTTGGGTGACGAGGGCGTACAGACGCTCGCCAAATCGAGCACGCTCTCCAACCTGACCACGCTCGATCTGTGCGCGAACGGCATCGGCGACGCGGGGGCGCTTTCGCTCGCGAGCTCGAGCCATTTCAAGAAGCTCAAGGTGATCGAGCTGTTCGGCAACGAGATCGGCAGCAAGGGCAGCGCTGCCCTGCGCAAGCGCTTCGGCAGCGGCCTGCACCTCTAAGCTCGCTCACGGTGAGCGGTTACGCCAAGCGGCGCAGGGCCTCGAGCGCGCGCGCGAAATCTTCGGGGGGCGGCACCTCGAAATGCAACGCTGCGCCGGTCACCGGATGGATGAAACCGAGCACCGCCGCGTGCAACGCTTGGCGCCCGAGCTCGAGCGCAATCTGCGCGATGTCCGGCGCGAGCGAAGCACGTCCACCGTACAGTGCATCGGCGAGCAACGGGGTCTTCGTCTGCTCGCTCAAGTGCACCCGAATCTGGTGCGTGCGCCCCGTCTCGAGTCGGCATTCGACGTACGCCGCGCGGCCCGAGGCGAAACGCTCGAGCACCGCGACGCGCGTGACCGCGCTCTTGCCTTCTGTGACGCGCGAGCTGAAGCGCAAGCGCGACTTCGGGTCGCGCCCATGGAGGCTCTTGATGACGCCGTTCGGCGGTGTGCCGACCGTCAGCGCCAAGTAGGCACGTTCGACCGTATGCGCGGCGAGCTGCGCCTTGAGGCCCTCGCGCGTGCCGTCGTCTTTGGCGACGACCAAGAGCCCGCTCGTGTCCTTGTCGATACGATGAACGATGCCCGGCCGAAGCGAGCCCTGCTCGTCGAGCGGATCCGCGCTTGGCTGAGCGAAGCCCGGGCGCGCCAGCAGCCCGTTCACCATCGTTCCCGTGCGGTGACCGCGCGCGGGATGAACCACGAGGCCCGCCGGCTTGTTCACCACCAAAAGGTGTGGATCCTCGTAGCGCACGTCGAGCACCACGCTTTCGTCCGGGTCGGCCTCGCTCACGGGTGCTGGACCGGCCTCGACCACGATCGTCGTCCCCGCTTTCACCGAGTCGCGAGCGCGACACCGCTTGCCGTCGACTTGCACGCGGCCTTCTTCGATCCAGCGTTGAACCGTGGCCCGCGAAACGTCAGTGAGCAGCCGCGCGAGCACCTTGTCGACGCGTTCGCGGCGCTGCTCCGGGCCCAGCGAGAAAGTATGCGAAGTCACGCGAGACACACGGCATGCGTTGGAAGCGGCGCGCCGGGCCTCCGCGACCCGGCGCTACCAGATCTTGCTTTTGATGTGGCCCTTGGACTTGACCAAGATGTCCACCAGGGCACGATCGTAAAAGTTACGGTGGTAGAGGTCGGGCGAGACACGGCTCTTGAACAGAGCGCGCCCCTCCTCGATTTCTTCCCCCAGTTGGTCGAACAGGGAATCCCCCTCGATGCCACGAATGATTTTCTCTTCGTTGTAGAGAGACAAATCGCTCGCGATGGCGCGCGCGAGGCGGCGAGCGGCTTCTTCGGTCTCAATCAGCGGCATCCTGCAGAAACTCCTTTGTCAGCAGTATTGCTGCTTCTTGGCTCGAGTGTCAAAAGTCATGCGCTGCCCGCGCCCTGATCTAGAGCGCGCGACCGGTCCGCGAACCGACACCCGCATCGACGAGCGCGAGACAAAGCAGGCCTGCACACACGAACCCATATCGCCCTGCACCGAAGAACACGGCATGCGTCGCGGCAGTCGTCAAAACGAGGCTGGCAGCGAGGGCCGCGAGCGGGCGCTTCAGTAACTCCTTACCGGAGAGCGCGATCGTCAATACGAAGCCCAGGTAACCGAGCCAGCCAGCTCGCAACACCGAAAAGAGTGCGGCCGGCACCGCAGCAGCCAGGCGAAGCCGGCGCCTCGTGCGGCCGGCCAAGGCCGCCCGTGCGATCGCCGCGAGCAGCACCAGGCGCTCGAAGATGGTCTCCAGCACGCCCAACTGCACTTTGCGAGCTTCACCGAATTGCTCCCAGTTGGAGGTGTGCAAGTAGTGGCCCGGGGCGCCGAAGTAGTCGAACGTGACCGACAGCTTGCGCGGCACCAAGCGCAGAAACCCGAGCGGGTCCTTGCGAATGTTCGCGGCGCCGGCGTGACCAAAGCAGCGGTCTTTTTCTGCTTCGCCGAAGACGTTGCGACACTCCGGGGGCACGCTCGGCCCTTCGATCGGGATCCAAGAGCCATTTGCCTCCGGCGCCGAACCGATGAGCAGATTCCAACCACCGTTCGCGCTCACGAAGACGCAGCGGTCCATGCGCACGCAATTGCGGAACGTCCAAGGCAAGCACACGGCAAGCGCTAGGCCCGTGATGCCTACGGCGCGCAGCGCGCGCGCACCGAGCCCAGCCTGCGTCGACGAGACCGCGAAGAAGCCGAAGATCGGCGCCATCACCAAAAGCTGCGGTCGGATCAAGATCATGAGCCCGGTGCAGGCGCCGAGCGCGATCAACCGAAATGGCAAAGAGCGGCCCGCGCCGACGCGCAGCGCGAGCCAGGCAGCGATCACCAGCAACTCTGCCGACGCACCTTCGGTCATCAATGCGGGGGTGTAGAAAACGAGCCCGGGATGCAAGGCGAGCAAGAGGCCGGCAATCAGGGCTTGGCGCCGCGTTCCCGAGCGCAACGCGGCGCGCTGCCCCGCAAACACGGCGAGTGTGCCGAGCGCGGCGTTGAGCCCCATGCCCACCGTCGGACTCGCGCCGAAAACCGCATAAGAGAGGCCGAGCAACGCCGGGTAGCCCACGGGGTAGTGCGCCGCATAGCTGACCGCGCCGTCTGGCCAGAGCCAGGTGTAGCCCGCGCCATGTGCGATGCGCTGCGCGACCACATGGTAAAAACTGCCGTCGTCGGCAGGCGGAAAGCGCCCCTTCGCCCACAGCACGACGAGCAGCCGCACGAAGGCCCCCAGGAGCGATAGCCACAGCGCGTCCTGCCAGTAGCGCGCGGCGCGCGCCTCGAGCGATCCAGCGCCGAGGCGACTCGTGGTAGCGCTCACGGGAACGGACCGAGCACGCCCAGGTCACGCAGATCGAGCACGACCTCGCACGCGGGCAAGCCGACTACGTTGCTATACGAACCGACGATACGCTCGATCAGGAACGCGCCGAGCCCCTGCGCGGCGTATGCGCCGGCCTTGTCCAGCCCTTCCCCGCTGGCCGCGTAGCGACGCAGCTCCTCGGCCGATGCGGCCCGCAAGCTCACTTCCGTAGCCACTGTGCGCGCGACCGAGACTTGGCTCGGCGCATCGGGCAGGCTCAACGCATAACGGGTGTAGACGGTGTGCGTGCGGCCTGCGATTCGCTTGAGCAAGCGCTCGGCATCTGCGACGTCCACGGGCTTGCCCAGAATGTCGCCGTCGACCACGACCACGGTATCTGCCACGAGCGCGACCGAAAACGGGCGCGTGCTACGGGAGGCGACCGCCGACAGCTTCGCGCTTACGATACGCGCCACATAATCCAACGCCGCCTCTCCAGGCAGCGTGTGCTCTGGAATATCCGCGGGCTCGACCCGCAGCTGTAGACCTAGACCGGAAAGGATGTCTCGGCGGCGCGGGGAAGCAGAGCCCAGCAGCAACGGCATTTCTGCGCTGATCATCGCGGCTTGCGCTCTTAGCACGTCCGCCGTGTAAAGTGCCCAGGTGCGACGGAAGACCCCTCGGCGACGCTCGCTGAAACCCGGCTGCCTGGTGCTCGCGCTGGCGGTGGGTGGGTTTTCTACAGCAGAGGCACGTGCGGCCGAGTGCGCGTCCCCCGCTGGGCTGTCGGCGTGTTTCGACGCCAACGCGCTGTGGCTGCCGGCCGGCTCCACGAGCTTCATGACTCTGCCGGACACCCGCGTCACGGCCGTGAGGCGACCAAGCGTGGGATTTTCGAGCGAGCTCTTGCACCGCCCCGTCCAGCTCCACGCGGCGTCTCCCGACACCGGCGGGCGCGACGTGCACGTCCTCGAGCTCGCGCTCGACGCCTCACTCTTCGCCGCGTTTGGGCTCGCTCGAGATCTGGAGCTGAACGTGGTCTCGCCGTACCGCGTGTACCAGAGCGGCGCGGGCGTTGCCGGCGTGACTTCGCAAGCGGGCGCCGAAGTCACGCACACCGCGCTGCGCGATCCGCGCATCGGGTTCGCCTACTCGCTCGACGAAACCTTGCATACCAGCGGTCTGGGGATGCGCTTGGAGCTCGACGCGTCAATCCCACTCGGCGACGAGCCCGCGTTCTACGGCGAGCGCTCGTTCGTCGTCCTGCCTCGAGTGACCTTCGGCCTTCGACGCTCGGTGCTGCGGGCGAGCGCAAGCTTCGGAGCTCGGCTGCGCCGCGCGGTGGATTTCGGCGGCGTACGCCTGGGCAACCAGGCCGTCCTCGCGCTCGGTGTGGGCGTCGAAGTGCTGGCTCCCGATCTGCTGTTCGTGGCCGTCGAGGCGTTCGCCTCGCCTCCGCTCGCGGACAATCGCGCCCCCAGCGCTGGACCAGAGGTCACCGAAGTGAACCTGTTCCCCGCCGAGTGGCTGGCGACCGTGCACTCCTCGTTTGGCACCGCCCATTGGTCGCTCGGGCTCGGCGCGGGCAGCGGCCTTCCGCTGTCGAGTGAGACTCGCAGTACGCCCTATGGCCCGAGCACCGCTCATTTCCTGGGCGCGACCACGCCCGATTTCCGCTCACTGCTCGTGCTGCGCTACACGCTCAGCGCGCCGTTCTGAACGGTTCGAGCGCGAGCTCAAAAAATGCGATCGCTCACGAAGATCTGATCGCCCGCCTGCAACGGCACATCAGGAGCCTTGCCTTCTTGAATGGCCTCGACGTCGAACTCCGCTGCCTGCTGGCCTTTGGCGGTCTTGCGAATCAGCTTGACGTGACTGCCAGCAGCAATTGCCGTGAGCCCGCCCGCTGCCGAAATGGCCTGAATCAAGGTCATGCCGGGCGTCAGCGGGTAGCTGCCCGCTTTGCTCACCTGACCGAGCAAGGTGACGCGCCGGCTCGCGTACTCTTTGACTTGAACCACGACGCTGGGATCAACGAGCACCTTCTCCGCAATCAGCCGTTCACGCACCAAGCGAGCGACCTCTTGGGCTTCCAGATCCGCGACCTTCAACGTGTGCACGTACGGGAAGTCGACCGTGCCATCCGAAGCGACCTGATATTCTCGGGGCAAGTCTTTTTCCCCGACGATTTCGAGGCTGAAGGTGTCGCCGGGACCGAGCACATTGCGCTCGATGGGCGGCGCCAAGGCAGGGCCACGTGAGCCGCCGCCCGACGCGCACGCGGCGATAGAAAGGACCAGCACGACCAACCCAGCGCGGATGAGGTAACGCACCCCGCGGCTCGTTCCACTTACCATTCGGCTTACCAGAAGAAGCGTGCGCCGAGATAAGCCTGCCAGCGAGCGAATTCGAGGTGGTCTTGCACGCCCTGTGAGCGAATGACTTCGTCGTTGAGCGTTTGATCGTACGACACGGTGGCGTTCAAACCGAACGTATCGCTCAAACGGTATTCGCCGAACAGCGAAGCGTCGAAGCGTTGCTGATTGAAGGCGCCGTTGTCCGTGAGCGGCGTCACGCCATCGGACTCAAAGCTCTTCGGGAAGTACAAGTTCGAAATGCCAGCATTTAGGCTCGAAACGAACACGCCGCCGAGCAAGTACGAAATGCCGATATAACCGCGATCGCGCCGGAAATAATTGCCCAGGTAGCTATTAGAGACGTCGCGAGTATAGCCAATCGAAGCGTAGGACAGCCCGACGGGAGCGGTGCCCGCGTTCAGCGACTCCTGCCCACCGCTGATGAACACCTTGAGCTCCGCCTGAGCGACGATTGAGTCGAATTGTTGGGCCGGTTGCCCGTTTTTCTCGTTGTAGAACGTGCCGGCCCAACCGACCAGGCCGAGCAGCGCCAAGCGTGAGGTGATCAGGCCATTTAGACCTAGCCGGCCACGCACGATGGCGCCGTCGCTTTGGCTGCTGCGCTTATCATGTGCGTAATCGACAAACGTGTAGCCGCCGTCGTAAAGGACGGCTGTTCGCGGGAGAAACCGCCAGCGACCACGCATGTTGATGGTGTGCTGGAAGTTGTTGAGCGTCGTGAACGCGCTCTTCTCGAAGTAGTTGTACAGAAACTCGTAGCCCACGCGCCAATCGAACAGGCCACCGCCCGGTCGCCAGGTGATGCCAGCACCAGCGCGGAGGCTGTCGCGGTTGAACGCCGACTCGATGCCCGGGTCGTTCGAGGGCTGCCCGACGCGCAAGAAGTTCATGTATCCGTCGACGCCCACGTGCCCGTACGGGAACAGGTTGAGCGCGAGGTCACTGCCGACGTCGACGTGGCGCTGATCCGAGAACTCGGAAGAATTCTTCGAATCAGCAGCAATCAGCTCGTTGTACGAGACGTAAGCGCCGCCGCGGAAAGTGAGCGTGGGTTGGTCCGCGCCTTGAGCGCGCTGTTTCCCGAGCGTGGCCAGCGAGATCGACGGCGTAATGCGCAAGCGGTACGACGCGTCCGGCTGTAACGCATCCTTCGTGGAGCGTAGGAAGTAATTGGAGTCGTAGCCCACTTCCCCGGACACACCGGGATGGAGCTCTAGGTCACCAACTTTGATGCCGATGCCCTCGCCGTAACGGCGATCAGCCAGCCAAGGCTGTTGAGCATGTGCCTCGATTGAGACCGCTCCGAGGAGCGCGACCGCCGCAAAGGTAAGGCAAAACTTCATGGACCGATCGGTTTCTGCGAGGGGAGGAGTTGAAGCGGGAAGAGTACCGAATCGGGGTCACTTGGTCGGGCTGCTCAACACGGGCGGCTGAGCAACGAACGGATCGTTTGGGAAAGTCGTTGTATCGGTATCCGGAATCGTCGGATCGATACTGACCGTGACCGTGGACTCACCGATGAACCCGGTCTCCTCGCCGATGCATTGGTTTGCTTCGGCGACCAGCGCGGCGGAGCGGTCCTTCAAGACCTGCACGATCGTGAACTCGTGCTTGGCCGAGTCGGTGTCGTTGTGAGCAACCGCCGCCTCCAGAGTTTCGATGCGACCTGCAGCGGTAGAAACCGCAACGTGAATTTGACTGAGCTTGTCGCTCAGGCACAACGACTTCACCACGTCGTGCTTTTGCTTCGCGTCGCTTGCCTGCCGTTGCACCGCGGCGGCGTCGTTATCCATCGCGGGCTTGAAGGCGTGAGCCTTCTGCAACATTTGAGCTGGCGTGAGGTTCACGTCCTTCTGCGTGTCGACAGTGAGCGTGCTGGGCTGTGTTGCGTCTTGCGCGAGCGCGACGCCGAAGCAACACAACACGGTGCCAGCTGCCAAGAACGCCCAAGCCTTTTTTGTTGCTCGCATTGCTAACCAAGCCTCCCTCGAAGGACTCACTACTCACTGAAGAGTGGAGTCAGTATATGAACCTACAATTTTTAAGTCAACGCGGCGCGCTAACGAAAAGCGCTTCGATTTCCATGGCTTCAGCCATTCGGCCGGTGCAAAAACGCCACTAGCTCGGAGGCGAGGCCTTACCGAGCTCGTTGGGTAAGCCTGGTAGGCGATGCCCACCGGGCTGTCAGGTGCGTGCGCGTGCGATGATGTTCAGGCCCGAGTGACGAGGCCCTGCGCTCACTGCTTGACGAACGTGACTGGGACGGAAATCACCGCGCTACCGCCTTCTGGCGCATCGAACTGCGCGGCTTGTGCACGCGCTTTCACGCACGCGACGACCGACGCGGGAAGCGAGCCCGAGGAGCCACCGACGCCCTGCACCTCACCGCCGGGCCCGACGCGGATCGTGAGGGTGATCGAGCCGGCGGCATCGGGGTTCTCGGCCAAGCCGCGCTGATAGCAGGAACGGAAACCTGCGCGCATGCCGGCCACTACGCGAGATGCGTTCCCGACCGTGCCACCGCTGACGTTGGCGCCACCGACGTTCGCATTGCCCTTCGGGCCCGCGACCTTCGTGGCGGTGCCGGCACCTTCGGTCCCTGTCGTGCGACCACTGGACCCGATTCCAGCGAGAGTACCACCCATGCCAGGGCGAATCGCGCCGCCGCCGGAGCCGAGCTTGAGATCGCCCGTCCCTGCCCCAACGCCAGCGCTGCTCGCGGCCGCCTGGTCCAAAGCGCTGGTCGCGACCTCGCTACCCTTCAACACGCCCGCCGTCGCCGGCCCACTGCTGGCGAGAGCACCGAGCGTTTGCATCTCGAGCTGATCGAGCTCGTTGTGCAGGGCGGCCGCCTGCTTCTCACTCATCGCGCCGGCGGGAGTCTTGGGACCGGCCGCTGCTGCGGCTGCCGGAGCCGGAGCTTTTTCCGGTGTCTTCTCGGCCTTGGCGCTCTCGTCCGGCTTCTCTTCGGGTTTGTCTTCGACCGGCGGCGGAGGCGGCAAGCTCTTCAGCGAGTCGATCACGCCGGAGACGCTGGCTTCATCGTCCACGATAGGGTCGAGCCAATCGGAGTAGATCGAGCCGAGCAGCAGGAAGTGAAACAGGAACGAGACCGCGGCAATGATCGTCGTGTTCCAGTCGATCGAGCTCGCGCCGCGCAGCACGGCGACGGGCAGCTGCGGCTTCGGCTGAATCGGCGGAGGCGCCACGAATTGAAACAAAAACGTGGTGTCGCCAATCACGACTTTGCCGCGTGAATCCTCGGTCAGACGGATTTGATAAGCGCCTTGCGAGGTGCGGCGCGCTTGGCCCTTCAACACCGCAAGGTCCGAGATGCCCGTGGGTAGCGCGATGCGCCCGGTCATGCCGTCGAGGAAGTTCAGGTGGTAGTCGTTGCCGACCAGCTCGAACACCCGAAAGCTCGCGGGCACGCTGGAGGTCGCGATCACGAACATGTTCTTTTCGCTCGGGCCGACCGTGACGTGCGTGCGCTGCTTGATGATGCGCTCTTCGGAAACCCGGCCTCCCTGCACGACGCCGATGCGCAGCACTTTCGGCCCGGTTGCGGCGACGGCCCGCATCACGGCTGTCATCTGTCCGGGGCGTTGCGAAGTGCCTGGCTGCTGGAACCCTTGGGTCATTGAAGCTTCCTCTTTACGTCACGGCGAGACATCACCGGCAGGTCCGATTCAGACACCCGGTAACCGAGAGTAGTTCCCACGATCTACGTAAGAGTAGCCCGGAGCGGTCTACGCGGGAAAGACAGTTCCGGAGGATTATTTTTTGGACCGTGCTCGCCGTAGCTTAGCGAAGCGCTGCTCGCGAGGCCGCGAGGCGACCTTCGACAGTCGAGCCTCACTCGACTGTCGGTGCCTTTGCCTGGCGGGCGCGTGTTCCAAGCATCACTCCAGGCTCGCGCCGAGCTCCTTTCCGGTCTCACGAGACGCGCGGTCCCATTCGAGCCGGATCTCGGTGATGCGTTGCTTGGCCGCACGGCCGATCGCCGAGACGACACCCGCACCTACAAGGCCGGACACTGCGCACACTGCGGCGCGCAGCGCGCCTTCCAGCGGCGCATTTCCGAGGTCCATCAAAGCCAGCAGCGCTAGCGCCGAGCCGCTCGCGAGGCTGATCCGAATCAGCGAAGTGAACGTGCTCGGCAACAAACCGAGCGCGAACGAGACATCCCCGATGCGTTGATTGAGCTCGGCGATCGCAAAACGCCGCCCCTCTTCCGACAGCCCACGCTCGGCTGCTAGATCTTCGGTGAGCTCGTCGAGCAGCGTCGACGCAGCGGGTGGACGCAACGCCTCGAGCGCGGAGAAGCGCCGCCAAGCCAGCGCGATGCACCCGAGAGCAATCAACCAGGAGAGCGGCGTGCGCCAACCCATCGACCAGATTGCGATCGGCAACGAGCGCGCTCGACTCAGAACGGATCGTTATAGATCGCTTTCTCGATGCGATCCAAAAACGGCTGGCGCAGCTCAGCCAGCGTCAACTTGGGCTGAATGCGGCTCACGTCCACGGCCGCGATCGGCTTCTGGACGCGACCGACGATGGTCACCTCGCTGATCGTGACGACGCGCCCGCCCTTCTTTTGGGCGAGCGCCGTGGCAGAAGGAGCGAGCACGATGGCCGCCAGCGCGAGCGATAAAACCGGGCGCAACGAGCGCAACGAAGCAGCTAGACGGAACGTCATTTCTTGGCTCCTGTGGCGGGGTCAAAGCTCGCAGCAGGCGTGCCGCCTGCCGCGGGCGCGGCGGGAGCCGCTGCAGGAGGCGCAGCCGCGGCGTCCGCGGACTCTGCAGCTTTGGCGTCGAGCAGCGCCTTCTTGGTTTTGGCTCGCGTAATCAGCTCGTCGGTGTCGTCCGGAGTTCCACCAGCGACGCGCGGCTTCATCTTCTTGTACTGGTTCAGCTCGTCGATCGCGATGTCCGCCGCTTGCCCGGGCGAAACGCCCGGAAAATTGTCGGTGAACAGGTAGAGCAGGCCCAAATTGTAGTGCACCTGAGCGTTGCTTGCGTCACGGGCTTTCACCCACTCGAGCTCACGCTTTGCGTCGGCGGGGCGCCCGAGCAAACGATACGCGTCACCCAAGTTCAGGTGAGCGACCACGTTGTCCGCGTCGAAGCGTAGTGCAGGCTCGAGCATCTGTTGCGCGTCCGCGGCATTGCCGGCCTCCAAGAAGTACGACGACAGCTGCACGCGGGCCTCGACCAAGTCCGGACGTAGCTCGAGCGCTTTCTGCAACTCTTGAATCGCCGGACCGCGCAGGCCCTGCTCTTTGTAAATCAGGCCGCGGATCAAGTGCGCCTCTGCGTTGTTCTTGTCGCGCGGCGGGTTCTCTTCGCCGTAACCGTCGAGGATCCCCTTCAGCGCGTACAACGCCAAATCCAAACGCCGCGAGCGGTAGTGATCGCGCGCGAGCGTGACCATCGCCGGCTTGTAGTCCGGGTTCAGCTTCAGTGACTCTTGAGCCAAGCGCTGCGCTTCACCCGAGTTGCCCTGAATGGATTTCACTTCGGCTTGGGCGGCGGTCACGGCCGCGCTCTTGGGCATACTGGCTTGACGCTGGTTCAAGAAATCGGTCGCGTCATCGGGCTTGCCGGTGCGCGCCAAGAGCACCGCGTAAGCGACGATGGCCGGCTCGTAGTCGGGAATGATGGTCGTCGCTTGCCGGTAAGCGGTGAGCGCGCCCGAAGTCTCGTTGGTGCGCTCGCGCACCACGCCCAGTGAGTAGAACGCTTGATACGCTTTGGGATCGGCCTGCGTGGCTTGCGTGAATTGATTCTTCGCGCCGGCCAGGTCGCCCTTCTTGAAGGCGTCCATCCCCGCGTTGTAGGCGGCCTGCGCGGAGGCGTTCATCTTCGGGCGATTGGCGGACGAGTCGCCGTTGGTCGGTGCGTCGGACACCGCGTATTGCTCGCCGGCCGGCGTGGGGCCGGTGGCGGGCGGGGCGGCATTCGTGCTGGTTTGCGTGGGCGACTCTGCCACTTTGCCAGCGCTCGCGCCGCCACCACAGGCGGCCACCGACATGGAGAGCGCGAGGGCGCCGAGCGCGTGAATGGCGCCGGGAGCGCGAGCGATCGTGAAACGAGTCATGTCCTTTCCCTTCCTCATTGCACGAACGCGGGCAGCGGAGCGGGCAGCCCCTGCGGGGTCGGCGCCGAGTCTTGTCCCGGGCGCATACGGGGGAACATCCCCGCGGTGTAGTTCAGGTCTTTGATGGTCCCGGTGTACTGCGTCATCTTGGCCTCGCCGATCACGTCGGTGAAGAAGGCCAACCGCCGAATGGCACGCGTCACCTCGGGGTTCGAGACGCTGTAACGCCGTGCCAGCACCACCGCGTTGCCGTAGCGGTCGACCATGATCTGATCGGCGCTATTGAGCTCTTGGTCGCGCCGATCGCGCCAAGCGTTTTGCACCTTTACCCGCAATGCGTCGGCCTTTTCTTGCAGATCCGGGTTGTCGCTATTTTCGGCCTTCTTCAAGATTGCCTCGGTCTTCGCGTCGAAGATCTTCAGCTGCGGCGCGCGCGTATTGTACAGGCCCGTGCGTAAGGAGTCGTACAGCGACCCCTGACGTGCGATGGCGGCCGTGGTCCATTCGGGCGACACGTAAGTGTCGACGACGTGCTGCAGCTTGTCGTAGCGCTTCTTGGCTTCGAGCGCGTCCTTCTGGTACTCGGCCACGACCTCGACGGACGTGCCCTTGTAGTGATGAAAGCCTGACTCGTAGTCGAAGGAGCGCTGGTTCTCCTGATCGAGCTCGGTGAACTCGGCCTCCGCCGCCATGCCGGCCTCGCGCGAACCGAGCGCACTGTTCTTGCCCGCGGTGACCGGCGCAAGACCCTTCCACTTGGTGAAGGCCGCAATGGTGTTGTCCCACCATTTGTTGGTGTCGCCCGAGGCGACGGCCTTGCGAGTCTTCGCGCTCCAGTAAGCGGCTTGAACGACGAACTGCGCGGCGGCGTCTTTGCCCTTGTTGGCCGTGTAGTAGTTGTCCATCGCCGCCTGGGCCGTGCGGCGCGCGTTACCGTTGGCCCCGTCGTCACCGCTGTACTGATCCCAGCGCTTCAGATCCGCGCTCGCCACTACGAAGTCCGCCTCGGCGAGCTCCTTCGGCGAGGCGCCGAGCTGCTGGAAGCGCTCGCGAGCGCGGGTCATGCCACCCTTGTCGCCGAGGCTCGCGTACAGGCTCAAGGCTTGTTGGGCCGCTGTCCGCCGATCCGTCTGCGAGAAGTGCGTGTTGGTGCTGATCTTGTCGTACGTCTCGGCAGCACGTGGATAGTTGAAGAAAAGGACGTACGCGCCAGCCAAAGCGTCGTACGCGCCTTGCAGGTACTTGACGCGCTCTTCGTACTTCTTCGGCTCCGCAGTGACCGGGGGCTTTGCCTTGGCGTCGCCGTTCTGCAGTTTGTTCAGCGTCGCTTCATTGCCGTACTTGGCGATGAAGAGCTCGTACATCGCGATCGCCTTGTCGTACTCGCCGACTTGCTTGTAGGCGTACGCGCCGTTCATGGCGGCTTCGGGCGCCTCGTCGCGGTCTGGAGCGGCGTCCAAGGCGACCTTGTAAGCGGCCGCAGCTTCCCGCCACTTCTTCACGCGATCCGGGCCATCCGGCATCTTTTGCGCTTCTTCGTACAGCTTGCGCGCGTCCAAGTAAGCGACGCCTTGCTTCACGGGCTTGCGGATCGAGTCTTCGGCCTTCTGCGTCTCGGCGTTGAAGGCGCAGCTCTTGCCTTCGGCGAGCTTGCGGCTTTCGTCCGCGTTGCCTTCGAAGTTGCTCATACTGATGAGCTTTTCCCAAGAACGGTAGCCCCACTCGTTCACGCCGCAGTACTGATCGTACAGCGGCTTGAAGCGCTTGCGAGCTTCGTCGAAGTTGCCGTAGACGAAGAACAGGTCCGCGGACTGGAACGAGTACAAGAGCCCGTTCTTCTGCGGATCGCGATCGAGGGCGATGCGATCGTTGTATTCGTCGCGGGCACGCACCGCGTCCAATACCTGTGGCGGCATGGTGTCCTTGATGACCTTGCGTGAATCCCCTTCACCCTCGAAGCGCAACTCGGTGCGCTTCTCGATACCTTGGGCGCCCTTGCTGTCGTCGAACTTGCGGTACTCGTCCTCGAGCACTTTTTCGGCGAGCGTCACCACGTCGTAAGCGGCGGGCTGCAGGTACTTGTCGTCTTCGTTCGAGTCACGCACGGCAACGGCGCTATCGTGTGCGGACTTGATCTCGTCGGGCGTGGGCGATTTCGCGATCGCGATCTGCAATACGACGACCCAATAGCGCGCGTCCGCGAGCCAGTAGCGGCTCTCGTAGGCGTCCATCGCGGTCGGGTCCTGCTCGAGGTAGGCGCTCCAACCCGTTTCGGCCAAGCGGTACTCGGCGATCGATTTTTCGAGCAGCGCGTGCTGCTCTCCTGCGTCGTTCAGCTCGAGCGCCTTCTCGTAGTAGCCGCGGGCAAAGTTGGTGTGATCGGCAGCCGCGCGTTTCAAGCCGCCCTTGACCAATTGCTCCGCGGTTTGCAGCGCTTCGGGGTCGTCCTTGTTGGCATCGACCCAAGGCGTCGTGCCGACGTAGGCCGCGAGCTTGGTGCGTGCTTCGAGCGCCTTCGACGAGTATTCCGTCTTGGCGGCCGAGCCATCGGGCGCTAGCCGCGCGAGCTGGTCGTACAGCTCGGCAACCTTGTTTTGCATCACCGGGGCGTCGCGGTTCATCGGGAACTTCTGAAGCGTGAGCTCCAGCATAGCGACCGCGTTCCGGTTCTGCGTGATCTCGATGTATTCCTGGGCGAGCGCCTTGTATATCTCGACCGTCCACTTTTGGTCTTGCGGGACCAATGCTGGATCTTGGACGCGCTGGATGGCAACCGCCATCTTGTTCTCGGCCGCGACCGGGTCGGTCTCGGTGTCGAGCACGTCGTTGCGCGGGATGTACGGCAGCTCGGGAGGCGGACCGTCGAAGTCGACGTACGTCAACGAGCCGGCGATGTACGTGTACGCCTCGGAGCGGAAGTCCGCGCCCGGATCGCCCGTCTTGGCCTCTTGTTCGTCGGCGTAGTGGAGCAGCTTGACGAACCAATCGACGGCCGTCTTGTAGCGCTGCTGTTTGTAATAAGTCCAAGCCTGCTTGTACATCGCGACGCCGAAGATCGGCGGCTTCTTGAACTCCATCGAGTGGTCGTACGCACTGACCGCTCGGTTCAGGTTGTACGGGCCGCCGTGCGGGTCGATTTGATCGAAGTGGAAGTTGCCGAGCTGCCACCAAATTTCCGCGAGGTACCGCGGATCGTCCATGCCCTCCACCTTCTGAGGTAGCGGTTTGCAGCCGTCGTAGGGATCGACGAAGAGCCGCTCTTCGCCGTCGGACACGGGCTTTGCGCCGGTCTTGGCGGCTTTGGTCGCGACCTTGGCTTTGCCGCCGCGGCCTGCTTGGTCGAGCGGGACCGGGTTCTTGTTGTACCAATCCTGCCAAAACTTATCGTCGTGATCCTGCGGTAGCGGGTCGAGCGCGATCTTGCCCGCGTCCTTGGGGTCGTCCTTGACGGTGTAGCGGTTGTTGCACACGAGCGAGCGCCACGCCTGCTGGCCCTCTTCGATCCGGGCCGCGTCCGTGTACGCGTGACCGAGATAGTAGTGAACCGCCGCGACTTCTTCGTACTGCGGGAACTCTTTGATCAGCCGGCGATACATGGCGATCGCTGGGTCGAGCGCCGTCGACAGATCGGCATCGGTATTGGCGCGGGCGCGCTCTTCGTACAGGGCGCCCAGGCGGAACATGGCGTCGGGGGTGGACCGCGGGTCGGCGTTGGCGCCGCTGTAACGCTCCACGAAGCGCTCCAAGCGCGCGATCGCTTCTTGCCGGGCGTCGTCTAGGCCGTGCTTCTCTTCCGTGATCTCGCGATCGAGCGCAGTGAGCACGCGCTGCCGACGTTGCTCGTAATGGTGACGCACGATCATCGTCAGGTTGCGTCGGAAGTCTTTCGAGCCCGCTTCGTAGTCGCGCGCTTCTTGCTGCAAGATGCCGAAGGCTTTCAGCT
This sequence comes from Myxococcales bacterium, assembly GCA_040348785.1. GTDB lineage: Bacteria > Myxococcota_A > Polyangia > Polyangiales > Polyangiaceae > PMG-095. Next base: position 54,224 of record JBEQTH010000072.1, on the reverse strand, counting down.
GAGCGGGGGTCGGTGCCGGAGGTGGGGGTGCCGACTTCCGCAGCTTGGGCGTCGCATTGCTGGTCGACACGGCGGACGACGGCCCCGTCGTGGGCGCAGCGGTCGCCGCGGAAGTCGTTGCAGAGGCGCTCGAGGCCGGCGCGGCGCTCGCGGCGCTCGCCGTTGAGGCGCTCGCGGCGCTCGCCGCTGGCGCGCTTTGGGCCGCGTGCGGCAAGACCAGCGCAGCGGCGATGACCGCGGCTGCCGTGAGGGGGCCGTGACGAAAACTGCGAATCATTGCTGGTCCTCCGCGTCGTCGAGCACTTCGCGCAGCTCGTCGTTGAGCGTCTGCTCCTCGCGCGCTCGCTCGCGCTGCAGGTTGCGAACGCGCAGCGCCTGCTCCTCGCGCACTTCCCAAGCTTCTTGAACGATGCCCACGTCCGCTCGCAGCACGATGCTCTTCAAGCGATCGCGCACCAAACTGAAGTTCTTCATCGCAATTTCACCGACCAAGAGGCGCGCCTGTTGGTCGAGACCCTCGAGATTCTGCGCGTAGCCTTCCACCAAAGTAAGCTCGGTGTTGATCTTGTCGCGCAGCGCGTTCGCTTGCTCGAGCGCTTGGCCTTCCCACTTGGCGCGTTGAACGTCCAGCGCAGCGTCGTCGTTGTCGGCACGGGTGAGCAGTGGTTGAATCGAACGCGCGTAAGCCGCCGCGTCCGAAGAGTCCTGACCCGAGGCGGTCAAGGCGACTTCGCGCGCGAACAGCTCGCGGAAGCGCTTGCGAGCGTCTTGATCGTCGATGTAGCGCTGATCGCCGAAGCCGATCTGCGCCTTGCCCACGTCGATCGCGTTACGGAACTCCTCGATCTTCTTGTGGTAGGTGCTCAGATCACGCTCGTTGGCTTCGATTTCCAGCTGAAAGCGAGCGCGGCTCTGGGGATCCGAGGTGACGCCGTGCTGGTCGGCCTCGTTCATGACGCGGTGCAAACCGTTGACGATTGCGTTCAACTTGTCCGCCTCGACCGTGAGCTCTTGTAACGACTGCGAGGCCTTGGACCATTGAGTGTCACCGGATTCGTCCCGCCGGATGAACTCCGCTTCGGTGACGGGCAACCAGGCCAGACGCTTCTGCAGCGCGCGGCGCTCGCCACGCACGGAGGCCAGCTCTCCGCCCACGTTACCGTTCGCGACGTCGTCCATCCCCTCGGCCAGCGTGCCGCGTGCGCGCGCCAGCTTGTTCGACAAGCTGAGCACCTGCTGGAGTTGGATTTGAATCTCCGGGAACGCCTTGATGCGAGAAGAAACCGAAAGCACGGCGCCCAGCTTGGACGCGAGCTTGCGTGAATCCTTGATCAGCGCGCGCGAGCGCGACACGTCGTCAATCACCCCGAAAACGTGCTGATCTTCAGCTTGATCACGGGCCCAATCCAGCACCACTTTGGGCAGCTTGTCGTCGGAGGCTGCGCCGAAGTCATCGGTCGTCAACTTGTCGTAGTAGACGGCGGGGTCGTTCGTCGATTTCAGGAAGTCATCCAGCTGCTGCCGGATCGGGTCGAAATGGCCCGACACGTCCTTGTACAAGCCCAAGGCATTCTGAAACTCGCCGGCGCGCAACATCAGATCTGCACGCAGCAATGAGCCATCCGCCAGCTCCAAATTGTTGGGGTCGGTGATGGTCAACACCTCGAGCGCGCGTTGCGCGCGTTCGAAATCACCAAGCCGGACATAGACCCAAGCGAGCTCGTACAACATGGACGAGAACTCCGGCGAGCCGCGATCGACGTGGCTGTAGGCTTCCGCGGCGTCTACGTAATCGTCGGTCTCGTGGAACAAGCGCCCGATGGCCATCCAGGCCAGGTCGACGACGTGACGCGCGGCCGCGGTGGTCGCGGGAATGCGAGTCACTTTCCGGAACTGCTCGATGGCTTGCGTGAAACGCGTGTCCGGGGCTGCGGCGGGTTTGGGAGGTGCGCCGACTGCGGCGCCAGCCGGGGCCGCTGCGCTAGCTGCGACGGGCGCGGGCGTCGCAGCCAACGTCTCTTTCATCAGCACCACACCGAGCAAGTACTGGGCTTGCAGGGTGTAGTCCGAACCCACGGGCACCGCATTCACGGCGGACTTCGCAGCGTTGTAGTCCTTGCGGGCGTAGAGCGCCTTGGCGCGTGCGTAAGCGAGCGAGCCCGATTTGTCGGATTGCGGCAGCGCGTCGAGGCGCGCGAACACGTAGTCCAGACTCTCCAGATCGTCGGTGCGCAGCGCAACATCGACGAGGCGGCTCAAGGACCGACCCACGTACTCCGAGTAGGCGGGTCGAGCGGCGTGGTCCAGCACCTCTCGGTAGTGACGACGCGCGGAGAGGTATTGCTTCGATTGAAAGTAGGCTTCGCCGATCAGGAACGAAGCGTCCGCGTAGTCGGATTCCGTAGCTTTGCCTTGCCGGCTCAGCTCGAGCACCTTGCTCAGCGCGCCAATCGCGGCATCGTAATTCTTGGCGTGCAGCAGCATGTCCGCATTGGCGATGCGGACGGCCGGGGTTGCCGGCGGCTCACGAAACTTCGCCTGCGGCGGGGCCTTGCCGATCTCGGCCTCGACGCTCTGGACGGAGGTGGTGGCGCGCCCCTGTGCCTCGCTCGTGCTCAGCGCGAAGCTCGTACGCGCGAAACACAAAGCCAAGCCGACCGCGGCTAGGCCACCGCTCCGAAGCGGCCTGTTACGCATCACTTGCCTCCCGTGCCCACCGAAAGTCCGACGTTGGCTGAAGCAGGCGCTGCCGGAGCCGGGCTCGCGGTCGCTGCGCCGTCGGTAGCGACTCCAGAACGGACATTCTCCGTGAAGCGGATCGCGGGGCGATCGGTCAAGTCCGTCGTCACGTCACCCTTCTCCCACGCGATCACGTCCAGCTTGAGCGTCTTGCCTTCGGTGATCGTGAAGGAGTGACTGGAGGGAACCTTGAACTTATAACCCTTGAGGTAGGAGAAGACGCCGTAACCATTGCCGCGGAGCTGCAGCACGATTTGCACCGTGTGATCCCCGGGCGGGATGGACCCGATGAAGATCGGGATGTCCTTCTGGTTGGCGAGCGGGCTGTCGTCCGCCTCGTCTTGCTTGTTGTATTGCACCGCACCGTCCAGCACGAACAGCGCGCCAGTCAGGCGGAAGGCACTGCTCAAGTCGTTGCGGAACGTGATCTCGGCGCGTGCGCCGCCCGCCCCGCCCGACAAAATGGTGTCGCTGAGCAAGCTGAGCCGAGTGTGGCTGCGCCGAATTTGCTCCTTGAGCTCGTCGATGTGTTGCTCCAGGTCGCGCAGACGGACCACGTAAGTGGAGCCGTCGATCGCTGCGCTGCTCGCGGCGACGGCCGGAGCCGCTGTGGGTGCCGCGGGGCTGGGAGCCGCCGTGGTCGCAGGCGCGGCGCTGGCCGCGGGGGCCGCGCTCGCTGCGGGAGCCGCGCTCGCGACAGGAGCGGCGCTCGCCGCAGGAGCGGCGCTCGCCGCGGCCGCGGCTTTGGCGGTCGCCGCAGGAGCGGTTGCCGACGCTGTTGCCGCGCTATTCCCGGCGGTCTGCGCGTTCACGGCGGACGCCAACGAAATAATTCCCGCGAAGGCGGTCAACCAAACGGCTTTGCTAAGGCGCATCACTACCCTCTCCAGAGATTGAGGATCGGCAAGGAAGTTCAGTCCTTCCCTGACTCCAAGACGAAGATCCAGATCGGAGCCCCAAGCTCCAGCCCGGCATCTTCTACCGCTGTGAGCTTCCCGCCAAGTCCGATTTTCGTACTTCGTTCGCGAGGTTGCACGCGGTCGGGCGATCGGCCTTGGGCACCGCCCAAGCGGGGGCACATACCCCCGGAGCTAAAAGCGCTCAGGATCCGGCCACAACGGATGCCCTCGAGCACCTCGTGCACGCAAACGCAGATTGGCCCAAAGGGCGCTGTGGCGAAGTTGCGACCTGGCCCGGCGCAACCGGACGCGATGTGCTTCGAGCACCGTTCAAGTCGCGGTGATGAAACTGGCCTCGCAGCCGCGCTTCGACGGCCAGCCCCATGGGAAGCCACGCTGCGGCGGGACTAGTAACCGAATGCCCGTTCGTGCGTCGCGCGACTGGTTGGCGGCTTCATGAAAGTGAAGCGCTGCCGGCCCCTTGGTCGCTCAGCGCGGCGTCACGCGTTCGCCTCGCTGATCCCCTCGAACGGAGCACCGGCCCGACGGAGACGTGTCAGCGCGGCGCCACGCAAACCAAGTGAGAAACAAAAATGCTTCTTCTTGCGGGAAACAGCGGCCGAGAGCTACGGTTATCGGACCGGAACGGACCGCAGATCGAACGCCGCCATGGGACGTACTACAGGGGCACAAGCCCAGGCCTCAGACGGAGGCCCCATCCCAAGCAACGAGCGCGCTGCCTCCCGCCGGCGAGAGTGAATTCCCGAATGGCGGCCGTGCAGGGCGATGCAACGGACGAAATGCTCATGGTGCGCTACCAGCGAGGCGAGCGCAAAGCGTTCGCGGAACTCGTGCGTCGTCACAACCGCCCAATTTACAACTTCGTGCTGCGCCAATTGCGCGTCCCATCGATCGCCGAAGATGTGACCCAGGACGTGTTCATGCGCTTGGTACAAAACGCTGCCGAGTTCAAACACGAAGCCCGCTTCCTGACCTGGCTGTACACCATCGCCAGAAACCTGTGCATCGACCAGCTGCGAAAGCTCGCGCATCGCCGGCACGCTTCACTCGACCAACCGACGTCCGATGGTGCCGAGGGCAAGACCTTGGGTGACTCGGTGGCGGACCCGAACCCGATGGCCAGCGCGGAGCGAACTGCGCTTTCTTCCGAAGTCGGCTTTTCGATCGTGCGCGCGATCGAATCGCTGCCCGACGATCAGCGGGAGGTGTTCTTGCTGCGCGAGGTCGCAAGCTTGCCATTCAGGGACATTGCCGAGATCACCGGCGTGGGGGAGAACACCGTGAAGAGCCGCATGCGCTACGCGCTCGACCGATTGAAGGAAGCACTCAGCGATTTCGAGGAGTACGCCCGCGCGTTGCGCTGAGGGCTACGCGATTAAGAGGCATTTTTACCGTGGATTGCGAGAAATTCGACAGAATCGTGCTCGACCTGCTGTACGACGAGCTGGATGAGCTGACGAGCGCCGCGGCGAAGAGGCACATGGAGCATTGCGCGCGCTGTCGCGGCATTGGCTCGGGCTTGCGCGCGACCCGCGAGGTCGGCGTGCTGCCGCTCGTCGAGCCGCCCGAGGGGCTCGAGCTGCGCATCTTGGCAGCCGAGCAACAAGCGACACAACTCTTGCCCGTCGGCAAGCGACTCGGGCGCGGGCTCTCGCTACTGGCGGGCTACGCGATGCGGCCGCAACTCGCGATGGCGGCGCTATTGATGTTGGCGATCGGCTCGAGCTTGGTCTTCTTGCGCGCGCAGCCTGGCGATCGCGAGCACGTGCTGGTGACCGAACGAGGTGTGCCGGAGAGCGACAACGATCCGGTGTCGGTGATTGCGAAGAACGCGAGCGCCCCGGAAGCTGCGCGTGCTCGCCCGAGCCCCGCGTTCGCACCGAGCCCGAGTCTGAGCCCGGCTCCGGCGCGTAACGAAGAATTCTCGGCGCGTCGTGATCGCGCGAGCGAAGCGAAGGGCGAAGGGCGCGTGGCGAGTCCCGCGGCTCCGCTCGAGCTCGCGCCTTCGGAGCCCGCAGGCTCACTCGGTGCCAGCGCCGACGACAAAGACCTCGAAGGCTCTGGCCAAGTCACGACCGACTCCGACGCGAGCTACGATGCGGCGATGGCCGCCTACCGGGACGGCCGCTACTCCGAGGCTCAGCGGCGCTTCGCCGAGATCGCGAGCCTCGGCGGCAGCCACGCTCCGAGCGCCGCGTTGTTCGAAGTTCAAGCGCTGCGCATGGTCTCGGGTTGCCCGAGCGCTGCCCCGCGCTTCGAAGACGTACACACCCGCTACCCCGGCTCGGTCGGCAACGACGCCGCCTGGCAGGCGGCCGATTGCTACCGCTCGCTCGGCGAGATCGCACGCGCCCGCCAGAATTACGAGCTGCTCGCCGCCGACCCGAGCTACAAAGCTCGAGCCAAGGAAGCCATCGCCGAGCTCGATCAGCGAGTCGCAAACCAAGAGACGGCGTCACGCAAGGCGCCGGCGGCGACGGCCGCTCCGCCAGCCAAGTCCGCCGCGAAAACAGCGCCCCCGGCCGCAGCAGCCGCGCCCAAGGCCGGACCGAAGGCCGACGCCGCGCCGTAGGCGACTGCCGGCAACGGTCTCAGGGTAAACCGCCCACGAGCTTTGCGCCGCGCAGCGCGCGGCGCGCCCGCCTACCAAACCAGCTATCGGCTCGCGAGCCTCAGGAGCCAACCATCTGCGCGTTCGTGCCGGCTTCGCCCACATCGACATCCGCCGATGCCACGTTCACGGTGCCGCCGTCCGGTGCGTCGAAGGGCGCGCGGCCGATTTGCTTGGAGCCGAGGCTCGGAATGAAGGGGGCGATGAAATATTCGCGGGCCCAATACCAGAACAGGCTGTGCTCGATCAGCGCGGGGTCGATGAGCGGCGCGACCTTGGCGTGAACTTCGGCCAGGTTGCTCCAGTGCGTGCCCGGGTTCTCGTGGTGCGCGAGGTGGTAGCCGTTGTTGAAGAGCAGGAAGTTCAGCAATTTCCCGTCCCAACTGCGGGAGTGGTTGTGCTTCGACCAAGGGTCGGTGTGCACGTGCTGGTCGTAGTTGAAGAGCATGATCGTCCACAGCGCAAAGAACGCGGGGATGAGCAGCGTCATCACGTACACGTAGAGCCCCGTCTTCAGACCGTGGAGGGCGATGGAGAGCGCCAAGAGCGCGACGTGCGCGCCGCCCCACACGAAGTACTGGAGCAGGATGCGGCGGTACAGCGGCGGGTTCTCTTTGCGCGCCTTGCGGATGAAGAACTTAATCGGATCGCTCTGCCAGTAGCTGGAGACGAAGAAGTAGGTCACCGCAACGAGCAGGTTGTGCTTGTTCGTGTAACGCCAGGTGATCGTCGCATCCCCCGCCCGGTTCACGTACTTGTGGTGATTCAGGTTGTGGGTCGGGATCCAGGCGAACGTGGGGTAGCCGTAGAAAATCGAGATCCAGTTGCCGAAGATTTGGTTCTGGAGCTTGCCCTTGAAGGTCGGACAATGATTGTGGTTGTGCGCAATCACGCCGCAGGCGAGCGCGAAGTACGCGCTCACCCACCACAGGTACGGGACCAGAGCCGGGCGCGCGAACTGCACCGCCACCAGCGCGGGGGCGATCATCACCCAGAGCAAGGTGCGGTAGTCGGCAGCATTACGAGGTCGCATCGGTCGCGCACTCTAGCAGCCGAAAACCGGGCAGGGGTCACCGTTTCGTCATTCCATGCGGGAATTCAGCATGCGCCGCCGCGTAGACGACTTCGCGGCGGCCGCGAGGCTGCGCGAAATCAGCTCAATTCGTGTTGTCGCGCACGTAGGCGATGGTCCGCACCGAGGCGATGATCCGTTCGCGGTTCTCACTCGAAAGATCGACGAAGCGCACGCCCATGCCCGGGTTCGGGTTGTCGGACAACAGCTTGATCGGATTCACCCAAGCAACCTGGCCCGAGAGGATGAACGGCGCCTGCTCGCCCGGCATGGCGAATCGCAGGGTCAGGCGCGTGCCGACCTCGAGCGGCTCGTGAGTCGCGACGAAGATCCCCATCTCGGAGATGTTGGTGATGCTCGCGTACAGGAACGTCTGCTCGGTCTCGCAGTCGACGGACCACTCGACGTCGATGCGCTCGTAACTTCGGCGCTCCGACACCGGCGGCTGCTCCGACAGCGGCGGCGGATCGGACGGCTTGGACTGCTCGTCGCTCACGACTGTCGCTTAACCCCATTGTGAGCAGGTGTCACGGAGCAATCCGCGGCGAAGCAGATCCCGCTTCAGCGGACCTCGAGAAAGCCGGCATCGAGGCGGTTTTCCTCAGCGCTGCCACGCCGGACTTCGAGTCGACGGTTTCCACTGTAAAGGCCAAAGTACACCCGATACTTGCCGGGACCGAAGTTGGGCTCGAGCGCAAAGTCACTTCGGTCGGAGATGAAATCACCGACATGCCAAAGATTGAACGGATATTTGCCGTCCAAAGTCGGGTGATCACCGTTGAAGCGTCGTTGGAACCCGTCGATGTGGATGAAGGTCTGCCAGCTTCCGGCAATCGGCTGGACGACCCGGAAGTCGATCACGAACGTGTAGTGACGCCCGGCTTCCACCGCGTCGACGACTTTGCCCTCGAGATCGAGGATGTCCCACCCGAGCACATCCAACTTGTCACCCAAGTTGGCGCTGAGGATGTGGCTCGGCTGCGGCTCCAGATCCGGCAGGTACCGGGCGAGCGGATTGTCGTTCCTCGAGCCGGCGAGCCGACTCGAGGCGAGCAGGATCTCACTCGACCCTGAGTCGAACACCGGCAGGTTGCGCGCGGGCTGCTGATGGCTTCGATACAGCGCGTTGACTTCGGACAAATCTTGTTCGCGCAGCACGAGCCAGCGCCGCTCGTCCCCACTCATCAACCAATCGAACGCGCGCCCAGGCGCATCGAACGAGGGCACGTTGCGGCCGGCATAGTACGTTGCGCTCGCCGCACCTGCGCCGAGCATGCCCAAGGGCTCGCCGGAACGCGCCTCGTGGCGATAGGTGTCGAACACTTGTTTGGGCGAGATTTGCGCGGCAAGGAGCGGGTAAAAGCCGAGGCTCAGCGTCAAGCCGAACAGCGCGCACACGACCAACACCGCCTGGGCGCGGGACAGCCCGCCCGAAAAAAAGCGCGCGAGCCGCCCCGAGCCGAACAAAGTGCCGAGCTCGGGATCGAACAAGGTTCGAAAACTGTCTCGAACCAGGAGCAACGCGCTCGGTGAAAGGACGCACAGCGGCAGCGCGAACGCGCCGAGCAGCGCAGCCGTGCGCGGGGTCGCGCCCAAGGCATCCAACTTGCCGATGGCAAGCACGTGATCGGAGAGATAGCCGAGCACGCACAGGCCGACGAGCGCGACCTCGAACACCAAGACCACGAACTGCAAGTTGCCCGACCACAGCTCGCGAAACACGCGCGGCCAGCGCCGATAGTCCTCGGCATGGAAGCGCGTGTCTCGATGAGCCGAGCGCTCTTGCAGCAAAAACAACAACGCACCGCACAGGATCAGCGTGCCCGCTTCGAGGATGCGCTGAGCCGTGGGTTTGAAACTCTCCGGCACGCGCACGTCGCCGACACAGAACGCGCTGAGCGCCTTGTCCGGCAGGTTCGTGAAATCGACCAAGAGCAAAATGGCGAAGGCGCAGGCGACCATGGGCAGCGCGCGCAGCGGCGGCGCGCCGCGTTCGAAATCACGCGCGAACAAGGCGGGCGCGATGGCCAGCACCGGCACCGCGGCAAACGGCATCGGGCCGAGCACCGGCGCCATCACGCCGTACGCCAAGAGCGCAATCACGGGCGTAGTCAGCACCAGGGCGCGCAGCGCGGCTTCGCGCTCACGCGCCGGCTCGGACGCGACTCGCGGCTCGCGCAGCAGCGTGCCCAAGGTCACGGGCAGCAGCGCGCTCCACGGAAACAGCGCATGGCCAAGCTGCAAGATGACGCTGTCGAAGGTCGGCAGCACGCGCGGACGATTGACGACCGAGCCGAGCAAAAGGGTGAAGGCACCGCCTCCTTCCGGCGCATGCAACAGAGCGCGCAGGCCCACCACGCCCGCCGCCAAGCCGAGCACGAGGCTAGCGCCGCCGAGCACCTCACCGAGCGGATCGCGCGAGCTGACCCGCGAAGTGCGGAGCACGAGCCAGGCAACGCCCACACTGAGCGCAGGCACCGCAATGCCGATCAGCACGCCGCGCGAGAGCACCGCGCACAACATGCCGAGCCCACCCAAACCGAGGGCTAGCGCTCGCCCCGCCGTTCCCTCTTCGGCTCGGCGCCCGAAGACGGCCAGGGCCAAGCCTGATAGCGACAGCGCCAGAGCGGCCATGGTCACGATGTCGCCGAGCATCGTGCGCGCGTGCAGAAAATAGAGGGGCATCGTGACCAGCACGAGCACCGAGAACCAGGCCGTTCTCGCGTCGGCCAAACGCCGCACCAAGAGGAAGACGGCGCCCGCGCCGATCAGCCCCCAGATCGCGAGCGGCAAGCGCCCCGCCCACTCGTGCAGCCCGAAGGCGCGGAAACCGACGGCGATGGAAGTGAATGGCAGCTCGCCGCGGCCCAGCTCGGTGCGGGTCGGCACCTCGTTGTTGGCGCCATCGACCGCGAGCTGGTGGCCGCCCAGCAGGTTCAGCGCAATCCGACGCGAAAGCTCTGCCACTTCGCGCTCGGGAGGGTCCCAGATGCCACTGGCCGAAAGCGGCATGAACAGGCTGAGCGCGGTGACGCAGACCGTGAACCAGGCCAAGAAGCTGCTGATTCGGCGGCTCGGCGCGACAGGACCCGATAATTGCCGCTGATTTCCCGAGTCCGGAGCCGGCTCGGTCGACGGCTCTGCGGAAGCGCCCGCGTTTTCCTCGCTCATCGCAGCCTACGCGCGGTGTAGCCGGTGTTTCTTGTCGTTGCAACCGGGGAGAAACGGTGGGAGGTGTGCGCGGCGCCGCGCTCATTTTTGACCGCGCAGCTGATTGCGGCCCTTCCCCAGCCGCTCCTCCTCGGACTCGAACAACTCATGCGTTTTGGAACCATTGCCATCGTGGGGCGCTCGAATGTCGGCAAATCGACGTTCTTGAATCGCGTCCTGGGTGAGCCGCTCGCTATCGTCTCGCCGCTGCCGCAGACCACGCGCGACAACGTGCTCGGCGTCGTGCACCGCGCGGACGCGCAGCTCGCATTCCTCGATACACCGGGGGTGCACACACCGCGCTCCGAGCTCGGCCGGCGCATGAACGCTTCGGCGCTAGACGCAGCACGGACCGCGGACGTGGTGCTGTTCATGACCGACATCTCGGCGGTCGCTCCAGCCAAGCAAGCCGCGAAGGAAAAGAGCGTGCGTGAGCTCGACCAGGAGCTGTTCCAGGGCGTCCCCAAAGACGCCGTAGTCGTACTGGTCGTGAACAAGGTGGATGCGCTGCGCGACAAGAGCAAATTGTTGCCTCTGCTCGTGGCGTATCAAGAGCTGCGTGACTTCAAGGCGCTGATCCCGATCAGCGTGAAAGCGGACGACGGCATCGAGCTGGTGTTGAACGCGCTGTCCGAGGCGCTGCCCGAGGGTGGCCTCGGCTTCGACGAGGACACCCTCACCGACCGTCCGACCAGCTTCTTCGTGCGCGAGTACATCCGTGAGCAAGTGCTGCTCGCCATGCGAGGTGAGATCCCGCATGCGGTCGCAGTGTCCATCGACGAGTTCGCGGAAGGGCCGAAATCTTCGTCGATCAAGGCCACCGTGCACGTGGAAAAGGTCGGCCAGCGGAAGATCATCATCGGCACGGGCGGACTGCAGATCAAAGACATCCGCGTGGGGGCTCAGAAACGGATCGCCGAGCTCTTGGGCCACAAGGTGCACCTCGAGCTGTTCGTGCGCGTGACCCCGCAGTGGAAGAGCATGCCGCGTCAGTTGGCCGAGCTCGGCTACGAAGCACCGGTTGGCTTGAAGCAGGTCGAGGCCGCCAAGAAGCCGACGCGCAGCGGCGCGAAAGCCAAGGCCAAGAGCAAGGCCAAGGCCAAGCCGCGTCCGCCTGCGAGGGCTCGATGAACGAGTCCAGCGCCATCGTCGCCGTCGTCGGACGACCGAACGTCGGCAAGAGCACGCTGTTCAATCGCTTGGTCGGCAAGAAGCTGGCCATCGTCGACGACCAACCCGGCGTGACGCGCGATCGACATTACGCGCCCGCGCACATCCATGGCCACAACGTGACCTTGATCGACACCGGTGGCTTCGACCCGACGAGCGACGATCCGATGCAGCAGGGCATCGCCCGGCACGTGAACGCGGCCATCTCCGAAGCGGACGTGATCGTGTGCGTGCTCGACGGCTCGATGAGCGTGACCGGCCCGGACCGCGAGGCCATTCAGTTACTTCGCCGCTCGAAGAAGCCCGTGATCTACGTGGCCAACAAGGTGGACACCGCGCGTCACACGGCGGCCGCGAACGAGTTGTACGAGCTCGGGATCCCGGAAATCATCGCGGTTTCGGCGCTGCACGGGCGTGGCACGGCGGAGCTCGCGCAAGCCATCGCCAAGCATTTGCCGAAGGCCTCGCGCGGCGCGGAGCCCGAGGAGAGCGACGAGATCATCCCGCGCCTCGCGCTGATCGGTCGGCCCAACGCGGGCAAGTCCTCGATGTTCAACCGCCTCACCGGCAGCGAGCGCGCGCTGGTCGACGCTCGCCCCGGCACGACCCGTGATCCGGTGGACGCGCGCATCGAAGCCGATGGTCGCACGTTCCTGATCGTGGACACCGCGGGCATTCGCAAGAAGGCGCGCGTGGAGCGCGGCATCGAGCTCGTCTCGGTGTTGCAGGCGATCCGTTCCATCGAGCGAGCACAAGTCGTGATCTTGATGTGTGACGCGGTGCTCGGTGTGCAGGAGCAGGACTCGCGCTTGCTCGGCATGTGCTTGGAGCGGCGGCGCGCGGTGATCGTCGGATTGAACAAGGCCGACCTACAAAACAAGAAAGAGCAGGCCGAGTCCGAAGAGCTCGCGCGCGACGAACTGCGCTTCGCGGGCTGGGTGCCAATCGTGCATCTCAGCGCCAAGACCGGGCGCGGCGTCAAAGAGCTGCTGGACCTCGCCGCGCGCGCGAGCAAGGAGTTCAAGCGCCGGATCCCCACCGGCGAGCTGAACCGCTTCTTCGAAGGAGTGCTGCAAAAGCACCCCCCGCCGACGAGCAAAGGCCGCGCGCCACGCATTTTTTACATCACTCAAGCCGAAGCGCACCCGCCGCGCTTCGTTGCGATGTGCAACGCGCCCGAGTACATCACCGAAGCGTACAAGCGCTTCGTGGCCAATCAGATCCGAAAGGCGTTCGACTTCCGTGCCGTGCCGATCACGGTCGAGTACCGGGCCCGCAAGCGCAACGAGCTTGCGCCCTCCGGCATCAAGGCCTGGAAAGCGCCGTCACGCAAACAGTAGGCGCGAGACGCTCGACAGGCTCTTGATGTCGTGAACGTCCGCCGACAGCACGGGCACCTTGAACACGCTGGGCGCGGGCTCGCCGATGGCCGAGGGCAAAGCCGCCAGCTGACCCGCTTCGAACTCGGCGCGCTGCCTGTCGTCGGAAGCTGCTTGCTGCACGCCCTGAACGAGCTCGGAGGTCAGCTGCAAGCCGACTTCTCCGGCGAGCGCTTGCAGCGCGGCGTCACTCGCCAGCTCCAGGCTCGGCTGGAGACGGTTCACCACGACGGCATCCGGGCGCAAGCCTTGGTCGCGCAAGCGCGCCGCGAAGTAGCTCACCTCGTCGATCGCCGCGGGCGCAGCCGAGGTGATCAGCACATACGACAGATCCGGCGCGCGAAAGGCCTGGGCGACGGCGATCGCCCGCTCGCGAAAGCCACCGAACAGCTCGTTGAGCTCGGCCACGAACTCCGCCAAGTGCTCCAAGAACCCTTGGCCCGTCAAACGACCGATGCCGCGCAGCACGAGCGCCACGCCGCGAGCTACGAGATTGAGGCTGAAGCGCCCGGACTTCTCGAACGTCTGCACCAGCCAACGCATGGCCGCGCTGTCGATGGCCTCGATCAGCCGCTCGGGTGCATCCAGAAAATCCAGCGCGTTGCTGGTCGGCGGCGTGTCGAGCACGATCCGGTCGAACCGCGGATCTTGGCGGACGAGCAACACCTTCTCCATCGCCATGTACGACTGCGTGCCGGCGAGGCTCGTCGAGACGTAGTTGTAGATGCGGTTTTGGAGGATGCGGTCGCGTATCGCCGGGCTCGAGGCGTGGCGCGCCACGAGCTCGTCGAACGTGCGCTTGGTGTCGAGCATGAGCACGGTCAGCGAGCCGGGAACCGGAAGACCTGCGGCGCTGAAAAGCTCCGCGCTCACTTGCTGTTCCTCCGAGCTCATCTCACCGATGCCCAAGCTATCGGCCAGGCGCTTGGCCGGGTCGATGGTGATGCACAGCACCCGGTCACCTTGGCTGGCAAAGCCGAGGGCGATGGCGGCGGCCACGGTGGTCTTACCGACGCCGCCGGCCCCCGCGCACACGACGATGCGCTTGCCTTCGAGCAAAGGGGACAGGGAATCGGTCATGAGACGTTCCCGCGTTTAGCACGGGCAAGCCGTCGGAAGCCGGATCCTCGCCATTCCGCCGGCGAGAAGTTGGCCCGACCAACCGGGGCGACAAAACTACGCACTACAATGTACGACCCCACCCACGACCGTCGTCAGGCCCGGAGCGAAAACACCCAGGTGGCCCTCACCCGCTTGCTGGAGGCCGCCCGGCGCTCGGCCGAGCTCGAGGCGCTGGCACTCGGAGACGAGCTCGGGCTGCTGATGGCCGGTGCCGGTGCCGCGGAGTTGTGCGACGAGCTCGCGGCGGCGGCGCCGCTGTTCGGGTCGGCCAACGTCGAGCTGCCGCTTAGCTTGGACGTCTTGGGCGCGGGGACCGAGGTGCGCCGCCTGGCCGTCGACGGCAGCGAGCTATTCATTTGCGCTCGTGGCGGCGATCTCGACCGTGGCTTGCTCCACGCTGCCGCCGGCTGTGCGCGCATCTTGGTCGAGAAAAAGGCCCGACTGGCCCATTGACCTGGCGGGCCGGTCCGCGGCCGGCCAAGCTCGTTGTGATTTCGAAGGGCCCCGCCGTGGCAGGCGTCCAAGACGCGACTAAGCTCTGCGAGCAATGAGCCGCTGGATCGATCTGCACTGTCACTACGTGCCAGGCATCGATGACGGCGCGGGCTCCGCCGAGGATGGCCGCGCGATGTTACGCGGCCTCGCCCAGCTCGGTTTTTCGAAGGTCCTGGCCACGCCCCACACTCGCCCCGGGATGTTCGACAATACTCGCGCCACGATCCGTGAGGCTTTCGAGCGATTCGTCGCCGGCCTCCCCGGAGGCGAGTCGTTGCCCGAGCTCGAGCTGAGCAGCGAGCACTACTTCGACGAGGTCGTGTTCCAGCGGTTGTTGTCCGGTCAGGCCCTGCCGTACCCCGGCGAGAAAGCGGCGCTGCTCGAGTTTTACCAGATCGATTTTCCGCCCATGATCCAGCATCGGCTGTTCGATCTGCGGCACCGGGGGCTGTTGCCGGTGATCGCGCACCCCGAGCGCTATCAGTGCTTGTGGCGCTCTCCGGACACGCTGGAGCGCCTGGTCGACGGCGGCTCCGCGGCGCTATTGGACGTGGCGTCGCTGATCGGCAAGTACGGGCGCAAGACCCAAGAATGCGCCGAGATTTTGCTGGAGCGCGGGCTTTACCACGCCGCCTGCAGCGACGCGCACCGCCCCTCGGACGTGGCCGAGGTGGCGCGCGGCATCGAGCGGCTCGAAGAGCTGTACGGCGACGAAGAGGTCGAGTTCCTGTTCTGCGAGGGCCCCGAGAGCCTGCTTGCCGGCATCTTGCCGGAATGAGCGACAGCCATCGCTGAACGCACGAAATTTGTCCGTTCAGCGCGGCGAGTGCTAACCGACGCACGATGCGCAGACCGAACTGGAGCTCGCTCGGCGCGGCCGCGATCGCCCTCGCGCTCGTGTTGCTCGTTGCGCACAGCGCCACGGCGCGCGTGGGCGGCGACTCCGAGTACAGCAAGCAGCAGACGTACAGCGGAGCGCTGCGCTACTTGCGCGTGGACCTCGGCTACGAGGTCACCGAGCGCGATCCGGACGCCGCGTATTTGATTTTCCGTTACCAGCTGCCCGGCCAAAACAAGGCCACCGCGACGGGGACGGTCGAGATCGTCGATGCGGATGGCCACGTCAAATTATTCGTCCAAATCCCGACTATGCCCGAGTATCACGAGCGCGTGCTGCGCGACGGGCTCGTGCGCAAGCTTCACGACGAGTACGGCACCCCTCCTCGCAAGCCCGCGCCGACGCCGCCGACCGAGAACAAAAAGCCAGAAGCCGACGCCGGCACCGATTGAGCGATTGAAGCCCACGGTGGGCCGAGGATAGATCGCGGCTCCCCCTCAATGGAGCCCAACGAGCCTGGCCTGCCGACTCAGATCGGCCGCTATCGCATCGAGCGCCTGCTCGGTCGTGGGGCGATGGGTCGCGTGCTCTTGGCGCACGACCCGGTGTTGGATCGCAGCGTGGCCATCAAGCTCCTGCGCGATGATCTGAACATTCCGCCCGAGCAGCACGATGCCCTCCTGCATCGCATGCGGCAAGAAGCTCGCGCCTCGGCGCGCGTCAGCCACCCGAACATCGTGGCCCTGCACGACATGGGTGAGGATCCGTCGCTCGGGTTGTGCCTGGTGTTCGAGTACGCCGAGGGGCTCACGCTGAAGGAGCGCTTGCTACGCGGACCACTCGGGCCCGAGGCAGCGGCCAAGCTGGCGCGCGAAGTGGGCGACGCCTTGACCACGGCTCATCTGGCGGGCGTCCTGCACCGCGACATCAAACCCGAGAATATCATCCTCACGCCGACCGGGGCGAAGGTCGCAGACTTCGGGATCGCGCGCGTTCCGGATTCGACGCTCACGCGCGACGGCGGCCTGCTCGGTACGCCGGCCTACAGCGCTCCCGAATGCATCGAAACCGGCAGATTTTCTCCGCTCAGCGATCAGTTCTCGCTCGCCGCGACTTTGTACGAAGCGGTCAGCGGGCAGCGCGCGTTCCCGGGCGAAGACGCGATCGCAGTCGCCACGCGCATCACGAACGAAGAGCCGCCGGGGATCGCGGAGCTGTCGGGCCTCGATCCACACGTGGACGACGTACTGGCCCGAGGTTTGGCGAAAACGCCGAGCGCGCGCTTCGAGGACGCCCGCGCCTTCGGCGCTGCGCTCGCGGAAGCGCTCTGGCAAAGCCCACGCCGGCAGCTGGCGACCTTGCCCGACGAGCGGCACCGTACGCACGCGCCGACTCCTCACGAAAGTCGTACTGCGCGGCTCGTGGTCGGCGGAGCGGCCGTGGGCGCCCTGCTCGGCATCGCCGGCTTCCAGCTCAGCATCGGGCTACGCGAAGGCGAGCGTCCGCCCGAGTCTCGCGTCGAGCAGGTCGAGGCCGCGCCGTTGATCCGTTCCGCCGAGGCCGCGCCCGCCGAAGCGCCCAAAACCAAGCTAAAAGCAGGGCCGCGCCACGACCCCGCGCGCGACGCCGGCGCGAGCAAACCCGTCCGTGTCGAAGCTCGCGACGCGGGCTTGGCCGACCCCAGCGATGCCGGGACCGCCCGGGTTCCGGCCCCGTGATTCGACGCGGAACGCACGTGGAGCGCTTGGCGCTCGTGCTCGTGCTGGGCCTCACGGTGTTGCTCGTTCATCCGCCCGAGACCCAGGCGGCGGGCGCGAACGGCTCGGTGTGGTTGCCCTGGCCGTTCGGCGCGAGCCCGAGCGAAGCCGTGCTCACGGGCGGCCTCGCGCTGCTGCGTGCGCGCGGCTCGCAGATGATCCGCGTGCCAGCCTCCGAGTTTTCGATGGGCTCGACCTCGGCCGAGATCATCGATTCGACCGTGTTGTGCGAGCACGAGCCGCTGGCCGCCACCTGTGACGAGCGGAGCTTCGGCGATGAGCTCCTGCAACACCGCGTCAAGCTGTCCACTTTTTTCATGGATCGCCGTGAGGTCTCGGTCGCTGACTACGCGGCGTGCGTGCGCATCGGACGCTGCAAGGCGCCGCCTTACGATCGAGGTGCGCGTCGCTTCGAACGCAGCTCGTTGCCCGTGACGTTCGTAACGTGGGACGACGCGAGCAGCTTTTGCGCGGCGCGCGGGGCGCGCTTGCCTACGGAGGCCGAGTTCGAACGCGCCGCGCGCGGCGCCAACGCGCGGCGCTTCCCGTGGGGCGAGCTGGCCAACGATCGCCTCGCCAATCACGGTCGGCTTGGGCTGGACCCGACCGACGACGGCGACGGCTTCGCAGAGCTTGCTCCGGTCGGGTCGTTCAACGCCGGGCGAACTCCAGATGGCTTTTTGGATCTCGCCGGGAACGCGGCGGAATGGGTCCAAGACCGCTACGCCACGCAGTACCCCGACGCGCCGGTGACCGATCCCGCGGGACCGGACGCCGCCACGGCAACTAGCGCGCGCGTCGTGCGCGGCGGTAGCTACGAGTCGCCGATGGCCTGGCTGCGTGGCGCTGCGCGCGGCGCCGCCCTACCGAGCGATCGCCGTCCCACCCTAGGATTTCGCTGCGCGCGTTCACAACGCACGACCCGACCATGACGTTCGAAAAGCCGCTCGAAATCCCGAAGCCCAAGCTTCAGCTCCCGATCCATGCCGCCACGCAGTTCGTTCTGGTCCGGCCTCACTACCCGGAGAACGTGGGTGCGGCGGCGCGCGCAATCAAGACCATGGGCTTTACCCAGCTCACCTTGATCAAGCCCGGCCGACTCGCGGTCCCCGAGCACGAGATGGCCTTCAAGATGGCCGTCAAATCATGGGATGTCTTGAACGATGCACGCCGCTGCGACGACATGGCGAGCGCACTTTCGGGCGTGGATCTCGTGCTCGCTACCACGGCGCGGCGCGGCTTCTCGGGCGTGATTCAACCGCGCGAAGCGGCTCAACGCGCCGTCGAGCTCGCGGCGGCTGGCGGCAAAATCGCATTTCTGTTCGGCAACGAGAAGACCGGCCTTTCGGAGGCCGATCACGCTTGGGCAACGCTCCACGTTCGAATCCCGATGGCCGCCGACCAACCCTCGGTGAATCTGGCGCAAGCCACGCAAATCCTGGCCTACGAGCTGTTCGCCACTGCGCTCGCCGAACGAGCGCGGGCCGGCCTGCCCGTGCCCAGTGACGAAGATCCGGAGTAAGGGCCCGCGAATGGCTAAGTCGGTCGATGATCGCGGTCGGGGCGGCGGTCGCGGTCGCTGGCAAGGCGCGACGAAGGCGCATACTGCTGGTATGTAACTGAGGAGCAACGAAGCCGGCCGGGATGCACCGGCCGCGAGAGCGATCGACTTAGCCATTCGCGGGCCCTAAGCTACGGGCTGCGCATGAGCCCCGAACCCGTCATCGATCTCCGCTCGGATACCGTGACCCAGCCCACGCGCGCGATGCGCGATGCGATGCTGAACGCTCCGGTCGGTGACGACGTCTACGGTGAGGACCCGAGCGTGATCGAGCTGGAGCAACGCACGGCGGAGCTCTTGGGCAAGGAGAGTGCGCTGTTCGTGCCGTCGGGCACGATGGGCAACCAGATCGCGCTGCTCGTGCACACGCGCCCCGGCGACGAAGTCGTGATTGGCGAGGGCGCGCACGTCGCGTTCTACGAATCAGGCGCGGGCGCCGCGCTGGCAGGCGTGCAGTTCGCGCAAGCCGGCGCAGGCGGCTTGTTCGACGCGCAGGAGCTGGCCGCAGCCGTCAAACCCAAGGCTGACTATCACCCGCGCACCTCGCTGGTCTGTCTGGAGAACACGCACAACCGCGCCGGCGGCCGCGTGTTTCCGCAAGCAAGGGCGGAAGCCGTCCTGAAACGGGCCCGAGAGCTCGGGCTCGCAGCGCACCTCGACGGAGCGCGGCTCTGGCATGCCGCGCTGGCCACCGGGCAGAGCGAGGCGGCACTCGCCCGCTCCTTCGACACCGTGAACGTGTGCTTCTCGAAGGGCTTGGGGGCACCCGTCGGCTCGGCCCTCGTTGGAACGCGAGACGCGATCGGCGCAGCGCGCCGGTATCGCAAGATGCTCGGCGGCGGCATGCGGCAAGCCGGCATTTTGGCGGCTGGGGCCTTGTTCGCGTTGCAGCACCAGCGCGCGCGGCTCGCGCTCGACCACGCAGCCGCGAGCGAGCTCGGTCGCGCGCTTGCGGCCGTGAGCGGCGTGCGCGTGGTCACCCCGGAGACGAACATCGTTTCCTTCGCCGTGCCCGGCGTGGACGCGCCGCGCGTCGTGCAGGCCGCGAAAGCGCGCGGCGTGCTGATCAACGCCACGGGCCCCGACGCGCTGCGCGCCGTGCTGCACCTGGATATTTCGAATGAACGAGCGAGCATGGCCGCGGCTCGCTTGTCCGATGCCATCGGCTCGCTCGGCGAGCTTTCGCCATGAAGCGCTGGCTCTTCTTCTCGCTGTTGATGCTGTCTTGCGCGCCGCATCTGCCGCCTGCTTACGTGCAGGCTAGAGATGGCGCAGAAGCCGCGTACACGAACGGTGATTTTGCGGGCGCTGGGGAGCGCTGGCTGAGCGCCGCCCAGAGCGCAGACACCGCGCGCGATCGCAACGACGCGCGCTACCGCGCCGCCGCGAGCTTCGAGCGCGGCGGTGACTTTGCGCGCGCCAAAGAAATCTACACCGAGCTCGCCAACGGTAAGAGCGATCGAGCTGCGCGTGCCAGCTTCGCGCTCGCCGATCTAAAGCTTCGCGCGGGTGACGCGGCGGGCGGCAACGCGGCGCTGGAAGCAGCGGCCCGCAAATATCCGGACTCGGGCGTGGCCAACCTGGCGCTGCGTCGTTACTTCGCGGCCCTGGCCGAGCAGGGCGGCGATCAAGCGGTGCTCGGCTACATCGACCGCGTCGAGCCCGCGCTCGACCAAGGATCTCTCGCCGAACAGCTGCTTTACGAGCGTGCCCGTCGGCTCGAAGCGCTCGGAAAGACCGCCGCGGCGCGCGATGCCTACGTGCTCGTCGCCAACCGGTTCCCCTACCCGCGCGGCGCGTACTGGGACGATGCGCTTTTTCACGGCGCGGACTGCGAGCTGCGCCTGGCTGCGCCCGCGCGCGCCGTCGCGCTCCTCGAGCGCATGCTCGCGGCCCGTGAAGCGTCACATCTGTCTGGGAGCTACGAACGACCGCGGTTTGCCGAAGCGGCCTACCGGGTCGCGGAGCTGTATCGCGATCAGCTTGGCGATCCGCGCGCTGCACAGCGCGCGTTCCACGGCGTTTTCGTCGATTACCCGAGCAGCACCTTGCGCGACGATGCGCTGTGGCAAGAGGCCTTGCTCGCGCAGCAGGTCGCGGGCAGCGACGCCTGCACGCCACTCACGACGCTGACCCAGGAGCTGCCCGAATCGCGCTACGCGCCCTGCGCGCGGGAGATTTGCCCGAGATTGGCAAGTGTTACGCGGCGCGAGTGCGCCGCGTACATCCTGCGCGAGCTGCATGAGCCGAGCAAGAGCGCAAAACCGCCGAGCGAGCTGCCGCCGAAGCTAGCCGACTAGACGGTGAAAGGCGGCCGGCGCGACGCGACGAACCTTATTCGGGCTCTTCTTCTTTCTCTTCTTCTTCGTCGTCTTCGTCGTCGTCTTCGTCGTCTTCATCTTCGTCGTCGAAGTCGTCGTCGGGTTCGTCCGGCTCGTCTTCGTCGTCGGTGGCTTCGCTCTTTGCTTCCGTCTTCAGATCGATGCCCACTTCGCCGAGTTGGGTCTCGAGCAGCTCGAGCAACTCGTCGACGTCGTCACCGCTCCATTCGTCGATCACGTCGGTCAAGAATTCGAAGAAATCGCCATTGTCCAGGCGACGCTCGATTTCCTCGACCTGATCTTCGGTAAACGCCTCGAGGATGTCTTCTCTGAGTGACTCAGTGTCATCCTCCTCGATGGCCTCTTGCGCAGAAAGGCGAATCTGGCGGACAGCGCGTTTGTCGAGGTGAATTTCCATTCCGTTAGCTTCCTGGGGACTCGACCCGGCTTTAGACGAAGGATTCGGGTACAGTCAAGCCCGTGACGACGACCAGGGTCGAACCGGCTTCAACTTCGAGCGCCGCAGCACACCTCAGGCGCAGCGCGCGCCGCAGGAAAGCTGCGTTGTTTGCATTCGTAGCGACGCTCGCTTTGTTTCTGCTCGGCCGAGCAAATCCTGCTTGGGCCGAGGACGCGCAGCGGCCGCCGCCCAACAATGTGGAGTACTTCCAGTACGGCGTCGGCGTCGCGGTGGAGAAATTGGCGTCCGGTGGTGATGTCTGTCCCACGGGTGCCAAGACCCCTTGCATCTTCGGCAGCGGCGGCGGCCTCGCCATCCGAATGGGTTATCGCTCCCGGGGGCCCTGGTATGTCGGTGGTGCCTACGAGTTCACCCGGATGGACTCGTCCAATCTGCTGCGCCTGGCCATCCTGCAGCAGCTGCGCGGCGAGGCGCGCTTCTACTTGGACGCGGGAAATCGCCTCACTCCTTACTTCGTCTTGGGTTTCGGGGGCGCCTTCTACGGAAACGAGTGGAACGTGAGCGCCGGCGGGCCGACCCTGAGCGCGGGGTTCGGCTTGGAGTTTCAGGTCACGCAGTCCACCGTGATCGGCGGGGCCCTCGGTTCGCGCTCTTTTCTGCTGCACCACTGGACCGACAGTACGGGTCAGGACCGCGCAGACCGCTACCTGGGCTTTGGTCTGGCCCACACCATCGGATTCGAGCTCACCTTGGAGCTCCGGGACCCGCTCGCGCGCTGGTAAGCGCGAGGGTCCGGCTCTTCACTTTCACTCCGGCCCCTGTTTGAAGTAATGAAAGCGAGGACTAGAGATTGGGCAATTGTTGGTGAGGTGTAGCCGCTGCGGCAAAGATAACCCCGAGTCACTGAGGTTTTGTCAGGACTGCGGGAATCGTCTGGTTTTAGGCGAGGCGGCGGGCGTGGCGCCCACGCCGCCGAGAGGCCTTGCGCCCGTTGGGCAGCCGGCACCCCCACACGCGCCGCCCGCAGCACCCGCGGTTCCACCCTTCTTCTCGCCCCCCTCGACATTCGCACCGTCGCCCGCAACGTCGAGCGTTCGGCCACCGAGTGACGGCGCAGCGATGCGC
The DNA here is from genome assembly GCA_040348785.1 of Myxococcales bacterium. Lineage (GTDB taxonomy): Bacteria > Myxococcota_A > Polyangia > Polyangiales > Polyangiaceae > PMG-095. The sequence continues at coordinate 31,483 of JBEQTH010000072.1, read as the reverse complement.
CCAGCGGCTCCGCCGTTCGAATTTTCGCAGCGACCCGCCGAGCGCGCGTGCACGCGCTGCCACACGATCAACCCGATCACGGGACGCTTTTGTTCGAACTGCGGCAGCTCGCTCGATCACCCGCAAGAGCCCTCCACCGCGCCGCAGGCGCCGCAGGCACGCGCGTTCGCCGCTCAGCCTCCAGTTGCCCCGCCCCGCGCTCCCGCGGCGCCCCCTGCCGTCGCTCCAGCGCAGCCGTCAGCTGCCGGCGGCACACTCACCTGCTCCCGCTGTCGCGGCCCGAACCCTCCGCAGATGTCGTTCTGCCAATTCTGCGGCGCGCGCCTGGTCGGCGGGCCGGAGGATGCGCGACAGGTGCGCGGTGCGGGACAAGGCGCGGCCGCACCTCATCACCACGCGCCTGTCGAGCCGAAGGTCGACGCGCGTCTGGTCGTGATCGGCCAAGACGGAAAGCCCGGCCGAGAATACCCGATTGTCGACGATCAAACCGACATCGGCCGTGAGGAAGGCAGCATCGTGCTGCCGAACGATCCCTATGTCGCCCCCCGCCATGCTCGCCTAAGCCGGCGAAACGGCCGGTTTTTTGTTAGGGACCTGGAATCGGTCAACGGAGTATACGTGAGGCTCCGGGGCCAGACGCCCGAGCGGCTGCAACACGCCGATTTGGTGTTGGTAGGGTTGGAAGTGTTAAGGTTCGAGGTAGTGAGCGACGCGGAAAAAGGGCTTAGTCCGGCAGTGGAGCGAGGCACACAGATATTCGGCTCCCCGTCAGCGGCGCGCCACATGCGTCTTTGCCAGCGCACGGTGGAAGGGGTCACTCGAGACGTCTACTATCCGACGCGGGACGAGGCGATCGTAGGACGCGAGCAGGGCGACATCGTTTTCACCAATGATCCCTTCATGAGTCGGCGGCATGCAGCGATTACGCGGGACCCCAGCAACGGAACATTCAGCCTCCGGGATCTGGGTTCTTCCAACGGCACCTACTTGGCGATCCGATCGGAGCGTGAGCTCAGCCCGGGCGACCATGTACGTATCGGACAACATCTGTTTCGGCTCGACGTCGGGCGGGCGGACGGGCGATGACTGACGCTTCTGGCTCCGGGCTGAAGGTCCGCGTGTTTGGCCGTACCGATGTGGGACAGATCCGGGAGCACAACGAGGACAATTTCCTCGTCGCTGATCTGACCCGCAAGAGCCGCAGCCTGATGGAGGGCGATCGCGAGCCGCCGATCGGCGAGCGAGGCATGTTGCTCGGCGTCTGTGACGGCATGGGCGGCGCGGCTGCCGGTGAGGTCGCAAGCCAGCTCGCCGTCGATATCATCTACGAAAAGCTGGTCCAGGGCGATCCACCGTTACACCACGATGACCTCGCGCGGCGTCTCGTCCAAGCCGTGGAGGAAGCCGGGATCCGCATCTTCAACGAGGCCCGCGCTGACCGCACGCGCCGCGGCATGGGTACCACCGCCACCATCGCGGCGTTGATGGATGGCCGGCTGTTCGTGGCCCAAGTCGGCGACAGCCGCGCCTACGTGCTTCGTGGTGACCGCTTCACCCAGGTGAGCCGCGATCAGTCCCTGGTGAACCAACTGATCGAAGCCGGGCAGCTCACCGAAGAGGAGGCCGAGACCTTCGAGCACAACAACATCATCTTGCAGGCGCTCGGCACTGCCGAGACCGTGCAGGTGGATCTCACGTACGTGGATCTGTGCAAGGGCGATCGCCTGCTCGTGTGCTCCGATGGTTTGTCCGGCATGGTCCGGGGCGACGAGATGCGCGAGGTGCTGCTCGCGATTCCGGATTCGCTCGGCGCATGTCGCGAGCTCACCGATCGCGCGAACCGCGCGGGCGGTCACGACAACATCACGGTCATCGTCGCCGAATTCGACGGGCCCGCGCTGCCTGCGCCGACGCCCGACGCGCTCGTCTCGTACCAAAAGTACGCGCTGCCCGAGGCACCGGTCGACACCACGGTGCGCGCGCCAGCCGTCACCCAGCGCCCATACGAAGGTGAAGCTCCGGCCAGCGAAGAGGCCAGCCGGGAATCGCGCAAGCTGCGCGTCGGGCACACCATGGTCGGCGCGGTGAACCCGCTCGCCGGCGCAGGTCTGTCCTCCGCGCCTCCTCCAGGAGCCCCGCGGGTGTCCGGCCCGCCACCCACCTACAGCCTGGACAACGAGCCCGTCTCGATCCCCACCAGCGGCCTTTCGCCTTCGGTCGTCGGAATCGTCGTGCTCGGCACGATGCTGTTCGTCGCTATGCTCGGCTACCTGCTCGTCCGCTAAGGGCCCGCGAATGGCTAAGTCGGTCGATGATCGCGGTCGAGGCGCCCGGCTGGCGAGGGGCGACGACGGCGCATACTGCTGGGATGTAACCGAGGAGCAACGAGGCCGGCCGGGATGCATGGGCCGCCAGAGCGGTCCACTTAGCCATTCGCGGGCCCCAAGCCCGCCGTGCCCCGCTGGGTCAAGGTAGAAAACAGGTGAACGTCCGGAGCGCGATCCGGAGGGTGCTCGGGGGTGTGCTCGTGTTGGCCGCTGTCTCCGCCGGCATGTTCTGGGCGGCGGCGACCTTCGACGCGCGGAGCGGCACCGCTCGTTCGACGCCCTTCGCGGCGTTGCCCGTGTTTTTCAACGCGCACCCGACCGGGGTTCGCGAACGCGCGGGCGACGCCGTGCGCGCCATCGCCGCCGGAGGTCGCCCGGCCGTGCCGGCGGAGCTCGCCTTGGCGCGGCTCGGGGGCGCAGCCCTGCCCTACGTGCTGCCCGCTCTCGATTCGCTCGAGCCGCTTGCCCGGCAGCGGGTGGCGCTCGCGCTCACGCCGATCGCCTTGCGCATGGAAGTGGCAACGGCGGACGAGCTGTCCGACGGCGCGCAGGCGGTCTTGTTCTGGACCCGCTTTTGGCAGGATCGCGCGATCGATTTTCGCGTGGCGAGCGTGCGCCATCTGACCGCGCGCCTCGCCGAACGCTCGATTGCCCTGCGCCGTGAAGACCTCATCCACGTCGACACCTTCGCCCTGCCCGCGCTGATCGACGGTTTGGGCGAAGTGAAGTCGCCGCTGGACGTGGCCCGCGTGGGCCGGCTCAACTCGGTGCTCTCGCACGTCACCGACCTGCCCGTCGTTTGCGGACCGGACGCGAGCATGGCCGAAGCGCAGCAGGCCGTCGACGTGTGGCGTGATTTCTGGGAGCTGCACGGCAGCGAATACTCGGTACTCGATGGCCCACGGCGCTTGGCGGCGACCTTCGTCGAGACCCAGTACGGGAAATGGCTGGCCGCGGTGCTGCGTGGCGGCATGGGGCGCACGCGCGCTGGGCAGAGCGCAATCGCGCTGGTCGAAGAGGGGCTCGGCACGACCTTGTTCTTGCTGCTCGTCGGCATGGGCGGCGGGTTTCCGCTCGGTGTGGCATGGACGCGCTTCGAGCGCCGCACCCCGCGTCACTTGACGCGCTACGCCTCGGCCGTCGTCGGCACGACCCTCGCTGCGATCCCGTGCGCGGTGTTCGTGCAGCTGTTCGCTTCGACCACGGGCGGGATGTTCAGCGCCGTGTGTCTGGTCACGCTGACCACGGCAGCTTGGGTCTCGCGGCACCTGGCGCGCTCGGCGATGAGCCAGAGCGTTTCGCCGCTAGCTGCCGCGTTCTCGGTGTCGGCGCCCTTGGGCGCCACCTACCCGCCGTTCGTGCTGAGCGCCATCGTGCTGGTCGAGCTCGCCTTTCGGCTGCCCGGGCTCGGGCGAACCGCGGCGCTGGCACTCGCTTCGGGCGACGTGAACGCCTGGATGGCCGCATCCTTGACGCTCGCGTTGGCAACGTTACTGCTGAGGCAAGCCGCCGATTTGATTCGACCGCGCGGCGAGCTCGGGGCGAGCGCGAGCACTCGATGAGCGAGCCCTTCTCCCTCAAGAAGCGGCTCATGCTCGCCGCCGCAGCGAGCGTGCTCCTGATCGTCCTGGCGAGCCTGCTCGCGCCGCTGTCGCCCGAGTGGCGCGCTTACGCGCGGGGGCTCGAGTTCGCGGTGCTGGCTGGGCTCTCGATTTTGGCGGTCGCGTCGGTGATCGCCGTCCCGCTCGGCATGCTCGCCGCGAGTGGGCCGCGCAGCTTCGACACCGCGCTGCGTTTCGTGTGCGACCTGGTGAGCTCCCTACCGACCGTGTTCGTGGCGGCGGTGTTTTGGGCATGGTCTGGCCGCACGCTGAGCTACGTGTGCACCTTGGGTGCGCTGCGCGGCTTGGAGCAAGCCTGGCTGTTGCGGTGCGAAATCGTGCGCCTCGAAACCGACGATCCGGAGTCGGTCCCGCAAGGCCTCGGACGGACACCGCTCGTGGCGTTTCTGCGACAGCGCTTGGCTCGCGCGCTCGGTCCACTGTTCGTCAGCGCCTCGTTCAGCGTGGCGTGGCTCACGGCGCTCGACGCGGCGTTGACCCAGGCTGGCCTTCGCCCGCACCGCGCAATCGTCACTTGGGGCCTGGCCCTGGGTTCGCCCGCCGCCCGCGAAAGCCCCTTACCTGCGCTGCTCGCGGCAGGTTCCGTGGTGCTGATCACCGTCGCTCTACACGCGCTGTTTCGACGGCCGTCTCCGGTGTAGCCTCCAGCGCAGAGGCTCAGTCAACGGCCGAGCTCCACCTTGACCCCGGCCGGTACGAGCGCCATAACGGTCGTCCGCTTTTCCCCGGACGCTGCCCAAACATGCCCCTGCCCACGGTTACGGAAAGAAACTTCGAACAAGAGGTGCTGCTGAGCGAGGAGCCGGTACTGGTCGAGTTCGGCTCGGAGCGCTCCCCCGCTGGCAAGAGCATGCAGCCGGATCTGATGGCGCTCGCCGACGAGCTGCGCGGCAAGGCCAAGGTCGTGTCGGTCGACATCGACAAGTCGCCCCTGATCGCCCGTCAGCTCGGCGTGCAACAGATCCCAACGTTCGTCGTGTTTCATCAGGGCCGCCCCGTCGGCGGCAAAGTCGGCGCCGTGCCGCGTCGTGAGCTGCGGGAGATGCTCGATCCGTTCTTGCCCCGCGCCGAGGGCGCGCTGAAGCCGGAAGAGCTCGCCCAGTTGCTGAAGGAGGGCCGCGTGATCGCCGTCGACACGCGCGAAGCGCCGGTGTTTGCGCGCGCGCACCTGCCCGGCGCGGTCAACATGCCCGCCGCAGAAATCGAAACGCGCTTGGCCGAGCTGCACATGTTGCCCGCCACGCCCGTCGTTTATTGCCGCTCGGGCGATCAGACCAAGGATCTGGCCGCCAAGCTCGCTGAGCAGGGCATCCCCGTCGCGTTCCTCGAAGGCGGCGTGCTCGGTTGGGAAGCCGCCGGCTTTCGCCTGGAACGCCCGGACTGATCGAGCCACGCGCTCAGCGCGCGTAGGCCGCAAGCGCCGCAGCGATCACTTCGGTCACCGAAACGCCCGCGGCGCGCGCTGCGTCGACGCAGGCGTCGAACTCGGGCTTCACGCGCGGCGGACCGTACGGCCCTTCGCTAATCTTGAGCGGAATGATGCCGAACTCGGTGATGACCTGGGCCATGCGGCGCGGACGCTCGGTGCGCGACACGGGGGTGTGACGCACGCCGATCGAATTCGTCTCGCGCAGCAGTACCTCGGCGAGGCGCGCCTCGGCCTCACGCGGGGCGACGAGCGAGATCATCAGCGCCGGGCGCCCCTTCTTCATCACGATGGGCGTCGCCCAAGCGTCGAGCGCTCCGCTCTCGAGCAAGCTGCGCAGCGCGTGCGCGGCGAGCTCCCCGGTCATGTCGTCCACGTTGGCTTCGAGCACGACGTGAGTCGCCACGGGTGATGCCTCGACGCTCGGCCCGCGTTCACCCAAAACCACGCGCAGCGCGTTCAGCCGCTGATCAGGTAACGCACGCGTGCCGAAGCCCCAACCGACGCGCGCCGGGGCGAACGCTGGCCAAGGCACGAATTCTCGCGCCACGGTGGCGACGATGGCTGCGCCGGTCGGCGTCACAAGCTCGGCCTCGATGCCCGCATCGACCGTGGGCACGCCGCGCAAGCAAGCCACGGTCGCAGGCGCCGGCAACGGCAGAAGGCCGTGCTGGCACAGCACGCTGCCGCGGCCCATGGGCAGCGCGGACGAGACGACGTGCGCGCCGAGGTACTCGAAGCACGCCGCAGCGCCCACGATATCGACGATCGCGTCGATCGCCCCCACCTCGTGAAACGCGACGGAATCCAGCGTGCTGCGATGCACCTCTGACTCCGCTTCGGCCAAGCGCAGAAAAATTGCACGCGCCAGCCCCTTCACCGCCGGTGCCAGGGGCGATGCCGCGATCAGCTCATCGATCGCGCGGTAGCGGCGGTCGGGTTGCGCGGCGTCCATCTTGACGTCGAACTTCGTGCCGCCAATCACGCCGCCGCGCGCTGGCTTGAGCTCGAGCGCGAAGCCGGCGAGCCCGAGCTTTGCCACGCTGTCGCGAACGACCTGAAACGGCACGCCCAAATCGACCAGCGCGGCGATCGTCATGTCGCCCGCCACGCCGCTGAAGGCATCCAGGAAGAGCGTTTTTCCGGCGCCTGCGCCGCGGCTGAGTGGCTCGCGATGCGCCTCGGCGTCCCCCTCGACAGTCACCGCCGGCCCGTGGTGGTGATGATACCCGTGCCCGTGCCCGTGGTCGTGGTCGTGATCATGTTCGTGGCCGTGCGCCGCGCTGACCGGCTTGCTCATGGAGACACGGCTTGTTTTTGCTGCGTGAACAGCAAGCGCCCGACCGCCATCGCCGCGCCAAAGCCGTTGTCGATGTTCACGACCGTGATGCCCGAAGCGCAGCTCGTGAGCATGGCGAACAACGCCGTGAAGCCGCCAAGCGCCGTCCCATAACCGACCGACGTCGGCACCGCCACGATCGGCGCGCCGATCAAGCCACCGACCACGCTCGGCAAGGCGCCCTCCATCCCCGCCACGACGATCGCTGCCGGCGCGGCACTCAGTGCTTCGACGTGGCTCATCAAGCGATGGATCCCGGCCACGCCGACGTCGATGTAGCGCTGCGCCGGAATCCCGAACATGCTCAAGGTTTCCAGGGCTTCTTCGGCCACCGGCAGGTCGCTGGTGCCTGCGGTGACCACCGCGACTGGAGCGCAGTTGCGTTCGGGGATCGGGCGCTGGATGAATTTAGCCGTACGTGCGAGCGCGGAGTAGCTCAGGCCAGGCACCGACGCTTGCAACAGCTCCGCCGATCGGCCCACGAGCCGCGTCACGAACACGTTGTCACCCGCTTCGACGATGCGTTGCACGATGCCCACCACCTGCTCGGGCGTCTTACCCTCGGCGAGCACGACCTCGGCGATGCCTTGGCGTAGCGCGCGATGGTGATCGATGCGCGCGTAGCCGAGATCCGAGAACGGCAACGTCGACAGCTTGCCGAGCGCCGATTCGATTTCGAGCGAGCCGCCTTTGACGGCCTCCAGGAGCTCTCGCAAGCGCGCTGCGTCCATTGCGCTTTCATGTAGTCCAGGGTGCCTCGAACGTCGACCGCTCGTTGCCCGTTTTGCGCTGATTTCGCGGCACCCGGAGCCGCGCGCACCGCCAAATTCCGCAAATTTCGCGCGGCACAGCCCACAAAACGTGGGAAGGTTCGGCCGTGCCAGCGCCGCTCACTCCCCTCTTGGGCTTCGCTCTCGGCGTCGCGTGCGCCTGGGCGGCCGTGGGGGATCTCGGGCGTTCGACCTCGGGCTTGGGTGGGCGCGCGCTGCTCGTCACCACGGCCTTCGCGCTGCTCGTGTTCGCGCCGATCGCGGGCTACTTCGTGGCCTTCGAGCCGGACTGGTCGTACGCCTACTTCGTGGATAGCGAACGCCTCCCGGCCATCGTACCCATCGTGGTGGTCTTGCTGGCGGCAGCGTCGGTCCCCGCGGGCTTCCTGGCCGCCGTGGCCGATGCGCGAGCGCGCCGGCTCGCGCGCGTGCTGCGCAAGGCCGCGGTGCCCACACTGCTCGCGGCGGTGTTCTTGCTGGGTACGTTCTCGCGGCTCAGCGTGCACGCCAACTACGCCCAATTTCACGGCGACTTCGGGACCCGAGGCGTTGCCGGCGGCCCGCTCGGCTACGCTTTGTTGTGGATGCTCGGGGTGCTGGCAGCCGCCACCGCCTGGACATTACGCGCGTTGCAACGCATGAGTCATAAGGCCTGAGCTAAGGTCACTACTTCGAGGAATGAGCATGGAACAGGACGAGTCCAAAGAGCTTCTCAAGCTAGCCGCTGAAGTGGTGGAGCGCGCCAAGCGCGCCGGTGCCGACGTCGCCGAGGTGAGCGCGCGCGGCGGCTCCGAGCTCAGCACCCGCGTTCGGCTCGGTCAGCCCGAGCTCGTGGAAGAAGCCGGGCATCACAGCATCTCCTTGCGCGTCATTCGCGCCGACCGCGTGGCGCTCACCTCCACGAGTGATCTCAGCCCGCGCGGCATCGAGCGCTGCGTGGAGGATGCGTTGATGCTGGCCGAGCTCAGCGAGCCCGATCCTTTTGCCGGCCCCGCGGATGCGAGCCTACTCGCGCAGCCGCCGTTCCCGGAGTTGGATCTGTTCGACGAAGGCATGTTCAACATCGACGCAGCGCGTGCCATCGAGCAAGCCATCATCGCCGAGCAAGCGGCGTTCGATTTCGACTCGCGCATCAAGCTGAGCGAAGGCGCCACGTTCTCGCGCACCAATTCCACGAGCGCGATCGTGCTCTCGAGCGGCTTCCAGGCCGCCCTACGCGGCTCGTACGCGGCCATCACCGTCGCGCCGGTCGTGGAGGACGAAGGCGGCAAAAAGCGCCGTGGCCATTATTGGACGGCGAGCCGCCACCAATCCGAGCTCGAAGATCCGAAGTTCGTCGGGCAAGAGGCGGCGCGCCGCACGCTGGCCAAGCTCAACCCGCGCAAAGTGCCGACTCAAGAGACCGCGGTCATCTTCGATGCGGACGTGTCGCGCTCGATCATCGGTGCGTTCATCGGCTGCATCTTGGGCGGCTCGGTGTGGCGCAAATCGAGCTACCTGATGGACCGTGAGGGTACCGAGGTCGCAAGCTCCGGCGTCACGCTGATCGACGATCCGCTGATCCCCCGCGCGCCGGGCTCCCGCCCCTTCGACGGCGAGGGCTTGCCCGCGCGCAAGAACATCGTCGTGCAAGACGGCGTGCTGAAGACGTTCTTGCTCGACTCGTACAGCGCGCGCAAGCTCGGCCGCGCGTCCACGGGCTCGGCCGCGCGCAGTGGCGGCAGCCTGTCCGCCTCGACCACGAACTTGGTGATGAGCGCCGGCAGCATGAGCCGGGACGAGCTCATCGCCAGCACGCCGAGCGGCCTGTACGTCACCGAGATGATGGGCTTCGGCTTCAACGCGATGACCTCCGATTTCTCGCGCGGCGCTGCGGGCTTCTGGATCGAAAACGGCAAATTCGCCTTCCCCGTGAGCGAAATCACGATCTCCTCCACGTTGGATGCGATGCTCAAGGGCATCGACGGCATCGCGAGTGACTTGAAGCTCATCACCTCCATGGCCTCGCCCACGTTCCGAACCGCAAAGATGACGATCTCGGGGAGCTGAGTGGCGCGCGCGGCCCACGCTCGGTGCGCTTTCTTTTTTTGGGCGCTCGCGGTTGCTTGCAGCAAGAGCGAGCCGCCCGCTAGCCCTGCGCTGTCCGCGCCGCAGCCGTCGCGTCCTGCTGCCTCCGCTGCGCCTTCGACGGCTGCGCCCAGCGCGCCACTCACGATCGAAGACACCTCGTTCCGGTTTCCCAGCGCGGCGCGCATCGTCGCCATCGGCGACATTCACGGCGACGTGAAAGCCGCGCGCGAGGCGCTACGCTTGGGCGGCGCAATCGACGCGGCCGGCAAATGGATCGGCGGCGCGCTGGTCGTCGTCCAAACGGGGGATCAGCTGGACCGCGGCGATGACGAGCCGCAGATTCTGGACCTATTCGAGCGCCTACGCGGGGAGGCAAAAGCCGCCGGCGGCGCGCTGTACGCCTTGAACGGCAATCACGAAATCATCAACGCCCAGGGTGATTTTCGGTACGTGACAGAGGACGGCTTCCACGACTTCAGCGACCGACATCCCGACGCGCGCCTCGCGCCGCTGCTCGAGCGCATGCCCGAGTCGAACCGCGGCCGCGCCGCCGCCTTCTTACCTGGCGGCGACATTGCCAAGCGTTTGTCGCAACAGCTGGCCGTGATTCAGGTTGGCGACAACGTGTTCGTGCACGGTGGCGTGCTCGAGGCGCACGTGCGCTACGGGCTCGGCAACATCAATCGCGAGGCGCGAGAATGGCTCACGGGGCCGGCAACCGCGCCAGCGCCGCGTATCCTCACCGAGCCTCAGGCGCCGATCTGGACTCGTGATTATTCGGACGGCACGCCCGCACCCGAAAAATGTGCCGAGCTCGGGCGCGTGCTCGCGGCGCTCTCCGCAAAGCGCCTCGTCGTGGGTCATACGGTGCAGAAGCAAGGCATCAACAGCGCCTGCGACGAGGCGGTGTGGCGCATCGACGTCGGCCTGTCCCGCTTCTATGGCAGCAAGCCGAGCGTGCTCGAGATTCAGGGCGAGCACGTGCGCGTGTTGACGAATGAGTCTGCCGCCAAGCCGTGATCCGAGCTTCGAGGCGCTCCCGACGCGACGCGCCCGCTCCCCAACCCCAACACTCAGCGAGTCACGGTGCTGCGCGCCGCGCTGTTCGGCGCACCTGGCGTCGGCGCGCCGAAGCTGAACGACGCCGGATCGTCGTCGGGCGAGCTCGGGGCGCGGCGCGCGAGGCTCTGCCCAGCCTTTCCGCTGAGCGCGGGCAAGACCGACAGCTCTAGGCCGGCACTGTCCACGAGCGCCAAGCGCTCACCGCTGTTCGAAAGCCCGGATTTACCGAGGGTCGGCAAGCGCACGAGCAGCGCGCCCGGAGCCGGAGGCTCGTCGCTGCCGGTCGGCGCGTAGTCTTCGCGCACGAGCAGCGCGAAGGATTTCGGAGCCAGCAGCGCGTGCGGCAACGGCGTGCGGCCGCCACCGTCTTGGAACGAGTAGCGTGCAAGATCGGCCGCCAGCGTGCCATCGTTGAACAGCTCGACCCACTCCGATTGTGGCTCGGGCCCGAGCGCGTCGGCCAATGCTTCGTTCAGGACCGGCCGCTCGCGAGCCGGTGCAGTGTCCAGCGTGAGCTCGAAATCCTGTGCCGCGCCGGTTTCGTCGCGTACCGTACCCCACAGGTGCTCGGCCGCGCCGGGGGCAAGCCCATTGACGAACAACGCCGCGCCGGCGTCGGTGACTCGCACGAGTGAGCCGTGGTCGGTATGCACGACCCAAAGCAGCGGCGCGTTCGGCGTGCGGACCACCACGCGATCGTCGGCGGCGAGTGCGCAACCGGGACCGAACGCGCTCTCGTCGGCTTGGCAGGCCAGCGGGACGACCGCTACGGGCTCTGCGCCGGAAAACAGCGCGGGAGCGAGCGCCCAGGCGCCGGCGACTGGCGGCGGAATCAGCATTTCGTTGGCCTGCAACGCGGCGTCCGAGTTGAAATGGACGCAGCGCTCGCCGAAGGTGCCCGCGTCATCCACGCCGGGCGCGAGCTGCACCGCGAGCTGGCGCGGCTCGAGGCTCAGCGGCTCGGTGCTGGGCAGGCTGGCGGCGCTCAAAGCTTCACTGCAATAGACGGCAAAGCGAGCGCTGGCGGCGTTGCTGGGCGGCGGCCAAAGCCGAGCCAGCACGGGCAAGGCGACGCTCACCGTGAGCTCCGTGATCAGCCCCGACTCTGCGGCGAGCGAATATTGGCCGACTTTCAGCACTTGCAGCGGAGCAACGAGCAGCTCGCCTTGCGCGCGCCAGCTGACGAGAGGCACCTGTCGCGCGCGCAACGTATCCGGCAGCGGTGGGCTCTTGAGCTTGCCCAAGTAGTAACTGCTCAGCGAGCCTTCGAATAGAAACAGCGCGCTCGCATTCGACCCACCCACACGGATCCGGGTGACGTTCGAGACTTGCGAGGCGTCCGCCGCGGGCTCGAAACGGACGGTGACCGCGGAACCGGCGCTCGGCTCGGGCTCGGGCACGGGCGGACCACAAGCGATGACGAGCAGCTGAGTGAGCGAGAACAGGCGCGTGCGGGCTTTCACCTGCGCTCATCGGTCAGCCCTGGTTTTCGGTTTCGCCAAAAACGCGAGCCGCTGCTAGCGTCGCCCTCGTGTCGCCCGAAGAACTGAAGCAATTGCGGAAAGAGCTGAGCTGCACGGCTAAAGAGCTGGCGCTCACCCTCGGCATCGAGCCCAAGGAGTTGGCCGCGTGGGAAGCGGGCGAGCTGTTCCCGACCAAGCGCTACGTGGTCGAAATGGAAGCGTTGCGCAAGAAGGGCCCGAGCAGCATCCTGCGCGCACCGAAGGGCAAAGCCGCCGCCAAGACCGGCGTGGCACGGCTCGCCGATGCGAAGCTTTGGGAGCTCGTGCGTAAGTTGCTCGAGCACCCAGCGCTGTTCGATCAGGTGAGCAAGTTGGCTGAGGCGTACCCCGACCCAGCGGAGCCGAAGCCGAAATCTGACGCAACGAAGTAACGACGCGGCGGACTACTTCGTTTCTTTTGGCTCTTCAGCCGCGTCGTCGTCGTCGTCGTCATCGTCGTCGTCGTCGTCGTCGTCATCGTCGTCGTCGTCGTCATCGTCGTCATCGTCGTCCGCGCTTGGCTCAGCGGCGGATTCGGATTCGGATTCGGATTCGGATTCGGATTCGGAGCTGGGCGGCTCGGATTCGCCGGCAAGGGCGGGCTCCGCGCCACCATCAGCGGCCATCGCTTCTTCGAAGCTAATCGGCCCTTCTGGCGCTTCTTCGCCGAGCTGCTCTTCGAACGTCTTGCGCGATTCGTCGTTCAGCTCCGTGAACTCGCGCAGCGTGGGCAAATCACGCAGCGATTTGAGGCTGAAGACCTGCAGGAAGGTTTGCGTGGTGCCGTACAACATCGGCCGCCCCGGCTCGTCCTTCTTGCCGATGATGCGCACCAGATCGCGCTCGAGCAGGCCCTTGAGCACGGGGCCCGCGTCCACCCCGCGAATGTCGTCCACCTCGGGCCGCGTGATCGGTTGGCGATAGGCGACGATCGACAGTGTCTCCAACTGTGCTCGCGAGAGGCGCACGGGCCGCAGCGACAGGTAGCCGCGCACGTACTCCGAGTACGTCGGGTTGCTCCGAAAAGCGTAGCCGTCACCGACCTCGTCCAAGCGCACGCCGCGATGTTGAAAGTCGTTCCGGATCTCGATCAGGAGCTCTTCGACGCGTTTCTTGTCGATCTTGGCCGCGCGCGCCAAGTCTTTGATCTCGAGCGGGTGGTCCGACACGAAGAGCAGGGCTTCGAGCAGGCCTTTCAGGTACGCACCGGTGTCGTCGACCCGGCTCTCGTCCACCTCGGACGGACCTTCGCCCAGCAGGCTTTCGCTCGAATCCGTCGGCTCGCCTTCTGCTTCGAGCGCTTCGGCACCCGAATCTGGTCCGGCCAACGGCTCGCTTTCGGGCTCGGCCTCACTTTCGGGCTCGGGCTCGCTGTCCGGTTCCGCTCCTGCCTCTGCTTCGGGCTCTGGCGCGGCCTCGGTGGGCTCGGCGTCAGTCCCCTCCACCTCGACCTCGGCCTCAGCGGCTCGTTTCGGCTGCGCGATCTTACGTTTCCTAGCTGCCATCACTCCGGCTCCGTATCGGACGCTTCGTCGTCATCATCCTCGTCGTCGTCCGATTCGTCGTCGTCATCGTCATCCGATTCGTCGTCGTCATCGTCGTCCGATTCGTCGTCGTCGTCCGGCTCTTCATCGTCGTCCGAAAAAGCCGCCTGGGGTTCCAATTCACCTGCTGCACCACGTTCGTGCGCAGGTAGCTCGGCGCCGTGGGCGTGGCCCTCGTAGGAGCGGTCCAGGTCGTCGGTCAGCGATGGCCCCTCGAACTCGTCGTCCACGGCCAGCTCGATGAAAATGGGCATCAGCGGCCCGTCTTGTTCGACGCGAGTGAGACGCAAACGTGTCATCTCCAAGATGGCAAGGAACGTGACGATTAAGTCCGCTCGCCCGCGGTGCCCCTCGAAGAGCTCCTCGAACAGGACTTTTCCCCGCGATTTCAGGATCTCCGACAGCTCGTTGATGCGGTCGGTGATGGAGAAGCGTTCGAAGTCGATCTGATGATCGACCACGTTCTTCGCGCGCGACAGCACGCCCTGAAACGCATCGAGCAGCTTGAACAAGCTGAGGCCGGCCAGCGGTGCTGCGCCTTCGACGTTCGGCGCAGGCACGCCACGCAGAAACACGTCACGCCCCAGAACGGGATTTCCGGACAGCTGTTCTGCGGCGTGCTTGTACTTCTGGTACTCCAGCAGGCGCCGGACGAGCTCGGCGCGCGGATCGAGCTCGGCCTCCGCTTCGTCCTCCTGGTCGGTCGGGACGACCGGCAAGAGCATCTTGGACTTGATGTGAGTGAGGGTCGCCGCCATCACGAGGTATTCACTCGCGATGTCGATGTTCAGCTCCTCCATCAACGTGATGTACTCGACGTACTTCTTCGCCACGAACGCGATGGGGATGTCCATCACGTCGAGCTCGTGCTCCTCGATCAGGTGCAAGAGCAGATCGAGGGGTCCCTCGAAGGTCGGCAGCTTGACGCTGTAGGCGTTGGCGTTGCTGACCGCGCGCTCCTCCACCACGGCCGGCACTGCAGCCGGTTCGGGCGGTGGCTCTGGAGGCGACTCGTCACTCATGGCGGGCGGAGCCTAGTCTCGAGTCGAGCCGTCTTGACCAGAAAAGATCAGGATCCTGCGGCGCGCCGGCCGCGCGCCTCAAAACCGGCGCAGTTCTTCGGGCAAGACCAGTCTTTCCGGAGGGCTGCGTGCGCGACAGCCCCACATGCTAGGCTGCGCCGGCAATGGGCGTGCCCCAGCTTCGCTGCTCGAGCTGTGGGGAAAGCTACGCCGAGGGCGTGATTTTCTGTCCACGAGACGGCACCGCTCTTTCAGCGCGCGCCGCGGACCGCGGACCCGATCCATACCTGGGTCGAACGCTGGAACGCGCATTTCGCGTGGACGCGCTGATCGGCACGGGCGCGGTCGGGCGAGTGTACCGTGCGCACCAATTGGGCGTAGAGCGCAACGTGGCGCTGAAGATCATGCATCGCGATCTCGCCGGCAACGAAGCACTTCGTAGTCGTTTTCGGCGTGAAGCCCGGATCGCAGGTTCCCTCAGCCACCCCAACCTCGTCAGCGTGTTGCTGCTCGCCGAGCTGACCTGTGACCCGGAACATGCGCCGTTTTTGGCGCTCGAGTACCTGGATGGGCTGTCGCTGCGCTCGGCGCTTTCCGCACAGGGCGCCCTCACCGCGGCGCGCACGCTGCACGTTTTGCTCCAGATTGCAGACGCCGTAGGGGAAGCTCACCAGCATGGTATCGTGCACCGAGACCTGAAGCCGGAAAATGTGATGTTGGTGCAACGCGGTGAGGACTCGGACTTCGTGAAGGTGCTCGACTTCGGTGTTGCGCGCGCCGAGGGCAGTGACCCCACTGCCGCAGCGACGCTCGCCACGCGCGCCGGCGCGATTTTCGGCAGCGCGCGCTACGTTGCGCCGGAGTGCGCCGCGGGCGGCGCCTCGAGCCCGCAGAGTGACGTGTACGCGCTGGCCACGCTCGGCTACGAGTGCCTCACCGGCGAGGCGCCCTTCGATGGCGACAACGCGATCGCCGTCTTGCTCAAGCAGCAAAGCCAAGCCGCGCCGCCCTTGCGCGAGCGCGGCGCGGGCCGCGGCACGCCGCGCCCGCTCGCCGAGCTCATCGAGCGTAACTTGTCGAAGTCACCCGCAGCGCGCTCCGCCGATGCGCGTGTGTTCGCGCGCGAGCTGCTGATCGCTGCCGCCGATTCCGGGCTCGACCCTGGGCTCTCGATGCGCACTCGCCGCGGCTATGCCGTCCCCCGAGCAGCGCTGACCGACGCAGATCATGCGCGGGAGCCGAACAACGAGCCAGAGCCGCAGCGCGCGGCGCTCACCGCGCGCTCGGTCGCGCCGTCGGTGAGCGCAACCCGGCGCGCGCTGTTCGTCATCGGCTGCTTCGTGTTGGGCGTCGGCGCGGCGCTCGGTATCGCGGCCAAGCTCGGTGCGTTCAGCGAAAAAGCCCCCCCGAGCTCGAGCGGCTCGAAGGGGAACGCACCATGAGCCCGCGGCACTCGTGGAGCGCGTTCGCGCTCGCGGCGCTCGGCTCGCTCGTGGCGCTGCCCAGTCACGCTCAGAGCTCGCCACCTGCGCCCTCGCACAGCTCCGAACCCGCAGATCCGCGACTCGCCCGCGGCTTCCAAGGGCTGGTTCGCCCGACGGGCATCGCCGAGCTCGGGCTCGGGTGGCTTACGCTCCCCGGCGCTTCGGTGTGCGCCGAGCGCAGCTTGGGCAATTGCAATAAAGGCGATACCAGTTTCGAGGTCGATGCCTGGCAATTGTATCGCGCGAACAAGCGCTTCGCGTTCGGCGCGGGCTTGCTCTTGGGGCTGATCCCCACGACCGACGCGCCGCAAAAGGACTCGCAAAAAGGTGCCAATGACGTCGAGCGCAGCCACAGCCGCAGCTACCTGACTCTCGAAGCCACCATCCGCCACTACCCATACGTTGGCGAAAGCGTGGAGCTGTGGTGGGGCGTTGCCGGGGGCCTGGCCGTCGTCAGCGACAAGTTCGTCGTCAGCGACAAGAATTCCGATCTCGCGCTCGTCGGCTCGCGCGGCGTCACGATTCGAACCGAAGGCGCCAGCATCGGCCTCGCAGGCGGCGCGGTTTTTTGGCTCGCCGATCATTGGTCCTTGGGCACGACGTTCCGCTACGGCAATTGGTTCCTGCCCAAAACCGCCGCCAAGGATCCGCTCACGGACGAAGCCTCACTCACCGGCAGGAACACCATGTTCTCGCTCGGGATCTCGATCGCCTATCGCATTCCCCTTTGAGGTTCGACATGCCCCCGACCATCACCGCCTTCGAACAATCGCCCGATCGCGGCCAAGGGCTCGCCCGCGATACGCGCGTGCGCTGGGCACTGGAGGAAGTGGCGCAGCCGTACGACGTTCACCTCGTTTCGCTCGCGGCGCTGAAAGAGCCCGCGCACCGCGCGCTCAATCCGTTCGGGCAGATCCCGACCTACCAAGAGGGCGGGCTTTCGCTCTTCGAGTCGGGGGCGATCGTTTTTCACATCGCGCAGCAACGCGCGGGCCTGCTGCCCGACGACGCGAGTGCCCGGGCGCGCGCCATCACCTGGATGTTTGCCGCGCTGAGCACGGTCGAGCCGCCGATCCTCGATCTCACGATCGCGAAAATCGTCGAGGGTGATAAATCGTGGGCCGCAGAGCGCCTGCCGCTCGTCCTCGAACGCATCCGGGATCGGCTGCGTCCGCTTTCCGCACGCCTCGGCGATGCCGATTGGCTGGACGGCGCGTTCAGCGCGGGCGACTTGCTGATGGTTTCGGTGCTACTGCGCTTGCGGCGTTCGGGGCTCTTGAACGAGTACCCGAACCTTGCGGCATACGTCGCGCGCGGCGAAGCACGACCGGCCTATCAGCGCGCTTTCGAGGCTCAATTGGCAGTGTTCACCGGCAAATCGGCGCCCCCCGGGCGCTGAGCGCTCAGCTCGGAGCGTGCGCCGCCACGAGCGCGAGCAAGCTCGCCATGCGCTCGAAGAGCAACGCGAATACGATCAAGATCAGTACAGAGCGCAACGGAGCGAGCAGCGCGACCACGTGCGCCGGCGTCGCTGAGCGCGCAATCAAGGCATTCGAGAGCTCCGCGATGATCGACACGGCGACGACGGGCGCGGCGACGGCCAATGCGAGCTCGATCGAATGCGTGAGGCCGACGGTGACTTGCCAAAGCACGCCCCGAGAGATCGTCACGTTCGACGTGAGTGCGGCGGCCACGCGTGCGGCACCGCCGCTCTCCAGAAAGATCAGCGCAACCAGCAGCGAGAGCAAGGCGCCGAGCGGCGAAGTGTCGTCTTCCAACACCGGCAGGGCCTGGGTTTCGCGCGCGCCCCGCAGGTTGTCGGCCAGGCCGCCGGCCATGCCCGCCGCCCACAGTGCACCCGCGGCGGCGAGGGCAACCGGCAAGCCGCGCGCCGCTTCCAGGATCAGCGCGACGCCGAACGGCGCCGAGAGTTGCGCCGGCTGGAGGCTGGGCGCGATGCTCACGGCGAGCGCCAAGCCCAATGCGGCACGGGTCTGCGCGGGTAAGGCATTCAGCCCAAAGGCCGGCACGAGGGTCAAAGCGGGGCTGACGCGCGCCCAAGCCAAGGCCCAGCCGCGCAGATCGACACCCAGCGTGGCCAACCAGGGCTGCACGATTTGAGCCGGATCGAGATGAGGGGCCAGGGCGGGAAGCAAACGTCGGGTGCGGAGGTTGGGGCTCGGATTGACCGAGCGTAGGGGGCGCGATAACGGTGTCGCCCCAAACCGCCCATGAGCCTCGACCTTTCCACGATCGGTTTCAAGACCGAACCCCACGTCTTCAGCTACGACTGGAAGACCGCGGTTTTGTACGCGCTTGGCATTGGCGCCAAGCGCGACGAGATTGAGTTCCTGTACGAGGGCAAAGGCCCGAAGGTGTTTCCCACCTTCGGCGTCATTCCGTCATATGGGCCGGTGTCCGAGATGTTCGCCAAAGCCGGCTGCGACATGACTCGCCTGGTGCACGGCGCGCAGAGCCTGCGCGTGCATCGCCCGTTACCTGCTTCCGGCACGCTGAGCAGCGTCGGTACCATCGTCGGTATCTACGACATGAAGAAGCTCGCGCAGGTCCTGTTCCAGACCCGCACCACGCTCAATGGGGAGCCGTGCTTCGATACCGAGTGGCAGCTGTTGATCCGCGACGCGGGCAACTTCGGCGGCGAGCGGCCACCCAAGAGCGAAACCCCGAAGATCCCGGAAGGGGCAACGCCCGACTTCGATCACAGCGAAGCCACCTCGCCGGAACAGGCGCTCTTGTATCGGCTGTCGGGCGATTTGAATCCGCTGCACGCCGACCCGGCGTTCGCTCAGCAGGTTGGCTTCGATCAGCCGATCCTGCACGGGCTGTGCACCTACGGCTTCGTGGCGCGCGCAGTGATTCGACATGCGTGCGCGGGCGATGCCAGTCGCTTGAAAGGCTTGCACGTCCAATTCAGGAAACCGGTTTGGCCCGGTGAAACCCTTCGCACGGTCGGCTACGCCCTCGGCGATGGCCGCATCGTGTTGCAGGCGTTCGCAGGGGGCCGGCCCGACGCCGTGATCACCTCGGCGTACGCTGAAGTCTAACTTTCCCCGACCACATTCGGAGACGATCATGAGCGACGAACTTCCCAAGAAGGTTTTCTCGGTTCCCCCCCCGCCCACCGACGAGATCGACAGTGAGTGGGGCGGCAAAGGTGCCGACGAATCCAGCAAGACTGCCACCCAAGCTGCCGAAGCAGGCAAAGCGCCCGGCAAGGACTCGGGCCCGCCCGGCGCCGATGCTCAACTAAAAGAAGAGCTTGCCGGCCAAGGCGAAACCGCTGCCGCGCCGAGCACCCCGCCTCCGCCCACCCCGGCCTCGAAGCACCAAGAAGAGGACGAGGAAGAAGACGACGAGGACGAGGAAGAAGACGACGAGGACGACGCGCATCCGGTCGCCCGCGCGAGCCACCGCCACGCGAGCCACGGCAATCGTCCGGCCGCGGCCGATGATTGGCTGCCCGACTGGGCCCCTTGGGTAGTGCTCGGTGGCCTCGTGCTGATCGGCATCGTCGGCGGCCTCGGCGCGTTCACCAAGCCGCCGGCGGAGGGCGAAAGTGAAGCGAAAGCGCCCACGGCTGCCGCGGCGGATGCCGTGCCGACCTCGGTCGAAGCCAGCCACTTCTTGGTGCAGTACAAGGGCGCGATGCGCGCGCCGGAATCCATCACGCGCACCAAGGAAGAAGCCAAAAAGCGCGCGGAAGAGGGCCTCGCGAAAGCCAAAAAGGGCGGAGATTTTGCGAAGATCGTGGCGGAGTACTCGGACGAGCCCGGCGCTGCGGCGCGTGGCGGCGCACTCGGCGAATTCTCGGCGAGCCAAATGGTGAAGCCCTTCTCGGACGCCGCGTTCAAGCTCAAGGTCGGTCAGATCTCGGGCTTGGTCGAGACTGATTTCGGCTTTCACGTCATCAAGCGCACCAAGTGACGTCTGCGTGGTTTCGAAGTCGGCGCAGCGCGCGCCCACTGTTTTCGTTCACATCGCTCGCACTGCTGGGCTTGTGCTCCGGTTGCGTGATGACGACCTTCGAAGGGCCGGGCGAAGCACCGCGCATCGCCCCGGCACCGAATCCGATCGTCACGCGCAAACCGGGTGAAGCCGCGAGCGCACCCGCGCCCCTCACCCCGGTCGAGCTCGCGGGTCAACCGACCGAGATCTCAGCGCGTCACTTGCTCGTCTCGTACAAGGGTGCGCTCCGCGCAGCACCGGGGATCGGACGCAGCAAGCTCGAAGCCCGGGCGCGCGCCGAAGAAGCCCTGAAACGGGCCGCCGCCGGCGAAGACTTCGTGGCCCTCGTCAAGCAATACTCGGACGAGCCCGGCGCCGCCGAGCGGGGCGGTGACCTCGGCAAATTCGATCGTCAATCGATGGTCCCCGCCTTCGCCAACGCCGCCTTCGCTCTCAAAGTGGGCGAGATTTCCGGCGTAGTCGAGACGCAATTCGGCTTTCACGTGATCAAGCGCACGGAGTGAGGCTGCGCGTCGCAGGCGCCGCGCGTCCCTCATCGCCGCCGTCAGTCTCGCAACAAGTTCTTGGCAATGACCATGCGTTGAACCTGGCTCGTTCCCTCGCCGATCTCACACAGCTTCACGTCGCGCAAATGGCGCTCGATGTCGAACTCACGCGTGTAACCGTAGCCGCCGTGGATTTGCATCGAGTTGTTGCAGACGCGCGTTGCCGCTTCGCTCGCGAACAGCTTGGCCATCGAGGCCTCGGCCGTGAACCGCTGACCGCGGTCCGCCAGGCTCGCAGCGCGGTGAATCAATAGCTCGGCGGCGTCGAGCTCGGTCTTGCCGTCGGCGAGCAGCCATTGAATGGCTTGAAAATCCGCCAAGTTTTTGCCGAAGGCCCGCCGGTCCTTGGCGTAGCTCACGCCCATGGCTAGCGCGCCGCGACCCAAACCGAGCGCCATCGCCGCGATCGAAACGCGCCCCCCGTCGAGGATGCGCATGGTGTCCAGAAATCCTTGATCCACTTCACCGAGGCGCTGCGCGTCCGAAACGCGCACGTTCTCCAAGTGCAGCTCGACGGTGTCGCTCGAGCGACAGCCGTACTTGTCGAGCTTCTTGCTCGCGGAATAGCCGGGCGTGTCGGTCTCGACGATGAAGGCGCTGATCCCGTGCTGCGGCGGCACGTCTTTGTTCGTGCGTGCCAGCACGACACAGAAGCCGCCCACCGAACCCTGGGTGATGAACATCTTGGTGCCGTTGATCAGCCAGTCATCCCCCGCGCGGACCGCCGTCGTCTGGAGCGCTGCGCTGTCGGAGCCCGAGCCCGGCTCGGTCAACGCCCAGGCCGCGAGCCACTCGCCAGTGCAGGCACGGCTCAAGTACTTCTTCTTTTGTGCTTCGCTACCGAAGCGCAGCACGTGCCCCGTGCCGAGCCCGTTGTGACTCGCGACGGTGAGCGCGAGTGAGCCGTCCACGCGCGCGCATTCCTCGACGCACACCGCGTAGGCCAACATGTCCATGCCCGAGCCGCCGTATTCTTCTGGAATTCGGATGCCGAGCAGGCCGAGCTCGGCCAAGCGCGGCACGATCTCGTGCGGGAAGCGCTGCTCCTCGTCCCAGCGTTTGGCGAACGGCTTCACCTCCCGCTCGCAAAACTCGCGCACCGTAGCGCGCAGGATCTGATGTTGTTCGGGAAGGTCGAAATCCACGGGGTTAGAGCTAGTGTAGCGCCGCCGCGAGCACTTGGCGCGCGCGCGACCTCGATTCATGCTCGCGCATCGCTCACTTCACCGACTGGAGGATGGCCTTGACCCGTTCGAGCTTCTTCGCCTCGGGCACGCGCGCCGCTTGGCTGTCGGCTTTCCCGCGCAGAACGAAGACTTCATCACCTACACCCACCACCACGCTGCCCTTTCGGCCGACGACCCAGCCGACCAACGGCGAAGACTCTTCGTCACGCACCGAGAACGAGATTGCATCCACGCCGGTGTCCTTCAGGACCTTGGCGCCGTCGACCTTGCGCAACGTCTTCAGCACGTCTTTGGCCGAATCTTCGTCCGCGCGGCTGAGCGCAAAGGCGCGATAACGCTCGCTGCCCTCGCGATAGAAGCCGACTGCGCCCGGCCCCGTGCCTGCGATGTTGAGCACGTCTTTGGCCGCATAGCTGATACCCATCGGCAGACGGTTCTCGCTCGGAAGCAGCGAAACCGCTTTGGGCAAATGTGCGTCACCGGGCAGCAGATCGCCCATGGCTTTGGCGATCGGCGGCAAGGCGCGCTGCGCGCTGGCCTTCAATTGATCAGGCGGCTCGAGCTCGTTCGTGTAGCTCAGCTCCGCCACCATGTCTGCGCGCCACACGTAAGCAATGCCCGAACCGAGCGCGCCCATGCCACCAGCCTGGAGCTCCGCCGGAACCGTCTCGGCCGGATCGGCGTCGGCCACCACGCGCTTGGTGAAAAACCCATACGCGCCTTCGGCCGATGAGAATCGAGACAGGTTCACATTCACCGCGCCCGGCGAACCCTTGCCATCGATGTAGCGCAGCGTGACCACGCGCCGCAGACCGAAGCTCTTGTACACCTCGCACTCACCGTCGAAGAGCTCCGTGCACACCGCATCGAGCGAGTTTGGCGCGTTCTCGCCGAACGCGCGCGCTTCGCCGTTCGGGTCCAAGCAATAGTCGGCGGCCGTGCGTGGGAAAAAGGCGGCGCTCACGGTGTCCTTGACCGTGCCTCCACCGCTCGCACATGCGCCGGGCTTCGAGCTCGCGATAGGTGGCGGCGGCGCTCCACGCTCGACGGGGCGATCTTTGTTGCAAGACGACGCACCACCCAGCAGGGCGAGCCAGGTGACGGCACAAGCGGCGAATCGAGAGCGGGAGGTCATTGGGGCCCCCGCTTTCTAGTACTACTGCGCATGCGGTAAAGTCGCTGCTACCCAGCTGGGCGCTATCGCATCGCTCGCGACCCGCACGCGAGGGCGGGTCCGGCCCTCCGACCCGCCCAAAAACACATCCGCGTACCTCGCAACGGTTGCAGAGCTTTGTAATCCTTGCCGCCCGGGGTTTGCGGACCTTGGGAAATCCGCAATAAAACCGACCTGTTTCGCCCAGGTGCTCCGGCACAACCCTTGCTCAAGGCCTATTCGGACCCGTGGATTTTTCGCACCCCGCCCCTGTTCGCCGCCGCAACGCACAGCGCGGCTTCACGCTCGTCGAGCTGATGACGGTGGTCATCATCATCGGCATCCTGGCTGCCATCGCCGTGCCACAGATCACCGCCCGGATCCGGGATCGGCGTGCCGCGACCACCGCTCAGGAAATCGCGCTCCTCTATCGCAATGCGCGGGTGCGCGCGATGGGTCGCGGCTACTCGGTCATGGTCCGTTATACGACCGCCAGCGGCTTCGTCGTGCTGGACGCACTGCCCGGGGGAGCGATTACGGGTGAAAACTGCCAAGTTCGCCTGCCGCCCACGTGCGCCACCACCGTGTGGAGCGACCCCACCGCCACGCGCATCGTTCAAGCCTTCAATCCTGCGGCGACCGGCAGCGCGACCCTCAACGCGGGCGTCACCTACGGCGTCAGCATGCAGCCGGGCAACACGGCCACGGCCGTCCTCGAGACCTGCTATTCCCCGCGCGGCAAGGTGTACAGCCGCACCGTGCAAGCCAACGCGTTCACGCCCATGACTGGCCTGGCCGACGTGAGCGTCGCGCGCGGCACCAACTCGATCACGCGCCACATCAGCATCATGCCGAACGGCATGACGAGGCTCGCGCTATGAGCCGACGCGCGGCTGGCAAGCGTGGCTACACCGCCGTCGAGCTGCTGATGGCGATCAGCATTTTCGGCATCGGCGTGTCGGGCATCATAGCGATGGAGAAAGTGACCAGCGTCTCCAACGCGCACGCGAAGAACCTGGCGATTGCCACGCACATCGCCGAGTCCTGGCTCGACGTGCTGGCGATCGACGCCACGGCCTGGACCGCGCCGGGCAGCCCGGGCGCCGTCGGGTTGATCGGTAACACGACCTTTTTGAAGAGCGTCACCGCCAACGCCAACACGGTGAACAGCTGGACCCTGCCGACCTACAGCAACACCCTGGCTTTCGGTCCCGCGTTCGACGCCCTGGGTGATCCGATAGACCCGGCGAGCACCACACCGGTCGCGTTCTGCTCGCATCTGCGCTTGTCCTGGTTGTACCAGCCGAGCACCACGGGCAACGGCCTGATCCGCGCCGAGGTGCGCGTGTTCTGGTTGAAAGACGGCGCAGGTTTCGCGCAGAACATGTGCACCACGGGGCAAATCGCCAACGTCGGCGCGGCGACCGATGCCTTCCACTTCGTGCAAAAAATCACCGCCATTCGGGAGAACACTCCGTGACCGGGCCGATGCTCGCGCGGCGCGGGAACGCCGGCTTCACGCTGGTGGAGCTCTTGGTCGCTCTCACTGGCGGGCTCTTCATTTCGCTGGCCGTGTTCGCGTTGTCTCGCGACAGTGGGCGCTTTTATCAAAGCGAAACGCGGCTCGCCAACGCCACCGTGGGCGGCATGCTGGGTTTCGAGCGCTTGCGCCAGGACATCGCGCGGGCAGGCTTCTTGATCTCTCCCAATGCCACGCGCGACGGCCGCTTGTGCGGCAGTCCGAATGCCAATTGGCCCGTGGCGTTGCAGAACCTGGCCAGCGTTCAAGTTACGACACCCCTCGGCACGTACCCGTCGCTCACCCTGAACGGTCGCACGCCACCCGCGCTCCTGCTCGCCGGCTCCTACGCCTCTTCGGATTTGTTCGGGGGCATCTCGTACAAGAACGGCAATCGGATCGTGTTCCGGCTCGGCAATCTGTACCCGGATCACCCGGCCCAACCCCCGTTGCTCCGGCTGGGCAACGGCACTTGGCCCGACACGCCGACGCTCGCGTCGGTGTTCCCAGTCGGCGGCGCCGTGCGCATCGTGCAAAACGGCCGTCAGTATTACGGCGTCATCGACAGCACGGTGGGCGGCACAAACCCGGAAGTCACCATCACCAACGTACCGCCGATCGCCGAATTGGGCGATCCGCTCGGTTGCGGCTTGAACGTGATCGGCTCCGCCGCGAGCCGGGCAACGATCAACGTCGTCAATTTCGTGCGCTATCAGCTGGGCACGCCGCGCACCGTGACCGGCATCGCCAACTATCAGCCGATGTACGCCGCCAGCAACTTGGGTGACGCCGCGCCCGGTGAGGCCGGCCGCACCGAGCTGATGCGGGTCGAGCAAAGCCTGGCCGGCGCCGACATCGACGGCACCGAAGAGGTCGTCGCCGAGTACGCGGTCGACTTCAATCTACAAATCACGGCGGCCACTGCGTTCGTCGGCCCGGACCCGACGCTGGCCGTCATTCCCCCGGGCAGCGCGCAGTTCGCCACGTTCACCGGCGCCACCTACGGCAACCCCAACAATACCCCCGAGCGCATCCGCAGCATCCGCGTGCGCCTCGGCGTGCGCTCGCGTGAGGGCGATCGCGCGGTGACGCTGGCCAACCCGACGGGCGGGGGCCTGTTCCGGTTCAACTTGGGGACCGGCAACGCCGATGCCTACGCGCGCGTGCGCACCTTTCAGGCCGATGTGTTTCTCCACAATCAGGCGGACATCACATGGTGAGCTCGACCCTCAGCGAGGCGCAGAGCCAGCGCTGGCTTCGGGGGCACCGGCCCCGGCGTCAAGCACAGCGCGGAGCGGCCGTATTCATGGTGGTAATGGTGCTCACGATCCTCACCGCCATCGGCATCGTCGCCGTGCGGGCGACGAGCTTGGCCGACGCGGCCGCGGGCTACGACCGTGAAGGCGCTCAAGCGGCGTTGATTGCCCAGTACGGCATTACCGCAACCACGGCCTACATGGCGACGAATCGCGGCGGCACGATCTTGAATCAGTTCGCGCTCTCCGAGACTCAGGCCACGCCGCCGGTGTGTGAAGCCAACGTGATCGCGAACCCGGGCGCCTCACCGCTTCCCCACCCCGGTTGCTACCGCTTTCAGATGAGCGAGCTGCAGACCAGCTTCACTCAGGAGAGTAGCGAGACCGTGTTCGCGCCCGGCAACTTACCGAGCGCGCCCGCGGGCAGCACTTCCAGCCTGACCTCGAGCGAAAACACCAATGCCCTGTTCGTGGTCGAGCTGACCGAAGGCGCCAAAACCGGCGTGCCCAAAGAGGGTCGCTCGACCAACGACACGTCCGTGATGTTGACCATGACCGCCATCGCCCAGGTGCGGCCCGTCGCTGCGGCAGCCAGCAACAGCTGCATCGCATCGCAGGGCCAACAAGTGATGAGAGCCATGATCACCGCAGAAAAAGCGCCAGGCTTATGACCGAACCCAATCAACGTTTCAGGCACTCCTCGAGTTTGGCGGCCGCGTTCCGGCGCAGCGCTCGCGGCGGATCCCGCGCCGCGACGCTCGTGCTGGGCGCCGCGCTCATGTACACGCCGCGGGCAGCCGCGCAGGCGGACGTCGCGCCACAAGTGCCCAACGTGCTGCTGTTGGTCGATACCTCGGGTTCGATGGAGTACAAAACCTCGAGCAACGCCTTTCCCCTCTGTCGCTACGACGCCAACGGCGTCATCAACGGTTCGCCCGCCCAGTCCGAAAAGAGCCGCTGGACCGACCTGGTCGAGGTGCTCACCGGCAGCATCACGAACTACCAGTGTCAGACCCTCGATCGCGGTTCTGCGTCGTTCAAGAACGAGTACAAGATCGTCGGCTCGGCGCTGAGTAACTCACCGTACGATTTCCTGTACGCGAACCCGTATCACCGCCCGTTGAGCGGTGGTTGCGCGCCGGGCCCTGGCGCGCTGTCGACCACGAACCCGGCTCAGTTTCTGACCAACGCCTTCAATTATCACCAGTACAACAACGTCAACGCAACGTGTGACTTCGTGCAGTCACCCGACGGCATTTTGGACGCCTTCCTCGACGGCGTGCGCTTCGGGCTGATGACGTTCGACACCGACCCGAGCCCCGACGCGGGCGAGCTCGGCACGTACAGCTACATCGCGTCCGGCACGAGCTCACACGTCGGCAAACCGACGGGCTGCACCACCTTCAGCCCGATGGAAGTCGGGGCCCGCAATGCTTCGGCCCCGCCTTGGGAAGGCCGCCTGATTCCGTTCGGGAATCCCGAGCCCGGCAACCTCGACTACAAGACGAAGAACGCCCAAATCCAACAGGTGCTGCGCGCGACGCGGCCCTACGGCGCAACTCCAATCGCCGGCATGTTGTCGGACGCGCGGGACTTCCTGTGGAACGACAACAGCTTCGATCCGGTCGACACCACGCAGCGCTTTGGTCCCAATCAGGATCCGTACGGCGCGTGCCGCAAGAGCGTGGTGCTGCTGCTATCCGACGGTCAGCCGAACATGGATCTGCGCGGCCACTGCACCGGGACCGATTGCCCGTTTCAGTTGCCGGAGGACATCGCCCACGACCTGCTCGTGCCCTCGGGTCACAAGGCGACCAACACCTACGTCGTCGGCTTCGCGCTCAAGACCCTGACCGTGGACTCGTCGTCCGTCGACTGCTCCGCGCTCAAGCCGAGCGACTTGGACGCGACGCCGTCCGCGCTGTGCACGTCCCATCCGGACAACCCGTCGCTGCAGGCGTGCTGCAACCTGGCCCGCATCGCGATCGCCGGCGACGACGCTCCCGATCGCCACGCCTATTTCGCGGATAACCCGGAAGAGCTACGGAGCAGCATTTCGCAGATTTTGGGCAAGAGCCAGAATCCGACGAGCCGCACCCAGCCGGCGTTCTCCGGCGTGGCGGGCAGCACTCAGAGCACCATCGCGCCGGCCGCTTCGTATCGCTTCTTCAGCAGCTTCACCCCGGTGTCGTTCCAGCCGTGGAGCGGGCAGGTCACGCGCGAACGCTGGGTTTGCGACAAAGACACGCACGTCGCGAGCCCCGCCCCCGTCAACGCGACCTTGGGCGACCTGTTCGCCGACAACGTGAACTCACGCCAGGGCCGCGCGCGCACGTTCTATACGGTGCTGGCCACCGATGCCGGCTCGGGCATCAACTCCGCCAATTCCATCCGCCCGAACTTGGCGTCCAACCCGGACGGCGTGGGCGCGACGACGGGCACCGTGATCTCCGGCGCGGACTCGGCGTTCGTGGCCAATACGCCGCCCGCCGCGATGGGGCTCGACGACACGAGCTGCACGACGACGGTTGGCACGGTCGTCACACCGATGACCGCCGCGCAGTGCCGCGACAAGTACCTGAAGTGGCTCGTCGGCGTGCCCGGCGGCAACGGCACGGTCTTCAACCGTTGCCCCGCGACCGGTCAATGCAACCTGTTCGGCGATGTGTACCACGCGACGCCGCGCGTCGTGAACGCCCCGCGCGATCTGACCCGTGACGACAGCTATCAAGCCTTTCAAAGCTTGTACATCACGCGGCCGCTCATGCTGTACACGTCGACCAACGACGGCATGCTCCACGGCCTCAAGGTCGCGAGCAACCTCAAGACCGATACCGAGCTCGTCGACTCGAAGAAGAACAACGAGCTGTGGGCGTTCATCCCCCCCGGCACGCTGCCCTTCATTTCGCGCGGCTACCCATACACGCACCAGCTCCTGCTCGATGGCGTCTCGGTCGTGAAAGACGTGGTGGCTCGCAAGACCAGCGGCTCTTACCCGTATGTGTTCGAGCGCACCACGAGCGACGCGCAGGCCGGCGCGAGCACCAACGTCACCTGGCGCACGATCCTCGTGCAGGGCTTCGGCGGCACCTTCCCGGGCTACTTTGCGCTCGACGTCACGAACCCCGACCCGCAAATGACCATCAACGGCGAGGCGGGCGGGCCGAAGTTCCTGTGGCAGCTCACGAGCGACGCCAACGGCAAGCCGTTGTTCGGCGCCGGCGGAGCCACGCCGACCATCACTACGCTGCTCGTGGACGAAGACGGCTCCGGTGCGCGAGAAGTACCGGTCGCGATCTTGCCGGGCGGCAACTCGGGCGGCGCGGGCACCGACGGCAACAATACTCCCAAGGGTTGTAAACGCGCCTCCAGCACGACGGATCTGTCGTCCGCCAAGTTCAGTGGCTACACGCCGCGCGCCTACGTCCCCTGCTACACCGACAACCTGGGTTCGCGCTCGCTGACCATCGTACGGCTCGACACCGGAAAGATCATTCGCACTTTCCGGCGCGCCGTCAGCGAAGTTCCGGCCGCGGTCCAGCCGAGCGTGATCGTCGCGCCGCTGGACTCGCCGATCACGGGCGAGCCCGTCGCCTATCCGTCGGACGTGGGCTCGGTCGCCGACCGCATTTTCGTCGGCGACCAAGACGGCTCGCTGTGGAAGGTCGACGTCTCCAACAAGTCCCCCGCCAACTGGAAAATGTCGCTGTTCTGGGACGCTTATGCGGGCGGCGACGGCAACCCAGCCGGTGATTACAACGCCGGGCAACCCATCGCGACCCCGCCGGTGCTCTCGGTCGATAGTCTGGGCAACGTCACGGTCGCGCTCTCCACGGGGGACCAAAGCTCGCTCGGCACCTCCACCGGCCAGACGAACTTCATCTGGTCCTTGCGCGATTTGCCCGACTCGAACCACGTGTTCAGCGCGAACCTGGCGTGGGGCTACAAGTTCTTGGACGGCGAGCGTGTCACCGGCCCGATCTCGCTGTTCAATTCTTACCTCTACTTCTCGACCGTCACTCCGCCGCCGCAGAACGCGGCCTGCACTTCGACGAACGGCGCGCGTGTGTGGGGCATGCATTACCTGACGCCGCGTGATGGCGACGGCACTCCGGCGAGCCCTCCCGTCCGCACCGTCGGCGGCAAGGCCGCGCCGTTCCTCGCTACGTTGGGCGCCACTGGCCAGTTCGTGACCGACACGGCGCTCTTGGGTACCAGCGCCAGCAAACAAGCCGTGATCTTCGGCGTCACCGTGGCCCAAGTGCCCACCTGCTACTCCGAGGATGTGATCCCCGACGGCCTCGGCAACAGCACCTCGCGCATCTCGAACGTCAATCCAGGTAAATTCCAGCTGCTGATTCAAACCGGCGCCGCCAACGTCGGCACCGGAGCCAAGGCAGAGGCCGCGGGCTCCACCGGCGGCTTGAGCGCCGGCGCGGCAGCCATCTCGCTGCCCACCTTGGCCACACCGGCGCGCGTCGAAGGTTGGGCGGCCTTGGTCGAATGACACGGCTCGTGATCACCTCCGGCACGCGGCGCGGGCTGGCGTTCGCAGCCACGCTCGCGTGCGCGAGCTGCCACTCCAAGTCGAACACCGGTGCCGTCGGCACGCCGCTCGCCACGAGCGCCACGCCGCGCCCCGTCGATCGCTTGGCACCCGACGAGCTCGCCGCGGGCAACGCCGAAGTGTGGGGCTTCGCCGTGCCACGCGAGATGCAAGTCGAGCATCGCTACCAAGAAGTGACGCACATCATCGGCAACGTGAAACCAGATGCGCTCGCCAACTACGTGCGCGATCGGGTGGTAGTTTCCCACGTCGAAATCGGCGCCGCGCGCACCATCTTCCCCAACGCGCGCATCAAAGGCGGCGCCGCCGATCGCGTCTACGAGCTCGACGTGATCCCCGAGCCCGGGCTCACGCGGCTCGTGATCCGCGACATGACGCCCCCCAAAGTCGAGCCCGGCCTCAGCGACGCCGACCGCTGGCGCCAAGCCGGATTGACGCCAGAAGGCCGCCCATTGGACCCCAAGGCCTTCGAATAGGTTTCGCTCGCGCCGGTCTTGGCATGAGTTGGGGGTAAGCGGGCTTGGTTCGTGGACAGCGGCGCAAAGCTTGGCGCGCGGCGCGGTCCGCGCGACCTGACGCGTGAGTAAAGGACGCGCGGCGCCTGCGGCGCGCGATTGGAGACTTACGTTTGCGGAGAATCGGCTGGTTGGCGCTGGGCCGACCGCGCTTCGTTGAAAAGTCGCAGGCGCCTGTTCGGTCAGCTCTTTGTAGGTCTGCGCCTTATTGGCAGATCGCGATCTGTTCTTCCAAAGTCTTCCAGCTCGTTTTAGATCCGAGCACGCGGCTGTAGTCCTTCCCGCGCGCTCCGGCGCGAAGCGTGCGGCGCTACGCGCGCACCCAAGTTTGTGCGCAGCGTCGCTTTACTCCGCTCAGCGAGCGCGGCTGTAGTCCTTCCCGCGGTACAGCCGAATGCACGGAAATACGTCGAGCCCAACCGACGTTGGCACGATCAGATCACGATCCAACGAATGAGATGGAGACCTACAAGAACCGACCGAACGGGCGCGTGCTTTCCGTGGGTCCGCGCGGTCGGCCCAGCGCCACCTTCCGAGCGTGCGCAAGCGCAAGTCTCCCACCACGCGCCGCAGGCGCCGCGCGCCC
>JBEQTH010000068.1:0-17860 GCA_040348785.1 Myxococcales bacterium | reverse complement strand
TCCACGATGGCGAAGTGAGGCCGAATCATGGCATTCGGCGGTTCCAATTCCGGTGGCCTGAAGGGCGATATCAACGTCACACCGTTGGTGGACGTCGTCTTGGTGCTGTTGATCATTTTCATGGTCGTCACTCCCATGCTCCAGCGCGGGAAAGACGTGCACTTGCCCAAGACCAACACCAGCGACAAAGAGAAGAAGCCGGACGTGCTCGTGATCTCGATCCCGAGCGATCGTCAGATCTGGCTCGAGTCGAACATCGTGAGCAAAGAGGCCCTGCGCGATCAAGTGAGCCAGTCCCTGCGCAGCTTTCCGGAGCGCAAAATCCTGGTCAAAGGGGATGACTCGCTGAAGGTGCGTGACGTGCGCCAAGTCATGGCCGAAGCCCGAGCGGGCGGCGCGGCCTCGGTGTCGCTCGCCGTCGAGCAGGGGCATAAGTGAAGGGGCCGCGCAAAACCGCGCTCGTGCGCCCCGTTGCGGGGCCCAAGAGCGAGATCAACGTGACGCCGCTGGTCGACGTCGTGCTCGTGCTCTTGATCATCTTCATGGTCGTCACACCCCTCGCCGAAAAAGACTTGGCGATTCGCATCCCCGCCCTCGAAAAAGTCGAGACCACGACCGAAGTCCCCTTGGATCAAATCGTGGTCCGGGTCGAAACCTCCGGCGCATTCAAGATCAACGGCGAAGACACCGCCCCCTCGGACTACGTCGCCGCCCTCAGCAAGCGTCTCGCCCCCCGCAACTCCGTCGATCGCGTCGTGTTCGTCACCCCGGAAGACGACGCGCCCTACAAGAAGCTCGTGGAGGCGTTGGACGGCGCACGCAGCGCCGGCGCCGAGACGCTAGGCATGACCGCGGAAGCCACGGACACGAGCGCGCCTTAGCGAAGTCCCTGTAGGCGCGGGCCATCGCTTTCACTCCCGACGTCGGGAGTGACCTCACGCGCCGGCGCCGCCCGGAAAGCGTCGCTGGCCCACGGCGAGCAACAGACCGCACAGGGTGAGCAAGAGCAGCCCGAGCGTCAGGTTGTTCAATGCCTCCCCCGTGCCCTCGATGAGCAATGCAATGCGCTCATCGAGCGTCTTGGCGTGTGCTTCGATGTAGCCGGCCACCGCAATCATGCCCACGAAGAAGCCGAAGGCTGCGGACAATGCGGTGGTCAGCATCATGGTGCGGCTAAAGCGTTCGAGCGCGGCCTGGCCTCGCCAAAAGAAGCGGGCCGCGCCGTACACGGCGGCGCCGCCGAATATCAAGATGAAGTACATCGCCCAGCCGCCTGCTTGAAATGCGTGATAGATCGTCATGTTGAGCTCCCAGAGCCAAGCGCAGCGAGCGTTGGCCGTGTCTAAACAACGCTCGCTGCCCCCCGCGTGTGACGCCGAAAGAATCGGCGCGCGAGTGCGTCACAACTCCTACCCCACAGGCGTTTCAACGGTCAGGCCTTGGCACCCTCCGAAGATCCACTCGTCGGCGAGCTGCGCGCGGGCAGCGCGCACGCTTTCGATGCGGTGTACGCACGCTTTCGTTTGCCGGTGTTCGCGTTCTTGCTCCGGCTCAGCGGTCAGCGGGCCCTGGCCGAGGATCTGTTTCAAAACACTTGGCTCAAGCTGGCGCGCGGCGCGGCTCGGCTCGCGCCAGAGACCGATCTGAAAGCCTGGCTGTTCAGCGTCGCCCGCAACGAGTACCGGAGCTACTGCCGCTGGCGGCGTGTCGATGTGCGCCGCTTGCTCGGCGTCGAGCTCGAGCGTGACGCCCTGCCGAGCATGGCGGGTCCCGACGTCGAGGGGCTTCGGGATGGCGAGCGTGCCTTGGCGCGTTTGCCAATCGCGGATCGAGAGCTGCTGTTGCTGCTCAATGTAGAAGGGTTCGAGCCGCAAACGGCGGCTGCCATGCTAGGCATTTCCTACCAGGCGCTCCGTCAGCGCCTCACGCGCGCCAGAGCGCACTTAGCGCGTTTGGTTCAGGAGCTCGAAACATGACCGAATTGCGAAGCGCCGACCCCTTGCCCGAGCCGCTCGAACCGGTGCGGGTCTCGCCGTTGCCCGAGCCGAGCCCTGAGGTCGAAGCGCGGATTCAGCGGCTCGCACACGCCGCACTTCATGCCGCGCACGCTCCGCCACGAATGTCACGGCTGGAGTCCGCGCTGGGCTCGACGCTCATCGTCTGTTACGCGGCCTACGCCGTGACCCAGATCGTGCTCATCTTCCAGCGCGTGCGGAGTTAAACTCCATCGAGCCATGCCGAAAGTCGACCTCACCACCCTCCCCGTTCGCACTGGCGCGCGCTACCCCAAGCGCTTTTTGAAAGCCAACGGCGATACCACGCTGCGCCAGAGCCAGCAGGTCGCACTCGGGCTCACCGCGTTCGGCGCGAACCGCGTGCTGTTGCCGCCAGGTGCGGCTTCGTCTTTGCGCCATTACCACACGCGGGAGGACGAGCTCGTGATCGTGACCGCTGGCGAGGTCGTGCTGCTCAGCAACGCGGGCGAGACGCCGATGCAGGCAGGTGACATCGCGAGCTTCCCCATGGGCGTGGAGGACGGGCACACCTTCGTCAATCGCTCGTCCGAGCCCGCGGTGATCGTCGCCATCGGCAACAACAGTGAGGATGACGTCTGGTTTTATCCCGACGTCGGCATGCGCGGCGACAATCAGCTGGGCTATGTCTCGATCGAGACGGGCCAGCCTTTTCCAGACGAAGCCGAGTGAGCCGGTGCGTGTTAGATCGTAGTTCCAGCATGAACGACCGCCGCATTGCCCTGCTTGCCAGCGCTGTTTTCGGTTTGGCTCTCGCCGCTTGTGCCGGCACGCCGCAACCCGCCGCGCCCGCGCCGCCATCCGTGGCGCCCGCGCCGGCCGTCGTACCGACCGCGCCACCGGTGCCTCCGGTGAGCAACGTGTTCCTGAAGCCGAGCCCGCTACCGTACGAGCTGCCTGAGTTCGACAAGATCCAGAACGACAGCTTCCGTCCCGCGTTCGAGGCGGGCATGGCCGAGCAGCGTCGAGAAGTGGAAGCCATCGCCAACAGCGCTCAGCCGCCGACCTTCGACAACACGGTCGTGGCCTTCGAGCGCTCGGGCCGCATTCTGTACCGAGTTGCCAGTAGCTTCTTCAATCTGCAAATGGCGAACACCAACCCGGAGCTAGACGCGATCGAGACGGAGGTTGCACCGAAGCTCGCCGCGCACCAGGACGCGATCCTCTTGAACGCGGCCCTCTTCAAGCGCGTCAAAACGCTGCACGATGGCGCGAGCGCACTGAAGCTGGATCCCGAATCGAGCCAGCTGCTCTCGCGCCAGTACTTGAGCTTCGTGCGCGCGGGCGCGAACCGCTCCGAAGCCGAGCAGAGCCGGCTCAAGCAAATCAACGCCGAGCTGTCGTCGTTGACCACGCAATATCAGCAAAACGTGCGCAAAGGCACGCAAGACGGCGCGCTCGTCTTCGACGACGCTTCGCAGCTCGCCGGCGCATCGCGCGAGCAACTGAGCGCAGCGGCCGGCGCCGCGGAGGCACGCGGGTTGAAGGGCAAGTGGCTCGTCGCGCTCCAAAACACGACCACCCAGCCAATCCTGACCGCGCTCACCAATCGCACTCAGCGCGAGCGCATCTACCAAGCCTCGATCGCGCGTTGCAACGGGGGACCAGCGGACAATACCGCCGTGGTCGCCAAGATCATCCGCCTGCGTGCCGAACGTGCGGCGCTGCTGGGTTACGCCAATCACGCGGCCGTAGTGCTCGAGGACGAAACTGCGGGCACGCCGGCCGCCGTGAATCAGATGCTCGGGCAGCTTGCGCCGCCTTCGTTCGCGAAAGCCAAACGAGAAGCGGCGGAAATCCAAGCGCTGATCGATCAGCAAGCAAAAGCGAGCCACACGAAGCCGTTTCCGCTCGCCCCCTGGGATTGGGCCTTCTACTCCGAGCAAGTGCGCAAGGCGCGCTACCAATTCGACGAAGCGCAGACCAAGCCCTTCTTCGAGCTGAACCGCGTGCTGCAAGACGGCGTGTTCTACGCCGCAACTCAGCTGTACGGCATCACCTTCAAGGAGCGTCACGATCTGCCCACGTACCAAGCCGACGTGCGCACCTTCGAAGTGTTCGACGCCGACGGCACGCCGCTTGGCCTGTTTCTGGCTGATTACTTCGCGCGCGACAACAAGCAGGGCGGCGCCTGGGAGACTCAATACGTCGACCAATCGAAGCTGCTCGGCACCAAGCCGGTGGTCGCCAATCACCTGAATATTCCGAAGCCCGGCGCCGGTCAACCCGCGCTGCTCACCTTCGACGAAGTGACCACGATGTTCCACGAGTTCGGGCACGCGCTCCACGCGCTATTCTCGAACGTGCAATATCAGTCGCTCTCCGGCACCAACACCCCGCCAGATTTCGTGGAGTATCCCTCGCAGTACAACGAGATGTGGGCAACCGAGCCGGCGGTGCTCGCGAACTACGCGCGGCACTACCAAACCAGCGCTCCGATGCCCCAGGCATTGCTGAACAAGGTGCTCGAAGCGAGCAAGTTCAACCAAGGCTTCATCACCAGTGAGTACATCGCCGCGGCGATCTTGGATCAATCGTGGCATCAGCTCTCCGTGAGCCAAGTCGATGCCACCTTAGCGACGCCCGAGCGCGTGATGCCGTTCGAAGCGGCCGCGCTGAAGCAAGCCAAGGTCGACTTTCCCGCGGTGCCCCCGCGCTACCACACGCCCTACTTCCTCCACATCTTTTCGAACGGTTACGCCGCGGGCTACTACGCCTATCTCTGGAGTGACGTGCTGGCCCGCGACACCGAAAAGTGGATGCACGATCACGGCGGCTTGAAGCGCGCCAATGGTGATGTCCTGCGCGCCAAAGTACTGTCCCGCGGCCGCACCGCCGAACCCAGCGTACTCTTCCAGTCGTTCTACGGTGCCCCCCCCGATATCAAACCGCTCTTGGCCAAACGCGGCCTGACCCTCGATAAGCACTAACCCCCGTGCCCGTGCCCGTGCCCGATCTTCTTTCTCCGTTCTTAGGGCGCCCGCAAGACCCACGTCGCACCTCGCTCCCGCTCACAGGTGCCCGCAAGCCGCTCCGCACTGGCGCACGCGGGCTGCAGTAAGGCGACCCAGCAAGTCGACACCACTCAGAGCAGCGTCGTGATCTCGTGGCCCTCGCGAGTCACGACCACCGTGTGCTCCCACTGCGCAGAGAGGCTGCCGTCGGCGGTCACGACCGTCCAACCGTCGTCGAGCACGCGCACGGCAGCGCCGCCGAGATTGATCATGGGCTCGACAGTGAGCGCCATGCCCGCTTTCAGGCGCACTCCCGCGCCCGGCTTGCCGGTGTGCGGCACGTGTGGATCTGAGTGCATTTTCCGGCCGATGCCATGGCCGCCGAATTCGGTCACGACCGAGACGCCCTCTCGATGGGCCAGCTCCGCGATCGCAGCGCCCACGTCACCCAGCCGCGCGCCGTCGCGGATCACGCTGATGCCCTGATCGCGACAGCGGCGCGCGATGTCGACGAGTCGCTGCGCGTCGGCTGATGCTTCGCCGATGATGAACGTGGCGCTCGTGTCGCCGTGGTAACCGTCGAGCTCCGTCGTGACATCGACGTTGATGATGTCGCCCGGCTCGAGGATCTCGCGCTCGCTCGGGATCCCATGGCACACGACGCGATTGCGGCTGGTGCAGACCGTAGCCGGGAACCCGTGGTAACCGAGCTGGCTCGGGCGGCCGCCTTTGCGCGCGGTGTCTTCGCGCACGAGTCGGTCGATGTCGAGCGTGGACATCCCCGGCCGAAGCTGCGCACCCACGAAGGCGAGCGTCTCGGCGGCGACGCGGCCGGCACGCCGCATGCGCTCGACCTGCGCGGCGCTCAGGATCTCGATTGCCATCGTAACGTCGTGCCGTGACCGCCAAACCGGGTCCAATACCGTTTTGGTCTCACCCGGGGTCGGGCTGCGCCTTGACCCGCGAGGGCCTTGATTGCACCATGATCAGGTGAGCTTGTCGCAGATCCGATACTTCGTTGCCGTGGCGGAGGAGGGCAACGTGAACCGCGCGGCCAAGCGCCTGCGCGTGGCGCAGCCTCCCCTCAGCCGGCACATTCGCGCGCTGGAAGACGAGCTGGGCACGCCGCTCTTCGCTCGCACGCCGCGCGGCATGACGTTGCTCTCGCCTGGCCGGGTCTTTCTGGAGCACGCGCGGGGCATCCTGGCCGCAGTGGACCGGGCCGTCGTGGTCACTCGCGCCGAGACCGACGAGTCGCGAGCGCCGAGCAACGTCGAGTCGAACGACTGACACGACCGCTTCGTTGCTGCCTCGGCCGGCCTACGGCGAGCTCGATTGGCCGAAGGCGCGGAAGGTGTCCAAGTCCGCTTGTTTGGCACCGGGCGCATTTTCGGCGAACAGCACGAGCACGCCCTTGGCCGGCGTGAGCGCGAACTCGGTCGCATCCACACCGACGGGGAGCGAGGTCTTTTGATTGCCGTCGACGGCGACGAATTGCCCCTGACCGAGCACGGAGCTGGAAAACGCGTTGAAGCTGCCTACTCCGGGCGGAGCATCCACCCCGTCGCCCGTCAAATCGAAGGTTTGGATCGAATAGCTGAAGCGCGGCGCGTCCGCGGTCAAGCCGAGCAAGGATGCGGGCGCGAGGAGCTGAACGAAGGCAGAGTCCGTGGGCGCGAACGCGGGCAACAGCGCGCTCTCGTTCGTCGTCAGATTGAAGATCGCCGTCGCCAGCTCGCCCGTGGCATCCCCGGTTTGGAGCAGGCCAGAGTCGGCCCCGACGACCAAGAACTGCGCGCCTTGCTCGTTGGTGAGCAGGATGTCGTACTCGTTGGCGGCTGAGTTCGAGCAGCGCCGAAAGCCGTTGATCGCGAAGAC
This sequence comes from Myxococcales bacterium, assembly GCA_040348785.1. Taxonomy (GTDB): domain Bacteria; phylum Myxococcota_A; class Polyangia; order Polyangiales; family Polyangiaceae; genus PMG-095. The sequence goes on along the minus strand of JBEQTH010000068.1, from coordinate 10,995 downwards.
CAAGACTTGATCGCCCTCGTTCGGGAAGGCTTGCACGCCGACGGCGCGCACGTCATTGCACGATTTGAGATCGCTTTCGCCCCGAATCCCCCAAGCGTAGAGGTCCGCGGTGCCCGCGATGGGGCTATGCGGATTTTCGAGATCGAGCTCGCCGATGGGCTTCTTGGGCTTCGGTGCCGGATCGAGATCGCTGTCGAGCCGCGCTTCGGGCCGCGCGACGCCATAGTAGGGCACGTGCAAAGCAACACCGTGATTGCTGCTCGCGTCCGAAGGTGTGAGCTCGACCATACCGGCGAACTCGTTGAACGCAAGCGGATCGGCGTCGGGGACTGGAACCGTGACGTTCAGATCGAAGGACACCGTGTCACGCGCGCCAACGCGGATGCGAGACCGCGTGGCGCTGGCGGTGTGTGGCACGCCTTGCTCGAGCGCGGGCGGGATCGCGACGTCGAACGACACCGCGGTGCGCTCGGTGTTGTGCACAGTGATGCTGCCGTGCAAATGCTGGGTGCTCGGGACCTCGACGAAGCCGAAGCTGAGTGAGGAGAATTGCTCGGAGTCGGCGAACGCGCCCGTCTTCACCGCGCCCGGCGCTTGCACCAAGCCGGAGCCGGAGAGCCGCGCGCTGTAGTCGACCACCCCGCGCGGATCCGCAGTATTGCCGATCACGTTGGCCAGCTCGCGCGCTTTGAAGCTCGGGTGTGCCTGACGGGCCAGCGCGGCGATGCCGCTCACGATCGGCGTCGCCATGGAGGTGCCGGACAGCGTCTCCGCGCCCGAGCCAGTGCCCACCGCCGTGGAGACCACGGCCACGCCGGGAGCGATCACGTTCGGCTTGAGCTCGCTATCGGCGACACGCGGACCACCCGACGAGAACGAGGCAGCCACGCGGTAGCCAGGGTTCGGGAGCACGAGGTTGGTCGCGGTCAGGCTGCTCGCCGCGGTGAGCGCCGGACCGTCGCCCTGGCGCACGCCGAAGAACGGGATGGTCACGCCGGGGATGTCGCCTTCGAATGGCGGGAACCCAGGGTCGGTGTTGATCATCGCGACCGCGGCCGCCCCCGCCGCCTGCGCCAGAGTGGCGCGATCGACGCGCGGGCAGACCCCGCGCAAGGTGACGACCAACGCGCCTTTCACCCCCGCTTGCTGATAATCCGCCGCATCACAACCGAGGCTCACGTTGTCCGGCGTGCCTAGAACCACGATTGGGTACGTGGTGCCGTCACTAAACGGTGCGCCGTTCGAGTCTTGTACTTGAATCGACTGACCGGTGGAGAGCGCGAATGTCGCCCCCGGGTAGGTCTCGGTGGCGTCCGTCGCGGCCACGCTGATGACTCCATTGCCGCTGGCGGGCGTACTCTCGAGATACGGGATATTGCCCGCATTTCCTGCCGCCGCGACCACGACCACGCCCGAGCGCACCGCGTTGTGCGCGGCGATCGCCGACGGATCGTCCTCCGTGCCGAAGTTCGAGCCCAGCGACATGTTGATGACGTCCAAATCGTTGTCGACGGCCCACTCGATGGCGTCGACGGTGACGTCCGTCGAGCCGGTGCAGCCGAAGACGCGCACCGCGTACAAGTCCGCCAGCGGCGCGACACCGGGCCCGATGCGAAAGCTCTTCGAGAACGTGGTCGCGTCATACGGGCCGCGGAACGTTTTGCCCGACGGCGTGACACCCGAGCCCGCAGCAATGCCAGCGACGTGCGAACCGTGGCCGTCGCAGTCGAGCGGGTTCGGATCGGGCTTGGGCGTGGCGATGTCCGGATCTTCGCTCTCTGGATCGTATGCATCACCGACCAAATCGGTGCCGCCTTTGATACGCGGGGCTTTCGGGCCAAAAAGCTTGGGATCTGCAGGCGCGGTCTCGGCGGCATGGGCTGCGACGTAGGCCTCTGGCGTGCCGGGGCCGCCAAAGTTGGCGTGCGTGTAGTCGATACCGGTATCGAGGATCGCGACCTTGATGTGCTCGCCGTGAAACTGCGGCGTGCCACCCCAAACTTGCGGTGCGCCGACCAGCGGCACCGCGTGCGTCAGGCCGCGCTTCATGAGCTGCACCGGGTGCACCTTGACCACGCCGGGCAACGCGTTGAGCGCGGCGATCCGGTCCGCGGGGACGCGGACCGCGAGCCCGTTGTACGAGTTTTGATAACCGCGCAGCACGCGGCCGCCGAGCGATTCGATCTGCGTCTGGAGCCCGCGTTGCCCGGCGAGCAGTGACGAGCGGACCTGCTGCTTCTGCAGCGATGAGAGCTTTCCGGAGTCCGGCAACTTCGCCTGCACGACCGTGATCGGATCCCCTGCCAGCTCGACCATGACCTTCACGGGCTGATGACTGAGCCCACGCGGCTTGAAAACAGGCTTGATCGAGCGTGGCGTGAGCCGCCCGAAGCGGCTGAGCGCGAGCGGCTGGGCCACGATTTTGTCAGTCGTTTCCTGAGGCTGCGGTGCGTTCCCGCACGCCGCGCTCAGCGAGACCAAAACGAGCGCTGCGATTCGAGCCAAAGCGGTCCACGCGAAATGCGATTTCGTCACGACCCTGCCCTTCATGGTTGCTGCACCTGCGAATTGCGGCGCTGCGCCTCCCTTATCGGGCACAACTCATTGAGAGCGCAATGAGCATTTCACCTTCGCGGTGTGCGTCACTTTGTAGAAACCACTACGACTCCACGTGGGAACGAATGCCTGTCATTGTCGCCACAGCGGGTGGCGACGGCTCAGCGTTCGGCGAGCAAGCGCTCCACGTCCGTTTCGAGCGCGCGAAAGTCTGCGCTCTTGGCGTCGATCAAGCCGCCCAAATGCACGCGCCGGATCACGCCCTTGCGATCGAGCAAAAAGCTCACGCTCGTGTATTCGCGATTCGGGTGCCCCTCGAGCCACCAGCGGTTCAGCGTGCGCCAGTGGGCGTCGATCGCGACGGGAAACTCGTAACCGTAGTGGTGCGCCCAGCCGAGCACGTCTTTCGGGTCGAGCGGCGTGGGTTCCTTGTGGTGATACATGCCGACCACGACTAGGCCTTGCTTCGCGTAGCGCGTGTGCAGCTCTCGCAGTGCGGGCGCACTGGCCGAGCAAAACGGGCAATCGGGCGAGGTGAACCAGCGCACGAATACCGGGCGCCCGCGTAGCGAAGCCAGCGTGAGCGGCGGCGAGTTGAACCATTGTGAGGTTTGCCACTCGGGCGCAACCGCGCCGATCACGCCCTCGGTGCTGCGATCCCCCGGGGGCTCCGGCTCCGACTTCGAGACCGAAATCCCGAGCTGCCCGAACAAGAACGCGTACGTATCGACTTGTTCCTCGATCGCCGCGTCGAGCGGCGTGCCGTAGCCATGACCGGTGTTGCCGCTGGTGCGTAGCAGAACTGGCAATTTGGAGCTGCTCGCGACTTGCAAACGCGCGGCCATCTTGCGCGAATGAAAGGGATCCACGCGCGGGTCGTTTTCTCCGGTCATGAGCAGCACGGCCGGGTAGCGGACGCCGTCTCGAACGCGATGATACGGGCTATAGTCGTAGAGCGCTCTGAACTGCGCTTCGTCCTTCACGGTCCCGAACTCGGTCACGTTGAACGCGCCGTTGGGCGTCGATTCCACGCGCAACATGTCGTAGATGCCAACGCCGGACACGACCGCACGAAACAGCTGCGGCGCTTGCGTGAGCGCTGCGCCCATCAATAGCCCACCGTTCGAGGCGCCCTTGATGGTGAGCCACTCGGGGCGCGTGTAGCCGGCATCGATCACGTGCTGCGCGCAGGCGATGAAGTCATCGAACACGTTTTGCTTGTGCGTGAGCTGACCGGCTTGGTGCCAGGCCTCACCGAGCTCGCCCCCGCCGCGCAGGTTCGCTACCGCGAAAATGCCGCTTTGATCGAGCCAAACCCGCTGCAGTGCGCGATAGCGTGGCGTCAGATTGACGCTATAGCCACCGTAGCCATAGAGCAGGAACGGGTGGTTGCCATTCAGCACCGCATCTTTGCGACGTAAGATCGTGAGCGGCACCGCGCTGCCGTCTTTCGAGGTGCATGTCTCGCGCACGACCTCGGCGTCGCCGAAGCTCGCGGCCGGCGTTTCCGCGAGCGCGGTCTTGCCTAGCGCGGAGTGAGCGTCGTCCCACTGGTACCAGGCCGGCGCCTCGAGGTAGCTCTCGTTGGAGAATAGCAGATCGTCGCCAGCCAGGCGCACCACTTGCTCGACGCTGGACACGGGCAAGAGCGGCAAGCCACCGAGGGGCTTGCCCGTCACATCGAAGCGGCGCATGCCGTGCTCGCCCGCGAGTTGATCGAGCACGAACAGCCGCCGCTTCGTGACCTCGAAGCTCTCGATCACCGCCGTGCTCTCCGGGACCACGACCTTGGCCTGCGCGAGCTCGGGCCGCGCGGGATCGAGGGCCAGCAAGCGGCCGTGGGGAGCGTCATGGATGCTGCGCAGCCAAAGCCTGCCGTCGAAGCCGAACTTGGCTTCCTTCACCTGCTCGGCATAGTCGGCAATTTTGCGAAATTTCGCGGTTTTGGCCCGAGTATCGAGCAAAAAATGCGCTACCTCGCCGCCATCACCGTTGGCGACGTTGGCGAGCAGGAAGCGCCCGTCCTCGCTGCGCTCGAGCTGGATCTCGGCGATGCGAGGCAGGTCGTCGACCAAGCTCGGCGTGTCGAGCTTGGGATCCATGCCCAGGCGATGAAAGTAGAGCTGTTGATAGAAGTCGAGATCGGCCTGGGGTCGCTCGCCTGGGTGAGGGTAGCGCGTGTACCAAAATCCGGTGGCGTCTTTGGTCCATGCCAGGCTACCGCCTGCCGTCCCGCCCTGCACGTAGGGCACGGTGTCTTCGCTGCGCTCGTGGCCTGTCGCGACGTCGAAGACGTGCACGCTGCCGCTCTCCGAGCCGCCCTGAGACAACGAAACAGCTACCCACTTGGCGTCGTCGCTGACGCGAAACCAATCGATGCTCGTGCCACCGGTGGGGTCGCGAAGATTGGGATCGAACGCGACTCGTGCGCCTTCCGGGCTCGGCGCCTGCATCACGACCAAGAACGGTTGCTGCTTGGGTGGCAGCCGTTCCAGAGCGAACAAGTGCCCACCCGCGAATTGAAGCCCAGACCAAGCGGGCGTGCTCACCGCCATCAGCTTCCGCACTTGCGCCGTCAGCTCGGCACGGCCGGGAAAAGCATCCAAAACGCGGCGCGTGGCCGCGTTTTGTGCCTCGCTCCACGCCTTCACTTCGTCGCTGTTCGGCTCCAGCCACTGATAATCGTCAGTGATGGCAACGCCGTGCAGCGTGATCGAGGTGGGCCGGCGCGGCGCGCTCGGCGGCCCGGGCTCGGGCGTGGCGCTCGGCTTGGACGGCGCGCGTTCACTGGCGACGTGTGCCGCCGTCGAAGGCAGCTTTGCCAGGTCGGCACCGCAAGAGACACACAGCAAGACCACGCCGAATACGACGCCGCGCATGGCCGGAGCATGCGCTCAGTCGACGCGCGGGGCAACGCGCACGCGCTAGCGCCGGTCGACGTGCGCTCGAAACAAATTAGACAACGCGATCAGCCGGCTGAGATGCCCCCAGCCGATGGCTGCCACGGCCAGCTGCGTGAACAGCGCGCCGAGCCCAAAGCCGAGCCAACTGACGCCGATCGCGTGCACCCGCACCGCGAGCAGAACCGCAGCCACGGCAAAGCTGAGCACGCTGGGAGCCCAGTACAGGGCGAGGGTTGCCAACGGGCGTGCCATCGCTTTGCGCGCGCCCGTCAGCCAAGCCCAGAGGACCGAGCGCCGCTGCGGGCTAGCAATGAGCTCGGCCCGCCCTGCCTCGACCGTGACGTGCAGCAGCGCGACGAGCACGAGAGTAACCGCGAGCGCGGCGTGCCCCGCCAGCGAAGCGCGTGATTCGAGGGTCGCGCGCTCGCCGTAGCCGCTGGCCGTCTTGGAGAGCCAACCCGAGATCGCCAGCAAAGCGCCGACAGGGAGCAACGTCACGAGCCAAAGGCGAAAGCTGCGTCCGTACCAAGCCAGCGCGCGTTGCAGGAGCGGCACGAACCCGTTCTGCCGCCCGCCCTCGGCCGTGGCCAGCATGGCCGCGCTGAGCAGCGGCGAGATGAGCACGAAACAGGCAGCGGCAACGCCGACGGCGGCTTCGTGAGCCGGGCGAAGTGCTCGGAAGCGACTCGTCAGATCGGCGAACACCAGCGCGTCGAAATGCCGCGCGATGTCGGGCGAAAGCGGAGACAGATCGAGGGCGTAGGCGAGCGAACGCCAGATCGGCAACGCGGCGATCAGCGCGGGCACCAACGTGCCGAGCACCCAAAGTAGCAGCACTCGGTAGTCGAACCCCAACACGAGGGCCTGGCGGAGCCCTGCGATGCGCGCTGTGAAGCGGGCCGGTTCAGCCATCACCAGCTCCCGAGCAAAGCCAAGAGCGACTGGGCGAACGCCGCAATTTCGGCGCCATAGCGACGAGACGCGCTCGGATCGGGCTCCACGAGCAGGCCGTCGTTCAGCTTGTCTTGGTCGAGCAGCACGTGGCGCTCGGGATCGAGCTGGGCGGACACGGCGCGCACCGGCTTCAGATACGTGAAGCGGCGCCAGAGCGCGTCGTCGTCCCAGCGCACGGTTTCGAGCGAGCCATCCTCGAAGCGCACGCGCAGCAGTTGCGGGACGTGCGCCCCGTCACGACGCGCGACGATCGTGGTGCGGAACGGGAATGGGCCACCGAACTTGGCGTCGGGGTGCGCCTTGCGCCACGTCTCGCGCGCGGCGTCGATCTGTGCGTCGGCTTCCGCGCTCGTCAGCTCGCTCCATTTTCCGTCATTGAAGCGGGTGCCGGGCTCCGGCAATCGTTCGACGCTCTGCACGCTCTCGATGCGATCGTCGATGGCCTCGATGCCATACACGTTTTGCGCGAACACGCGCTCCACCGCGGGGCGATCGCCGATGCCGTCGATCATCGACTCCTTGAAATCCGCGACGCTAGGGTGCCGGAAATGCCACTTGGCGTAGTAGCCCTTGAACGCGCGCTCGACAGCGGGCGTGCCGAAGCGCGCCTCGAAATCATGCATGAAGCTCGCCGTGCGCGTGTACACCTCGACGAACGTGGTCGAGCTCAGCCGGTCCCAGGAATTTTGTCCGATGGGGTCCGCGGGAAAGCGCTCTTTGAGATTGTACGAGCGCTCCATCACGAACGGGTCGCCGGTCGGGTCGATGCCGAACCAGCTCAGCCAATGCGGCGCCAGGTGCGTGTCCTCGTGCCGCGCGCGCAGCAGGCGCATGTCCCAATACTCGTTCAAGCCCTCGTCCAAGATCGGCTCTTCGAACTCGTTCGACGCCAGTAGCCCGTAGAAATAGCCGTGCCCGAATTCGTGAATCGTCACGAAGTCGAGCTCGCTGCGGTTGGAGGCGTTGGGCGCGGCGTCCCCCTCGGTCGTGAAGAACGTCTGGTACTCCATGCCCCCGGCTTCGGTGGCGTTGAAGGGTGGAATGATGCAGGTCGAGGTCCGATACGGGTACGGGCCGAGCGTGTCGCCGAAATAGCGAAGCGAGTCGAGCGTGGCCTGGAGCGCGATGCGCGCGCTCTCCGCATATTCCGGAGGATAGAAGACCCTGACCGCGACGCTCGGGCTGCCCGCGCCGCTGAACGTCGCTTGCAGGGGTGCGGCGTAATCATCGGCGGCCATCCATGCAAAATCGTGCACGTCCGCTTGCACGAAGCGATGCGTGATCTGGTTGTTTTGTTCCAGCGGCGCGCCCTGCTCTTCGCCGGTAGACGCCACTTGGAAGCCCTTGGGCACCCGCAAGCGCACGTCGTACTCACCGAAGTCGGCGTAGAACTCGCTGTGGAGGTGGAACTCGTGCGCGTTCCAGCGCGGCTCGCTCGCGCCGCGCTCGCCCGGCAGCTCGAGCACGGCGATCTTGGGGAACCACTGACCGACCAAGTGAAAGCTGCCGAAGTAGCCGGTGCGAGCGATCACGCGCGGCAGCTGATCGAAAAACTCGAAGTCGAGCACGGCGCTTTTGCCCGGCTCGATCGGCGTCGGCAGATCCAAGCGCACGACGGTGTGATCCGTTTCGGGCCCCCCGTCGGGGTGCACGAACACGAACGGGACGGCCGCGCCCGCTTGCGCGATGTGCTTGAGCTCGATGTGCCCCCACTCCCCGTCTTTGGTGGAAGCCGCACTGCGAAACGAAAAGCCTTTGGTTCGCTGTTCGTCGAAGAAGGTGCTGCCCGGCCCCTCGAAGGCGTTCAAATAAAGGTGCAGATAGACGCTCGAGACGCGGCGCTGGCTGCGATTGCGCCAGGTCAGCTGCTCGCGGCCCGTGATGGTGTGCGCTTTGGGCTCGAGCGTGGCGTCGATTTCGTACTTCACCACGCGATCGGAGAGCGTGGGCTCAGTGCCGTCGCGCGGACCGCCCCAGGCGTTGGGCGCGCTCGGGACCTGGACTGCCGCGGCGTCCGGGGCAGCGAGCGGGATTGGACGATCGACGTCGGCGACGACCGCAGGCGAAGCACCACTCTGAGCTCCCGCTTCTGCGTGGGCGACAGCACAGAACCCGAGCGCGAACAACCAGGCCGCACTGAACGCGGCGAACCCGAGGCGCAGCGATTGCTTGATCAAGCTACCCGCGTTCTACCACGAACCGGGCGCTACACGGATCGTCACAGCCTTCGGTGCCGCGGCTCGGGTCCTTGAAGCCTTACCCGCAGAGATGGCCCGAAGCCGAGGGCCGGCTCGAATGGGTGGCTCAGAAGCTCAAGTTCTTCGACGGCTTCCCCGAGCTGGTGAAGCTCAAGGGCGCCATCCGGGCACACCTTTAGTGGGCGCTAAGAGGTCACGCGCCACGTTGCTGCGCGTCCCAGCCTTCGGCGTCGCGGTCGGATTTGCGCGGGCAGCTCGGTCTTCTTCAGCTGATCTTTGGGTAACAGATCGAAGGTGGTGACGACGTGGCCGCGCCGTGCGCGACTCAGAGGTCGCGTAAGCACTCGTCCACCAATCGATCTTAAGCACAGGCCGTGCAGCGGCATTCGCGCCGGTTTCGGGCGGGCCGTGCCGGCTTCTGTCACTCGTCAAGGGCTCGCGCGGTCGCTCGGGGTGCGGTAGCGTCGCCCCGAGCTTGGGGTTCTGTAGTGAAGGAGCTGCTATGGGTAGGGATTTTGTTTGTGCGCTGATGATGGCGCTTATTTCGGGAGCGCTTTCGGGCTGCTCTTCCGACGACGTGAGGGGCGGGGGGGCGGGCCAATGCGGGGCGGGGGCGGATCCCGCTGTCAGCGACTGCACCGTGGCCAGTCCGGCGACCGCCGTGGGGGCGCGCCTTGATTGGGTGCTATCGGTCCTGAACGGCGCGGCGACGAACGAGGCCGAAATCAAGCAACAGTTCGACAGCGCGTTCTTGGCGCAAGTCTCCGCTACGGATTTGCTGGCGGTGCTATCGCCCCTCGTGGCTCGTGCGCCCTGGAAGCTGTTGGCCGTCGAGGATGGGATGACGAATCTTTCGCTCAGCGCGGTAGTGAGGGCCGCCGATGGTGAATACTTCCGGTTCATCATCGCGCTCGATGCGGCGCCGCCCCAACGGATGAGCGGGCTGCTCCTGAGCCCTGCTGGCGACCTCGACCCGAAGCTCGCCAGCGACGAGGCGATCGACGCTCAGCTCGGCGCGCTCGCGCCTCGTGTGAACTTTCTGGCAGCGAGCGTCGGGGAGGACGGTTGCTCCGCGCTGCATGCGCTGAACCCCGAGGCAAATCTGGCCCTCGGCTCGACCTTCAAACTCTGGATCCTCGCGGCGCTGGGCCAAAGCATTCAGACCGGTGAACGGGCTTGGACCGACACGATCGCGATCCAAGATGCCTTGAAGAGTCTGCCTTCTGGCACGCTACAAGAGCGGCCAGACGGTACCAAGCTGTCGATTCGGACCTTCGCCGAGCAGATGATTTCGATCAGCGACAATACGGCCGCCGACCACCTGCTCGCGACGCTCGGACGCGATTCAGTAGAAGCCATGCTGGCTGCGACTCGGCATCACGACCCGAGTGTCGACATCCCGTTTCTGAGCACGCGAGAGATGTTTGATTTGAAGCTCTTGTTGTCGCAAACCGAGCGGGATGCTTACGTTGCCGCCAGCGTCAAACAGAAGCGCGCGCTGCTCGCGGGCTACGCCGACTCTCTCGATCCGCGCACTGCCACGGGCGTTTGGTCGAATCCGATCGATATCGACCAAATCGAGTGGTTCGCGACGCCCGCCGACTTGTGCAACTTGATGATGACGCTGAAGGCGCAGGCGGACGTCCCCGCGACCTCGGAGATTCTCGACGTTCTTACGCTCAACCCGGGGATAGTGGCGGCACCCGGGCAATTCACACGTATCGGCTTCAAAGGCGGCTCCGAGCCTGGGGTCCTCAATCTCACCTGGCTCCTGCAACGCGCGAGCGATGGCGCTTGGCGGTTTCTCAGCCTCGGATTCAACGACGACGCGGCGCCAATCGACGAAGAGCGCGCAGGCTACTTGGCCGCGGCTGCCCGGGCGCGGCTCGCACAGTGACGCGGGCCGAGGCGAGCATGGACCCGCACTGAATCGCGCACACCGCGCGCAGGCACCCTCTTGATACTGCGGCAACAAAGTCGACTCGTTTAACGGCTCGGACACATAAAGCGCCGTAGTCTAGCGGCCGTTCCTGCGGAGGACCCTTCGCCATGGCTAACCAATCGCTTTCCCCTCCTGAGCTCGACGCCCTCTTTACGCAATTCGTGGACTCGGATCAGCAATGGGGTCCGCTCTTGTTCCTGCGCCCGCGAGTCAACGAGCGGCTCGGCCTTCCGCGCGTGCTCGCGCTCGCCTTGCTCGTGGGGCTCAGCTTCGGCATGCTCGGCAGCATCTTCCTCGCGGTCGCCGCGCGAGTCTCCGGCAAGCCCCCACTCGCGGTGCACGTCTTCCCGATGGTGCTCACCTTCGTTTACTTCTGCGTCTGCCAAATGACGTTCGTGCCCGCGTGGAACCGCCGCGCCAAACGCCTATCCAAATTCAATCG
>JBEQTH010000051.1:0-177638 GCA_040348785.1 Myxococcales bacterium | reverse complement strand
GATACAGCTCGAGCCGGTTCCAACGCAGCTCGTTGAAGTACGAAATGTAATGCGGGTAGTAGGACAGCACGGAGACCGGCAGCCACACGCACAGGGCCACCAGGCACGCGCGCCAGAACCGCGCGGCGCGCTCGCCCGAAGGTGCCCAGGCCACGAGCTGACCTGCGAGCACGTACAAGAACGGGAGCGCCGGAACCAAGTACCGAACACCGACTTGGACCGTGCACAGCAGGCTGAAGTAGGCGAGCAAGCTGAGGCTCGCCCCGAGCAGCACGAGCTCGTCCGAGTCCAACCGAAGGCGCTTGCTGCGGACGCAAATCACGAGCGCTAGTGCCAGCAATAGTAACGTGGGCAGTGGTGTCTTCAGCAAAAACGCGATTGGAAAATAAGCCGGAAAGCCGAGTTGGCTGCGCTCGCCCAGCAGGTACACGGGGCCGTGGCCCGCGCCTGTGCTGTTGTGAAATTGCCCGAGCAGCACGCCTTCGAGGTACGGGCCGGGCAACGGCAGCGGCAAATTCGAGAGGGCGAGGTGCACGGAGCGCGTAAAGCTCGGCGGGCCATTTGCTGGATCGACGTAACCGTAAATCGATGTGAGCCACTGCTTGTGCGTCGCGAGCGTCTCGAACGTGCCGACGAACAGGTAGCCCACGTTGAGGATCACGAGCGTGACCATTAAGTACACCGCGCCGTGCAGAACCACCGTGCTGAGCGGCAGTTGCTCGTTCTCGTCGCGCGCTCGGCGCTGGGCGTAGCGGCGCGCGATGAATGCGCCGAGCAGCACCGGCAAGAGCCACAGGGCCGTGTATTTGCTGATCTGGGCCACGCCCATGGCGGCGGCCGCAACGAGCAGCGTCGCCCACGACGGCTGCTTCATGTAACGGACGAAGTAAAACGCCGCCGCGAAGCAAAACACCGCGCACGGCATATCGGTCGTGATCAGCCGACCGTGGGCCATCGAAGTGGGACAAAACACGAACAGAAAGAGCGACAGGAGACCGCCCCTCGCCCCGTACAGCTCACTCGACCAAACGAACACGTACCAACCGAGCGCGGTTACCAAGAGCAGCGTCGGCATGCGGGCCAGCCAGAGCGTGGTCGGCGCCGACAGGGTGACGCCCAAAATGTCGATCACCACCTTGGGCACCGCGTTCAGCGCGTTGATCGTGGTGGACGTCATCGCCGTGTGTTCGAGTGAGCCGTCGACTGTTCTCGCGCCCATCCCGAAGTGCATCGGCTCGTCGATGGTCGGCGTGTCGTGATACACGCTCACCGCTCCGAGCAGGAGAAACAGCAGCAAGAGCAGGCTCGCGAGCACGCGCGCGCGGCTCTCGGCGATCGCGAGCAAGCGCGGGGTGAGTGGTGTGGCGGAGTCGGGGCGGGGCATGGCGGGCGGCTGTCCGGCGTAGCTCCGGTATACCAAAATCAGCCAGGTTCCTGAGCCCCGTTGTCTCAGGGACCTGGGCCGCGCGTGTTTTTTCGGCTCGGCCTCGGCGCCGTTGCCGGATCACGCGTTGCGCCGAAACGATCGGAACGCGAGGCGCATCTCTTTGGAGAACAGGTCGGGCTGTTCCCAAGCCGCGAAATGCCCGCCCTTGTCGAGCTTGTTGTAATACGCGAGCCGGGGATAGGCGCGCTGCGCCCAGCTGCGCGGCGCTTGATACAGCTCGTCGGGGAACGCGCTGACCGCGACCGGCACGTTCGTCACGCCTTTGACGCTGAAATAGGCAAACTTGTTTTCCGCATACAAGCGCGCCGCGGAGATCGCGGTGTTGGTCAGCCAATACAGCGTGAGGTTGTCGAGCACGTCGTCACGCGATAACCCCCCGGGGTGTCCGTCGAAGGCGCGCGAGATCAGCTCCAGGCTGCGCCCGTCGTGGTCGAGAAAGAAGCCGGCCAAGCCAACCGGCGAATCTGCCAGCGCGGTGAGCGACTGCGGCCGGGTCGCCATCATGGCCCCGTAGGCGACGTGCTTGTACACGAAGTCCAGTTGATCGTAAGCGTGCTTCTCGTCGGCGCTGAGGCCTGCGGGCGCAGGGGCCCCGGCTTGCGCTAGCTTGTCGACCTCAGCCGGCACGGCGCCCGGCATGTTGGTGTGTATCGCGAGCAGCTCGGGCGCCGCTTGTACACCGAGCTGATCCACGACGAGCGCGCCCCAATCCCCGCCCTGGGCCACGAACTTCGTGTGGCCCAACCGCTTCATGAGCGTGACCCACGCCCGTGCAATGCGCGGCGTGTCCCAGCCGCCAGCGGTCGGCTTACCCGAAAAGCCGTGACCCGGCAGCGACGGAATCACGAGATGGAAGGCGTCCGCGGCGGTTCCGCCGTGCGCTGTGGGATTGGTCAGCGGTTCGATGATCTTCATCTGCTCGATCACCGAGCCGGGCCAGCCGTGGGTCACGATCAACGGCAGTGCGTTATCGTGCTTCGAGCGGACGTGGATGAAGTGAATGTCGAGCCCGTCCACTTCGGTCAAGAAGTTGGGCACGGCGTTCAGCTTGGCCTCGCACTTTCGCCAGTCGTATTCGGTGCCCCAATAGCGCGCGAGCTTTTGGACTGTGGAGAGCGGCGTGCCTTGCGAAAAATCGGTCACGGTCTCGCGTTCGGGAAACTTCGTCGCGTTCACGCGCCGCCGCAGATCGGCGAGCTCTGCGTCCGAAAAACCGACTCGAAACGGCCGAATCGCGGGCGAGCCGCCCGGAGCGGCGCGGGCCATGCTCGCTTCTGCGAGCGCCGCCAATGCAAGGCTGCTCGCGGCAGTGGCTGCGAACGAACGGCGAGAGAACTTTGGCATCTTGTGTGTCATGGTGCGGCCCCTTCCTGAGTGCCGGCGCGTGCAACGTGCAGCGCGACCGTGCCGATTTGGTATGGCGCCGCCGCGCACCAGCCATTGGACGAAGGTATGTACTGGACGTCTTGCGCGGCGCGCCTATCTGACACTCCATGGGACGCATCGTTGCCATTTTCGCAGTCGCGGCAGTCGTGGTGGCTGTGGGCGCGCGCTGGGCCGGCGCATCGGGGAACGAGCGCTCGGAGCCCGCGCCCCTGTTCGGCATTCGTTTGCCGCCGGGCTACCGCGACTGGCGCCTGATTTCCGTAGCCCACGAAGCGGGCACCTTGGACGATCTGCGCGCGATCTTGGGCAACGACATTGCGATCAAGGCTTATCGCCAAGGAAAATTGCCGTTCCCGGACGGCAGCATCATCGCGCGCTTGGCCTGGAGCTACACGCCCTCCGAACAGAACAACCAGGTGTTCGGCCGTAACCAATCTTTCGTCGCAGGGCCGCCCAAGAACGGCGTGCAATTCATGGTCAAGGACTCGAAGAAATACGCCGCGACTGGCGGCTGGGGCTACGCTCAATTCAACGACGGCAAGCCGGCGAGCGAGCTGGTGCACGACACCTGCTCACCTTGCCACCAAGCGTTGCCCGAGCACGACCAAGTGTTCACTCACTACGCACCGTGAGTGGAAAGGGAGGGTGGGCGCTCGCTATCCTGCAACGCACCTCGCTATGCAGTGGTGTTTCCACGCGCCTTGCTGCTCGGGCTCGACCTGACCGCGCTCGGCGCGCGTCGCCGTCCGACTCGCCAGGCGCGCTCCCGCGTGGAGTCTTCCGCATGCGCGCAAGCTAGTTGAAACCCTGCACTATTTTCGGGCTGAGCCCCCTTTATCGAGTGGCATGACGCTCCTTCGCTCGGTTCGGCTCGTTCGCTCTTTAACGGCAATTTCTGCGCTCTCCGCGGCGGTTGCCTGTGGCTCTTCGGAAGACCCAGGTACACCCGCGGCGGGCGGCGCGGGGGCCAGCAATGTGAGCGGCGCTCCGGCGTTGGGCGGCGGCGGCAGCTCGAGCGGCGCCGGGAACGTGAGCGGCGGCGGTGCACCGGCTGCTGGCTCGGGTGCGGCCCCGCAGGCCGGCGCTGGCGGCGACGTAGCTGGTGCGGCTACTGGCGGCGCCGGTGCCGGTCCCGGTGCGGGAGCGGGTGGCGCGGCGGCCGGGCAGGGTGGCGCCAGCGCTGGCGCGTCGGGCATGGCCGGCGCTCCAGCGTTCGATGGCGTTGCGGTCAAGGCCATCATGCGTCGCGTCGCCGACTACGAGATCGCTCGCTTCGGCACCGACAACAACAACGACTGGGTGCGCGCCGTCTTCCACACCGGAATGCTCGCTGCCTACCGCGCCCTCGGTGACTCGAAGTATCACGACTACACGCTGAACTGGGGCAAGGTGAACAACTGGGCGATCCACACCAGCAACAAGGGCCCCCGCTTCGCCGACAACCAGACCTGCGTGCAAAGCTACGCCGAGCTATATCAAGAAGCGCCCACGGCCCCGAACGCGGTGATGATCGCCGCCGCCCAAAGCACTTACGACACCATGGTGGCGGCGCCCAAGGCCGGCCGCGTGGAGTGGTACTGGTGTGATGCGCTGTACATGGCGCCCGCGGCCATGGTCCGCGTCGCCAAGGCGACCGGCAAAACCCAGTACACCAAGCTGATGAACGACATGTTCTGGGACACCAAAGACTTCTTGTACGATCCCAAGCAGAGCTTGTTCTGGCGTGACTCGAGTTACAAGAACACCAATCAGTACTGGGCGCGCGGCAACGGTTGGGTCGTGGGCGGCATCGTCCGCATCTTGGACGACCTGCCCGCCGACGACAGCCACCGCGCCGATTACGAAACCCTGCTCAAAGAGATGAGCAGCAAACTGCGCTCCGTCCAGCAAAGTGACGGCTTCTGGCGCTCGAGCCTCACCCAGCCCGCCGCCTACACCACGCCCGAAACCAGTGGCACCACCTTCTTCTGCTACGCAATCGCCTGGGGCATCAATCACGGCGTTCTCGAGCGCGCGACGTACTTGCCCGTCGTCAGTAAGGCCTGGGCCGCGCTCGGCACCGCGGTGAACGCCCAAGGCCGTTTGGGCTGGGTGCAAGCAGTGGGGCAGGCGCCAGGCCCGTCCACTGCGGATGCCACCAATGACTACGCGACCGGCGCATTTCTACTGGCGGGCGAACAGGTCCTGAAGCTCTGACCGACGTTCGGTTGCACCTTTCCGGTGCGTGAAGTTGCACTCCGCTGAAAGCGCGCCGCGGCGTCAGCGGCTGATTCGGGCAGATGGGTGAGTGGCATTCCACTTGCACTAGCCCGGTCCATGCAACACAGCCAGCGAGAGGAATACAGCGCGATTGGGGCCGAGCTCGACGTGTCGTTGAGCCAGCCGACGGCAACGTTGATGGTGGAGTCGTTGTCGCGCTTCAAGGTCGCGGCGCCGGCCAGCGTTTCGCCCGGTCCGCTCGCGCACTTGTTCCCCGCGCCCATTTTGGATCACACCGGCCCGTATCGTTTGGTGTGTGAGATCGCCTCTGGCGGTATGGCGACGGTGCACCTCGCCCTCAACCGCGGCGTCGCCGGCTTCGAGAAGTTCGTCGCGGTCAAGCGCATCCACCCGCACCTGGCGCAAGACAAAGAGTTCTACGAGATGTTCATCGACGAGGCGCGCATCGCGGCCAAGGTGAACCATCCCTACGTGTGCAACGTGTTCGACTTCGGCTGCGCGGACCAGGGCTACTACATCGCGATGGAGTTCCTGCACGGCGAGCCGCTTTCCAAAGTGTTGGCCTGCGCCGGCGAGCGGAACCTGCACCAGCCGTGCTTCCCGCATATCGCGGCTCGCATCATCGCCAATTTGGCGGAAGGGCTGCACGCCGCGCATTCACTGTGTGACGAGAACGGCAATTGCCTCGACATCATCCACCGCGACGTGACGCCGCAAAACCTGTTCGTGTTGTACGACGGCACGGTCCGCGTCACGGACTTCGGCATCGCGCGCGCTCGCACCCGCTTGGCCGAGACTCACGGTGGGCGGCTCAAGGGCACCCTGTCCTACATGGCGCCCGAGCAATTGAAGCGCGCGGACACCGACAGCGGCGTGGATATCTGGGCGCTGGGCGTCGTTCTGTGGGAGATGCTCACCGCGCGCAAGCTGTTCCGTTCCTCGAGCGACGGCGAAACGGTGATGGACGTGCTGTCCCGCCCAATCGTCGCGCCGTCACGATTCAACCCGCACGTGTCGCGCGAGCTCGATACGATCGTGCTCCGCGCCGTGTCGCGGCACCGCAGCGAACGCTACGCCGCGGCCGGCGACTTTTCGCGCGCGCTCGAACGATACCTGACGCACTCCGGTGATTCCGTATTGGCGTCGGACGTGGCTGCGTGGCTGTCCGAGCTGTTTCCAACGGGCCAGGAGCGCGGTCGCGAGTTGCTCTCGTTGGCTCGCGCTGCGGCCGAGGAATTGCCGCGCTTCTCGCTCAGTGAGCGGCCGGCACCTGCTGCGCCCGCGCGTGAATCGTTTGCCTCGCTGCCCGCGATTGCGATCGACGAACCGTGCCATGTGTCGTCTCCGGGCACGGCGGTCGCGCCTCGGGCAGTGCCTTCCAACCATCTGCATCCGAGGCTGAGTGATCGCATCATCGCGGTGGGGCTGACGGGGAGCATGGCGCTCGTGGGGCTCGGCGTGCTCGGATCGTTGTTTCGGAACTTGCCGTCCGCCGCAACGCGCGGGCCTGCGCCCGTGGCCGCGTTGAATAGTTTGATGCCCAGTGTTTGGTCGTCGGCGCGCGCCAAGGCTCATCCCGCTCCGTTGCTCGGAGCCGCGAACAGCGCGCCCGAGCCGGCCATCGAGCACGGGCGTGCGCAAGCTCCGCGCAAGCTCGCGGCATCGCGGGCCAAGGTCGCGGCTGTTGCGAAGCCCGCGCCGCCGGCCTCGGCCGCGTCCCCGAGCGTTCAACCGGGCTCGGTGCTCGTTTCCACGCCCGGCTTGAACGCCGATGTGTTCGAGGCCGGTCGCTCCCTCGGGCAAACTCCGAAGCAAATCGAGCTCAGCCCCGGCCCACACACCTTGCTGCTGAAGACCGAATTCGGCGCGCGCGCCGTGGTCGTCAACGTGAAGCCCGGCTCTGCCGCCGTGCTGAGCCTGGTGCTGGCCGATACGTCCAAAGACAAATTCGTTTCCGGTGATCGTCGAAAGGTTAGCCCATGAAAGCCGCTGCCAAAGTCGTGGTCGAGTTGCCCTGGGTACGCATGGTGGGGCGCGAGTCCGAGCTCGCTCGGGCTACCGATACTGCCGGAATCGTCAGTGAACGCGGCGAGCGCCACGTGATCACCGTGTCCGGTGGCGAGGGCTCGGGCAAGACACGCTTCGTGGACGAGCTGTGTCAGCGCTTCTCCGAGCGTGGCCTGTTCGCCGAGCGCGTGTTTCGCGCCCAAGCGCTGGCGGGTGACGGTGTGCACGCGCTGATCGCGCGCCTGCTCCGGCAACGCTTCGGGATCGACGAGGCGTACGCCATGCACGATCAAGAAGCCTTGCTCCGCGCACACGCCAGCGAAGTGCTGGATGAAGCCAAGGTGGACGATGTTTGCTACTTCTTGGGCAGCTTGTTCGGTGTGCGCAGCACCGGCACCCCGCTGACGCGGGCCCTGGCGGTCGATCCGTTTCACGCGGGTGTGGTTCAGCAGTCGATCTTGGCTAATTTCGTGGAGGCGGACGCCAAGCACGCGCCCCTGTGTTTGATCTTCGAAGATCTGCAGCACGCGGACTATGAGTCCTTGGATCTGGTGCTGTTTTTGGCCGAGGCCTTGAGCAGCCGAGTGCTGGTCGTGTTCACCGGCTCGTCCGAGTTCTTCGCGCAGCGGGACTTGTGGACGGCCTTCGGCGCGCCCAACCACGAGCTGCTCGACTTGCCGCGCCTCAGCGGTGAAGAGGCGGACACACTGCTCGGGGAGCTATTGATCGGCTGCGAGGACGGCGTGCCCGAAGAATTGTACCAATTGGCGACCGATCACGCGCACGGCAATCCGCAGCTGATCGAAAGCACCGTGCGCGCCTGCTTCGAGTGCGGCGCGCTCGTGCCCGGCTCCAACGTCGGGCAGTCTCGGTACATCCCGGAGCGCCTGGCGGCGTTTCAGCTCACCCCCGAGTCCGCAGTCGATCGAGTCTCGACGCTGTCGCCTTCCGAGCTGCGCGTGATCGAGTATGCGGCGATCGCCGGCGAGCCCTTCTGGTTCGGCGCGCTGGTTGCGCTCGCGCGCTCCGACGCCCACGACGGCGCGGGCCAAGACGTCGTGCGCGAATTGGGGCACACCGTGCACGCGCTGGAGCGGCGCGGAATGTTCCTAGAAAGCCAGGAAACGACCTTTCCGAGCGAACGCGAGTTCTCGTTCGCGCGTGAAGCCGAGCGCAAGCGGGCCTTGGCGCGGGTCGGCACCGAGCGCCGTCGTCGTTACCACCGCACCATGGGTCAATGGTTGTCGGAAGTGCCGCACGAGCGCTCGAATTCGGACGTCAGCGCGCTGGCCGGGCGTCACTTCGAAGCGGGCGGCAATGGTTATCGCGCGGCCGACGCCTACCTCTCTGCCGCGGCCATGGCGCGCACCCAGTATGCCCCCGAGCAAGCGGCGCCGCTGTTCGAGTCGGCCCTCAAGTTGCTCACGGACGACGACGCCGAGCTGCGCGTGCAAGCGCTACACGATCAAGGGGACGTGCTGGTCGCGCTCGGCCGTACCTCGGAGGCGCTGGCCGCCTTCGAGGACATGCTGCGCATCGCGCGCCGCTCCGGAAAGACGGCCAAGATTGGCGCCGCTCACAGCCGCATTGGGCGCGTGTTTCGCCAAATCGGCCGCCTCGACGAGGCGCACAAGCACCTGCAGCGCGCGCTCGAAGCATTCCGAGCCGTGGCCGACGAGCGCGGCGTGGCCTCGACTCAAGACGACCTCGGGCGCCTGGCCTGGATGCGCGGCGAGCTCGAGGTCGCACTGCTTGAGATGCGCGCGGCCTACGAGCTGCGCAAGCAACTGGCCGATCCGCGCTCGATCGCGGTCAGCTTGAACAACATCGGCGCAGTGTGTTTGGACCGCGGTCAGCTCGACGACGCCGAGCAAGCGTTCGGCGCGGCGCTCTACATTCGCTCACGCATCGACGACCGCTGCGGGCAGATCGAGAGCTTGGAGGCCCAAGCCGAGCTGTGCATGCGCCTCGGCGAGTTCGGCAAAGCCGTTGATTTGCTTAAAGACGCCGAGCGCCTGGCTCTGTCCGTGGGTGACCGCGCGCGCACCTTACCCGTGCTCGCGCTGCTCGGCACGGCCTACGCCTGCCTCGGGGAAGCGAAGCACGCCTTGTCCATCTTCCTCACCGCGCGCGTGCTCGCGATCGAGGTGGGTGACGCGATGACCCACGCCGAAATCGAGCGTGGCCTGGCCGGCTCTTACCTCGCCCTCGGCGAGCTTTCGGCCGCGGGCAACGCAGCGGAAGCCGGCTATGCCTTGGCCCGCAGCACGCACAGCAAATCGCTGCTCATGCGCGCGCTGCGCACCTTGGGCACGGTGACGATCGCCGGCGCCTGGGGCGAAGCGCGCGAAGGCCTCGCGGTCGACCACTTCATGCGCTCAATCCAGCTCGCCAAAGAGATCGGTAACGAGCTCGAGCTGGCCAAGACGTACCGCGCGTTCTGCTTCTATGCGCACCGCTTCAACAATCCGGAGATCCGCTTCCAGGTCGCCAAGTTGCGCGAAATGGCCGACGAAATCTTCTCGCGCTACCGGCCGCGGTCTTCGGCTCGCCACTCGGTCACGCCGGCGCTCGACTTGCTGAATGACCTCAAGGATCCCACCTCGGGCAGTATGCTCGCGGGAAGCGCTGCGCTGATCGTCGAAAGCGTGCGGCTCGCGGGCTGAGCCGCCGCGCGCCTCCCGAGCCGCTCAGGCTTGTACTAAGCTCGGTCGCCCAACGAAGGAGACCGGTCATGACGCAGGAACTGTGGACGCGCATCGATGAGTACTGGGGCGGCTTGCTCGTGCCGAGCGACTCGGCGCTCGACGCCGCACAAAGCGCGAGTCACGAAGCGGGCCTGCCCGCCATTAGCGTGGCCGCCAATCAGGGCAAATTTCTCGGGCTTCTCGCCCAAATTCAGGGGGCGCGGCGGATCTTGGAGATCGGCACGCTGGGCGGCTACAGCACGATCTGGTTGGCGCGCGCGCTGCCGGCCGAAGGCCACCTGGTGACGCTCGAGCTCGATCCGAAGCACGCGCAGGTGGCGCGGGGCAACGTGGACCGCGCCGGCGTCGGCGGGCGAGTGGAGATCCGCGTCGGTCGCGCGCTCGATTCGTTGGCCGCGCTGCTGGCGGAAGGCGGAGAGCCGTTCGACTTCGCGTTCATCGATGCCGACAAGCAGAGCATCCCGCAGTACTTCGAATGGGCGTTGAAGCTCGCCAAGCCCGGCTGCGTGATCGTCGTCGACAACGTGGTGCGCCGCGGCGCCGTGATCGACGAACAGAGCACGGATCCCAACGTGATCGGCGTCCGCAAGTTCAATGAGCTCGTGGCCAAAACGCCTGGCGTGAGCGCGACCGCGATTCAGACCGTCGGCACCAAGGGCTATGACGGCTTCGCATTGATCCGCGTTTTGGGCTGACTTGCGGGCGCGGCGGCTCAGCGCGCGTTGCGGAACAGCGCGCTGTGCTCGCGGGGCGGCGCGCGCCAGTACTGGGGCGGCCCATCGACCGTCGCGCCCAGCGCTGCCGCGGCGTGCCAGCCCCAACGCGGGTCGTAAAGCATGCCGCGCGCCAACGCGACGAAGTCCGCCTGACCACTCGCGATGATGTCCTCGGCCTGTTGCGGCTCGGTGATCAAGCCCACGGCCATGGTGCTCACGGAAGCGGCCTCTTTGATCGCCTTCGAGAACGGGACCTGATAGCCGGGGCCGAGTGCGATCTTTTGTTTGGGCGATAGCCCGCCCGACGAGGCCGTGACCCAGTCCACACCGCGCTCCTTCAGGGCTTTGCTGAACGCGATCGACTGCTCGATATCCCAGCCGCTCTCCACCCAATCCGTGGCCGAGATGCGCACTCCCACGGGCCGATGCGAGGGCGTGGCGGCGCGCACGGCGTCGAACACCTCCAGCGGGAAGCGCATGCGGTTCTCGAGCGAGCCTCCGTAGGCATCGCTGCGTTGATTGGACAGCGGCGACAAGAACTCGTGCAGCAGGTAGCCGTGTGCCGCATGCAGCTCGATACCCTGGATCCCTAGACGATCGGCGCGCTTCGCCGCGGCGGCGAAGGCGTCGCGCACGCGAGCCAGGCCCGCCGCATCGAGCGCGAGCGGCGGCGCATCGCTCTCTTTGAAGGGCAGCGCGGAGGGCGCAAACGGTTGCCACCCGCCGGCCGAAGGCGGCACTGCTTGCCCGCCCTGCCAAGGCAGCGCGCTCGACGCTTTGCGCCCCGCGTGGGCCAACTGAACCACGACCGCGATCGGCGAATGCTCGCGGATCGCCTTCAGCACTGGTACCAGGGCACGCTCGGTCGCGTCGTCGTACAACCCGAGATCCCCAGCGGAGATGCGGCCTTCCGGCTCCACCGCCGTCGCTTCCAAGCACAGGATGCCGGCGCCCGAAAGCGACAGCGCGCCCAAGTGCATCAAGTGCCACGCCGTGGCTCGCCCTTCGTCGGCCGAGTACTGGCACATGGGCGAGACCACGATGCGGTTGGACAGGGTGAGGTCGCGGAGCGCGATGGGGGAGAACAGCTGGCTCGACATGTGGAAGCAGCCTAAGCCCATCGAGAGCCGGGCTGAACCCACATTCTGGGTCAGGGCGCTCGAGCGCGAGCAGACCCCGACCACACTAAGTTACGCCAGCAGCTGACCGATCGTCCCCGATTTACCGCCCATGGTCGTCTTCACGCCGACTGCGGCCGCGAGCGTATTGAGCATCTGCGCGTTGGGCGTGTTCGGGGTGGCATCGATGAACTTGCCCTGAGCGAGGAAGCCGTTGGCGCTGCCGGCGAGGATGTACGGCAGGTTGGTCATCGAGTGGTCGGGGCCCGTGCCGATTTGATTGGTGTTCACGGTCACGCCTTGGTCGAGCAAAGTGCCGGTGGGGGTCGTGATGCCGGACAGCTTGTCGAGGAGGTACTTGAAGTGCTTGATTTGGATGCGGTCGATTTGCTTGCACAGCTCGTAAGAGTTGGCGAGCGTCCGGTGTGACGCGGTGTGGAACTGCGTCTTCACGCCGCCCAACGTGTACTCGTGGTCATCTTCACGGTCACCCACCTGGAGCACGGCCACGCGCGTGTAGCCCGAAGAAATCGCGAACACCATCAGGTCTTGGTGCAAATCTTGGATCACTTCGTGGTTGTTGGTGTCGTACGGCTTGGGATCCACCGAGGTCATCGAGGCGATCTGCGCGGCGGACATCGTGGCGGTGCTGATTTTGATCTCGGTGTCGCGGATGGTCGACAAGTGCTGATCGAGGCGCTGCTTGTCGTCGGCCGTGAGCTCGGGCCGCGCTTGCAAGGCTTGGATTTCCTTGCGCAGCAGATCGTTCACGCTCTTGCGGCGCAATGCGAGCGGATCGGACGAGCTTCCGCCTCCGGTCATGCCCGTATTGCCGGTGATGCGCTGGTAAGCCTTCAGCGGTGAGTCGATGGCCGTGCGCTGTTGCTTTGCGCCGATGTACGAGATGTAGGACGGGACGTTGAAGCCCGAGCCACCCGCCTGATACATGCCGACGTGCAAAAACAGCGGCCCAACGCCGGCCGCATTCAACGCGGTGGCGATCGTGGTGTCGACTGACTCGGCGTTTGCGGCTGTTTGGTTGGAGTTGCCAGACAGCGTGGCCGAGGCCGTGAGCAGCTGCGCGCAAGCCGAAGCATGGTTACAGCCGTTGGCACCGAGCGCGTGCCCGATGCCGCGCACGAAGAGCAGCTTGGCGGCATAGCTCGCTAGCTCACCGGAGGCGCGGGTGGCTTGATCCGCGGTCATGCTGGCTGTCGTCAGGGCGCCTGGCTTCGTCGGCCACCAGGCTTCGGCCTCTCCCGGCCGCGCTTGCACCACGCCATTGGCGCTGGACACGATGCATAGAAACGGCGGAGCTGCGGTCGCCGCGAGGGCGCGCTTCGGTAGAAACGCTTCCAGAATCGGCAAGCCGAGCGTGACACCGCCAACGCCTTTGAGGAAATGCCGGCGGCCCAGGGTCTTGATGGGAGAGCTCATTGGGCTCCTTCGATGCGAGTCGTGAAGGCGTCATTGGTGACGAGCGCCAGCACTACGTCTTGACTGGACAGGTGTTGGTCGATGGAACGTTGAGCCAGCGCGGCGACGACACTTTCGTCGATTTGGCGCGGTTTGCGCGCGTACAGGTCAGACGCCCACTTCTTCGTGTAGCAGGCGTGGGCTTGAGGGCTGGTAGCCAAGAGTTGCGTAAACTCCGCTAGGTTCGCGAACGACTTCGGCCCGGCCTCGAACGTGTACGTGCCGGAGGTATCGATCGGTTTGCCGTTCTCGGTGGTGCGGTAAGCGCCCACGCCGTCGAAGCTCTCGAAGGCGAAGCCGGCCGGATTGATGAACGGTGTGTGGCAAGCACGCCCGCAGCCTTCGGTGAACGAGGTCACGAGCTCACGATTCGTCTGCGTTGGATCTTGCGCGGGCAGCGGAGGGATCACCACATTGGGCGGCGGGGACAGCTCGGTGCACAGGATACGGCTATTGATGTTGGCGCCGCGGTGAATGCTGTCCTGCAGAGTTTGATGTGCGTAATACGACAAGAAGCCCAGGCGGCTGAGCACGCCAGGGCGTTGGTCCATCGTGACCTGAGTCCACGAATTGTCGTCGAACGTGCCGCTCAGCCCGTACAGCTTGGCAACCGGAGCATTGACGAAGCCGACCGTGCTCGTGAAGATCTCCTTCAGGCCCAGGTTCTGCGCGAACAGGTACTGCAGCAGCTGCTGCGCTTCGGCGTGCAGTTGCGGGCCGGTCGCGGCCGTAAACTGCGGTGCAATTGCGGGATCTTTCTGGAGCGTGTCGTACTGGCCGAGCCCGAAGTACTGGAAAAAGAAGCGATCCACCGCGGACTTTCCGCCGTCGGTCGCGATTAGCCGCTTGGCTTGCGCCTCGAGCGCGCCCGCTGCGGAGAGCGCACTCTGGTCGGCTGCGGCGGCCAACGTCGCATCTGGCGGGCCGTTGGTGAGCGCGTACGAAAGGTTGGCTGCGATCTCGTAGTCGTTCAGGCGTGCCTTGCCGGAGGTGGCCGTGCCGCCGATCGAGGTCCGGAACAAGAAGTCCGGTGCTTGGAGGAACGCTTCGAGCGTGACGCGCATGCCGGCTTCGAAGGCGCCCATCCCGGAGGTAAGTGTTGGGCCTTGGTTGAACAGCGTGATGTACGCCTGCACTTCGTCGGCGGTGAGCGGGCGGCGATAGGCGCGGCGACCGAAGTCTTCAATGTACGCCTTGGCTTTGCCCGCGGTGTCCGTGGGCGCGCCAGCCGGCACGAGCTTGGCAACGTTGGCCGGAGTCGCCGTGACCAGCGCAGCCAAACGCTCGGCTTCGGACTGTAGGTCATCATGCAGGTCTTGGCTGACGAACAGCGAATCGGCTTCATTGTCGAAGCGGACGACCGCGTCCTTGGTCAGCGCGTTGTCCAGATCGCCGGGGGAGGGCAGCTGGAGCAGAGCGCGCACGGTGTTTGCCCACTGCAGCGTGCTCAAACGGGCGATCGCCGGCGTGGCCACCGGCGCCGTGGAAACCGGTGGGCTTTCGGCACCGCCGGCACCACCGGCACCCGCGCCAGGCGTGGGGTTACTCGTCCCCGCGTTACCGGCCGCGTTCATGGCCGGAGGTGGCATGCCGCCAGCGCCGCCTTCCGTGGCGCCTATCGGGCCCATGCCGTCGGAACCGTTGCCGGCAAGGCCCGTGCAACCCGACAGCACGAACGCTGCGGCGATGTAGGTGGAGACGAGTGGTCCTCTCATGACTGGTTCCTTGGCGCGCGCGGTCAGTGCGCGAGGCATGCGATCGGTTTCGTATCGAGCACGATGTCGTCGTAATAGAGGTCGAAGGCGTAAGTGGCGGGGTGCCAGGCGTAGAAGCCAAAGCCGAAGTCCGTGAAGCCACCGACCAAACCGGTGTTTTTCCCGCCGAACGCAATGCTGTCGAAGCTGGTCTGCGGCGCACCGTCCACCGACACGCTGATCTGATCGGGCGAGTCGTTGAACTCCCAGGACAAGCAGGACCACTTCGCGAGCGGGATGGCTTTGCTCGAGCCCTGGTAGGTCTCACCCGTGGGCGCGACTTCCTGAACGAAGGTCAGCTGCCAGTTCAGATCGCTTTCGGCCAACTCCAGGTACTTGAGCTTGGGAAAGCCCGAAGAGCCGGCGAACAGAAACTCGGTGTGCTTTTGGGGAGGCTTGGGCGTAGCGAGGAAATAGGCACGGCCGTAGTGGTGCCCGTGCAGCGCGGCTGGCGCTTGCTTGGTGATGATGAAATCGTAACTGACGACGTTGGGTGCGCCGTGAAACTGAACCGCGTATTTTCCGTGCGCAGCCTGCTCGCTCTGCACCTTCATGGTTTGGCCGCCGCTCGCCTGCCAATTCCAGCGCGTCATGTCGAGCGAGCCGCTCTCGAAATCCTCGCAGAACAAGCCCGCGCAATCCGTCACGCTCGCGCCCGCGCTGCCCGCGTTACCGCTACCCGCTGCCGAAGCGCCGCTCGATCCGCCAGTGCCAGGCGAGCCGCTCGCACCCGCACCCGCGCTGACAGCGCCGCCGCCACCCAGATCCGGTTCGCCGCCAGCGTTGGCCCCGGCGACGGGCGCTCCGCCTGCGATCGCGCCACCCGCACTGCCGCCCCCTGCTGAGCTCAGCGAGCCGGCAGCAGCGAGCGCAGAGCCTACGCTACCCGCTGAGCCGCCAACCGGCGGGTCACCGCCAGGCTCGCCGGAGCTGCTCCCGCAGCCCGCGACCAAAGCCAAGCCGAGCACGCATTTCGCCATCACCTCGATACAAGGGGGGCAGGCCCCTGTCGTCTTGCGCGCGGAAGACGCAAAGATGCGTCAAAATCCTTCGATTTTCGGGGCATCCACGGCCCAGCCGCTACGACTGAGCTTCACTTTTCTGCGTGAAAGAAAGCTGACCGATATTTCGGCGGTTAAGCGCCGCGCCCGCTCGGCTCGCGCCCGTCGCCCTGGCCGGGCGGGGAGGGCGGCGGGAGCATCGACAAGAGCAACCCGCCGTGCCGGGCGCGCTTCTGCTCGTACATCAGCGAGTCGGCCTTCACCAGCAAGGCTTCGATGGTCTCGTGCTTGCTGGCGTCGAACGCCGCCGCACCGACGCTGGCCGAGAGGCGATAGCGACGCTTGCCTTCGGCGTTGCGAGCGCTCATCGCCCGCCTGATGCGCGAGGCAAAGACCTCGATCTGGGCGACCTGTGCGTCGAGCAGCAGGGCCACGAACTCATCGCCGCCCAGTCGGGCTACGATGTCGCCCGAGCGAAAGGTCTCGCGCAGCACATCGGCCGTGTCGATCAGCGCGCGGTCGCCTTCGTCGTGCCCCAGCTCGTCGTTGATCTGCTTCATCTTGTTCAGGTCGACGAAGAACAACAGAGCCGGGCGATCCTCACGCTGCGCTGTTTGCAAGCGTTGCCGGCCGAGATCCATGAAGCCGCGGCGATTGAACAAGTTGGTCAGCTCGTCGCGAATGGACTGGCTGCGCATATTCTCTGCCGCGTCTTCGGCCAATTTGCGCGCGCGTTCGCGCTCCACGACGCGGCCGAGCTGCGTGCCGATGTTGGCCATCATGGACAACAGCCGGAAATCCGCCTCTTCGCGGCGCGGCGAGTAGAACTCGAGCACGGCCACGACTTCGTCCTCGATCAACACCGGGAATGCGAAGCCGCTGGTGAGCCCGGCCAGCGCCGCGGACTCCGCGCGCACGAACTTGCTCGGGTCGGTCAAGTCACTCAGCCAAGTCGCGAGCCCCGAGCTCAGCACTTCCCCGATCATGCCCACACCGCGCGCGAACTCCATGGCCGCGCTCTGCGCGCGAAAGCCGGCGAAGCGGACCGGATCGTCGTCGTGCCACCACGTCGAGCTCTTCAAGAGATTGCCCTGCACTTGGTACACGTGTCCGACGGGCCAGCTCATGAACGCGCACACGCAGTCCAAACAGGCTTGAAAAGCCGCGGGCACGCTCTTGGCGCTGTTGGCGGCTTCGGCGATGGCTTGCAAGAGCTCGACGCTGTCGGCTTCCTCGCGCGCCATTCGTTCCGCCTCGCGCAGCTGCTCTTGGATCTTCTTGTGCGCCGTCACCTCGTACACGAGGGCCATGCCGGCGATGATCACACCGCATTCGTGATGCACCGGCACTACCGTCGCCTGGTAGGTCCGATCGCCGCGCACCACTTCGAATTCTTCGGTCGAACCCTGCAGCGTTTTGCGGTAGCGCGCCGCGACGGCTTCGGCGCGCTCGGGCGCTACGACATCGTACGGAGTTTTGCCGACCAAGTCCCGGGTGGTGAGCCCCATGCTGAAGAGCAGCTGCTCACCGTCCGCCATCAGGTAGCGGAGATCCATGTCGAACAACAGCACCGCGCCGTTCGGCAGATTCTGCACGACGGTGCGCAGCAGCGCCTCGTTGCGCTCCAACGCTTGTTGGGCTTGCTTCGCCTTCGTCACGTCGCGACCGACGCTGACCGCGGCGATGATCGCACCCCACGCGTCGCGGATTGGCGCGGCGTTCACGTTGTGGATCTGGTCTGGCTCGCCGGGGATACGACGAATCAGCTCGGTATCGGTCACGATGGAGCCGGACAAAGCGCGCGTCGATGGCGCGGCAGCGACGCCCAGCGGCGTGACGCCATCGGCCAGGAAAATGCCGTCGCTGGCGATCGTGGTGGACGTTCGCAGGGCCGAATTGGAACGACCGGCGCGCGCGGCCTGATTGGCCAGAATGATATCTCCGTTCGGCGCCGTCACGACCACGGAATCTGCCATGCAGTCGAGCACCGAGCGCAGCAGCGTGCGGTCATCTTCGCGAGCTTTTTCGGCCTCGCGCAAGGCGCGCACGCGAGCGCGCAGCTCGATCTCGGTCGCGACCATGCTCGCGAGCTCGCGCAGGGTGTCGATCTGTTCCGCGGTCCAGGCACGGGGCACCGAGTCCACCCCGCAAAACATGCCCAGCACTTGATCTTGCTCGGTGAAGAGCGGCATCCCCGCATACGCGATCACCCCGAGCTCGCTGATCGCCAGATTGTCCTTGAGCCAGGGGTGCTCGCGAGCATCGATCACGACCAACGGCTCGGCGCTAGTCACGCCGTACTGACAAAAGGAATGGGTCAGCGGTGTCTCGCGTCGCGAGGCCCAGGGCTCGGGTAGGCCGACGGCGCTCTTGAAGAATTGACGGTGGTCGTCGACCAGCGACACGAGGGCGAGCGGCACGCCGAGTAGCTTCGCGGCTAACCGCGTCAAGCGATCGAACGCGGCCTCTGCCGGAGAGTCCATGAGCTCGCTGTCGTTCAGCGCCGTCAGGCGCACCCGGTCGGTCAGTCGCTCCTGATGATTGACCGGGCCGAGTCCCGGCTCGGGGCTCGCGCTCGGGGCAGGGGGGGGCGCAAAGCTTTCGTTCGACACGTGGGCTAACCAGTGACTACGGCCGGCCCTGGCGCGACTGAAGGCGCGCTCGTTGCGTAATATTTCCGAGCTTTAACCCGAGCTTGCGGGCTTTTCCAAGAGGCGCACGATCTGCTCCGTCAGCGCTACGATCGCTGATTTGCGCGGAAATTTTTCGCCGGGTGGTTGCACCATCTCGGTGTCGTGCTCGCTGCCCACCCACTCGTGATTCACGACGTCGTACTCCAGCGCCGGAGCGTGGAACGTGCTCTCGTCGGCGCTCACGCTGACCAGCCCGGTCTCGAGATCGGTGCGGACGCGCACGGTGCCAGCGCCGTTCAAAGTGACGAGGGTGTCTTCGCCCGCGCTCTTGACTCCCCACTGGCGCAAGCCCGTGACCACGTTGACGAGCTTGGCCCGCAGATCCTCGGACGCGCTCAGCTTCTCCTTCAGCGTCTCGCGCGGGTGGTATTTATCGCGCAAAGCGGCGAGCACTTTGGCGGCGTCCTCCGTGTCCCTGGACAGACGATTGGACATCCCCAAACTTTGCCGGCAGCGCCGCAGGGTCGCAATTGATTTCTTCGCCGCGAGCGCGCGAAGGCCCTGGTCGCGTCGCGCCACGCGCGGCGTGGCGCGAACAGGGCCCTTTTTGCTGCAGAATGCAGCGCTTACTTCATCTGTACGGTGTGGCAGCCACCGCAGCCGAAGCCGGTGCGCGTGGCAGGGTCGAACGGCTTCATACCCATGGCGGTCGCCATGTGAGGCACGACTTGCTCGGCCATGAACTTGGAGATCTCCGGCTTGTCGGCGAACGAGGTAATCTTGCCGTCCTTGAAGGTGAGCTTGGGCAGGTACTCTTTCGGCTCCTTGTACTTCGGGCCGTGACAGGTCTTGCATCCGAACTCGCCGTAGCGCTTGGCGTTGAAGCCTTTGAATACGGGCTCCATCTCGGGCACCACGTTTTTCTTCATGAACGCGGCCTGTGCGTCTTTGCTCATGCCTTCGGTCCACACGTCGTGGGCTGGAGGCGGAGGCTCTGCTGGCGCAGCCGCGGTCTCGGCGGGCTTGGCTTCGGGCACCGCAGCGCTCGGCGCAGGTGGCGGTGCAGCGGGTGCTTCGGCGGGAGGGGGAGGGGGCGTTGCCGGCTCGGCAGCGGGTGAGCCGCCACAGGCTGACAGGGTGAGGAAGATGGTCGCTAACACGGACTCTCGAAGAATTCCCATGCCCGACCACTACCGCGAAGTGTCGGCACCCAAAAGTCCGGATTTGGGAACGCAGCATTCCCCGCGCGCACTAATCGTTAACTCGCTGAGCGCGACGGACTGTGTCGGGCTTGCAACAGCCGATTATTTGCCGTCGACTTCGAGGGTGAGGCTTTCACTCGCCACGATCACTTCGGTCCCCTTGGCGTGCTCGGTGATCCACTTTTGCGAGCGCTCACCGATGGCGTCGAGCGCGTCATCGGTCCGGTCCGGGTCGTGGTGAAAGAGCACGAGGCGCTTGGGCTCGGCGAGCACGCCCAAGTTCAGCACGTCATCCACCACCGAGTGGCCCCAGCCGTGCTTGTGAGGCATGTCGGCCATCAGGTATTGCGAGTCGTGAATCAAGACGTCAACGTCGTCGGCGAAGCGCGCCAGCTCTTCGACCGTGACCAGCGCTTTTCCGGCGCGCAGCTCGTTGTCGGTGATGTACGCGAGTGAGGTGCCGCCGTCGTCGTCGATGCGGAAGCCCTGCGCGCCACCCGGGTGATTGAGCATGATGCGGCTCACGGTGGCCGAGCCGATGCGCCACGTTTGCGTCTCCGGCTTTACGAACTCCATGCGAGCCGGAATGTCGTCGACGCTCACTGGAAAGTGGATGTCGTCGAAGATGTTGCGCTGGAAGCGCTCCTGCGCGTCGTTCGCCAGCGGGTACACGAAGATGTGATTGTCTTTGCCCCACAGGGGACCGAAGAACGGCAAGCCGAGCACGTGGTCCCAATGGGTATGAGACAGCAGCAAGTGCACCGGCGACGGCCGCCCCTCGCGGAGCAAGTTGTTGCCCATCTGCCGTAGGCCGGTGCCCGCATCGAGCGCCAACACCGAACCGTCCGCGAGGCGCACCTCGACGCAGGAGGTGTTCCCCCCATAGCGAGCAGTCTGCGGCCCAGGTGACGGAACCGAACCCCGAACGCCATAAAAGGTGACGCGCATCGACCGGGATTACTCTATCAGCAAGCCATCGCAGGTGACACGCGGCTTCGTGGGGCGTCGCCCTCGATTTCGGCGCCGCTCCCGCTTTACCCCAGAAATGCCGGCAATTGTCGAGCTTCGGTCCGGGCTCTTGGCCCTCGGGCTGATGCGTGCCCGAGTTGGGAGCTAGCTGCAGGTTCCGCGTCACGGCGCCTGAGCCGATCGAATGCCCCGGGTCGACCGAGATCGACTGTCGGCAGCGGGCACGTTAGCGTTCCGCGGGATGTCTTCCGTATTGGCTCCGGGCCTGCTGTTGGCAGCGCCACCCCTTTCGGATCCGAACTTCGAGCGCTCCGTGGTGCTGCTTTCGGCGCACGGCCCAGACGGTGCCTTCGGCTGGGTCCTGAACGGGCCTGAGTCGATGTCGCTCGCCGAGCTCTTCGAGCGCACGCAGTTGACTCCGAACGCGCCCGAGCCGCCTGGCGTGGTGCGCTTCGGAGGCCCGGTCTCCCAAGAGCAAGTCTGGCTGCTGTATCCGAGCGGTGTGCTGCCCGTCGAGCTCGAGGGCCAATTGCAAGTGGCGGAGGGCATCACTGCCAGCGCCTCGCGCAAGGTGCTGGAAATGATCGCTTCGGGTCAGGTTCCTTCCGAGCTAATCACCCTCATGGGTTACGCTGGTTGGGGGCCTTGGCAGCTGGAGAACGAGATCAAACAGGGAGCATGGTTGCCTACGGACGTGACCGCGGAGGTGGTGTTCCGAACGCCGCGCGACGAGCTTTGGGCTCGGGCCTACCAGCGAGTCGGCGCGAGCCCGATGTCGTTCACCACCCGCACCGTCGGCTCCGCCTGACTCAACCGCTCACGAGGGGCACGAAAATGCAGGGCACCGTGCGCTGCCAGCTCATGCTGCCCCGGCTATTTTTCTGGCCCACGACCAGAGTCTGACCGTGCTCGTTGCCGACGGGGATAGCGAGGCGTCCACCCGGCGCGAGCTGAGCGATCAGCGCATCAGGGACCTCGGTCGGCGCTGCCGAAACCAGGATCCGATCGAACGGAGCCTGCTCGGGCAGGCCCCAGCGCCCGTCCCCGATAACCACGTGCACGTTGCCCGCTCCGGCACGCCGGAGGTTGCCCCGTGCGCGCTCGGCCAGGGTCGGGCGCAACTCGACGGCGTACACCTCGCGCACGAGCTGCCCGAGCACGGCGGCGGCGTAACCCGAGCCAGCGCCCACTTCGAGCGTGCGGTGTTGCGCCTGGCAGTCGAGCTCGCCGAGCATGATGGCGATCATGCTGGGCTGACTCACGGTCTGGCCTTCGTCCAGCGGGACGGCGCGGTCGTCGTAGGCGATCGGACGTTGCGCTTCGGACAAGAACTCGTGCCTTGGCACGCTCGCGAACGCGCTCAGGATGCGCGCGTCGTCGATTTGCGTCGAGGCGCGGATGCGTTCGGCGAGCGCCTGCCGGTCTCGGTCGAGTCCGTTCGACATCTGCTTCGACGATGGTGCCGCCCGCCCGGGGACGCAACGGTCGAGCCGCCGAGTTTTTTGCGGCACGGCGCGACGATTCGGCTCGTCAGCATCGGCAAAGTGTGGCTTTTTTCGTAGCATGCGGCGTTCCCTGGCGGCTGTCTGTTTCGTGCTCGCCGCTGTCCGTCTCGGTACGCTGCGCGCAGAAGGGCCACGGCACGTGGCCGCCGTACCGCGCTGCAGTGCGGACATGGTGCGGGTGCACGGTTTCTGTATCGATCGCTGGGAAGTGCGCACGGTCGACGCCAGCACGGGTGAGCCCCTTTCGCCCTACTACCCTCCGAGCCCTAAGCTCAGCGCCAGCGTGCGCGACGCCTGGCTGTGCGAACAGGGCACGGTCGGCAGCGCGGCGGCCCGCGCTTTCCCGTTACCTGCCTTGTCCGCCTTTCAACGCGAGCACAGTTACGAGCCACGGGCGGTATCTGAGGCACAAGCCGTCCCTCAAGCGTACCTGTCCTATCATCAGGCGAAGAAGGCCTGTGAGAACGCGCACAAACGGCTGTGCACCAAGGACGAATGGGTCACGGCCTGCCGCGGTCAAAAGGACACCCAGTTTCCGTACGGCTCTGACTTTCGCGCCGGGCGCTGTAACGTGCACCGTGCGATCCATCCGGGTTATGTGCTCCACGCCTCCTCATCGCTCGGGCTCTTGGACCCGCGGCTCAACCTCGTCGAAGAGGGCGAGGATCCGCTGTTGCGCGTGACCGGCGCTGCGGGCGCGAACGGCGCATGCGCAAGCGAATGGCCTGACGGCAAGATCTTCGACATGGTCGGAAACCTCGATGAATGGGTGGAGGACGGCATGTTCCTGGGCGGCTTCTACGCCCGCGCCACGACCAAGGGCTGCGACGCGCAGATCTCGTCGCACGCGCCGAGCTACTTCGATTACTCGACCGGCACTCGTTGTTGTGCCGATTTGCCGCAACGCTTACCTTAGGCGAAGCGTCGTGAGAAGCTCCGCCATCCGAAGGCTCGTTCCTGCACTCGTGCTGGTCGCCAGCGCCAGCCTGGCTGCATCCTGTGCGTCGGCGGATGGGGATTCGAGCGCGGAAGCTCGGGTCGTGCGCAGCGCGATCAGCGGCGGTGAGCCGGACAGCGCCGACACCAGCGTGTTCCTGCTCGCTTCGCGCCGCGGCAGCGAAGGCGTTGCGCTCTGTTCGGCTTCGCTGATTGCGCCCAACTTGCTGATCACGGCGCGCCATTGCGTCTCGGACGTAACCGCCGAGCACGTGACCTGCGGTCAAACCATGGTCAGCGCGCCCTTCCCCGCCGATACTTTGTCCGCGTCCAACTCGCTGACCTTGGGCAGCTCGAGCACGCGCTATCGCGCCTCGGCCGTGTCGGTGCCGAGTGAGGGCACGGACATCTGCGGTTTCGACATCGCGTTAATCACGCTGGAAGCGCCGATCCCTTCGGGCGTGGCCACGCCACTCGTGCCGCGTATCGATGCGCCGGTGGTGCGTCGCGAATCGTACCGCGCGGTCGGCTACGGGCAGACCGAGGCGGGGGACGCGGGCGTGGCGGGCGAGCGGCGCGGTCGCTCCGGGCTGTCGGTCAACTGCGCGCCCGGCAAGTGCGGCCAGGGCGTGGAGTCGAACGAGTTCGTGGGCGAGACCGGGATCTGTTCCGGGGACTCGGGCGGCCCTGCGTTGGACGAGTCCGGCAAGGTCGTGGGCGTGGTCTCTCGCAGCGGTACGGATTGCGCCCATCCCGTGTACGCCTCGGTGGCGTCTTGGAAGGATTGGCTCATCCGCGTCGCCACGGAGGCGGCCGCGCAAGGCCAATACGAGGCGCCCTTTTGGGCCAAGACCGGGCTCAGCGATCCGCCGGGAGGCGCAGCCGCCGGTACCCAAGGCGACCGCTGCACGGCATCCGCCGACTGCGCGGCCGGGCTCGCTTGCTACTCGCCGACGAGCATGGCGAGCAACGCTTATTGCGCGGCCCTCTGTAAGGAGGAGGGCGATTGCGCGAGCGGTACCAGTTGTGCGCTTGGCCTTGGGGTCTGCGTCGCGAGTCCGCCCTCGCCCCACGGCTCGTCGTCCTGTGCGCTCGCTGCGAGCAGGTCGGACTCGAATGCGCCGCTGCTCATCGCGCTTGCGGCGTTCGGCGCAGCGCTCACCGCACGACGCCGCAGGCGAGGGACGGATTTTCCGGCTTACTGAAACGGGCGCTTCGCAGCTTCGCAAGAGAGTCTTGGGACCGCGAGGGGTCCCAAGACTCTGCAAACCTGAAGGGTGGAGCGGAGGGGGATCGAACCCCTGACCTCTGCATTGCGAACGCAGCGCTCTCCCAGCTGAGCTACCGCCCCAACAGGGACGCGGAAAGTAGCTTTTGCGGCGCCCCTGTCAACCGGAAATTGCCGAGCGATCGAGGTTCTCCGCTCTTTCGCGCGCCGACGGCGCTCGGAGCTACGCCGCGATCCCTCTCTCTCGTTCCGCTCCCGCTCCCGCTCCGTACCGCTACCCTTCCGACCGGCGGGCTCGCTGGCTTGCGGCGCGACCCTGGGGTGCGGCGTTTTTCCGCTGACGCGCGTCTCATTGCGAGGCCGCTTTTGGCCCGTCTTTCGGCGCTTTTTAGCGCGCTGCTCACGGACCAAGCCGATTGCCGCGCACGGGCGTTGACCCCGGCGGGTCGGTGGTTATGTTCCCCCAGTTCGCGGGTGCTTGAGTCGGGCGCATGGCGCCTGCCTAGCTCGAAACTCAACCAACAAGCCCCCGCGCAACGGCTTCGCGGCACCCTCTCGCATCGGTGGGGGTCTCGCACGAACAGGGCCCCTCGCTAGTGACGAGGGCGTAGGAGAACCAGCAACATGGGCAAGATCATCGGCATCGACCTGGGCACGACGAACAGCGTCGTGTCCGTGATGGAAGGCAAGGAAGCCAAAGTCATCGTCAACGAGGAAGGGTCACGTTTGACTCCCTCCGTCGTTGCTTGGGATGACAAGGGCGAGGTCCTCGTCGGTACGATCGCCAAGCGTCAGGCCGTGACCAACCCGGAGAACACGGTGTACTCGGCCAAGCGCTTCATCGGTCGCCGCTACGAAGAGGCCGAGAAAGACGCCAAGCGCTTCCCCTTCAAGCTCGTGAAGGGCCCGAACGGGGACGCCTGGATCGAAGCACGCGGCAAGCAAATGGCCCCGCCCGAGGTTTCGGCCAAGGTGTTGCAGAAGCTCAAGAAGGCCGCTGAAGATTACCTGGGCGAGAAGGTCACCGAAGCCGTGATCACCGTCCCGGCTTACTTCAACGATGCCCAGCGCCAAGCTACCAAAGACGCCGGCAAGATCGCCGGTTTGGACGTGCGCCGCATCATCAACGAGCCGACCGCGGCCGCCCTCGCCTACGGCCTCGACAAAAAGGCCAACGAGATCATCGCCGTGTACGACTTCGGCGGCGGTACCTTCGATATCTCGATCCTCGAGGTCGGGGACAACGTGGTGCAGGTCATCGCGACCAATGGCGATACCCACCTCGGTGGTGATGACGTCGACCACTTGCTGATGGACTGGCTCTCGTCCGAGTTCCGCAAGGACACGGGCATCGACGTCAGCAACGACAAGATGGTCATTCAGCGTTTGAAGGACGCCGCCGAGCAGGCGAAGATCGAGCTCTCGAACAAGCAAGAGACGACCATCAATCTGCCCTTCCTCACGGCGGACGCCAGCGGTCCGAAGCATCTCCAGAAGCAGCTCACGCGCTCTAAGCTCGAGCAAATGATCCGCCCGCTGGTGGACAAGACGCTCGAGCCGCTGAAGCGTGCTCTGGATGACGCCAAGAAGAAGGTGTCGGACATCAACGAGGTCGTGCTCGTCGGTGGCTCCACGCGCATCCCGCTCGTGCAAGAGGTCGTGACCAAGTACTTCGGTAAGGAAGCGCACAAGGGCGTGAATCCCGACGAGGTAGTGGCCATCGGCGCGGCCGTGCAAGGCGGCGTGCTCTCGGGTGACGTGCAAGACGTCGTGCTCTTGGACGTGACCCCGCTCTCCTTGGGCGTCGAAACCCTGGGCGGCGTCATGACCGTCATGATCCCGAGGAACACCACGATCCCCACGCAAAAGAAGGAGATCTACTCGACCGCGGCCGACAGCCAGACGTCGGTGGAAATCCACGTCTTGCAGGGCGAGCGCGCCGAGGCCCGCTACAACCGAACGCTCGGTAAGTTTCACTTGGAGGGTCTGCCGACCGCGCCGCGTGGCGTGCCGAAGGTAGAAGTGACCTTCGACATCGACGCCAACGGCATCTTGTCCGTGGGCGCCAAGGACCTGGCCACCGGCAAGGATCAGCGCATCACGATCACTGCGTCCAGCGGCATCAACAAGGACGACATCGACCGCATGGTCAAGGATGCTGCCGCGCACGAGGCTGAAGACAAGCGCCGCCGTGAAGAGATCGACCGCCGCAACAAGCTCGATAACATGTGTTATCAGCTCGAGAAGCAGATCGCCGACAACAAGGACAAGCTCGCCGGCACCGACGTCGGTTCGATCGAAGCGTTGATCAAGGAAGGTCGCGCAGCCGTCGAGAAGCAGGACGACGAGAAGGTGACGGACGTGCTCGAGCGCCTCGAGAAGGAAGCGCATGCCATGGCTTCCAAGATGTACGAAGGCGCAGGCGGGCCGCCCCCCGGTGGCGGCGCTTCGGGTCCATCGGCCGGCGCCAGCGCTGGCGAGGAACCGAAGAAGGGCGACGTCATCGACGCCGAGTTCGAAGAGACGAACTGAGCGTTGCGCGGGGTCGCTGCGTGAGCGGCGGCCCCCGTGCTCGTGGTTCGTGCGACACGCGAGGAACGCGCGTCCGGACACTGCAAATGCCGTGTCTGGCGCGCGTTTCTTGCGTTTTGTGTCCCGCCGCCGCGCGTGTAGAGTGGCTCGAATGTTGAAGGTCCGCTCGATCCTCGCGTGTCGTTCCTCTCGTTTGGCTTCGTTGACTGTGCTCGGGGCGTTGCCCGCCCTGTCGAGCTGCGGATCGCCTGCTGCGCCGGCCACGCCCAGCAACGCGGCGCCGATCGTGAGCGCCGCGCCGGTCACGAAAGAAGAGCCGCCTGACCTTTCGCCGGTCGCGGCGCCACCGGAGCTATTCGCGCTGGCTCGTTTCAAGAAGCCGCAGACGGCGATCGAAACGGTCGGCGCTTGGGCAAACTTCCCGTTCAAGCTGAAGGACGTGCTGCCGTCCGAGCTGAAGGGCTTGGAGAACATCGTCGCTTGGGACGCTCCGCTCGAAGCCGCAGC
The DNA here is from genome assembly GCA_040348785.1 of Myxococcales bacterium. GTDB lineage: Bacteria > Myxococcota_A > Polyangia > Polyangiales > Polyangiaceae > PMG-095. The sequence goes on along the minus strand of JBEQTH010000051.1, from coordinate 150,293 downwards.
AGCGTTGGACCCGCTCGGTGAGGGCAAAGTGCCGGAACCACTCGCCGTCGTGTCGGTCGGGCTAACGTCCCTCGACGCGGCGATCGAGTTCGTGAGGGCCAAAGGGCAATCGGTGCGCCGCCTGCGCGCGGGCGTGTACCGCGTGGGTGACTCCGATGACGTTTCGTGCGCCATCGGGGCCTCGCTGGGCAGCACGCCGGCCCGGCTCGTGTGCGGCCACCGCAATCACGACGTGGACGGCCTGTTCAACTACGCGACGCGTGGCTTGCCGAACGAGCCGCTGCCGAGCTTGGATTTCCAGATCGAGCTGCGGCTCGAGCCGATCAAAAAGAAGTACGAGGCGGAGCTCGGCTCGGCGCGCTTGCTGACCGGCTTTTTGCTGCGCGAAGTGCAAGTCGACAACCCGCGCTTCGACCGCGCACTGTCTGACGTCGCGTACTCGCTGGTCGACGAGACGACGGCATTCGTTCACGACTTGGACAAGGTGCGGCTCGACTCGAACCTCGACGCTCAAAAGAACCTGATCAATCTGCGTTTCGATCTCAAGTTCGCGGGGCAGAAGTCGTGGCTGGTCCAGGCCAGCAGCGAGACGCTGGCGATGGTCGAGCCGCCGCCCGATTTGTTTTGGCAGCTGCCTGCAGACAGCACCGCCGCGAGCTTCGGCGTGGGCTGGAAGCCCGGGCGCCTGAAGCCGATTGGGCACACCCTGGCCGATCTGTTGGATGGCTACCTCGAGTCCGAAAAAGTGCCCGCTTCGCTGCGCGACCAAGCCACGAAATCCATCGAGGCCCTGTTCGAGCTCAATACGAAGCAGGTCCGCGCTCAGGGTGAGCTCGCCGAGCTGCCCGCGGACGCGCTTCTCGCGGCCGACTATCGCGTGTTCGGCTGGCAATTGGCGGCCGTGGAAGGCGATCCGAAGCGCTTGCTCACGTTGTTCGACGGCCTCACGGCCACGCTCGGCAGTCGCGACTTGGCTCGCTTGCTGAAGCAGCGGATCGGCGTCGAGCCCGCGTTGCTGCCCAAGTTCAGCGCGCACGGCGTGCAGCCGAAGGGCTTCAAGCCCGGCGCCAAGGCTTACCGGATGGACATCCCGCCGGAGCTGTTCGAAAAATACGCCAAGAACCAAATCAACTTGCCGCCTCCGCCACTGGCGACCAAAGGTAAGGCCAAGCCGGTCGCGAAGAGCGTGCCCCTGTCTTTGATCGTCGCCTTCGACGGTGAGCGAACGTGGATCGGCGCATCGCCGGACGAGAAGGCGCTGCTCAAGCGGCTCGAGTCGTTGAAGGATCCGAAGTCTCCGGTGCTCCGCACGCGGGCTGGGCTCGATGCGTTGAAGAGCACACCGCGGGCAGCGGGTGGCTTCCTCACGCTGGCGCGCTTTGGTGGGCAGCTCGGCGCGCTCGGATCGCACGACGCAGATGGCAGCAAGCTCATCACGGCCTTACCGCACCACGGCGAGACGCCCATCTTGTTCAGCTACGATCTCAGCCCCTCGGGCCCCGAGATCACGACCGGCTTCACGGTGCCTCGCGCCGCCGTGGAGGACCTGGGCGCGTTAGTGCCGGTGCTCGCGCTGATGGCCGGCAAGCACGGGTCGATCCTCGCGGAATGAGCTCGGGTTTCTTCCGTCTCGGCCCGGCACTTCGTTAAGTGCCCCAAAGTTGGCCGTGCGCCCGCATGGCGACTAATCCAAGACCACGATGTGCGTCTTTGGGCGACATATAACTACACTGTGTGTGTTCGCCGGTTTGGCGCTGATTGCGGGGCGCGCACAGGCGTGGGTCGAGACCGAGGTGCGCTCGCACTTGGCGACCGTGGATGTGGACCGCGCAGGCAAGGCCTTGGTCAGCGAGGACCTGACCCTGGCGGTCCGGGGCGGCCCACTGCCCGGATTCGAGCTCGGCGGCGTCGACTTGGACGCCGAGACGTTGCCGGACGCGACGGTCACCTCGGTCGCGGGCTCCAAGGCGCAGCTGCCCGCGACGCCGCTGCTACTCGAGAAGCGTGATGACGGCACGCTGCGCATCGAGATCGATCGCGACAAGGGGCTGCGCACGGGCGTGTACCTGTTCCACTTTCAGTACCGCACCGATCTCCTGAAGCGCGACTTGATTCGCCGCGAGGGCAACGACGTGGAGGTGCGCTGGGTCGGCCCGCGCTTCAACGAGGGCATCGACTCGGCCCGGGTGTTGTTCCGCTTGCCCGCGGGACCTACGCCGCCGGTGCTACCCGACGCGAGCGCCAGCACGGGTCGCATCGACGATGGCGATGCGCTGGGCGGGGTGTTCATCGGCAACTTGCATCGCTTGGCGGACAAGGACGAGCTCGATATCGTGCGTCCGCACGTGTCACGCGGTGAGCCGGTGCTTTGGCGTGTGCGAGTGAGCGCCAAGGCGTTCGATGCGTTCGCGAATCCGGTCGCGCCGCCGCGCGCGGAGAAGAGCGCGAATGCGCGCGCGCTGGCTTTGGGTGCGGTCGCGCAGCCGCGGCAACGGCTGAGCTGGTGGCTGGGTGCGGCCCTCTTGGCGTTGGCGTATGCCTTCGCCGTCGCCACGAAATGGCGCTATTTCTCGGATTTGTGCGCCAGCCGCGGGGCTCGCCCGCGCGCGCTCGTGCCATTGCCGATTGGCCCGCGAGCGGCGGCCTCGGGCACCCTGCTCGCCGCCGCGTTCGTGAGCGCTGCTTGGTTCGATCAGGCGACCCTCGGGGCGCTGCTGTTGGTGCTCGGCATGCTGCTAGCCTCGCAGTTTGCCGCACAGGCCAAGGTCGTGCTGCGCGGCCCGGGTCAATGGCTGCCCCTGTCCGATGCCGAAGCCTTCGAACGGGCAGCTGCGCCGCAGCCGGGCCGCTTTTTGGATGCCGGGGCTTGGCAGGGAAGCGCCGTGTTCGGCGTGGCGTGCCTGCTCGTTGCCGCGGGGGCTTGGTATCTGCTCGCGCGCGCTCCGTATCAAGCGCTGCTCTTGCTCTTGGGTTCGGCGTGCTTGCTGCCGCTGTTCTTCACCGGGCGTGCGGCTCAACTCCCCGCGGACTTGGCGATGCATCCCCGGCGCTTGCTGTCGAGCTTGCTCAAGCGCTTGCGTCGCGCGGACGGAATCAAGGTCGTGCCCTGGGCGCGCATCCCGGAAGGCTCACGCGACGCGGACGAGCTGCGCCTCTTGGTGCAGGTTCCAGGCGCCGTGCGCGGCCTGATCGGGCTCGAAATGGGCGTCGAGTACCTGTCGGGGGTTGCGGGATCCGCGGCCGCTCCGTTCGTCTTGATTCGTGCTCGGGAGGGCTCGTTAGCCGTGAGCGCGCTGCCGCGAGAGCTGTCGTGGACGCGCGGCCGCAAGGCCGATGAGCGCGCCGCTATCCTGCGCCCGCGCCTGCCCACGCCGGCACATTGCGAGCAGCTGCTGCTCGAGCTCGTCGCTCGCTTGCGTGAAACCGATCACACGCCCGGGCAACGTGCGAGCGCGAGCCGCGTCGCGCCGCCATCCGTCGTGTCGCGCCGTGTGCCGTCCCCGGCGCACGTGATGTGAGCTCAGCGGGTGTAGTAGAGTTCTTGATCGGAATCGCAGGTCGTCACGACGCCGTTGTTCGTCACGGTGATCACGCTGAGCAGGCTCGACGATGCCGTCTGATGAGTGCCGTCGACGACGAAATCGAAGGCGTTGATTTCGAGGTGATACATCCCCGAGGTGTCGGGGAAGTCACAGCTTTGGCCGTCCTGCCCGATTGCTACCAGATCGTTGACATCAGCGAGCACGGGGCATTTCGTGCCCTTGTCGACAATCAAGTCTGAGGTCGTGCCCAGGTCGATGGTGTCTGTGGTCCCCGGCGTGGCATCGGTATCTATCGGGCCGGTCCCGCAGTCCGTGGTGATGGTCCCCGAAGTCACCGTCCAGATGCCGGTGAAGTACGAGAAGTCGACTTGGCCCGGCGCGCCGGCAGTCGGGGTCGGGCCGGATCCGCCCCTGCCGCCGCTGGCCGCGCCGCCTCTGCCGCCATTCGGCGCTGGGCCCGCGCCGGCCTTACCGCCGCTGGGTGACGGCCCCGCGCCCGCCTTACCCGTGCCACTTCCACCGCTACCTGCGCTGTCCGCGCTCACGTCGTCCAACGGTTGCACGAGCAAACAGCCCGGCGCTGCGACGGCGATCGCCGCCAACATCAGCCACGTGGAGCGCAGCGCGTTCACAGCGCACCTCGCAACATGAGCCCGGCTTCATTCGGTGACAGCAGTGGCACCACGTTGAACCTCGAGCGCGTGCTCGCGCTCGCAACGGGCGCGCTCTCGTGGGACCCCGAGGTGGCGACGAAGTAAATCAAGAACCCGGCGGAGACCAACGCGCCACCGGTCAACACCAGGTTGGCGGTGCCCAGGGTCGACGCGGAGTCTCGCTTGTCCTTGGCGCTCGGATCACCCGCGTCGTTCGCTTTGTTGAAGTCGCCGCGCTTGCTCGAATAGAGCACGGCGGTGAGGCCAGCACCGACTGCGAACACCCCCGTAGCGACGCCCGACACGATGAGGCCGGTGTTGGAATGCTCGGCCGCGGGAGCCGGCGCTGGCGCCGGAGCGGCGGCGGGGACGGCAGCGGGGGGGGGCACGGCGGCTGCCGGCGCGCCGTCCTGCAGCACCGGGATGGTCACCGCGAGCGTGGTCGGAGTCGACGGAGCGTCGAAGTTTTGCGCGTAGCTCTGCTTGTTCGGTGCGCTCGCTTCGAGCAGGTGCTTACCTGGATCTACGGGGAACTGCACGCCGAGCGCGGCCGAGCTCAGCTCGCGCCCGTCGAACTTGATGACCAGGCCGGGCACGGCAGCGCCCGGCGCCAAACTCACACTGACGTGTGCGAGCTTGGGCTCCAGAGCCTTCATGTGCTCTTCGGCGAGCTGACCGCGGTCAGTGTCTCCTTCGCGACGGGCTTGTGAGCTCGCGTCGCTGAACTCGGCCCACGCCGAAGCAGGTTTGCCTTCGGACTCGTGACAAGTCGCGAGGTTCAGCAGCGTGCCGAGGCCCGGATCGAGCCGATAGCTCTCGGCGAACTTCGGGCAAGCTTCCGAGAATTTTTTGTCCGCTGACAGGCGCTTGCCTTCGCGAAACAGGGACTCGGCCAGCGCGCTATTGCTCGGTTGCGCCCACGCAGGGGCTGACCAGCCGAGCGTGACGGCGGCACCCGCAACGGTCGCAAACGAAGCAAAGGTAGACAGACTGCCGATGCTCGCGGCCCGAGCGCGTTTGAAGAAAGGCATATGCCCGTGTGAGTTAACCCCGCCTGCGGCCGGCGAAAAGCCCCTTTTGGAGATCGCCTCGTTTCCGGCGCTGCCGTAAAAACGCCGCGCACACCTGGACGCAGTTTGCCGCGCGAGATACACCTACGGTTGGCAGGTCGGGCTCGATGACGCAGGTTTACGCAGGGCAAATACTCGGCGGCAAGTACCGAGTCGACCGCGTGTTGGGCGCGGGCGGCATGGGCATGGTCGTCGCCGCAACACACCTGCAGTTGGACGAGCGCATCGCGATCAAGTTCTTGCTGCCCGAGGCGCTCGCCAATCCGGAGGCGGTCGCTCGCTTCGGTCGCGAGGCGAAGGCAGCCGTCAAGATCCGCGGTGAGCACGTGGCGCGCGTGATTGACGTCGGCACGTTCGAGAACGGCGCGCCGTACATGGTGATGGAGCACCTGGACGGGCGCGATCTGGCGTCGTTGATTCACGAGCGCGGCGCCATGTTGCCATCTGACGCAGTCGACGCGATCTTGCAGGCCTGCGAAGCGTTGGCCGAAGCGCATGCCCTGGGCATCGTGCATCGCGACTTGAAGCCGGCCAATCTGTTCATGACCCGTCGCCCCGACGGCACCCCGAGCGTGAAGGTCCTGGATTTCGGGATTTCCAAGCTCACCGCGCCCGGCGCCGATCACTCGATGACCAAGACCACGGCCATCATGGGCTCGCCGCTGTACATGTCTCCCGAGCAGATGACGGCCTCGCGTCAGGTCGACGCGCGCACGGACATCTGGGCGCTCGGCGTGGTGTTGTACGAGCTGCTCACCGGCCGCGTGCCCTTCCGCGCCGAGACCCTGCCCGAGATTTGCGGCTTGATCCTGACCGCCGCACCGTCCCCCGTGCGCGACTTTTCGCCTGGCGTTCCCGAGGGCTTACAAGCCGTGGTCCTGCGCTGTCTGGAGAAGGATCGCGAGCGTCGTTTTTACAACGTGAGTCAGGTCGCCCAAGCGCTGGCGCCGTTTGGCTCGCGCGCGACGTCGCGCTCGGTCGAGCGCATCTCGCGTATCTTGGGCGCGCCGCATAGCGATGATTTTTCGCCGCTCTCGCAGCCCGCGCCAGGGATGGGCGCGCTCGGTCCGTCCACGCAATCGGCCTGGGGGCAAACCAGCAGCAGCCGCTCGAGCGCCGCCGGTTTGATCGTGGCGGTCGGCTTCGCGGTGTTGCTCGTCGGCGGCTTGGTCGCGTTCCTGTTCTTGCGCCCGAAGTCAGCTGGCGATACCGCGTCGGCGAGCTCTGCCCAACCCACGCTCGCCGTGGTGTTACCCGCTCCGTCCGCGCACCCGCCCGAGGTCGTCCCCGCGCCTGAGGTCGCCTCCGCCGCTCCGGCGGCTTCTGTTTCCACCAAACCGGCACTCGCCGCGCCAACGCAACAGAGCGCTCGTCCGTCGGCCGTCAAGGTTGCTACGGCCAAGCCCGTCGTGGCGGCGCCCGCCGTCGCGCCTGCGCCGGCCGCCCCCGTCAAAGCCAAGCGCAGCGTCGAAGATCTGCTCAGCGGTCGGAACTGAGCCCGCTCGTCATTCGCCGAGCAGCCGCGCAAGCTCGCTCGGCAGGGGCTCGCTGACCTGAAAGCCGGCAATGACGCCATCGCCCCCGAAGCTGAGCTCGCTGGCATGCAGGGCGTGACGCGCGCCGAGCTCCGGCACCGGCTCACCGCCGTACACCGCGTCGCCCGCAATGGGATGACCAATGGCCGCTAGGTGAGCGCGGATCTGATGGCGAAAGGCGCTGCCCACTTCGACCTCGAGCAGCGCGCGCCCCAGCCCGGCACGCACGATTCGAAAGCGCGTGATCTTGTGCCGCGCGTAACCGCCCGTCTGGTCCGGCTCGAGCACGCGCACGCGCTCGGGGTGCGCGGCGTCGGGCGCCAAAGCCCGTGAGACCTCGCCCGACTCGGGCAGCCCCGCGGCGGAGACCACGGCCAAGTAGCGCTTCTTGAGTCGTTCCAGCTCCAGGGCCTGGGAGAGCCGTTCGAACGCGGCGCTGCAGCGCGCGGCCACCATCAGTCCCGAGGTCTGCGTGTCGAGCCGATGCACGATGCCCGGCTCGCGCGCGCGATAGCCCACGCCCTGCATCTCGGGGTAACGAGCCACGAGCGCTCCGCACAAGCTGCCGCGTTCGGCGGTGCGCAAGGGCGCGCTGGGCATGCCCGCGGGCTTGTTCACGATCACGAGCTCGGATCGCTCGAGGCGCAGCTCGAGCTCGAGCTCTGGCTCGGGTTGCACTTGCTTTTGCTCGTCGAGCTCGACCGTGACCTGGGCGCCTGCGTCGAGCAACGCGGACTTCTTCGCGCGCCGGCCGTCCACACGCACGCGACCTGCGGCGCACAGCTCGGCCGCTCGGTGGCGGCCAACGCCTGCCACGTGCTCGGCCAAGAATTTATCGAGCCGGTGCCCGTGGTCTACGTCGCGCGCTATCAGCTCCAGAGTCCGCGCGCTCACCACAGCCCTTGCACACCGAGGCTCATGAACGAACGCGTGCCGCGCGTGGGATCCGCGGGTTCCATCGCAAAATAGGGCAAAGTGGTGGCGCCCCGCTCGGACGAGCTCGCGCTGCGCGTCGACAGCCAGCCGATGCCGGCGCCGATCACGGTGCCGGTCGCTATGCTCGCGAGCCACAGCCGATTGCGCGCCGCGCTTTCCTTCTCGCGCACGAGCAGCAGCGGGCTGGCCGCGGCAGCGCCCGTGAGCGCACCCAAGCTGGCTGCCAAATCGATGAGCAGCATGCGTGACGAGGTGACGCGAACTTGTGTGGCGAGCGCCCCAGCCGCTAGCACGCCGATGCCCGCGCCGTAGCCGATGCCGCGCTCGGGGGTGAGCTTGGTGCTGCCGCGATAGGCCATTTCCGTCAGGCCTCCGATCAGGGTGCCCGCGGCGCCGCCCGAGTGCGCGAGCACCGCACCGCCCTCGCTCATGGGCCGGAAGCTGAGCGCGGCCGCGCTGAGCGTGACGCCGGCCGAGGCCGCCACCAAGCCGTACACGTAACGATCTTCGTCCTGCACGTGGTAGCTCTTGGCGAGCAGTACGCCCGAGGCGATCGGCCACCACGCGCCCGCCGAGAGGAACCAAGCGTCCCCGAGGGTCACGTCCCATTCGTCAGCCACGAGCATGGATGCGCCGAGGCCGATGCCCGTGCCGAGGGCCACGAGCGGGTAGGTGAGCCGTGCGTCGTCGGAGCCGCTCGCGTGCTGCAGCGAAAAACCGACGTAGCCGCCGACCACGGCCGCGTTCAAGGCGAGCACCGCGCGGCCTTGCGAGCGCGGGGCCTCGGCGTCCGGAGGCGGCTCGGGCGCCGGGCCTGGCGAGCGGTGCTCTTCGCCGGGAGCGAGGCTTCGCACCACGTCTCGCATCATCACGTTGGCGCGCACTTCGAGCGCTTGCGGTTCGACGCGCTGAGTGCGCTCACGCAGCACGTTCTGACCGGGCGCTACGGCGACTATCCGCAGCCGCACGTCATTGCCTTCCAGCGTGACCCGCGGCGATACCACCCACGATTCATGAGCGCGCTCGATCAGCGAATCGTCCGATGGCGGTTGATTGTGCCGGATGCGGTCCGAGACCGTGAGCGTCAGCCCGAGGTCTTGTACCGCCTCGCTCAAGATCGAGTCGACTTGGCGCGCGAGCTTGCTCAGTTGCTCCGCGCTCTCCGGGTGCAAGAGCGCGACTTCGACCTTGTCCGGAGTCGCCGTGGGCAACAGGATGGCGTCATTCGGACCTGCGTGAGCGACGCCCGACGCGCCGAGCAACGTCGTGCCGAGCGCAGCTCCGATGAAAAGCCGAGGAATGGCTCCACGCATGACGACCCGCCCCGCGGCGCCTAGAACATCACCGTGGCGCTGAGCCACGCGTCCACGGCGTGGGAATCATCCGCTTTGAAGCGCTGCCCCGGATCGTTGATGGTGTGGCGGTAGTTCGGATTCGGTGTGCCAGACACGGTGGAGGCCGAGCCTGCCACGGCTCCGCCCGAACGGCACGGGCCTGCTTTGGCGCCGTCGCTGGCGAAGTCGGGATTGCATGCTTGGTCGAAAGTGATGAAGTGCGATTGGACGAGCGTGTAACCGCCGCCGACGTGGAACTTGATGTACTCACCGGCCTGCCAAGTAAACTCGCTGCTCAGCCGGTAAGAGCCGTGCGCCTGCACGTCGGTGATGCCACTGAAGTACACCTTCTCCGATTGCGGGTTGACCACGGAAGGAGGGCATGCGCCGCCGGCTGCGTTGAGGCCGTTGGCGTTGCAGGCAGGGTTCTTCTGATACTCGGCAAAGTTGGGGGTGCGAATCGACGGCGCGTCGCTCGAACCGAGCGCGTCGAACAGCTCCGAGTAGTCCCGACCCTCGGATACGTAGGTGCCGGTAAACCGAAAGTCGAGCGTGATGCGCTGGAACTGCTCGGGGATCTCCCAAGGGATCACGTTCATGCCGAAGAGCAGCGTCCCGCGTAGGGGCGGGTGGTTGGCGAGCACGCCCTTCAAGTCGGTGGAGCCGTAGTCGCTCGAGCTATTCTGGAATTCGACCAAGCCACGGAAGCCACCGTAAGGCTCGATGTACTTGATACGCCGCGATAGGTAGGTGTGCATCTCCAACGCAGTCGTGCCGCGGCTCACCCCGGGCTGGCGCGAACCGGAGAAGCGACCCTCGAGTGGCCCTGCATCGGCGTTCGGGTACTCACCCGAAACGCCGTTTCGATTCAGATCCGAACCATAAGCGCATTGCACTTGGCCAGAGGCTTGGTTCAGCCCGCCGCCGTTGGCGTTGCAAGCGTGCATCGGCTCCGACACGCTGAAGCGCCCCTCGATGCCGATCACCCAGCTGGGTTTGGCGGCATCCCGCGCCTGGTTCATCAGGCCCGCGTCGATGCCGACCGCGAGGTACTCGATGCCGCTGCGCGTGGGTGACTTGAAGGGCAAGCTGAAGAGCTGCTCACCCGGCGCGCCGGCGAGCGCGACGGTTTGCTGCTTTTCGCTGCCATCGATGCCCGTCAATTGGCGATCGTCGGACAGGATGATCGGCACGCGGAACACGAGCGCCACGTCTTTGTAGATGCCGACGTCCGCGCGCGTCAAAAGGCGGCTCGTGGTGCCTTTGTATTGCGCGACGTTCAGGTTGCTTTGCGTGAAGCCGCCGGTGGACAGGCCAGGCTGCGCGATCGACGTATCGCGGCGGATGACGGACGAGGTCCAGGTGCTCTCGTAGCCGAGGGAGAGGTGCAGATCGAACGGATCGTCGTCGTCGAAGGCGTCCGGGACTTGCGTGATCTCGGCCGAGTCCCGAAGTACGTTGGGCTCGCTGACTTTGCGCGGTTCGTCTGCCACGGCTCGCGTCGAGACGCTCAGGGCAATGCAACACACGCCCAAGAGCGGGACGTCGATGACGGGCGCGAAGCGCTTGTTGGAACTCATTGCCCTGGATTGGGCGCAATTTGCGCCCCTGGGGGACGCTAGCACTACTGCCACAGCCTTTGGCAAGACCCGTTCGCGATCGGGCAAGATCAGTTCTTCTGGCCGGCTATTGCGTGCGGCGCGTTCGGCACGTGGGGCACGCGCTGCCAGAGCTCGTCGGCGTGTGCGACAGACTCCGACAGGCCCTCGCGTTCGGTCGCTGCCGTCGCGGGCAGCGCGCCAATTGCCGCAGCCGCCACCGCGCAGGCCATGCGTGCCTTGCCGCGGTCGCGCATGTGGGCTGCGGCGCGTTCACCGAGTGAAGCCGCGCCGGCGTCAGCTGCCACGTCGCGAGCGAGCACGCGGGCCGCGCTCTCCGCAGTGACCTGAGCCGCCGTTTCGCAGCTCGTCACGAGCTCGGCCGCGGGCGCCGGACGCGGCGGCAGCCGCGCTTCGCCGCCACTGCGTACGGGGTTCTTGAAGTGCGGTTTTCCACGGGCCTCGGGCTCCACCCAGGCTTCGCCTTGCTTCACGCGCACGCGCAAGCCTTTGTCGGCGAGCTCGACGTCGAGGGCGGCATCGCCGTAGCGAACCGTGCCCTGCGGGGTCGCGATCAATACTTCCGCACCCGGCCGCACTCCCAAGTTCGCCGAGGTGCTCAGCTGCCCCTTTGCGAGCAGCACTTGTTCGGCCCCGGCCCGACAGGGGAGCACCGTTGCGGGGCCGAGGAGCTTGAATTCGCGTGTGGTCACCGTGTGCCGAAGCGAGACCCGTGCCCCTGCGTCGAGCTCCAGCCAATGCTCGCCATCCAACAAGGCGTTGGTTACGAGCGGCGCGCCGTCCACCCTGGCCCGGCCAATGACCTCGAGCGCGCGGCACGCGGGTTTCGTCGCAACCGGCGGGGCGAGAGCCGTAGGCTCGGCGGACGGCGCGCTGGCGCTGGGCGCGGCCGCGCTCACGCTCGCGCTCGCACTGCCACTCGGCTGGCTCGTTTCGGTTCGCCTCGAACAAGAGAGCGCGCACGCAGCGCCGAGCAGGGCGGCGAGCAGCCTCGAAAACGCAGGTGGGCAGCCGGGCACGCTCAACCCCCGCGCAGCGAGGGCGGGGGCGGGGGGATCAGCAATGTCTTGCGATTGTCGTCGTCGTCTTCGGAGAAGATTTCTCCGGTGATGTCCTCCAGCGCGAGCTCTTCCTTGGCGGCGCCCAGCTCGCGGCTGGTGTCAGCCAAGCGATCGGCCAGCACGCCCAAGAACTGCCAGAGCAGCTTCACCGCCAGCTGGTGCTCCTTGCGCAGGATCTCGAAGAACTCCGTGCGCCGAATCACCATCAGCTCGCTGTTGCCGTCCGAGCGCACCGTGGCCGAGCGCGGTTGGCTGCGCACGAGCGCCATCTCGCCGAAGTGATCACCCGGGTTCAAGGTGGCGATCTCCGCTCCGCCGCGCATCACCTTGCCGTGCCCCGAGAGCACGATGAATAGCTCCTCACCCTTGTCACCCTCGGAAATCACGATTTCGCCGTTCTGGTAATCGACCACGTCGGTCACTTGCAGCACGCGCAGGATCTCGCGATCGTTCAAGGGCCGGAACAGCGGCATGCGCGCCAGGATGTCGCGCTTGAGCTGCAGCTGTTTGGCGCGGGTTTCGTCGCGCGACGTGACGTCACCCACGGTGACGATGACCGAGGTGATGTTGTCCTTGCCGCCCCGCTCGTTGGACGCATCCACCAGTGATTTACAAGCGGCATCGGCGTCGGGGTTGCCGAGGCGGCTGCCCAGGCCTTCCAGATCCTCCTCGAAGTAGCCGCACAGGCCGTCGGAGCAGAGCAAGAAGCGGTCGCCGGCGGTGAGATCCATCACCAGAGTGTCGGGCTCAACGTGCTCGTACACCCCGACCGCGCGGGTGATGGCGTTCTTCTGCGCGAGCTGCTCCACTTGCTCGCGCGGCATCTTTTTGCGCTTGATGAGCTCGTTGTAAACCGTATGATCTTCGGTGAGCTGCTCGAGAACGCCGTCGCGCAACATGTAGATGCGGCTATCACCCACGTAGATGATGAAGGCCTGCGTCCCGATGACGAGCAGGCAGACCAGGGTGGTGCCCATGCCGCGCTTCTTGGTGTCCTTGACGGCCTCCGTGTGTACGCGCTGCGACGCGCGATTCACCGCAAACTCGAGCATGTTCAGGATGTCGCGCTTGGTGACCTTCGCGGCGCCCTTGGCGGCCGCCGCATAGTCCTCTAATAAGTCGGCCTGCTTCTTGATTTCGTCGTGTACGGTGCGCACGGCGAGGGCGCTTGCGACCTCACCCGCAGCATGCCCGCCCATCCCGTCGCAGACGACGAACAGCCCGAGCTTCTTGTCGACCAAGAAGTTGTCTTCATTCTGCTCGCGCACGCGCCCGACGTCGGTCAAGGCTGCGAACTGGATCTCGGGGCTACTCATCACAGCCCAGAATAGCCAAGCCGAACGGGATCCGAAAGCACCCCCCGAAGTGCCGGCGTATTTCGGATGATTTCAGAAGTTTCTCTTTCCCGAGCCGGACTTCTTACTGGATTGTCTTGGCTTCGCTCAAGCAGCGTTTACATTGGCGCCCGCTTCGCACAGCGAGCGGGCGCCGCTGCGAGCCACGATCACGTGATCGAGCAAGGGGATCCCCACCAGCTCGGCGGCCACGCGAACTGCCTGCGTCATCGCCAGATCTTCCGGGCTGGGTGTGGGATCGCCGCTCGGGTGATTGTGGACCAACACAATCGCGCTCGCGCCGTCGCGCAGCGCAGGCGAAAGCACGTCACGGGTGAGCAATGCGCAGCCGTGCAGGCCACCCTGGGCGATGCGGCGCGCGGATTTCAGCCCGTACTTGCCGTCGAGCGAGAGCAGCCACACCTCCTCGTGCTCGAGAGCCGCGAGCCTGGGCTGCGCCCAGCGCACGACGTGCTCGAAGCAGTCGAGCAAGAGCCGCTCCTCGCTAAGCTGCCCGAGCAGCGCCCGCCGACCGAGCTCCAAGGCTGCGGCGATGCGCGCGGCCTTGGCGGGCCCGATGCCGCGCCGCGCGAGCCCATGCGGCCCCGTGCGCAGCAAGCCCGAGAGCCCGCCGCTCTGCTCGAGCAGGTGCGCGGCCGAAAGCGCGACCGGCTCGCCCGCAGTGCCCGTGCCCAGGAGCAAGGCCAAGAGCTCGACGTCAGCCAGGGTTTGCACGCCGAAGGCGAGCGCGTGTTCTCTCAGATCTGCCATGTGAGCCGAGCCACGGTGCAGGAACGATGCCGCGCTCGTGCCTGCGCGCGAGCGCGTGCGTTCTCGCCGTCTTGCCCGCGAGCGCGGCGGCACTGGCCGGCGTGGGCCCGGCGTTCGCCGGCTATTCGGCGCGCACGACGTCGCTCGGGGCGACGAGCGCGCGCAAATCATCGAGCGCGGCTTGGGCGGCTTCGGCCGTCTCCGCGTCGAAGGTGATTTGCGTGCGGTAAGTCGGGTCGAACCACTTGGGGTACGAGCCGATTTCGACCTGCGGGTGGCGCGCCACGACCTGATCGAGCAGAGGCTTCAAGAACGGCTCTTCTTGGCGCAGGAACAGCGCGCGAGTTACGAACGGCGCTGGGCCGCGCAGCCAAGCGCGCACCGTGAGCAACTTGAGCCGGAACAAATCCGGGATGCCCGGCAACATCCAGACATTGTTCGTGACCGGGGTCGGCCACTCGACCTCGGGCGCGCTGCGCAGCACGCTGCCGGACGGCACGCGCGCCATGAGCAAGTGCGCATCGGTCGTGCGCTCTTTGTACACGCCGCGGATCAGGCCGGCGAGCTCTGGATCTTCCACGACCTCGAGCTGGAAGGCGCGAGCGATCGCGACCACGGTCACGTCATCGTGGGTCGGCCCGACGCCGCCGCTCGTGAACACGACGTCGAAGTTGCGGCTGAGCTCGGCGATCTCGGGGGCGAGCAGGGCCACGTCGTCCGGCATCATGACCACGCGTGACAGGCGAATTCCCAGAGCGCGCAGCGAGCGGGCCAGCTCGCCCACGTTCGCGTCGTTGATCTTTCCGGTGAGCAGCTCGTTGCCGATGACGAGCGCAGCAGCGGTTCGAACGACGCGTGGGGTCATGCTGTCTTTCTCATCGCAGTCAGGGGCTAGGGATGTCTATCTCGCGTACGACGGGCTGCCCGTTCTGGTCGACGGCGAGCAGCTCTTCGATCCGTTTTTCGGCGGAATTGAGGCGGGCCTGCGAGGCGCGCGACAGGCGAACCCCTTCTTCGAAGAGCAGCAGCGACTCCTCCAAATCGAGCTCCCCGGACTCCAGGCGCTCGACGATTTGGTGCAGCCGTTCGAGTGAGGTCTCGAAGCTGCCGAGCGTGCCCAGGGGCGAAGCAGCCTCGGTGCTGGGGTTGGAGTTGGCTGGTGCTGCTTTCGCGCGGGTCATTGGGGCTTGGTCTTGGTAGCGTCGTCGGTTCTGGTCGGCGCTGCAAGCCTGAGCTCGAATGAGCTGCTGGGAAGTGCCGGGAGCAGTAAAACTCCGTCGGGATCAGCGAACGCAGGCAGCGCGAGACCACTTTCGGTGATCAGCAGTGCCCCGCGTGTGACCGCGGCGTTCGCCATCGCCGCCTCGGACGAGGCGAGGCGTAGCTCGAGCCAAGCGCTCGCCCGGCCGGTCGCGGCACGGGCCGGCTTGGCGCCGGTCAGCGCCAGCGCTGCCGCTTGCCGGACCGCGGAAGCGCCGTCGAGCTTGCGGGCGCTAGCGAGCACGCGCAGCCGCGCCGGTTCTTGGCGCGCGGCAAGCGCGAGCACGATCGCGAGCCGAACCGTGTCGTCGGTTTCGAATCGATAGGCGCGCTCCAAGACGCCGAGGGCGCTGCTTTCGCGACTATCGCCCAGACCGAGCGCCGCCTGGCTGCGCCACAGCGGGTCGTCGCTCTCGAGCAGGGCCCTGATCTTGGGCCGCAGCGCGTGCGAGTCGCGCGTGGCCAAGGCGCGCGCCGCCAGCGGAGCCGCGAGGCCGCCTGCGTCAAGTAGATCCAAGAGCACATTGCTCGGCACGAGCTCGGCCGCCGACGGGGAAACCAAGCTCGCCGCGAGCGCTTCACGCGCGGCGCGCTCGGGCTCTATCGCGAGCCGCTCGGCCAGGGCCTGCGCGACCTCGGGCAGCAGCGCCAGGCGACACAACGCGCGCAGCTCGGGTAACGAGGCCCGGGGGACGAGCTCTGCGGCCGCGTCCGGCGCAAAAAACACCGATACCTGCGCGGCCACGGCGCGGTCGCTCGGGTCACGGGCGGCTGCGAGCGCACGCAGCGCGCTCTGCCAACCGTTTGGTGCTCGGTCCAGCGCGGCTTTTCGCACGAGGGTCGCGCGCAACGCGGCGCGCCTTGTTTTCGGATCGCCGAGCGCGTGCTCCAGCGCCGCCTCGGCCTCGGCGGTAGGCGAGAGTGCGAGCGCCAGGGCCGCGGCAGATGACGAGTCGCGCGTGCCGAGCGACCCCCCCAAAAAAGAAATCGCTTCACGACTGCCGCTCCGCCCCAGAGCCGAAAACCAAGCGCTCTGTTCGGCGCCCGTCGCGGGGCGAGCGCCGAGCAGGAGCGCATCGCTCGCCCCGGGTAGGCTCACCTCGTTCGCCAACGCGAGCCCCGCTTCCCGCGTGCGCTCTTCGCGCAGCAGGCCGCTCACCGCAGCGCTCCCGTCGCGCTCGTGGAAGATGAGCAGGATCCGCGCGGCGGCGCTGCGGAATTCCGGATCGGTTTCGTGCTGCAGCCAATGACGCGCAAGCTCCACCGTCTCGCCAACGCCCAGCTGCGCGAGCGCGAGCGCGGCGTCCGGGCGCACGTCTTTGGGCGCGCTGCGCACGATCTCGCGCAACGCGGGGATGGCACGGGCGTCCCCGAGCGCGCCTAGAAAGCGGGCCATGGCACGGGTGGGCGCGCGCAGACCGCCGACAATCGGCTGCAAGTTGCGCGGGGGGAAGGCGAGCAGGGCATCTGCGGCGGTGTCCGCGACGTGCCCCGATTGGCGCAGGGCTTTGCCCAGGGCGGCCAAGGATGCGTCGTCACCCGCTCGGGCCAACGAGAGCGCTGCGGCGCGTTCGATCGAGCCATCGATGGCCTCCGAGTGCCCGGGATTGCTGCCCACGCCGACCATGACCCGGACCAAGAAATCGCGAACCGCGGGCACTTTGGCGTGCTCGGACAAGGCGCGCACCGCAATCAAACGGTCCTCCGCCGAGCGCGCGGCGCCGCCGGTTTCGAACACCTTGAGCAGTAAGTCCAAGGACTGCGCGGTGCCGATGCTGCCCAGCCGCTCGAAGCCTCGCTGCCGCTCTTCGGAGCTCGTGTCTTTGAGCAAGGTCTCGGCGACTTCGACGCCGAGACGAGTGCGCAAGGTCGTGGCACTGAGCGTGGGGGCTGGGACGCGCGGTCCCTCGCGGTGCACGCGCCGCGCGAGCTGCGCTGAAGCGCTACCGGTCAGGAGCAGCGCGAGCAGCACGGCGCTCCAGGCAGGCAAGCCGCGTGTCACTCGAGGAGCCCGAAGCCAATCCCGCGCGCGGCTGCGCCGGGGGTCTGCTTCACGACCTGGAAGCCGACGACCTCGGCGACTTCATCGCGATGGGTGAGGTGACGCAGCGCGAAGACGATCGCGAACGATTGATTGAGCGCGCGCTGCTCTTCGGCCGAGTTGTTCGACTTGGGGCGCGTGCCGACGAGCACGACGTAGCTCGGGTGCTGATTGAGGATCGCGGCCAGTGCGCGCACGGTGCCGTCGGACTTCGGATCGAGCTCGACGCTGTCGGGCGCGACCAAAAAGCCGATCGTGCCCTTCAGCACGAGTTGCGGATGCTTGCCCGTCGTGTCCAGCGTCACCAGCGGGGCCTTGGGTTTTTGCTTCGGCAACGGAGCTTCCGGGCAGCCGTCCTCGTCCTCCACGCCGTCGAAAACCTCCGGCTGATCCGGGCATTGGTCGTCTTGGTCGTCGATCGTGTCGCCGTCTGTGTCGGGGCTGGGACAGCCGTTCAAGGTGGGGTCGGAGCGTTCGGCGCCGGGGACGAGCGGGCAGGCGTCGTCTGCGTCCGGCACTTTGTCGCCGTCGTTGTCCAGATCCGGGCAGCCGTCTTCGTCTTGGAATGCGTCCCGGTCTTCGGCGCGAGTCGGGCACTTGTCTTGCGAATCGGGAATGCCGTCCACATCCCGATCGCGCTCGGGGCAGCCGTTCAGTTTGGGATCCTTGGAAGCCGCGCCGGCCTCGTTCGGGCACGCGTCCTGAGCGTCCAGGATCCCGTCGTGATCGTTGTCTGGGTCGAGGCAACCGTCTTCGTCCTCGAACTCGTCGCTGTCTTCCTTCTCGGTCGGGCAACGATCGCTGTCGTCGGGCACGCCGTCGTCGTCGTTGTCGAAGTCCGGGCAGCCATCGCTGTCTTCGAAACCGTCTTTGTCTTCGGCCAGCTCCGGGCATTGGTCGACTTCGTCCGGGACGCCATCGCCGTCTTGATCGTGCACGCGCGGTGCCCAACCGATGCCCAAGATGCCGCGCACGACCGGCACGCCCACCGCGGAGTCGAGCGGGACTTCGGCGCCCGCGATCAGCGAGACCGCGCCCGGGGTGTAACGGGCCGAAAGCCCGAGCGCCGCGGGTGACTGTGCTTGCGCGCCGAGTTTCGGCGTCACGGCGAGCGCGCCGTGGCCTTCGATTGCCCACTCCCAGCGCCCCTTGTCGTCGATGCCCAAAGCTTGGGGCCGTAGCGACAAGCCGAGGCCCCAGGGCAGCTCGTGACCGAAATCACGACCAACGAAGGTTTGCTCCGCGCCGCGCACTTTCACCCCGGCCGTAGCGCGCACCGCAACCGCGATTAGCCGTAGCTCGGCGAGCAAACGCAGCTCACCGGTCGCGGCTTGCTCCGAGACGTACGATTTGCCGTTGCCCGCAGGCACGGTCACCGCGCCGAGCGCCGCGACACTGAAGCCGCCGAGCTCGCCGCCGGGCAGCAGCGTGGCCTTCAGATTCAAGCGCGGGTCGCCGAGCGCGGCGTGAGGGAGATCGCCCCCGATCAGCTGGTTCCCCGTGCCCGACTGGTAAAGGATCGTGGGCAGCGCGAGCCCAAACGCCAAGCGTTCGCCCACGCCCAGCCCGAGCGTGTAATCCATCGAGAATTGGTCTTGGACCGGCACGGCGATCTCCTTGCCCGAGGCATCGGAGAGCGTGACCAAGCGATGAGCATAGGAAGCCCAGGCGCCCACGTTCCATTTGAGGTGCCCGGGTGTCGCGGTGGGCTCGAGGTACAAGCCCGCCGCCGGATCCGTGGACGGGTGAAAGCCGCGCAGATCGAGCGAGGGCACCTCGTCCGCCCAGGCGCCGTGCGCAACGAAGCAAAAGACTCCCAGTGCCGCCGCGAACCGGCCAATCCGCATATCTGGCACGCTAGTACCAATTTTCCCCGGCCGGGCGCCTCATTTCTTGCGCGAGTGACCAAACCGGCCTACTTCCCGAGGCCGAATGGACGCAATCCGAATTCGCGGTACGCGCAAGTTAGAAGGACGCATCCAGGTCAGCGGTGCCAAGAACGCGGCGCTGCCCATCCTGTGCGCCACTTTGCTCTCGGACGGTGAGAGCTTACTGCGCAACGTGCCCGGCCTGCGTGACATCGAGACGACGGCGGCGTTGCTGCGCTTCCTCGGGCGCGAGGTCACGGTGGGGATTCCAGAGGTGCGCGTGCATGCCGGCCGGCGCGACGTGCCCGCGGAGGCCCCGTACGATTTGGTGCGCCAGATGCGGGCTAGCGTGCTCGTGCTCGGCCCGCTCGTGGCGCGCTTCGGTAAAGCCAAAGTCTCGCTTCCGGGAGGGTGTCAGATCGGCGCCCGTCCGGTCGATCAACACCTGATGGGCCTCGAGGCGCTGGGCGCCAAAATCTCCGTCGAGCACGGTTACATCTTGGCCGAAGCGTCGCGGTTGAAGGGCGCCGAGGTCGTGTTCGACATGCCGACCGTGACCGGCACCGAAAACCTGATGATGGCCGCCGCGCTCGCCAAAGGCCGCTCTACGTTCGTGAACTGCGCGCGTGAGCCGGAGGTCGAAGAGCTGGGCCGTGTTTTGAACAAGATGGGCGCGCGCGTCGAAGGCGCGGGCACTCCGATCATCCACATTCACGGTGTAGACGAGCTTTCGCCATTCGATCACGCCATCATCGCCGATCGCATCGAGGCCGGGACATTTCTAGCCGCCGTTGGCGCGACCGGCGGCAATGTCTTGCTCCAGGGCTGTCCGCTGGACGACCTGGAGCCCGTGATCGTGAAGCTGCGCAAAGCCGGCTTGGACATCGAACGGGAAGGCGAAGACGTGCGCGTCAGCCGCGAGAAACCGTTGCGCGGGGTGGACGTCACCACCGCCCCACATCCCGGGTTTCCGACCGATATGCAGGCACAATTCATGGCTTTGATGGCCTGCGCCAAGGGTCGCAGTGTGCTCACGGAGACCATCTTCGAGAACCGCTTCATGCACGTCCCCGAGCTGTTGCGCATGGGCGCTGACATCGAGACCCACAGCAACACGGCGATCGTGGGCGGCGTCGAAATGTTGTCCGGCGCGTCGGTGATGGCCACCGATTTGCGTGCCAGCGCCTCGCTCGTGATCGCGGGCTTGGTCGCCGATGGCGAAACCATCGTGCGCCGTGTGTATCACCTCGATCGCGGCTACCAAGCGATCGAAAAGAAGCTCGCCGGCGTTGGCGCCGACATCGAGCGCATCCACCTTTCCGACGAAGACTGACCCAGATGACGACGAAGCCACTCACGATCGCCGTGCCCAAGGGGCGAATCATCAAGACGCTCGCGCCGCTGTTCGAGCGCGCCGGCCTCGATACCGCCGCGCTCTTGGCCGACGACCGGCGCTTGATCCGCGAGAGCGCCGACGGCAAATACCGGTTCTTGCTGCTCAAGCCGGATGACGTGCCCACGTACGTCGAATACGGCACCGCGGATTTGGGCATCTCCGGGCGCGATACGTTGCTCGAGCGCCGCTACGATCTGTATCAGCCACTCGACCTCAAAGTCGGCATCTGCCGCATGGTCGTTGCCACCGTGGCCGGCGCCGTGATCCCGGAGCTGCCGCGCATTGCGACCAAGTTCGCGCGCATCGCGACCGAGCACTTTGCCTCGAAGGGCGTGCAGGCGGAGGTGATTTACGTGCAGGGCTCGGTCGAGCTCGCGCCGCTCGTGGGGTTGGCGGACGCCATCGTCGACTTGGTGGAGTCCGGCGCGACGCTGCGCGAGAACAACTTGGTCGAGACAGAGACGATCTGCCCGATTTCCAGCGTTTTAATCGCCAATCGCTCGCTGTTCAAGCTTCGGCATGCCGAAATTGCGCCGCTGATCGAGAAGCTACGCCTGGCCATCGGCTGACAGCCATTTACCAAGCGCCTTCGAGCTGGAGCCGGCCGCCCGTGGTTCCCGCGACGCGCGCGGCGATGCGCAGGGCATGCTTCTCCTGCTTGTCGGGCGCCGGCGCCAACACGAAAAGCGTCACGCCGGTGGCGACCAAAGCGCCGCCCAGGGCGAAGCTGACAGCCGCCGCGTTGGCGTACTTGTTCGTGTCGTTGGTCCGATTCGGCGTGCACTGGACCACGCCTTGCGCGCACGCCTTCGAGTCATCACTGTGGGTGGACAGCGCGTTGAACACGGCGCCAGCGCCAATGCCGGCCAAGCCCACGCCACCGGTCACGATCCCCGCCGTGCGATACGCCTTCTGGCGGTCATCGTTGACTGCGTACAGCGGGTTCAACGCAGGCACGTCTACGCGCAACTGGCGACTTTGAGCGTCGGACGCATCTAGATCGAGGCTCCACGTCGCGTAGCCCTTGGCGGAGGCGCTAACGCGCTCCATGCCCGGGTCGACCGCTATCGGCGAGCCCCAGGCAGCCGGTGAAATCGTATTCGGGCCCAGCCGTACGGTGAGGCCGGGGACGCGGCTGGTCATGGGGACCACGAACAGCACGCGAGTGAGCTTCGGCTCCACGACGGAGACCCGGAAGGTAGCCACTTGCTCGCGCTCGTTGTCCTTTTGGTTGTGAGCCACCGCTTGGGCTTCGAGGAACGTGTGCCAGGCGCTCGCCGTGCGGCCAGCGTGCTCGTAGCAGTCACCCAGCTTGAGCAGCGTGCCTAGGTTGTTCGAGAGCGTTTCGGAGGCTTCGAGCTTCGCGCAGGCTTCGTCGATGCGGCCGGCGTCGAGTAGCTTCTGTGCCTGCTGCGTCAGCATTTCAGCGCGCGCACTGCGATTGCTTGCCGCATCACGCGCACCCGCTGGCGTGGCGGCCAACAACAGCGCAGCGCAGCAGAGGGTGGGCAGGGTGTGCGACATTTGCTTCGAGCTGGGGTAGTGCAAGGCCGGTGCCAACACCTTCCCCCGTAAAGTCGCGTATTTTTCGGGATTTTACGGGGCAGGCTGTCACACCGAGGCGTCGCGCGCGGCGATCGGTCCCGAGTCCGTTGCGAGCGTGCCCAAAGCGTCGTCGCCGTTTACGAGGGTGCACGTCATTCAGTGTGATCGCAATGCTGGCGTGCTCGCACTCACATTTAGGTGATGAAAGAAGCGCAAGCGTTCCACCACGACGAAAGAATTGTACCGGCCGGTCGCGCCGGGACATCGCGTCGACTCATTGGGCGGTCGCGGTCGCGGGTCTGGTTCGGCGCGTTCGCCGCACTGGCAATGCAGCTCACCGCGGGTGGCTCGAACGGTGGCAATAGCGGCCCGTTTGCGATCACGCTCGGCCCGGACGGCAACCTGTGGTTCACCGAGCTCGACGCTCGCAAGATCGGTCGCATCACTCCGGAGGGTGTGATGACAGAGTTCGTGATCCCGAGCGGGGCCAGCCCCGGTAGCATCGCCGCCGGCAAGGACGGCAATTTGTGGTTCACCGCAGCCGGCAGCGACAACTCAATCGGTCGCGTCACGCCCGAAGGCACGTGTGCAGCTCCAAGGTCACGCCGCACGTGTGCGTGCTCGCCACCTCGAGCGATCCCGGAACCTGCGCCAGCGACGACGAATGCTGGTGCTCCGGCGAAAGCGCAAAATGCGACGCCACGAGCCACGCCTGTTCGTTCATCGTGCACGACGGCGCACCGTAAAACCCGCTTCGGCTCCGAGCGTGCCTTGGTTTTTGGGGGAGCGGGCGCGGCGCCCGCACCGCGACGCAAAGCGCCCGGGCCGGCGCCCGATGTGCGTGAAGGCGGTTCTTCGATTACGCTCCCCGTGTGTCGAAGCGTGTCGGCTGGCTGCTCGTGATAGCGGTCTCCATCTTGAGCGTGTTGCCTGCGCTGGACTTGTGGCGCGTGCTACGGCTCATCAATCCAGATTGGGTAAAAGCCTTCAGCTACCCGGTCTTCGACTTGGGGATCAAAGCGACCGGGGCCTGGGCCCTGATCTTCTTGTTTCTCACCTTGGCCTGTAGCCCCCTCCAGCGCTTGCTCGCGTTGCGCTGGCCCGGCACGCGCTGGCCCGGTTCGCTGCGGCGCACGCTCGGGCTGTTCGCATTCTTCTATTGCCTGCTGCATTTGCTATTTTATCTCGCGGTCGGTCAGAAGTGGCGCTTCGACTACGTGTGGGACGACGCGTTCCTCGAGAAGTCGCGCTTGCCCGGCTGGGGCGCTCTCCTCTTGCTCCTGCCGCTCGCGCTCACGTCCACCGATTGGATGATGCGCTTGCTCGGGGGTAAATCCTGGAAGCGCCTTCACTTCTTGGTTTTTCCCGCGGTGGGGCTCGCGATTTGGCACCAGACGTGGACCGAGATGGGAGCCGGCACGAACGACTACCACCGCGCGACTTACGCGATCTGGACGTTCGGGATCCTGATCGCGCTCAGGCTATTGCTGAAGCTTCGAAAGACAATAGCCACTCGACTTTCGCGCGCCCGCTGAGCGGGGACGAGAGGTGCGCGCGGGTCTCGCTCGCCCAGCGCTCGATGCGGAACCCAGCGCGCTCGGCCAGCTCGAACACTTCTTCTCGGGAGTAACGTTTGGAGAGCGGCGCGTCGGCGGGATAGATCAGCGGGCCGGTATTGAGCCAGCGCCCGCCGCTGCGCAATTGCCGGCGCAGCGTGCTCAGGAAGGCCGGCAAATCACCGGGCACCTGATCGATGAACCAGGGCGTGACCACGGTATCGAACGTGCCATCGGCAAACGGCGGCGCGAGGCCATTGGCCAGGAAGAAGTGGAAAGTGCTGGTGTCGAGCGGCCCCGCCGGCGCGCGTAGCTCCCACTGCTTGGCCACTTGTGACAGCTCTTGAACGTTGGCGGTGGCCTCGGTCAAACGCACGCTCTGACCGCTGATCACCGCTTCGGCGATCAGGAACAAGAACGGATCGATGTCGATGACGGCCGTTTCGCTGGCGCCACATTGACGATGCAGATCGTAAGCCAGCCGGCACGCGCCCGCGCCGATCACCAACGTGCGCCCGAGCGCCGACGGCTCGCGCACTCCTTGCAGCGCGGCCAGCGCTTGTTCGTTCTCGCGGTTGCCGCCACTCTCCCAACTCCAATCGCGATACAGGAATTGGATGTACTCCACGATCCCTCGCGGCAAGCTGACGCCCTCACTGGCGAGCGCGCTGTTACCGAGAGCTGGGCCTACCAGCTCGGCAATGTCCCGGACTTGATCGCGCAGCGCGTCGCTCAGTGCGCGCAGCCGCGCTACCCCCGCCGGCGTTAGGGCAGGGCTCTCGAGCTCGCCGTCGATGGCGCGCAGCGTTTGCTCCCCCTGTGCTTTCAACGCCGAGAGCTGCGCGCGCCAGAGGTTCAAGTGATCTTCCACGCGCGGCAGCAGGATCGGGATGCGCCCGAGCACGCCGTACGGCTGATGGCAACGCTTACAGCGCGGCTTGGCGGCGCTGAGATCGAGGGCGGCGGCACAGCGCACACAAACCACGTGTTCGCGTAGCGCGCTCGGCTGCTCGGGCATTTCGAGTCGAGTCTAACCTGGCTCGCGTGCAGAGGCGAAGCGCAGCCCGAGCTCCTTCTCGATCCGGTTCTGCATGGGTCGATCTTCACGGGTCACGAGCACGACGGACGTACCGCTTTTTCCAGCGCGCCCTGTGCGTCCCGCGCGGTGGACGTAGGCAAGTGCGGAGCTCGGTAGCTCATAGTGCAACACCCACTCCACGTCCGGCACGTCGATGCCGGTCATGGCCTGATCGGTGGTGATCAGCACCCGTGCCTCGGACGCGCCGAAGGCGCGGAGCGCCTGTTGGCGATCGAGCTTGGAACGGTCGTTACTCAGGCTGACCGGCTTCAAGTTGCGTTCGGTAAGGAACCGGAACAGGTGCCGAATCAGGTTGGGCTGGTTGACGAACACGATAGCGCGCTTGCAGCGCGCTTCCTCGATGAAGTGCGCGAGCTGAATGTCCTTGGTGCTCTCGGTGCGCACATGCAGGTACTGGTGCGCGATGCGCGACAAGAGCGGGTCGGTCTCGGCCTCCAGCTGGGTGTGCACGAGGGCGTCACCCATGAACTGCTCGGCGAGGCGCTTCGCGTTCGCGCCGAGCGTAGCCGCCGCAAAGATCAGCTGCACCTTCGGCTCCGGCCTCGACAGGATCTCACGCAGATAGTCCGCGCCTTTCGTCGCCAAAATCGGGTCGGGCTCGTCGAGCACGATCGTGGTGACGCCCTTCAGCTTTCGCTCGGCGAACTGCTCCAAGATGCGGCCGGGCGTGCCCACGACCAGGCGCGTGCTTTGCGTGACCTTCGCCTTCTGTTTACGGCTGTTGGCGGTGGCCACGAGCGCGCCGCTGTTGAGCGTCACTGGTTTGTAACGCTCGGCGACGCGCAGCGTTTGCAGCGCGAGCTCGGGCGCGGGCGCAAAGATCAGGCTGCGCCCGCTGTCCGGGTTTCGTAGCCGCTGCAGCACCGGCAGCAGGTACGCGAGGGTTTTACCCGTGCCCGTCCCGGACTGGATGATCACGTGCTTGCCCGCCAAAATCGGCGCGATGGCCACTTGCTGGACAGGCGTCGGAGCCGAGATCCCGTCAGCCTGGAATGCCGCACGCATCGCGTCGTCGACTTCCAGTCCGGTTGCAGCGAAGAGCGCGTCGTCCATCGCGGCCTTGTAGCACCGCTGGTTCGAGCACCGTCGATTCGCGCAATATCGTTCTATCCCGAGGCCGCTCGAGACGGGTATCTGTAGAGCTGAAGAGTGGTCACGGATCGCCAGCAGCGCGCTGGAGAGTCGGGCCAACACCCAGCTTTTTCGCAGCTTTTGCCGCTAAAAAGCGGGGTGTTACGGGCGTGATCACTTGGGTGGGGACGTGGGCCGGGACGGGGACGAGGGGGGGTCCCAAGGGACTCCGCAGTCCATCCACGCGATGATTCCGTGCCGGGTGCCCATGCCCGAACGCGCTGTGCTGCCCAGCGTGGAAGCAACTCAGCGCGCGCGAGCTGCCGCGGGGCGACCAAACTCACTCGTCGTCGGACTCGACCGGGTGCCGCAAGCGTTCGCTGAGGTAGGCCAGGGCCACGCCGCGATGCGCGTGGGTCTCCAGCCGCTGCGCCAAAGTGTGAAGTAGATCACACAGCTCGCCGCCGAGCTTGCCTCGCAGATCGACCTCGAGCGATTCGTGCGATTGCTGGTCGGAGAGGTGCTTGCGCCAGGCGGGGCTCCACACCTCCGACAAGTTGGAGAGCAGATCGTCGGCGACGGCTCGCGACCACTCACCCGCGTCGAACCACACCCCGCCGCAGCGGGCGCAGCGCTCCAAAAAATACGGGTCGTGCCAGGTCACCCGTGCGCGCCGCAGCAGGCCGTGGCCGTCGGGGCATTGCCCAGTCCGCTTGTTCTCGTCCGGCGCTTGGCTTGGGCGCTGATCGAGCTGACTCAACGCGCTTAGCGTGGCCGGTAACGGAACGACCTCTGGCGGCACCCAAAACCCCGAGCAATGCGGGCAGCGCAGCGCGGAGGCGCCGCTGCTGGCGCGGACCCCCTCCACCGGAATCAAGATCTGCGAAGCACACTTCGGGCAGTGAGCGAGCATCCGCCGGAAATTAGCACACTCAGCGTCACTGATAGCTGAGCTGAGCCGTGAATTTCGTGCTGCCCGAGAAGCTCATCGGCCCGGCATCGCGCCCGCCGCTTTGCGCGCTGAAGGGCCCGCTCAGGTCGATGCTCGTGGGTCGGCCGGTCGTGGCGCTCAGGGTCGCTTTGCCCGTCAGCTCGAAGTCGAGCTTGCCCATGTCTGCCCCGTATTGGAGCGGCAGAGTCACGTCGAAGGGGACGTTGTCACTCGCGACGTCGCGCGCGCCTCGACCCGAGTAGCGCACGGCGAGCGGGCCGACTTGGACGGTCTCGGTGTGGGCATCGGCGAACTTGGGCAGCGTAACGGGGACCTTGCTGGACCAGCCCGGCTCTAGATCGAGCGTGGGCGAAGCCGCCCAGCGCGCGTGAAAATCGGCAATCGGCGCGACCAGGACGAGCAGCACCGCGCGATCCTCGGCGTCCGGCTTCGAGCCGTCGTGCGCGCGAATGCTGGGCGATTGGCCGAGCGTGACGTCGTACACGTCGGGCGGCTCGGCCTTGGCATCGCTGCCTTGGCCCGCGAACTCCGTGTGCATGGAAAGAGTGGTCACGGTCAGCTCCAGCTCCTCCAACGCTAGCGCGGACACCCGGTTGACCTTCAGCTCGACGCGCAGCTTGGAGTCCATGCCCAGGCTGCCGCTTGCCGGCAAACCCGGCGGTCCGCCACGTAGCTCGGCCTTGAAGGTCAGGGTGACGTCAGCCTTGATTCGATCGCCGGCCTTCAGCGGCTGATACAGCAGCGTGTCGCCAGGCTTCACTGCCGAGGCCGCGTCGGCCACGACCTTGGCGACGGCGACGACTGGCTTGTTCGGGGGCGGCTCCGGCTCGGTTGCGCTCGCACTGGCGTTGGCGCTGGCATTGGGCAAAGCCTGTTTCGGGGCGCGCCGGTCCGCAGTCTCGGCGACGGGCGGCGCGTCGTACGTTCCGCCGAGCGGCGTGCGGCTTGGATAGACGCTGCACGCCGCGAACGTAAAGCACACGGCGAAGCGCGCGCTGCGGGAGAACGCTGAGGGGGGCGGCGTGGACATGGCGCTCGTCAGTTCAGGTAACGTGCCACGATTTGGCGTAACTTGTGCTGATCGAAGGGCTTTTCCAGGCGATCGTTGGCGGTCGTTTCCAGGAATTTACGCGAGGCGTCGGTGAACGCGCCGCCCGTGATGAAGATGGTGCGCTCGGCCTGCTCGCGGTCGAGCTCGAGCAGCCGCTCGTGGAACTCGACGCCGGTCGTGACGGGCATCATCAGATCGCAGAAAATGAGATCGAAGCGCTCGCCTTGCTCGAGCCGCACCAGCGCTTCGTCGGCGCTGGTCAAGGCCAATACTTCATGGTGCTCCGCCAGCAGGCGTGACATCGCTTTGGCTACCAGCGTGTCGTCGTCCACGACCAAGATGCGCCCGCGCCGCGTCACGTTGCTGGGCCGCTCGATCACGACCTCGATGCGATCGGCGGGTTGGCTCGAAGGCGGCAAGACCACGCGGAACACGCTGCCCGAGCCCCGGCTCGACTCCACCTCGATGGTGCCGCCCAGATCGCTCACGATGCGGTGACAGATGAATAGGCCGAGCCCAGTGCCTTCGCCGACGTCCTTGGTGGTGAAGAACGGCTCGAACAGACGGGCCATGTGCTCCTCGGGGATACCGTGGCCCGTGTCGTGTATCTCGACCACGACGCGCTTTTTCGGATCGCTGCGCAGCACCAGGCGGATCTCGTTTTCGTGCGCCGCGCCTTCGCGAATGGCGTGCGCCGCATTGACGAGCAGGTTCAAAAACACCTGGCCGAGGCGGGAAGCGTTGCCGGTGACGGTCGGCACTTTCTCGTACTCGCGCACCACGCGCGCGTGGTGTTGCAGCTCGTTTGCGGCAAGCTTCAGGGTCGACTCCAGCACTTGCTCGACGTCGACCTCACCATAGTGATCCTGATCGCCGCGCGTGGCATCCTTCAGATCCTTGACGATGCGCTGCACGCGCGACGCGCCTTCGCGCGCTTCGGTCAATGCCGAGACCCACTCACGCGCCTGGCGCTCACCCAACCACGGCCCGTGTTGCGGCAAACGCTGGGCCAAAAACTCCAGATTGGCGATCACGTAGGTGAGGGGATTGTTGATCTCGTGAGCCATGCCAGCGGCCAGCGTGCCCACCGTGGACATGGTTTCGGTCAGCCGCAGCTGCGCCTCGAGCTTCTTGCGGTCGCTCACGTCGCGCGACACGCCGACGGTCATGATCACCTGGCCGTCGCCGCCGAAGATGGGGGATTTGACGATGTCGACCTGTAAGATACGGCCGTCTTTGCGCTCCAGCCGCTCGTCGGGCAAGAGCACCGTGTCCTGCGTATCGAGCACCAGAGCGTCTTGTTCGAGCGAGCGGCTGCGCTCGTCGGCGCTGGAGTGCGGGTTGTACTCTTGGCCCACGAGCTCGTCGTTGTCGCGGCCCCAGGCCTCGCGCAGCGCGCGATTGGCCCACAAGATCTTGGACTCTGCATCTTTGACCAAGATCATGTCGGCCATGGCGTCCAAGATCTGGCGCTGGCGATCTTCGGCCGAGGCGCGGCCCGCCGCGTCGCGCGTGCTCCGTTCGAGCAGCTCCTCGGAATGCCAAGCGACAACGGCCGAGCACACTGCGGGCACGGCCGCGAAGACCACCGCGATCGCGCAATCGAACACGTTCAGCCCGGGCCCGAGGAACGCGGACTCGTCGAGCCAGGGCACCGTTTGGTTCAGGCGCACGACGAGCAACAACACGCAGCCGTAAAACAAGGTGAGCGACGCGGAAAATAGGCTCGCGCGCGCGCTGTAGCGAACGGCGCCCAGGCCGTTGAACACGCCGATCATCAGCCACGTGCCCGGGGCGCGAAACACCTCGTACACCCCCGAGTGATTCACCAAGCTTGCGACGTGCAGCGCATACAAGCTGCTGATGTCGACCCACACCGAAACGTACTTCAACTTCGAGCCGTGGCACTCGGGCTGGCGCAACCAGTACAAGACCACGATCGAGTAGGTCGCGAGCACGCACACCACCCCGATGAACACGCCGTTGGCCGCGCGCGTTTGCGCGCCCGAGGCGGTGAGGATAGTCAGTGCACCGAACGCGGTCAGGCCAAGGCGGCACTGATTGACCAAGCGCTCGCCAGCCATCTGCTGCGCTTGCAGCGCAGTGCCGCCTGCCGCTTGGGGATCCAAACCCTGCCCTTGCATGATCAGGACCTCCGACAGTAGCAGGGCACCTTCGGTCGTCCTAGCTAGTTATTCCCGTGTCGGGGCGAGTGGGAGTCACAGCGCAGGGCTCTGTGGAGCAATCGGCTCAGCCGGCCTCGCGTCGCTACAACAACGCAGGCCGATGAAATAGTACCGAAACTCGGGAGAGTGACTCGTGGTCACGGGCCGACATGCGTTCCGCACGTGACCCCACGCGCCGCCCTTCAATGCCGAGAACTTAGCGTGTTCGCGCGGCCGGTCGTGATCCGCCATCGTCCACTCGTCCACGTTGCCGGTGAGGTCGCGAACGCCGTAATCACTCACACAACCTGCCATTTGGCCGCTCGGCACGCTGCGATCGAGGCGCTCGAGCTCAGCGCGCTGCACTTCCGGATCCGTCGAGTAAACACGGGCCAAGTGCGGATCGACCCAGCGGTTATCGAAGTTGCACTGCTTGCTCGATCGCGCGTAACCGTAAGGAAACGGCTTTTCCTCAGGGCCTTCACAGGCGGTGACCCACTCGCGCTCGTAGCAGAGGCGTTTTTGCTCGCTGCTGCAGCGTGCGCTCGCCTCGAAAAAGTTCAGCATCACCGGCGGCTTGGCTCCAGCTCGGTTCGGGTACTCGTACTCGTCGATGCAAAAGTCGAGCGGGATGCGAGGCTCGCGGCAGCGCGGCTTGTCGGTCGCGAAGCGGTTGCAGATCGTGATGTGGTTCGGCTTGTCGTATTCCTTGTCCACGCAGCGCCGCTCGAGCTTCGGGCAATAATCGAACTGCACGTGCACCATGCCTTTCGGGCAAGCCGATGCGCCGCTGGCCGCGTCGGACGGTGCTGGCGCGGCGCTCTCTGCCGCGCTCGCGCTCGTTACGGGTAGCGCGGCGCTCGGCGCCGACTGGGCCGGTTGCGCCCGCTGAGCCGAAGCGACGGCCTTGGTCGAAGGCGCCGGTGAGGGTGCGACATCCGGTGGGCGGCCCGCACAGGCTGCGGCGACGCACGGCAGCAGGCAAACGAGGAGCTTGAGCGAAGAGCGAGTCGTCACGAATAGCGCTCGTTCTACACGCACTGCCGGTCACAAAACAACGCGGGGCCGCCGCATTCGGTGACCCCGCGTGTCGCCGCGTTGGTTGGCTTCGGATTCGCTTACTTGACCCAGTAGTTCAACGCCTCGAACTGGGCGCCGCTCGGGGCGTGGTACGGGTAGGTGAAGAGGCCGAAGTTGTATTGGTTCTGCGCGAAGTGCGTCGCGTCGATAGCTCCCACAGTGCCGGAGTAGCTAGTCGACTTACCGCTCACGACGATCAAGTTGTCCGACACGCTACCGCCGACCTTGAAACCGCCCATCACGCCACCCGCGGTGAGCGAGACGGACACTTCGTAGCCCAGCTCGAGCTCGGAGCCCGAGCTGATCTCGTTCGACACGGACAGCCCCACTTGGACTTGGCCCTTGCCTTGGCCGGAAGTCTTTTCGTCCGATTCGATGCCGCCGTATTGGCCGAGCAGCGCCTTTTTGTCGGCAAGCTTCGGGTAGCTCGCAACCTCACCCACGGAGTGTTGGAACACCGCGCCGTCGATCTTGATGGCACCGGGAGCGACATGGGCATTGTAGAACGAGCGTTCGACCATGAGCGTGATCGGCTCGCGCGGAACCGAGATCGTGGTCGTAGAACCGATCAGCTCCTGGTGCGGGTCGCTGATGATCAACTCCAGCGGCTGGCTTCGACTCGTGCGAGACGAGGCCCGCGAGCACGACTTCACCCACGCCGTCCGCGTCCACGTCGATCACCGGGGGCGAAGCGACCAGCGCGTTGTGCAAGGAGCCGTCTTTGCCTCAGCAACCGCTGTGCCCGGCCGGGGTGAACCCCACAACGGTGAAAATGGCCATTTGTGTGAGGTTGGGCGGAATTCGTGCAAGGGCTTGCACAGCGCGAAATGCTGGCGCTTGCAACGTGTGCAAACCCTTGCAACCCGTGACCGTCGCTCAATGCGAGCTCTCCTCGCTCAAACCGAACCCTTCGGCGCGTCCAAGACGACGTGCGGAAGGATCTTCTTCAAACCGCGGACGCCGATGCCTTTGACGCGCAGCAGGTCATTGACCTGCTTGAAGCGCCCCAAGCGCGTGCGTAGCGCGAGGATGGCGTCGGCCCGCTTCTGACCGACGCCGGGCAAGTGCCGCAAGTCAGCGACGCTGGCCTGATTCAAGATGACCTTGCCGTCTTCGGTCATCCCCGCACTGGGCGCAGCCCCGCCCGTTGCGACAACACCTGCCGTCGAAGCCGAAGCGGGTGCTGGCGCGGCGAGCCCTGCTGCGCCCGCTGTGCCCGCCGCGCCCGCTGTGGCGTTTGCGGCGAGCGCGTTGCTGAGCAGCGCGCCGTTCGGCTGCGCGCTGGGCGCGTGCGCGCCGGCGCTCGCGACCGGCTTACTGGCGAGCCACGCGGCGTGAATGTCCGAGCCCAGCATGCCCGATAGCGGTACTTGCACGCCGCCCGCGCCGCTCAGGATCGACGCAATACCGACGCCGGCAAGCGCGAGCATGCCGAGCGCGAGCCCGATGAGCTTGAGCGCGACGGGCGCCCAAACGCTGTTACCGAATGCGACCCGCGTCCGCCGAAGCCAAGAAGGCCGAGCGGCGGGGGGCTCACGACCGAGACCCCCACCTTCGTCCCCCCGAGGCTCGACTCCTGCCGGCACGAAGAGAGCGCCACTTTCCAGCGCGCTCGCTTCATGCGCGGTCGAAGCCGCGGGCCCCACTTAGGCGAGCTCCGCGTACGGCTCTTCCTCGACCACGTCGCGCGAGTGGCTGCGGCCATTGGTCGAGGCAAGCTCGTCCTTCGGCTGATAGTCGCGGATCTGAATCTCGCCGCTCACCGGCACGGCCTCGAGCTTCACGTTGATCGAGCCGTCCTTGTTCACGAAGGCAACGCCCACGCGATTCCAAAAGTTGCGATCGTTGCGCTGGGTGATGACGTACGCGATTTTCATTCTGTTCTGTTCCATTGTTCTCTCTCTTGTTAGTCGTGCGGGACTTCACCGCATGACGAGAAGGGAGATTGCGAGGAGCGTGCCGAGCGTGGATGGGCCAAATTGCGGGGCGATAGCGAGCCGACGGGTTGGCGAAGGCTGGCGAAGGTCCTGGCCACCGCTGGCGGGCCTGGCATTTTAGGTGCCCCGCGCGGTGGGCGGCGGGGTGCGGTCGGCGTGCTCGCGCTTTGCGCTGCGCGCGCCGGGCTGCCCAAGCGCTGGCCTCTGGCCAGCGCGGTGCGCCAACGGCGGGGAGTGGCGTGGTTCGGTGGCACGGGCCTCAATGGGCGCTCTCGACGTCGGGAGTTGAGATGAGAGAGAGCCGCAAGACAAGAGGGAGAGGCGAGGAACGGCTTGGGCGACGAGGTTGCGGCGTGGTGCGGCGTGCCGCATGGGTTGATCTGCGGCCGTCGCGCAGGGAGTGTTTGAGCGACGGGGGATGTTGTCGGCGCTCCGTGTGCGTACGATTTCGCAGACTCCGCATGCGCGGGATGCGCTGATACGACGAGACACGACGTTGCGGACTCCGCGAAATCGTCCGCGGTAGATTTTGAATTCGAGCCTGCACCGCTCGCTCGAATTTTTACTTTTTGTTTGACAGGTTTCGCAGCGTGCGCAGCTCGAGCTGGGCGGACCTGGCACGGATTCATTCGTGAAGGCGTTCGGTTGGCGCGTGATGGAACGATCGCCGGTTGAGTCGCTTGCGAATTCGTTTTGCGCGAGAAAACAGCTTATGCGGCGTTCTACGGGCTCTAGAAAGTGCGTGTTAGAGCAAAGAGATGGAGCATCAAAAGCGTTTGAAGGCGTTGGCAGATGATGAGCTCTTGGCGGGGCTGTCGAACGTCGTGGCCAAGCGGAATCAGGTCACGGCTGAGTTTCTTGCTTATCTCGCAGAGCTCGATGAGCGGCAGTTGTTTCTCGATCTCGGTTACCCCTCGCTATTCGAGTACTGCGTTGAGGCGTTGGGGTTGTGCGAATCGACGGCGGGGCGGCACATCGCGGCGGCGCGGGTTTGCCGGGACCATGCGCACGCTTTCGAGTTGGTCGCGCGCGGGGATTTGCACGCTTCAGCGCTCAGTTTGATGAAGAAGCACATCACGGCGGAGAACGCTGCGGAGTTGTTCGAGGTGTGCACGCGCAAGAGCGCGCGGCAGGTAGAAGAGTTGCTCGCGGCACGCTTCCCCCGGCTCGACGTGCGCGATCTGATCCGTCGCTTGCCCGTGCCGGCAGGACGCACTCTCGACGTTGGGAGTGCGGCCGAGGCCAATGGCATCGCGAAAACGGCGGCGCCCGAGGTTGGCGAAGGTTCGGGGAACCAATCGCGGACGCAGAAACCTGCATCGAGTGGCCGTTCAGAGGCGTCCAAAGCGCTTCGTCTCGAACCGCTCTCCACAGAGCGGTACGGCGTGCACTTCACGGCCGACCGGGAGTTTCGCGATTTGCTGCAGCGGGTGCGCGGGCTCGCGGGTCACCGGCTGCCGAATGGAGACCTTTTGACGTTGCTCAAGCGCGGGCTGGAGGTCTACGAGCGTGAGCTCGAGAAAGAGCGCTTCGCGATCGGTAGGAAGCCACGAGCGAGCAAGTCGCCCGGCGAGCGCACGCGCCACTACTCGGCGGAGGTGGCTCGGGAGGTGTTTACGCGAGACGGCAAACAGTGCAGCTACGTCTCGCCCGACGGTCGACGGTGCTCGTCCCGGCTCCGTCTGGAGTTCGATCACATTCAGCCCTGGGCGCTGGGCGGCGATAGTGGCGCGGCGAATCTGCGGCTGCGCTGTCGGGCTCATAATCAACGCTATGCGAGGCAGTGCTTCGGTGAGCTTCACCAGCGCGCGGCGCGGGCCCGCACGCGCGACCAGGCACGGACGCAACACCCGTGAGCGCCTCGCCGTCGGCGGCTCGCGCGCGATGCGCCTCGGCGAAGGGCAGCGCGCGGGCGCTGCTGTCCAAGCTTTGCGCCGCCCACGGCAACCTGGGCCTGCTAGCCCCCAACCAACCACCGAAGCGCGCGCGCCAGTTCATCAGCGCAAGCGCAACGTTTGCCGTGCCTGGGCCCTCGTGATACGAGAAATCTCGTCTTTTTCGACGGAGGCCATGATGTCCAAGCGCGCCGACGGTTCCTCGAGTGTTACACGCCGTGATGTTTTGCGAGCGGCCTCCGTCGCGAGCGCCGCGACGGCTGCGGCCGCTGCGGGCGGTTTGCTCGATGTGGAGTCGGCGGAAGCCGCTCAGATCGAGTCGCTGATCGCCAAGCCTCCGGCGGGCTTCAAGCCGCTGACCGTGCCGGGCAAGATCGTGAAGGTGTCGGCCAAGGGCGACTTCGCTTCGTACATGCAGCCGAACCAGCTGTGGCCCAAGCCGGAGGTCGCGAGCGCCATGTTGGAGAAGGCGCTCACTGAGTTTACGGGCACGAGCAACCTGACCGACGCGCTCGGCAAGTTCATCCACAAGGATGATGTGGTGGCGATCAAGCCGAACGGCATCGCCGGCCAAAAGGGCTACACCATGGCCACGAACTTCGAGCTCATCCTGCCGCTCGTGCAGGGGCTGATGAAGCTCGGCGTGCCCGCCGACAAGATCACCGTCTACGAGCAGTACCCTACCTTCCTCGCGGGTACGCGCGTGAACGTGCGCGACTGGAAGCTGCCGGAAGGCGTGCGCTCGGGCACACACAACAACAACGATCACCCGATGCCGGACATCAAGATCTATAACGGCATCAAGACTCGCTACTGCCGCTTCTTCACCGAAGCCACGGCCGTGATCAACCTGACCATGATGAAAGATCATGGGATCTGCGGGTACACCGGCACGCTGAAGAACATCACGCACGGCAACGTGAATAACCCGCACGAGCACCACGAGCACAACGCGAGCCCGCAGATCGCGATGCTCTACAATCACCCGATCGTGACGAGCCGCGTGCGCCTGCACATCACGGATGCGTATAAGATCACCTACGACAAGGGCCCGCTCGACAAGGACCCGAAGACCCGCGTGCCGCACGGCGCCGTGTACGTGGCCACTGACCCCGTGGCCATGGACACGTACGGCTGGAAGGTGATTGACGAGGAGCGCAAAGCGCGCGGCCTGCCGTCCCTCAAAGAGTCGGGTCGGGAACCGGCATACATCCGCACCGCCGGCCAGTTCGGTCTCGGCGTTCACGACCTGAACGCGGTCAAGGTGCACAGCTTCGAGGTCTGAGCCTCGCTTTTCGCGGGCAATCGCGGTCCGGCGCGGTCGGCGCAGCGCGATCGCACGAGCTGGGTCATAATTTCCGTCGTGCGGCGTATAACGGGCGTGCGCTCTCTCTTGGTCGATTCCCCGGGCTGTCCGCCCGGATTTCAGTCGTGTGCGAAAAGCATGCGGCGCGGTTTGCTCGGCGTCGCGCCCCTGCTCTTCAGTCTCGCTTGTGGCGGCGGAGCGCAGTCCGCGTCCAAGCAACCGCCGTGGCAGCCGCCCGCGCCGCCGCCCACACCCGCGAGCGTGACCGTGAAGGAGCCGGGCGGGGATGCTGCTGACCCGCATTCGGCCGCGCTCGATCGCTTGAGTAGCGCGCCTTGGGGCACGCGCACCGACAAAGACGATCAAGTGATGGTGCCGCTGCCCGATTCCGAGAATTGGAAGCGCGTGCGCTATTTCGGCGTGGAGCACTACGTCGGTTTTCGTTACGGCGACGACCACCACGCGATGGTGATCGCGTTCACCCAGGCGCTACCCGCGGGCACGCCGATGAAGAGCGATACCTGCATGCGCCACTTCGAGGCCTGGGGCTTGCCTCAGACGCATCCCTTCGACGTGAAATTCAGTCCCTTCGAGACGCACCTCGGAAAATGGCAGGGGCAGATCTTGGAGTCGCGCTCGGTCGACGGTCGAGTGAACCTCGGCTTCACCGCGTCCGAGTTCTCTGGGGCTTGGGCGGCGTACCCCGCGTACCCCGACGGCTGCTTGGTGATGGCGGTGGCCGTGCCTTGGCGCGACCACAAGGACTTGGCACAGAAGCTCCGTGATCGTTGGATCAGCGAGGGCTTCGCGCTGATGGGTGTGGCGGGCAACGTTCGTCCCGAGCGTAAGTAGCGTCGGCCCAGTAGTTCCGCTAGCAACGCTCATGACCTTTGCTTCTCTCGGCCTGAGCGAACCGCTGCTGCGCGCGGTCGCGAAGCTGTCTTACGAGTCGCCGACGCCGGTTCAGTCGGCCACCATTCCAGCAGTCCTGAGCGGGCGCGATATTTGGGCTTCGGCCCAAACCGGTTCGGGCAAGACGGCGGCGTTCGTGCTCCCGATCCTGGAGCAGCTGAGTAGTGCGCGCAGCGCGGCGCGCGAATCGTCCGGCGTGCGCGCATTGCTGTTGGTACCGACGCGCGAGCTAGCCTTGCAAATCGAGGTTGCCGCGCAGCGGCTCGGCCAGTACTTGCCGGTTTCTCCCCGAATCTGCGTCACCGTGGGGGGCGTGTCGATCAACCCGCAGCTGATGGCGTTGCGCGGTGGCGCCGATTTGCTGATTGCGACTCCCGGGCGGTTGCTGGATCTCGTGGCGAAAAACGCAGCGCGTTTGGCGTCGCTGCAGACGTTGGTGCTCGACGAGGCAGACCGCATGTTCTCGCAGGGCTTTGC
Organism: Myxococcales bacterium; assembly: GCA_040348785.1. Lineage (GTDB taxonomy): Bacteria > Myxococcota_A > Polyangia > Polyangiales > Polyangiaceae > PMG-095. The sequence goes on along the minus strand of JBEQTH010000051.1, from coordinate 112,827 downwards.
CAAACAGCTCGCAGAGGTGCTCGCTCTGCTGCCAGAAAGGTGTCAGAAGCTGCTGTTCTCGGCGACTTTTCCAGAGCCCGTGCGGGCGTTTGCAGAACGGCTCTTGCATGACCCCGAGCGCATCACCGTCGACACGGGGCCGACTCCGGGCGCCGCGTTCATCGAGCAACGCGCGATCGAGGTCGACACCCGGTCGCGCACGCCTTTGCTGCGTCATTTGCTCGAGACTCACGACTGGCCGAGCGTGCTCGTGTTCGTGGCCAGCCGTCACGGAGCCGAGCACGTCGCGAGCAAGCTGTCGCGCGCGGGTTTCAGCGCCTTGCCCTTGCATGGCGAGCTGAGCCAGGGCACGCGCGTCGAGGCCCTCGAGGATCTCAAAGCGCAGCGCGTACGCATCGCCGTGGCCACTGATTTGGCCGCGCGCGGCCTGGATGTGGCTGGGCTGAGCGCCGTCATCAACTATGATTTGCCGCGCTCGCCGAGCGATTACTCGCACCGGATCGGTCGCACCGGCCGCGCTGGCGAGAGCGGCGTCGCCATCAGCTTCATCAGCGTCGACGACGCCGCGCACTTTCGGCTGATCGAGAAGCGCAATCAGCTAGCCCTGCCGCGCGAGCGGCTAGTGGGCTTCGAACCCAGCGACGCTCCGCGGGCTCCGGGCCACGCCGGTCTCGACCCCGCTGGCGGCGTGAAAGGGAAGCGCAAGAGCAAGAAGGACAAGCTGCGAGAAGCGGCGAACAAAGCCAGCGGGCACTGATCGCCAGTTCCGGGCGGCCGAGCCCTTCCACGCTCGCACTCGCTGCGCTAGCTGCCGATCGCCGCAGCCGTCACACACGCCACGTGCGCCACGAGCGAGGCGATCCACACCACGGAGCGCGCATGGAGCTTTCCGTGATAGCCCCAGAACGGAGCCAAGGGCGGCACGAGAAACGCGATTAGGCCGCGGTGCCACGGCCCACGCAGACCGAGGCCAACGCTCAACGCGACATGGCTCGCCAAGAGCAGGCCGAGCGAGGCCGCGAGTCCGAGCATCAGGGCGAGGTCCAAGGGGCTCCGGGGACAGTACCAAGGGCTGCGGCCGATCTCGGAGAAAACTCGCAAAAGGCCGTCATTTGCTGGTTTGCGCGATGCCCCCAACAGCCTGCTACACTGCGAAAAACCGTGCGTTCCTCCTCCCTGCTGTTCGGTGCCGCGCTCGTCGGCTTGCTCCTCCCGTTGCCCCTCGGGCTCCGTCCGGCCCACGCCGATGGCGCTTCGAGTCGCCCCGACATCATGCCGGTGAGTGAGATTCGTCCGGGCATGAAGGGCTACGGCCTGACCGTGTTTCAAGGCGTTAAGCCGGAGCGCTTCGACGTCGAAGTGATCGACGTGCTCAAGAACTTCCGCCCGAAGCAGGATCTGATCCTGGTGAAGACGAAGCACCCTCGGCTCGAGATCACCAAGGTGGTGGCCGGCATGAGCGGCAGCCCGATCTACCTGAACGACAAGATGATCGGCGCCTACGCCTACGGTTGGTCGTTCGGCTCCGAGCCGGTCGCCGGCGTCACGCCCATCCGCAACATGCTGGACGAGCTGGCGCGGCCACTGCCCGAGCGCATCGACGGCTGGCCGCTCAAGCTGTTGCCGCAGTCGAGCAACGCCAAGCCCGCGCGCGAGCGGCACGCGCTGAACGATTCGAATCACCGCTACCAGGGCGACCTCGCGCACTACGACGTGCGCGAGCACGCGGCCCAAATCGCGCGCGCTCTGGGCACCGGCGGCGTCCAGCCAGTGAGCGCGCTGACGCCCGTTTCGACGCCCATTTTGCTGGGCGGCATGAGCAGCCGCTCGCTCGCGTTCGCGCAGCAGCTGCTCATGCCGCTCGGGCTCGAGCCGCTGCAAGCGGGCGGCGGCGCCACCGCGGAAGCGTCTGCGCCCACGCGCTACGTGGACGGCGGCGCGATCGGCGTGCAGCTCGTGAAGGGGGACATGAGCGCCATGGGGCTCGGCACCGTGACGCGCGTCGAGGGCGACAAGCTGGTGGCCTTCGGTCACCCGATGAGCGAGCTGGGCGTGACCGCTCTGCCCACGGCGATTGGGCGCGTGATCTGGTTTTTGGCCAGTGATCAGCGCTCGTTCAAGATCGGCATGGCGGTGCGGGACGTGGGCGCTCTCGTCAATGATCGCCAATCGGCGATCGTGGTCTCGCACAGCGCCAAGGCGCCGGTGATTCCGGTCAAGATGAGCATCCATGGCGCGCCGGGTTTTCCGAGCGCCAATTGGAGCTTCGAGTGCGCGCACGACAAATTCATGACGCCTTCGTTCGTCTCGCTCGCGCTCGGTAGCGCGCTGCAGACCGTGGCCAACGAGCACCAGGACGTGAGTTGGACGGCCACGAGCAAGCTGAAGATTGCAGGCTTCCCCGAGCTGACCCTGCAGGATTATGGCGTCGCGATGGGCGGCACGCCCGAAGCGGGCGAGTTCGTGCGCACGAACCTAGTGCGCGCCATCGGCACGATTCTGAACAACCCCTGGCAACCCGCGATCGTGGAGAGCGCGTCGATGGACGTCGAGCTGCGCTACGCGCGAGACATCTTGCGCTTGCGTGGCGCGGATTTGCTCGAGTCGGAGATCGACGCGGGCGCGCCGGCTCGCATTCGGTTGACGCTCGTGCCCTTCTCCGGGCCCGAGGTCACGCGCGTGGTCACGGTGCCGATCCCCGCGCACTTGGCGGGTCAGACCGTGAACATCGAGATCGAGCCGGGCTACACCGAAGAGCGCGATCAAGCCGCGCCGGATTCGCTGGCCGAGATGATCAAGAATTTCGAAAACCCGGTGTATCCCGCCAAGTCCACCGTGCTCAGCTTTGGCACGGGTGACGCGGGTGTGTCGTTCAAGGGCCGCATTGCTCACGACCTGCCGCCCGGTGCGCTGGACGTGATTCGCCCCGAAACGAGCTCGATCGCTCCCGAGACGTTCGCGACCACGACCCGCGTAGTGGTCGATTTGCCGCAGTTCATGGTGGGCCGCGACCGTGTGTCGGTCACCGTCCGCCCAGTGTTGCGCTGAGTTTTTTCGTTTCCCCTCCCGTGTTCTCTTTTTTAGCGACGTGAAGCCATGAATCGATTCCTCCGCTACTCGCTCCTCGGTGTTGGTCTGCTTGCTGCCACGCAAGCCTCGGCCGTCGGCACGCGTCGTTTTTCGCTCGAGAAGTCCAGTGACTTCAAAGGTGGGGATCTGAAGGGCGTCGCTGTCGACTCCGCAGGTCACGTCCGCGCCGGCTTCAACTTGGGCTCGGTGCCCGTCTCGCAAGGCACGTCCATCTGGTCGACGCTCACGCTCAAGGACGGCTCGGTCCTGCTCGGCACGGGCAACGAGGGCAAGCTGCTGAAGCTCAATCACGGCGCGGTCAGCGTGCTGGCCGAGACCAAGGCGCTGGTCGTCACTTCCCTGGTCGAGGCCTGGGGCGGAGCGGTTATCCTGGGCACCTTGCCGGACGGCAAGGTGATGAAATGGGATCACGGCAAGCTCACCGATTTGGTGACGTTGAAGGGCACCGAGCACGTGTGGCAGGTCGCCTACGACGAGAAGAAGAAGGCGCTGTTTGCGGCTACCGGCCCCGAAGGCAAGCTGTACCGAATCAGCGAAAACGGTGACGCGCAGGTCTATTTCGATGCGCCCGAGCAGCACTTGATGAGCGTCGCAGTCGCGCCGGACGGCACGGTGTACGCGGGCGCGAGCGACAAGGCCAAGCTGTACAAGATCACCGCGCCCGGCAAAGCCAGCGTGCTGTACGACTTCGACCGCACGGAGGTGCGCGCCATCGCCATCAACAAGAAGGGCGAGGTGTTCGCGATCGCCAATGAGATCAAGACGGGGGGCTCGGTGCCGACGCGCGCCAGTCGCGCCGAAGGTGCCCCAGCCGCGCCGGCCAGCGCTGCGCCCAAGACCAAGGGCAAGGGCACGCTGTACAAGTTCTCCGGTGATGGCGCGCCGGACCAGTTGCTCGACGACTCCGACGAGCACTACACGAGCTTGGCTCTGGCCGACGACGGCCGCCCGTACGTGGGCACTGGTGTCGAGGGTCGCGTGTACACGGTGGACGCGCAACACAACAGTGCCCTCGTGGCCGACGTAGACGAGCGGCAAGTGAGCGGGCTCGTGCTGAGCGGAAAGGATCAGCTCGTGGTATCGAGCGATCCCGCGGTCGTGCACCCGGTGTCTGGCATCGGCGGCCCGGACGCGGTGTGGACGAGCAAGGTGCTCGACGCGGGCCTGCGCGCGCGCTTCGGCAAGTTGACCTGGGAAGCGACCGGTCCGGTTCAGATCTCGACCCGCACGGGCAACACCAAAGAGCCGGACGACACCTGGAGCGCTTGGAGCACGGGCTTCAGCGCGCCGTCCATGATCGACAGCCCAGCTGCGCGCTACTTGCAGGTGCGCGCTCGCTTTGCGACTGACCCCAATGCCGTGCTGAGCGAGATCCAGATCTCGTTCCTGACCGACAACTTGCGCGCCGTGATCACCAGCGTGGAGGCCAAGGACTCGGACACTGAGGGCAGCGATGATGCGATTCGCTCTTCGGGCGGTCCGATCAAGGGCAAGCCCGAGTCGACGATCGCGCTGTCCTGGAAGGTCGACAACCCGGACAAGGACGACCTGCGTTATCGCCTGCAGTATCGCCAAGTGGGCAGCAACTTGTGGTTCGATCTGCTGAAGCCGCAGGAGAAGCTGACCAAGGAGAGCTATTCCTGGGAGACCTCGGACTTGCCCGAGGGCCGTTATCGCTTGCGTCTGGTCGCGACCGACGAGCTGTCCAACCCTCCCGATCGAGTGACGCGCGACGAGATGGAGAGCAGTGTGGTGCTGGTCGACAACACGCCGCCGGTCGTCGAAGGCCTCAAGGTCGCTGGCAAGCACGTGCAGGGCGTGGCCATCGACGGTGTGGGCCCGATCGCTCGCATCGAAATCTCGGTGGCAGGCTCCGACGAGTGGACGCCGTTTTATCCAACTGATGGCATCTTCGACGAGCAGCGCGAGGAGTTCGACGCCGATGTCAGCAAGCTCGCCCCTGCGCTGCCGGCCCTGCTCAGCCTGCGCGTGTACGACAAGGCGAACAACGCCGTCATTCGCAACGTCATTTTGAGGTAGCTCGAACGAGGCGCTCCCGTCCGTGCTGGAGCGGCTCCGGACTCTGTGGGCTCGCGCCAGGGGGCGAGTCTGCTAGGCTTTGGGCGCGGCTTTCCTACATGACTTTTCGTCGCGCACTTTGGGCCGGGTTTTGCACGGCATCGCTCTTGGGTCTGGCCTGGGGTTGCTCCGCTGCGGACAACGGTACCGGCTCTTTCTCTGGCAGCGGCGGCGATCAGGCCATCCCCGATGGCGGCAACGACGAGCAGGTGCTGGCCGTCGACGGCTCCACGGTCCCCGACGGCGGGATTGTGCTGAACCGCCTATGCGGCAAGAACCCCACCTGCGTACCCGACTTTCCGCCGAACACGTGCGCGAGCTTCGCGCCCCCGTCCGTGCCGCACGACGACGCGAGCAGCGGCGCGAGCGGAAACGGGCAAGCCGGCGCCAGCAGTGAGGGGGGCGAGGGCGGTGCTGGCGCGACCAGCAGTGTCGCAGACGGTGGCTCCAGCGGCGCTGCGGATGCAGCTGGCGCAAGCGGCGCGCGGTCCGAGGCCGGCGCGGGCGGCACGAGCGGTGAGGGAGGCGGTGCTGGTGCTCCTCCGGTCGAGTCGGCGATGTACAGCTGCCAAGTGCAGCGCACCGCTGACAACCCTGAGCTCGTCACTTCGGCGTGCGCGGTCGCGGGCCCGGGCGGCGACAATGCGCCGTGCCTGACCTCGGCTGATTGCAAGGCGGGTTTCGGGTGCGTGGGTGATCAGAACGCCGGCCTGTGCCAGGCGTACTGCTGCGAAAGCGCGGACAACTGCACACAAGGGAAGTACTGCGCCGAGCGCGCCCTGCGCGATGCCGTAATCAACGCGCTGCCCAAAGGCTCCTCGGACGCGAGCAGCGCGCTCATGATCCCGGTTTGCGTGCCTGCTGAAAACTGCGATTTGGGCGCCCCCTATCCGTGCACCAAAGGCACTCAGTGCCAGTGCCAGGGAAACACCGCCTGCCTCGTCGTGCGCTCGGACGGCACGACTACCTGCGCCGAGCCCGGCGCTGGCAAGGTCGGCGATCCGTGCCCCTGTGCTTGGGGTCACGTGTGCTCGGCCGCGACCAATCAGTGCCTACAGCTGTGTTACACGCCTGGGGCACCGAGCTGTGGTGACGGCAAGTGTCAGTCCGCGTCGGAGTTGCCGGATGGCTGGGGCGTTTGCGTCGGGGCGACGCCCAGCAGCGGCTGAACGCTCAAATCTTCCAGCTGCAGGTTGAGCTCGGCGCCCAAGAGCAGCGTCAGACACATGATCCACAGCCAACCGAGGGTGATCGCGACGGCCGAGAGCGTGCCGTAGAACAGCGCGAAACGCGCCAAGTGGCTCGCGTAATAGGCAAAGCCCACCGACGCGCCACCCGAGGCCACGATCGTGAGCAGCGCGCCTGGCCAAACGCGGCGCTTCACGCCGGGGCGGATCACGGCAATCCGAAAAAAGGCCGACAGCAGCGAGGTGGCACTGAGCATCACCAAGGCCAGCAGCAAGAAGTGGCTCGCGTGGTCCAGGAACGGCAGCTCACCGCGGGCGATGACACGGGCCACGGCGGACGGGCCACCAGCGAGCTTCACGGCCAGGATGGCGCTCGCCATGAACAAGAAAATAGAAACGACCACGCACAAGAGCGCGATCAAGCGCCGCTTCCACCAGGGCCGACGCTGGGCGCCGACGGTCACCTCCAGCACGGCCATCAAGGTGTTGAAGGCCGACGAGGCGAGCCACAACGCGCCCAACAACGCCACCGGCGCGACTGCGGTCACCGAAAACTGCCCCAGTTGGCGCCAGATCAGCGTTCGCACTTCCTGTGGCGTCAGGTCCACGAGCAGGGACGCGCTGGTCAGCACCGCCTCGCTACCTTGAGATAGCGTCGCGAACAACCAACCGGCCAGGGCAAGCATCGGGATGGCCGCGAGGAACAAATCGAAAGCCATTGCGCTGGCGGCCTGCAGCGTGTCGCGATTGATGAGCCCACTCGCGACGAGCCACACCCGGTGGCTCCAGGGCTGCGCGGCGAACACCTCGGCGGCACGCACGGACACACGATCCCAGCGCCCGCTGTTCGGGGGCGAATCACTCGAGCTCTTTATCCAGCCGTCGCCCATCGAGAGATCTGGCGTAAAACGCGAAACCATCGCATACCAGAGCCCGTGGCACTCCACCAGGAAACCCTAGAAATCAGGACGCGGGCGCCCGGTTTGTGGAACGTGAGCGCCGAGGTGAGCGCTGTCGTCGCTCGCAGCCGGATCACGACCGGGCTGTGCACCGTGTTCGTGCAGCACACTTCCGCGAGCCTCGTGATTCAGGAGAACGCCGATCCTGCGGTGCTGCGCGACCTCACCCGCTTCATGGCGGATCTCGCGCCCGAATCTCGCCCCTGGGAGCACGATGACGAAGGGCCGGATGACATGCCTGCGCACGCGCGCTCGGCATTGACCAAGACGTCCGAGGTGGTGCCGGTCAGCGCGGGTCGCTTGGCGCTCGGTACGTGGCAGGCGCTGTACTTGTGGGAGCACCGTGCGGCGCCGCACACACGCCGGCTCGTCGTTCACGTCGTCGGGGAGTAGCCGCTCACTGGCCGTGCAGCAGCACGCGGCCGAGCGTCGGATCGACGTCGACCAAGAACCGCTTCTCGCCGAGCCGCGCAGTGGTCAGCGCTTTTCCGCCTTGCGTGGCCGTCAGCGTCGCGTTGTCGAGCTCCGTCGTGACGATCACGCTGAGCATCGTGAATGATCGAGTAGGCGGCGGTGGCGTTGCCCTTCCACACGCTAGGCGTGGAGCGCACATGCGGAGGGTCATAGCAGTCAGTAAGTACGGGTTCCTGTGCAGTTCGGCTCAGTTCGGTGCGCAGAACTACTGATACGACCCCACTCTAGCCTGGCTTAGCGGCTTTCACGCTACGCTTTGCGGTTTTTCTGGAAGTTTTCGGCGCCGCTGCGTTGCTCGCCGTTGATCGATCCTTGACCCGTACGACCAAGCGCAGGCCGGACCAAACCTCGTCGATCGCGCACACCTTGTTGTCGACCAAGCCCGCCTGGAGGCCGAGGTGACGCACGTCGTTTTCGGTGACGTCTGTCTTCACGCCCGATGATTTTTTGGGCCAGCACAGCCAAAGACCGCCGCTCGGGTCCAGCCTTTTCTGTGCGCGCGGCAAGCGAGCCCGCAAATCCGCGGTCGAGCTCACGAAACAAACGATCACATCGAGCAGCGACGAGCCGCGTGAAGCGTCGCTCATCAAGACACCTTTCGGCAGCGCGCCCAGGGTGTCCGCGAAGCTCGGCGGCGCGTCCCAAGCTCCGAACCGGGCGCCTGGTTTGAGCCCGAGCTTTTGGGGGAGCGGCGTTCCCGAGTACCCGGCCATTGGTGGTCGGGTCGCAAGGTAGCGAAAGATCGGCGCAACTCCAAACGCCCCGCAATCCAACGGCTCGGGCGCGTCCCAGATTTCGCCGAGAATCTGGCGGATGCGTCCCGCTGATTTGCGGACTTCGCCGGTCTCTGCAATAGCCCACGCCTCGCCCGATGCTGGATCTGCGCTTCAAGACTCCCCCCGACTGGCTGACCACGGTGTTCGCGGATTTCGACGCATTCCTGCTGGACCACGCGGCTTGCGAGCGCAAAGCAGCCGCGACGGGGATGTCGTTCGTCGTGCGCTACCCTGATCGCAGCGCGCTGATCGAGCCGTTGATCGAGTTCTCCCGCGAGGAGCTCGAGCACTTCCAGATCATGTATCGAATCATTCACGCTCGCGGCCTCCGGCTCTCGGATGACTACAAGGATCCGTACGTGAACGCGCTCCGCGGGCAGGTTCGCAACGGCGGCGAAGGCATGCTGCTCGACAAGCTCCTCGTGGCGGGCATCGTCGAGGCGCGCGGCTGCGAGCGCCTGTTCATGGTCGCCGAGGCTCTCGCTGCCCAAGAGTCGCCACTCGCCGGGCCGTATCTGGATTTGGCGCGCGCGGAGGCTCGCCATCACGGCCTGTTCTTTCGCCTGGCCCGTGCCTACTTTCCGGATGAAGAGATCGACGCTCGCGCGTCGACTTTGCTCGACTACGAGGCCGAGCTAGTCAAGCGGTTGCCGCATCGCGCTGCCGTACACTGAAAGGATCGCGTTTGGTCGTGTCGACGGCGCCGGCCAGCGCACCACAATACTTCGCGCACTACGCCGAGCCCGAGGCGGCGCTGGCGGAGCTGCTGAACGATAGCTACCTCGCTGCGCTCGTCGTGCCCGCGCGGGGCGAAGCGCCGTCCTTGCTCGACGGCTTTCGGGCGGCGCTCGAGCAGGCTCCGGGCCGCGTGCTCGTGATCCTGGTCGTCAACGCGACCGAATCGGCGAGCGTACACACGCACGCCGAAAATCAACGTCTGCTCGCCTTCTTGGCCGCGTCTTTCCCCGAGCAACGCAAGATCAGTGATCCGCGCGTGAAGACCTGCGGTGTCCTCGGGCGCGGGGACGGCTACGACGTGCTCTGGCTCGACTGTGCGAGCGAAGGCGCGCGCCTACCGGAGCGCACCGGAGTTGGTCACGTGCGTAAGCTTGGCGGTGATCTGGCCGCCGCGCTCTGGGTGCGCGGTCAGCTCGTTTGCCCGCGAGTCGCGTCGACGGACGCCGACGTCACGCTGCCCGCCGATTACTTCGCGACGCTGGTAGCAGACGCGCCGGAAGCTCAGCGCAGCAGCGCCTGGCTGTGGCCGTTTCAGCATCGGCCCGGAGGCGACGCCGCAATCGACGCCGCCACGGTGTTATACGAGATCTCGCTCCGCTATTACGTGCTCGGTTTGGCGTTCGCGCGCTCCCCGTACGCTTACCAAACCGTAGGCAGCACGCTGTGCATCCACGTGCCGGCGTACCTCGGCGTGCGTGGTTTTCCGAAGCGTGAAGCCGGCGAGGACTTTCACGTGCTCGACAAGCTGGCCAAAGTCGCGCCGCTGCGCCGCGTCGTTGCCGCGCCGCTCGGCATTCGTGCCCGCGCTTCGGACCGAGTGCCATTCGGCACCGGGCGTCGCTCGCGCGAGATCGCCGAGCTCACGGCGGCTGGCGAGCATTTCGTCCTTTACGCGCCAGCAAACTTCGGCGCGCTGCGTGCCGTGCTTGCGGGTCTGGACCGCTTTGCGGTCGAGGCACGGGTCGCCGTGCTGGACGAAGCGCTTGGCGAGCGCATTCCGACCTTGGCGCCTACGGCACGCGAAATCTTGGTTCGGCTTGGGCTGTATTCAGCTTTGGAAGCGGCCGTTCGTCAGGCTCCGGCTGGGCCCGTGTTGCGGCGCAGGGTGCACACTTGGTTCAATGCGCTGCGCACGTTGCGCTTCGTGCATGGCTTGCGCGATCGCGCTCTGCCATCGCTGCCCTGGCGAGAGGCGCTGAGCTCGGCCGAGCTCGTGCCAACGCCTTTCGCCGACGGCCCGGAGCCAGGTGCGGTGTGTCGCGTACTGTCACTGGCCGAAGCGGCATTGCCTGCGCAGGTAGGTCCAACGTTACTCTGAAGGACTGTCGCAGCCGGGATACAGTGCCGGACGCGAGTTCACGATCGTCGCTGATCGTCGGGGTTTGTCGGTCAATTCAGGGTTCGACCGCCCGGCACATCGGTTGCAGAACCGACGCTCGTGTCCCGCACCCTGACTTGCTTGGCCGTCCTCGGTAGCCTCATTGCCGGCGCTGCGAGCGCGCGCGGCCAAACGCTGATCGCCGCCAGTGACGCCTCGCAAATTCAGGAGCTGAAGGTGGCCAAAGTTATGGCACCCGACTCGCCTTTCTGGCTCGGCGTGCGCTTGCGCGGCAAGAGCCGTCTCGGATTCGTTACGGCGGACGCTGCCGTGGAGTCTGCGCCCGCGGCGGACGCTTGGCTGCGCGCACTGGACTACACGACCCGCGTGCGTGTGGCCCCACCCTTGGCTCCCCTGGCGAGCTGCGGATCGAGCCAAGACTTCGGCTTGGTCGATAGCGGTTTGCCCGACCCACCCGTGGTCAAGCTCGACCGCGTGCTGCTCGCGGGCTCGGAGCTGGAGCTGCGGCGGGCATTGGAAGAGGCTGGCCTCACCGTGAACGCCGAGCGCGTCGCGCACTTCGCCAGCAGCGTCGCGGCTCCCTTTCGTGTTTCGTTGTTCGAAGTGCCCGCGGGCGGCGGAGCGACGACCGCGCTGCGCTTGCTCGACCCTGGCGAGCCCGGCACAGCTCCGCAAGTCGAGACCGTCGGCCGGGACGCCGTGCCGATCAGCTTCATCGGGTTGGCGACAGCGGCGGTGCTGCCGCCCGACGCTACGAGCGCCGATCCGAGCGAGTTTGCCGTGACCTACCGGGCGGCGAGCTTGACCAACCCGAGCACCGATTATTTAGCTGCGCGTGCCAACTGGCTCAGTGACCACCCGCAGCATTGGTTGGTCGAGACCCAGAACCAGCCCTCGCTTTTTTCATGGACCTTGCTGGCCCCAAAGGCGCCGCTCGCTCCAGCCGTGACAGGCTATTTTCAGGGGCAGCCGAGCTCGTGTGCGGACCAGGTTCAGAGCGCACGCGCACGCGGCTCGCAGCAAGCGGTCGACTACGTGTGCGCCGATCACGACGACTTGGCGCGGAGCCTCACGGAGCTGGGCTTCGGCGATCTGCGTTTGAGCCGCTCGTATGGCTCGCTCGGCTCGGACGCCAGCGCGTTTCGGGTGGTCGATGGCGCCCAGCGCTCGCCGCTCGTGAACGCGACCGACATCGACCGCAGCGCATGCCCGTCAGCGGGGAGCGCGCCGCCTGCGACGGACGGCAGCAGGCCGTCTCCCAATCCCGATCCTCCGGTGGTCGTGAATGATCCTGGGCCAGGTGGCTCTTACGGGCCAGATCCCGGTACGCCCGTGTACACCGGCGATGGCGCCTGCAACGTCACCATCGTCGACTCGGAGTCTTGCAGCGGCGATTCGAGCGCCAGCGACGGCAGGAGTGACTCGTGTAGCGGTGACTCCAGTCCCAGCGACGGCAGCAGCGATTCGTGCAGTGGTGACTCGAGCTCCGGGGACTCCTCGTGCGACAGCTGCAGCGGGAGCTCCGATTCCAGCGCCGACTCTGGCGGCTGCGGCAAAAGCGATGACGGCTACAATGGCGACACCTGCACGGGAAGCTCGCACAGCAGCGCGGAAGCCACGGGGAGCGCGAGCGCAGCGTTGCACTCGGAGGGAGCTTTGGGCAAACATCGGTCGCGGCGGGTGCACTTGAGCTTGCTGACGCTATTCGCAGCGGCCTTGGCGCTGCCGTTTCGCCGGCTACGCGCGCTTCGCTTTTGAGTCGCGCACTACTTTCGCCAGGGAGCGGTACCACAGCAACTTCTTCTCGAAGCCCGGGTAAGCGCGATTCCGTCCGCTCGGATTGGGCAGCACGAACACGGAGGCGCCGGCCAGATTCGCGACCTTGAGCCCGGGCCCGGTTTCGGCTCCGCCCGGAAAGAACACCGGGTACAGTGTGAGGCCCAGCAGCGCCACGAAGCGCGGGCGCAGCGTTGCGACCTGCCGCGCGACGCGCAGGGCGCCAGCGCGCCGCTCACTCGACGTGAGCTCGGAAGCGGCGCGCGTCGCGCGTACCGCGCTCGAGGTAAGCCCAATCCCAAACTCCAAGAGCCGCCGCTCTTCCTCGGCGCGCAGGAGCACTGGCGTGAGCCCAGCCTCGTGAAGTAGCCGCCAAAACGGGTTGCCAGGGGAAGAAAATGAATGCCCGGCCTCGGCCGACTGCAGCGACGGATTGATGGCCACGATCAACACGTCGAGCTTCGGGGCGATGATGTCTGGCAACGACGCGACCACGAGCCGAGCGTAGTTCACGGGACGCCGCGAATGAAGTCGCTCCGGGCACGAGGCTTCTAGTAGACTCGCGCCCGCATGAACGAAGGCTTGGGTAGCTTCCGCAAGCAGTGGCTGATTCCGATCGTGGTCCTGACCACGGTGTCTCTGCTGGTGTTTTGGGCGTTTTATTCGCTCGACCACTTCGTTACCGGGGGCGACATCCAGCCGCCGTTCAAGACGCCGCTCGACCGCTACGTGCACTTCGATCCCAGTAGCATCACCGACGCGGTGAGCTCGCTCGCGGGGATGATCGCCGCCGTGTTCGGTATCGTGATCACGGTGGTTTCCATCATCGTGCAGCTGTCCGCGGATCGTTACACCGGCGTCGCGCGCATGTTCTTGCGCGACCGGATCAACCTCGTCGTCATGGGTTACTACCTGATCGCGTGTGTGTGCGGAGTCTGGCTCAGCGTCTCGATTCACCGGGATTACGTGCCGCGAGCCGCGCTCTTGGTGATGATCAGCGCGACCACGCTCGGCCTCGTGCTGATGGCTCCCTACTTCCGCTACGTGTTCTGGTTCCTGGAGCCGATGAACATCATCTCCCGGATCCAGAGCGAAGCCGTGGGCGTCGCCGGTCGCGGCGCCGACGAACGCGATCACGAACGCTCGGCCAGCGCACAAGCCTCCACGCTCTCGGCGATGGAGGAGCTCACCGACATCACCAGCAACTCGATCTCCGGCAAGGACAAAATCATCGCCAGCGGTGCCGTGGACGCCTTGAAGGACTTCTCGCTCGCGTACCTCAGGGCCAAGGCCCAAGCCTCCGATATTTGGTTCAACATCGGCGCTGGGATCCGCCAAAACCCGGACTTCGTGGCGATGGATCCGGAGTCGCTCGTGGATCTGGAGCGGCGGCGAACGTGGGTCGAGTGGAAGGTGATGCGTCAATACCTCGGCATCTACAACGAGGCACTGGGCAGCATGCGTGACATCAATTACCTAATCGCGATCGACACGCGCTACATCGGAGAAGCCGCCGGCGCAGCGCACGATGGGGAGCTCATCACGCTGGTGTTCCGGTTCATGAACTCTTACCTGCGCTCGACGCTGAACGCGCGCGACGTGCGCACGGCGTACAACGTCTTGAATCAGTATCGGCTATTGGTCGAGGCCATGATTCGCCAGAAGAACGGGCGTGCGGCGGTCGAAGGCGTGAAGCACATGAATTACTACGGGCACGTCAGCTTCGACATGAAGCTCACCTTCGTGACCGAGACGGTGGCCTACGATCTGTCCGCGTTGTGTCAGTACGCGAACGAGCAGGGCGCCCCAGAAGAAGAAGAGATGCTCTCGCACTTCTTGGAGCTCGATCGCCCGCTTCGTGTAAGCAGCCAGGAAAACGCGCTGCTCGGCGTGCGCAAAGCGCAAGTCAAGCTGGCAGCCTATTACCTGATGCGCGGTGATCAGGAGCGTGCACGCCGCATTTCACGCGACATGCAGAACGAACCGGCGGATCGGCTGCTCTCGATCCGGCGTGCCCTGGAGCGCGTCGAGAGCAAGGATTTTTGGGAAATCATCGATCGGGGGCGCAACTTCGAATACATGCCGCCGCAGCAACGCGCCTGCTTGGCCGAATTTTTTTCCTGGTACGATCTGAGCGCGGCGGAGCGCGACGAAGCGGTGCTCAGCAGCAGTTGAGCCGCTCGCGCAGCTCCGCGTAGCTGCGCACGATCAGATCCGCCCGTTGGAAGCGCTCGTCGGACAGCGCGGCATCGGGGATGGCGACCACGCTCATGCCCGCGGCGCGCGCCGCGAGCACGCCCGCCGGCGAATCCTCGACCACGAGGCAGCGTGCTGGATCGCCAGAGATGGCACGAGCCGCTGCCAGGAAGATGTCGGGCGCTGGCTTGAGCTCACGCACCTCCGGGTGATCACCCGACACCACGGCCGAGAACGCGGAGAACCAGGGCAGGTGACCGGTCTTCAGATCGTACAGGCGGCGCGTGCTGCTCGTGCCCACCGCGAGCGCATGACCGCGGTCCACCAGGATCTCGACGAAGGCCTGCGCGCCCGTAATCTCTTCGGCCGAGAGAAACAACGCCTCGGCGATGGGCAGCTGCCTCGTCAAGTACTCCGCTGCCGAGATCGGCAGGCCGAGCGTGTCGACCAGCAGCTGTGCCGCTTCCAGCTCATGGCGCCCCATCATCTGGGATTTGAGGACCCAATCGAAGGTCTTACCGAACTCGCCGACGACGCGCTGAGTGGCTTCGGTGTACAGCTTTTCGGTGTCGAGCAACACACCGTCGAGATCGAAAATGACGTGGCTGAAGTCGCTGAGAATCACCGCGCGAGGCTAGCGCAAGCCGCGCAGGTAGGCGATACCTCGCCCGCGTTTCAGCGCGCACTGACGCGATCGTTGCCTGGACCGGCTACTTCCATGAAGTCGCGCCCGGCCGGATCGCCGAACTCGTCGACGATCTCGACACGCACCACCCAGGGGCCTCGCGTGTTGGGCGCCGGGATGAAGGTATGCAGCGCGTTTCCGGAGCGTATCCAAGTCACCTGTGCGGGTTGCACGTCGATGAGCACCGTCGGCTTCACTTGCACGGACTCGTTCACGGCTCGGCCTCGAGCGTCGAACAGGTGAACGGTTACCTCGATCATGTCTTCTGGCCAATGCGGGTGCTTGGGTGTGATTGCGACGTCAGCGCGTAGTGTCCTCGGTTCCAGGCCCAGGCGCACCTCCTCGGTGCTGCCTGGTTCGCGCAGGCGGAGGACCGTACTTTCGCCGCGCGAAAGGCCGACCGAGTCCGGCGCGCTCACGAAGTGCGCTGAAGCGCCGTAGCTTGCTTCGAGGCCTTTCGCGCCCAAAAGCTTCAAGCGGCTGCGGGTTCCGAGCAAAACGGAGCCCGCTTCGTACCGCGAGCCCGCAGGCAGCTCCGCGCCCACGATGCGCAACGAACGCCCCGCACTATCCGGTCCGAAGATACCGGTGCTGTCGATCGCGCGCGCGGTGACCTGATATTGGCCTGGGGTAAGTCCAGAGATTTCTGCGCTAGCGCCGTGCGAGTCGAGTCGCCGCACGAGCTCGTTGCCCTTATCGGCGACGCGCCAGACGCTCAATTGATAATGGTCGACATCTTTTGCGCCGCTGACGTCGGCCCGCGTGCTCGCGCTATCGTTGCCCAGCGCGAGCTGAAGCGGGCGCGAGACGCTGAGGTTCGGCACCCCGGGCACCGCGTGCTCTTGATACGCGGGGTCGTGTCCGACGAAGCCACGCACGAATCCCGCGGGCAGCGTTTTCCAGTCGTTGCCGGACGCGGCTAGCATGTCGCCATCGACCGCGGCGAGCGTGACGCGATTTGCATCGGCTATTGCAATGCTGTGACCGCCCTTCGCGACTGCGCTCACCTTGCGCGGCGCTTGCAGCAGCACGGCGGTCTTCGGAACCTTGCTCAGCGGGATGTCGATCTCGACGCGGCCGCTGATGAGCTTCACCACCTGCGTCACCGTTTGGGGTGCACCGGGGGGCGCGAGCTGAAGCTTGAGCGAGCGACCGACTTCGATCAGCGTGCCCGGTGCCAGGTGCAGGATGGCGCCGCCTGCGAGTTGCTTCGTCGTCCCCTCGGCGCTGCTCGTCGTATCACCTTGCGTGGCTTTGGTCGTGTCGCTGGCGGCGGCCGAGTGCGCGAAGGCGAGCGTTGGAAGTGCTGCAAACACCGCGAGCGCGGTCACCCTGAGTGTCATGCCTTCGTTGAACGGTCGCCTGCGCCAGGCGTTCAGTCTCAATCATCAGAAAAGCGACGCGGTGCTTAGCGCACGTTCAGTCCCCAGTGTCTCACTGCGACACCGCAGGGCTCACGTCCTTCAGCGTGAACGGCGAGCAACGGGGGCCGACGCGAGCTCGACCAGGATTCCGTCCAGGAGCGCTTCGTCGCGACGCAGCATGGCGATGTGCAGTAGACGCGCCCGCGCATCTTGCGGTTCGAGCCGCGCGAGCAGCGCCGCCGCCTCCGCCAGCTTGCTCACCAAGCGCTGATCCAAAGATAGGTTGGGATCGGACTTACGAGCTGGCGCCGGTGCTGAAGTCGGCCGCTCGCGCACACGCGAGCCCTCGTCGTTCGGCGAGCTGCTGAACGGCGATGCGATATCGGTGCTCGATGAGCGGGAGTAGTTGGCCATGACCTCTTCTTTCAGAACGTAGACCTTGCACGTTTCATTCCGATCTGTGCCTCCCGCGCGTAACCATCGATCAATGCAGATGATTGCCAAAGATTTCGAGCGCGGTGCCGCGCTGGCACGCTAGCGCGATCGCAGCACGCAGTAAGTTTTGCGATGTAAGCTCGACTCGTACGTTGTCTCGTACGCAAGCCTTGAATTTTGCGCGTGAATCGCGCCACTAAGTCGAGCGGCGTCGCATTCGTGTTGCTGCGCCGAGTGGTTCGCGTTGTGCTGAGCGTGTGAGCGCTTTGCACCACTTGGCACTCGGCACACAGGATGTGGCACGTCTAACGCGGTTCTACTGCGATGTGCTCGGGCTGCGTGAGCTCACGCGCCACCTACATTCAGACGGCAGCTTGCGTGCGGTGTGGCTCGATTTGGGCGGACCCATCTTGATGTTGGAAGCGACGGAAGAAGTGCCGCGCTGGGTCACTGGAGTGGGCTCAGGTCCATTTTTGATCGCGTTTTCCGTCGAGCCAGCACTGCGCGCCGCGTTCGAAGCGCGCTTGCTCGCGGCCGGTCGTGACGTGGAGTCTCGGACGCAATGGACGTCATATGCTCGGGACCCCGACGGCAATCGCATCGCAATCAGCAGCTTTACGTTCGAAGCAGGCGACCAGTAGCGCGTTACTCTTTCTTCTTCGAGCCCGTAAACCGCTTACTGGCTTGCGTGTCGGCGAGGTCGTTGTAGTCGAACGCGCCCTGCTTACTGGGCGCAGCGTTCTTGGACGACGGCACTTGGTATACGGGCACTGGTTTCTCTTTCGGCTGCAGCTTCTTGTTCGGCGCAGCTTTGGAGCGCACGCCCTTCGGTAGCGCCTTGCTCGGAGCGAGGTGCTTCGGTGCGAGGTGCTCGTCGAGCGTAGGCGTCCCTGCCGGAAGGCTCGGCTCGGGCGCGGCGGACGGCGTGGCACGCGGCGCGGCGGAGTCCGGGGGGGCTGACGATTCGCGCGCGATGGAGGGGACCGCGGACGGTTCTCGCGTCCCGTGCAATAGGAGGCCTGCGGCGAGCAGCAGGATCAAGCCGGCTGCGCCGAGCGCGAGCCAGCGCGTGTGAAAATGCCGGCGCAGCCTCGAGACGCGCTGCCGGACACGCGGCGCAGGCAGGGCTGCGTCGCGCGCGATTTCGTCTAGGCTCTCGCCGTCGCTCTCGCGCAACAACCAATGGAGCGTCGCGTGCGCGCCATCGGTCTTCGGCAGCTCGCGCTCGATCCATTGCACGAGCTCGCCTGGGGCGGCCTGCGCGTTGGCGGCTTTCGCGTCGAGATCCGCATCTAGGACGGGCTGCCGCCCGCGGCGTCGATAGCTGTCGGCGATTTTGTGGCGCGCGATGCCGTGGACCCAGCGCCGAAATTCCCCCTCGTCACTCGGCGCGTTGCTCGAGATCAGCGCCTCGGTCAACGTATTTTGAACCAGATCTTCGACCTCCCCGGGCGGCAGGCGGCGGCGCGCGTACTTGAGCAACGCCTCGCGCAGCGCGGGATCCGCTAGGCGCGCTGGATTCGGGTTCGGGATTGAAAACGCGGGGGCTGCCATGGGGTATGACTTCACCGAGCCCTTCGTCGCCGGGTGGGCGCTTCGTGTGACACCGCCCGCGTCGAATTGTTGGTTTCTACGGTCTGACCCCGAAAAATCCCCCGCGTGCCCCGCTTCCCGCCAAAAAAGTCGCTGCCCTTGCTGGAACCCAGCCAACCGGACTGGCAAATCGAAAAGTTGGTGCCGGGGGGCTCGGGGTTCCTTCGCCTCGCGAACGGGCAGGGGGCGTTCGCGCCTGGCGCCTTGCCGGGAGAACGAATTCACGTTCAGCAAGCCGAGGATCACGGCGGTTACTTGCAGGCCACGCGCTGGAGCCTGCTCGAGGCGAGCCCGGACCGCGTGTCCCCGGCCTGTCCCGTGCAGAGCCGTTGCGGAGGCTGCGACTTGATGACACTCGACTATCCTGCGCAGCTCACAGCAAAGCTCGGCATCTTGCACGACGCTTTGACGCGCACGGGGCGTTTCGAGACGTTGCCCGAGCTCTCGTTCGTCGCGTCCGACTCGCCGCTCGCCTACCGATCGCGCATTCGACTGCACGTCGATTCCGGCCAGGGGCAGCCGCGCCTCGGCTTCTTCGCGCAGGGCACGCGTGAGTTGGTCGAGATCCCGGGCTGCGTCGTGGCGCACGACGAGCTCGATCATGCGCTGCGCACGTTGCGTGAGCTCATCGTGCCGCACGCGGCCGAGCTTGCGCTGTTCAGCGAGCTCGAGCTGCGCGTCGCTCCGGCTGGGCCGCGGTTATCGTTGCGGCTGTTCCCGGTTTCGCGCCGATTGGAAGGCGGTACGCGGCTGATCAGCGCGCTCGAGCGTCGCTTCCAGGTTTCGGTCGCCGAGCGCGCCCCCGACGCCGCGTTCGATCAGCGCTTCCCATTACCTGGGGGCGTCGAGCTAAGAGCGCCAGCAGCCGCGTTTACGCAGGTGAATTGGCCGTTGAATCAGCAGCTCGTGCAAGCACTGTTGGACGGCGTGAGCCAACGGCAGGTGACGAGCTTTTGCGACTTGTATTGCGGCGCGGGCAACTTCAGCTTGCCACTGTTTGCGCGCGGCCTGCGCGGCGTCGGCATCGAAGCGTCGAAATTCGCCGTTGCCGCTGCCAAGCGCGCAGCCAGCGAGCAGCAGCTGGACAGTGCGCGCTTCGTCGCCGGGGACGTGCGAGACGCGCTCGCGAAGTTACCGCGCGGCGAGCCGTTCGAGCTCGTGGTGCTCGACCCGCCCCGCGCGGGAGCGCGCGAAATTCTGCCCGAGCTGATTCGCCGCGCCCCTGTCCACATCGCGTATTGCGCCTGTGATCCAGTGACGCTGGCGCGCGACCTGCGGGTGCTGTGCGACGCGGGCTATGTGCTCGAGCAAGTCAAAGGCTTCGATATGTTCCCCCAAACTCATCATTTCGAAACCTTGGTCTGGTTAACTCACTACGGCCGAGCCTGAATAGTTGGCCCCGGCCGAGCGCCCTTGGAACAATTCGCGTCGCACGCTCTCTTCGAAATCGAGCCCACCATGCAATTGATCAACGACTTTCACGCGTCTTCGCCGCCGCCGCAGTGGTTGGTTTCCAACGGTAACGTAACCGTGGGCCCGGTGGGCACCGATTTGTTGCTCCGCGGGGTGATGCACGGGCGGGTTCCGAGCACCTCCCTGGTGCGGCAACCGAGCTGGGAGCATTGGCGTGAGGTCGGGAAGATTCGTGAGGTGAGCGCGCTCAAGCGAGTGCTGGAGCGCAGCTTCGACGATGTGCCGCTCGAATCATCGACCTTGCACGACAGCGCCGCGGCCGTCGCGCAAGCCACGGACCTCGGCGAGGCATTGCTGATCGCGCTGCACGCTGCTGCGCGAGCCACTTCGGCCACCGTGGGGCTCGCGCATCGCGTGCGAGAGCCGCTGCTCTTGCCCACGACGTCGTGCGCGTTTGCCGACTCGTTCGAGGCCGCTCCCGAGTGCCTCGGTGAAGTGCTGCCTTGGTACGATCCTGCGTTCACTCTTGCGCGCGCCGGACGCGTGCGCCTCCTCCGCGTGAGCGAGCGACCCAAAGGTGTCGAGCGAGTGCTGTGCGAACGCTTGAGCCCGACCGCGCCACTCAAGGGTGTTGCCATGCTGCCCATCTTGGTCGAAGGCAAGCTACACGCGATGCTCGAGCTGGGCCGGAGTGATCGCCCCTTCCGCGCTAGCGATTCGGTTGCCCTGTTCGACTTCTCCCAACGAGTGGCGCTGACGTTCAAGCGCCTTCTGGGAGAGGACATGCCTCAGCTCGGCGTGTAAAATCCCGAACCACAAAAAGGGCAACAGCCCGACGCGAGGGGAGCGCGCCGGGCCGTTGAATAGATTAGGGAGGCGGCGACCCGGGCGGAGGGGGGGGTCACCAGAGGCGCCGCCTGCGGTCCTGGATAGTGCAGGGAGCGTGCCAGAACTTTGACGCTGCGATTCAATGAGTTACGCGCTGTTCCGACAACGATTAGTTTCAACTTTGAAACGAATCATTCGAACGCGAAACGTGCCGTGAACATTATCGGAACCGGGCGAGCTCTCCAAAAGCCAACCCGAGCGCTGTCCCGTGTGCGCTCGCAAAGCAAACCTCGGGGCACTATCGTCCGCCCATGAGGTGGTCCTTTCGCATCGCGCGCGTCTCCGGAATCGATGTGCGCGTGCACGTGACCTTTGCGCTGGCAGTGGTTTATAGCGCGTCCGGTTTCGCGCTCAGTCAGGGGCTCCGGGGCGCGGCGTTCGGCGTGCTCCTGGTTTGCGCATTGTTGCTGTGCCTGACCCTGCACGAGCTCGGCCATGGTTTGATCGCGCAACGCTTCGGCATTTCGGTGAGCGAGATCTTACTTTTGCCGATCGGCGGCGTGGCACGGCTCAACAGCGAGCCGAGGAAGCCGCTGCACGAGCTATTGATCGCGCTGGCGGGACCGCTCGTCAACCTAGCGCTCGCACTGCTCTTGCTCCTGGTGCTGAGTTACTTCCACGTCGAGCTCGATACCAGCGATCTCGACGAGCTTGCCGAGCCGTCGGCTTTGGGACTCGCTCGCTCGTTATTTTGGGGCAACATGGTGCTCGCGCTGTTCAATCTGCTGCCTGCGCTGCCGATGGATGGCGGGCGCATCTTCCGTGCACTGCTGAGCATGAGTGTGGGGCGATCACGAGCAACCCGCGTCGCTGCAGGGGTCGGGCAAGTGATCGCGATTGGACTGGTCGCCTTCGCGTTCAAGAGAGACTCGGGGCTACTGGCCTTGGTCGGGATGTTCGTATTCGTCGGCGCGGCTCAAGAACGCGCCTCGGAACGAGCGATCGAGTTGCTCAGTCAGCTGCGCGCGGGCGAAGTCTGCGATCCGAATGCCGTGGTCTTCGCGCCGCACGAGCAAGTGGGACACGTGCTCGACACGCTCGTCCGCTGCTCCCAAGAGCACTTCGCCGTCTTCTACGGTAAAGAGCTCGTGGGTACTCTGGGCAGAGAGCAGGTCTTGGCGCTCGCACCGCGCCTGGGCCTCGAGGCGCCCGTCTCTTCGCTGATGCGACGCGAGCTACATGCGGTCGACGCTGGCGAGCCGCTCGACGCAGTCCGTCGACGCTTGCTCGAGCTGGGTGGAAAGCCGGTAGTGGTCCGAGCGCTGAATGGCTATGCGGGTGTGCTCGGTGTGCAAGACTTACAGCGCATCACCGTGGTTGCCGAGCGCCTGGCGCTGGCCGGGATCCGCAGGCCACAACCCATTCCTGACCCGGCGCTGCATTGAGCGCTTCGTCGTCTTTGGCCGCGGGCGCTCGGGATGCCTGAAGCGACTTGGCTGGGGCACCCTCGGGCGCTCGCCTACCTGTGCTTCGCCGAGGCTTGGGAGCGCTTTAGCTATTACGGCATGAGGGCTCTCCTCGTCCTCTACCTCACCAAGTCTTTCCTGTTCGGGGACAAAGCCGCGTACGCGATCTTCGGTAGCTACACCGCCCTGGTGTACGCGACGCCGGTGTTGGGCGGATTCTTGGCGGATCGCTTGCTCGGGTTTCGCAAGGCAGTCGTGCTCGGCGGCGTGCTGATGGCGTTCGGTCATTTCGCGATGACCGTGGAAAAGCTGCAGGTGTTTTACTTCGCGCTCGGGCTCTTGATCTGCGGCAACGGCTTTTTCAAACCGAACATCTCGACCCTGGTGGGGCGGCTGTACGCACAAGGCGATCCGCGTCGCGACTCGGCGTTCACATTCTTTTACATGGGCATCAACCTCGGTGGTTTGCTATCGCCGTTGGCCTGCGGCTACCTGGGCGAGCGCTACGGTTGGCACTGGGGCTTCGGCCTCGCCGGCGTAGGCATGTTGATCGGGCTGATCGTATTTTTGCGCGGCCAGCCGTTCCTTGCTGGGCTTGCCGAGCCCCCGGCTCGTCCCCAAGGCCTGCCCGCGCGCTGGGCCGGGCTCTCCTTCGAAACGTGGGTCTACCTCGGCACAACCTTGGCTGTCGTGCTGGCCTGGCAACTGGTGCAGCACTCGGTGCTGGTGGGCACGCTGCTGGTGGTGTTTGGCGTCGCGGTGTTCGCCGGCTTGCTCGTGTACCTGTTGCGCCTATCGGACAAGGTAGCTCGTGATCGGTTGGCGGTCGCGTTGCTGCTGACGCTCGTATCCGTCGTCTTTTGGTCGTTCTTCGAGCAGACGGGCTCGAGCATGACCCTGTTCACCGATCGCAACGTGGACCGATTGGTCTTCGGCTGGCTCGTTCCAACGTCCATGTTTCAGTCGGTCAATGGCATCTTCATCGTAGCGTTCGGGCCGCTGCTGATCGCTCTTTGGCTCTACTTGGCCCGCCACCAGCACGAGCCAAATACGCCCTTGAAATTCGGCCTCGGAATCGTTCAATTGAGCTTGGGCTTTGGCGCGCTGTACATCGGCGCGAGCATCTCCCGCGCCACGGGCATGGTGCCGGTGGCTTGGCTAGTGCTCGGCTACCTACTGCATTCGACCGGTGAGCTGTGCTTGTCGCCCATTGGCTTGTCGATGATCACCAAGCTCTCGCCGAAGGGCATCGCCGGGGCCATGATGGGCACCTGGTTCTTGGCCACCGCGTTCGCGCAATACGCCGCGTCGCTGATTGCCCAACTGACCGGGGTGAAAGAGGGCGGCCCACTGGCAAGCGTCCTACCCAAGCCGAGCGAAACGGTCATGGTCTACGGCTCGGTGTTCGGCAGCATTGGTTTGGTAGCGCTGGTCGTCGGCGTGCTCGTCGTGCTCGTTTCGCCGCTGATCGCGCGGCGGATGCACGGCGTGCGCTAGCTTCTCTCGGTGCTTGCTTGCCCGTTCTAGGTTTCCCAGATTTTTTGCGCTGGGGTCCAATCGACGTTGAAACGGCCGCGCGCATGAATCCGCTTTTGCTTGGCTGAGGTCTCGGCCAAACTGCCTGCCCCATGTCCGACCCTTCATCCGAGCTCCCCGAGGTCGAACCGCGCGATCCGGAGCCTGTCGCAGTCGCGATCGAGACTGCGCGCGCCCTATTTCGTACCGGGGAGCGGCTGGACGCGCTGCGCTGGTTGCGTCGCGCGGCCGAGCGCGCCGAAGAGTCGGGGGACGACTTGCGCGCCGTGCATCTCGCGCGCAGCGCAGCCGATCTGAGCACCGCGCTGCAAAGTGTGCAGCCGCCGCCCGCGCCGACGGCAGCGCCGCCGCCCCCACCACCGCCCGTAGCGCCGCCCTCCGCGCGTCGCCAGCACGACGAAGCGATGGCGCTCTCGCCGTACGACGACTTCAGCGACAAGACGCAGGTAGACGCCACCGCGCCCGTGGTGCGCGATGCGCTGCACTCGGGCGTGCAGATCACCGAGTTGCCAGTGCCGGACTCGCAGCACTCGCCGCATTCGGTGACGATGCCGTCGCCGTCTTCGAACGAGCCGACCGTGACGACCACGCACCTCGTGCCGCCGGTAGAGGTCGCGCCGCCCGCGCTGCGGGCCGCCGTGCGTGTCGCGGTCACCAGTGATCCGGCGAGCCCCGGCGCCTGGCTCGTGCACCCGCTGGCCGAAGGCAGCCCAGTGCCGCCCGGCTGTGAAGAGGCGCTGCTCGTCAGCCTCGAGCCGCACAGCCGTCTGCTGCAGTAATCGAGCTAGCGAGCCATCTTCAGCACGTGTAGTGCGGCGGCGTCCAAGCGGAGCGGTTCGCGCGGCAGGCGGGCTAGCTCGAAGTACGGGGTGACTTCCGCGGCGGTCGTCCGCGCGTCGACTTCGAGCCCGGCGCTTCGTGCGGCCCACGCCACGATCGCGCGCGGATCAGTACCGGACGCGCGCAGCTCGGCCAGGCTGAGGTCCGCTTCGCGCTTGGCCAAGCGGCGCCCACTTTCGTCCGTGACGAGCGGCACGTGGTACCAGCGTGGGTGCGCGAAGCCGAGCGCGTTTTGCACGTGCCATTGCCGGGCCGCGCTAGGTAACAAATCATCCCCGCGCAGCACCTCGCTGACGCCTTGGGCCGCGTCGTCGACGACCACGGCGAGCTGGTAGGCCGGTGCTTTGTCGCGTTTCGCGATCAGGAAATCACCGACGGCGCGCGCGACATCCCAGTGACTCATCCCGCTCACTGCGTCATCGATGGTGATTTCGCCCTCTGGCACGAGCAGACGCGCGCCTGCGGGGCGGCCAGATTTTTGCTCGGCTTCCGCGAACGAAGCGTAAAGACCGCGACACGTTCCGGGATAGCGCGGCTCCGCGGCATCGGCATGCGGCGCGCTCTGCGCATTGCGAATATCGCTGCGCGAACACACGCACGGATACGCCTTTCCCGCTTCGAGCAGCGCGCTCACTGCCTGATTCAGCTGCGCAAGGCCGCTCGACTGCACGAGCGGCGGGCCATCCCAGTCTAGGCCGAGCCACTCGAGATCGCTGAGCGCGGCGTCCGCGAAGCGCGGCTCCGCTCGCGGCCCATCCAGATCTTCCAAGCGCATCAGCAGCTGCCCGCCCCGTGAGCGCACCTGCCAATACGCCAGCAGGAATGTCCGCGCATGTCCGAGGTGGAGCAGCCCGGTTGGGCTCGGTGCCAGACGCCCGATTACCGGCACCAGCCCCGACTTTGCCATCTCACTCCGCCGGGCAGGAGCAGCTAGCGACGCGCACTTGGGAGTCGGCGAGCACGCGCTTGGCGTGCGTGCAGTGAGAACCACCGTTGCCGTCCAGCCGGCATACGGCGCTGGCAGCGCGCGAAAGGGACGAGAAGGCGCGGCAGGCATTTTCGCACAGCGCGTTGGGCGCGGAGCTCGCCGAAGCGCCGGCTTTGGGCGCCTGCGCCGCGGGTGCCCGCTCTTTCTTGTCGGCCGCACCGTCGCTGGGCGCGCTACGACCGACGACGGGTGAGGGCTCGGCGAGCGCGAGCCGATCGAGGTCGGCTTTGGCCTGATTCAACGCGCGCTCGGCCGACTCCAGAGTCGAAAATTCCTGATCGAGCTCGGCGGCCTTGCGCTTGCCCGACTCATCCCCAAGCCCTTGCGGTGCTGGAGCGGGCGGCGGGCTGGCGGGCGCGTCTTCCGCCTCGGGCGGAGAAGCGTAGTTCGCCGTGGTGGCGCTAGCGGGAGGCGCGCTCGCCTCGGGCGTGCGTGGCGCGCACGCCCCGAACCAAGCCACCACACCGAGCCCAAACGCCAGCCGAGCGATTTTCATGCGGATTTTCTCGAGAGACGACGATCTGGCCTGGACCGAAAGACCAAGGACCGCGGACCATGAGTTAGACGTACGACTCGTCAAAAAGGCTCACACGGTTGGGCTCGAGCTTCACGGAGTGGCAACGATGTAGGCCAGCCAGCCCGGCTGGTTGTCGGCGCGTACCGAAGGTTGATAGTTCTCGGTCGAGTTGTCGCCGCTCTTGTCCCAGAACACCTTTGCCTCCGAAAAGCCGGCTTCTTTCAGCAGCTCGGTGAGCTCGGGCAATGACCAGTAGCGCCAGTCGTAGGTGAACGCCTTCTCCATTTTCGAGCCGTCTTGGAACTCGAAGTGGATGTAGTTCAGGATCTCGTGGGTGATGGGATTGAACTTGTCCTGATCCCACACGTACGTGAAGCCGCCTTTGATCGAGCGCGGCTCCATCATTGGCTCGTGTGACTCCCAGCCGCCGTAGGCATCGAGCATGAACGTGCCTTCTTTGTTGAGCCCCTTCTTCACCGTGGCGAAGTAGGCGCGGAGGGCATCGCGCGTCTTGAAGATCCAGTAGCTGAAATTGAAAGCGCACACGACATCGAACTTGCCCGGCGATTTGTCGCGCACGTCCTGACAGAGCAGCTTGACGCGATCCACATCCGCGCCCAGAGGCTCGATGTTGCGCTTGGTGCCCCAGGCCAATACCTTCGGGTCGATGTCGATGCCGAGGGCCGTGCGGTCCTTCCTGCTCTTCACCCATGCGCCGCACAACAAGGCCGTGCCGCAAAAGTCTTCGCGAATGCTGAGCGGCGCGCGCTTGCGCACCGACTTGTACGCGCGATTGATGAAGTAAATCTCCGTCTCGGCGTCCTGCACGGAGCGCTGATACAAGTCGTGCTTGTCGGCCGTCTTGGCGGTGAACTTCGATTTGCGAGCAGACTTCTTGTTCGTTTTCTTCTTGGCCATGGGGTTTGCCGTATCGGCTATCTCTTGTGAGCGCAGCGGAGGGTGGTGGCGTACGTTCGGAAGTCGGCAACATAGGCCAAAACGGCCGAGTTTGTCGCCGCCGCGAGCGAGATGTTCGCGAAGCCGCGGGCGCTGTCCACGCGCTCTGCCGGCCCCAGGCCCGTCGCGGTAATTTCGGCTATTTCGAGCAGCTCGTCCGAGTCAGGGTTGGGGGTTTCAGGGCGTGCGTAGACGACGAAGCCGCTGCCGCAGAAGCTGCCCCCGGCTGCAGGGGCGACGTCGATGCCGTTCGGGTAGCCGCGATACACGGTTCTCGGATCCATGTGGGGCGCACTCCCCAGCTCCAGCATCACCAGGCCGAAATGGCTCGTGTCACGCTCGATCGGCAAGAAGGCGCGCACGCCGAGCGGCGTGGTCGCGACGAAGACCTCCGACAGCGTCTGTGAGGTCGAGCCGACCCACATCACGACGTCGGGATCGAGCTCGGGCTTGCCGGCCTTGAAGCGCACGAGCCGCCCGTGCATGGGCGTCATCGCGCTCCGCGCGTCGATGCCGACCAAGAACAACTCTTGCCCGGTGCTAGCCACGGCCATGCTGCTCGCGCCCGCGCCCTCGGGCGACACGGTAATCACGCCCGCGCCCTCGGTCCACAATCGCGCGCGCGGGGCCTCGTCGGCGATCACGGGATTGCTGATGTACACGGCATGCGCGGGCGCGCCGTCGAGATCGACGCCGACCACGCGCGTCCCGTTGCGCGCGTCATTGGCCAAGACTTCGACGGGGGTTGCGTTGTCGAGCGCGCGTCGTACGAGCTTGCCGTCGCGTACCCAATAAGCCTTGCCGCGCAGCACGAGCGGGCCGCGGGCGACCGCGAAAAAGTCGTTGGGACCGCCCTTCACGCGCGAAAACTGGGCGCGATCGGGGCGCGCTGCGTGCGGCGCTGGGCCGAGCTTCGCCAACTGCAGCTCATCGCTGCGGTCGATCATCACCACTCCGCGTTCGGTCGCGGTCATCTGCCCAGCCGGCCCGATCTCTTGCGCTTGATCGATGAGCAGCTTGCTTGGAGCAGGCTCCGCTCGCGCGCTCCCCGCAGGGGCCGGGGCTTCGTCCGGGATTTCCGACACGCTGAGCGAATCGGGCTCGGGATCGCGTTGCGGCTTGGGGCTCGGCTTGGGCGCGGTCGCGCTCGGGCTCGGCGATGTGTGCTTTGGTGTTTCGACCGCGGCAGGCGCGGGCCGTGGCGTAGCGCTGCGTTCGTTGCAGCTCGGCAGCACAACGGCACACCCGAGCAGTAGCGCGCTGATCGAGCGCGCAGGCGCGACGAGCGCGAGACGATGCCGCATCACCCCCACTTCTGCCACAGACACTGAGAGGCTCAAACCAAAACGATCCGAGCTCGAAATCGGTTATGACTCAGGGGATGCGTTTCTCGGTTCGAAGGCCAAACACGGCGGGCTCGGCGGTGGCGTTTGCGCTCATTCAGCTCGGCTGCGCTGGGGCCGCGCCGGCCGGCGGTAGCGTGCACAGCCCCGTCGCGAGTGCAGCTCCTTCGGCTGCTTCGGCGGCGGCACCCGCGAGCCCGCCGAGTGCCGCCGGCTCATCGAGCTCGGCGCCGCATGGCGTTGCGGTTTCGCCGCGAGCCACGGGGCCGCGCGTGCCCGAAATCATGCTCGACCCCAAACAGCCGCTGCGCCCGCTGCCCGAGCTGAAAGTAGAGAACATCGGGCTGCACATTGGCGGCGGCCCGAACGACGCCGAGACCAAGGCGCCCTTCTTGAGCGCGGTGGCCGAGCGCTTCCCCTCGTTCATGGACTGCTACCGCAAGAGTGAGGACCCCGCCGTGGGTGGCCGCTTCGGCATCGATTTGCATATCGCACGCACAGGCGGGCACGCGCGCCTGGAGCAACCGCGCACCGCGCTACGCGGAGCAGAGTTTCGCGCCTGCCTCAGCTCGGTATTCGAGGCGGTGGAATTTCAGAAGCCGAAGAAGGGCCCGACCACGATCAGCTATTCGCTGCGCTTCCAGCTGGTCGAAGCTCCCTGAAGAAGCTGCCGTAGGGAATCGACACGGGCTGGTCGTCGAGCGCGACCGACAGCATGTGATCCAAAAAGGGCAGCTCACCGCGAGCCAGCTTTCCGACTGATTCGAAAACCGTGAGCCCGGCACGCAGCGTCTCGAGGATCTCCAAGCACTCCAGGGTTGCGCCGTTCATGGCCGCAATGGCGCCGGCGCGCCCCAAGCCTTGCCCTAAAAATCGCCCAAATCTGCCGGTTCTGCCGCCGTTGCAGGTCACGTTCAGGTCGCCCGCAAAGGCCAGGCCTGCGGCGGTGCCCGGCGCTCCGCCGAGCAGCTCGACCAAGCGCTCGGCTTCGGCGATGGCTTGAGCATAGAGCGCGGCCTCGGCGTTGTGCATGGCGATGCTGCCCGGGGCGCCGCCGCGCTTTTCATGCAAACCGGCGACGAATCCGATGCCCATGGCGTACGCATTCTTCAGCGCGGCGCAGACTTCAGTGCCGACGGGATCAGCGCTCGTGAGCACGTGATAGTACGGGCCGCGCGCGAGATCGGCCCACGCATCGCAACTTGCCGCGTTGCGCCCCGTGAGGACCACGCAAGTCTCGACGCGGCGTGCGAGCTCGCCCGCGATGCACGGCCCGCCCACCGCGACGGGCTCGATGCCGAGCCCGTGAGGCAGCTCCTGTTTCAACACATCCGGCAAGATCGCGAAGCGCGTACCGTCCCAGTGCAGCCCCTTCGCGATCATCAGCACCGGCACGGGCGCGCTTAGCCCAGCGAGCGCACGCCCCGCCCAACGCACGCCGGCCGAGCTGACGCCGAGCGCGATCGCGTCGACCTCGGCCAGCGCGGAGCTGAGCTCCGCTGCGAAAAAAGGCTGGATCGAGCCCGGAAGTGGATAACGAAGGGTGGGGTGATCGGCCCCGTGCTTCAAGGCGGAGATGATCTCGTGATCCAGCTCGGTGCCGATCAGCCGAAGCTCATGACCGCGATCGAGCAAGGGCAACGCGAGCGCGCTGCCCATCATGCCCGCGCCCAGGATCGCAATGCGTGCCATCAGCTCCCGCCCGAAGCGGCCGGCTTCGGCGCGGCTTTGCTGGTCGAAGTGGCGGTGGGTGCGGGCGTGGCCGCCGGCGGGATCGTCGGCAAGCTCGTGGGCAGGCCGAGGTTCGGGAGCTGCGGCAGGCCCGCAGGCAGCGCGGGAACGCCGCTCGGCACCGGCGGCAGCCCCGAGGGCAGACTCGGAAGCTGCGGGAACTTGGACAGATCGTTCGGTAACGCCGGCAGATTCTGGAGCAGCTCGGTCACGTCTGCCGGGAGCGGCACGAGCTTGGCAAGCTCGGCCAAGCTCAGGGGGTGCAGGCCGCAGCCGACGCCAATGGTGCGATCGACCTTGGCGGCCAACACGTTGCGCGTGTCGACGTGCAACGACAGCCCGATGGCGACGCTGCCCCCGATTAGTTTTTCGGCGAGCTTGCCGGCCTTGCTCGTCAGCGCGCTGGTGCCGCCCAAGATCTTGGCCAAACGCGACTCCGCTTCCACGGAGGCGAGCGCGCTGCACGGCAGCTCGCCCTTGAGTGTGATGTTCGCCTCGGAATGATCGGAACCACGGGAGAGCAAGCCATCGCCATTCAGTTCGAATTTGCCCGCTTTCAGCCGTGACCCACTGAGCGTGATGCGATCGCGCGTCGGCGGAAGGGCGAACTTGGTGTCGAAGGTCGTGGTGTCGCCGAAGATGAAACCATCGAGCTCGAAGGGGTGCGGTGGCACGTAACCCTTGAGTGTAACCGTCGTGGTGCCGCTGATGGCGCCAGCGGCCGCGCCTTCTGCGAAGGCGATCGTCGTCAGCGAGCTCACGATCACGCCGGGCAGGGGCAGGGGTACACCGAGTGGCTTGGCCAAGCGTTCGGCGGCGGTTGGCGCGAGCGTGAAGGTCGCCGTTGGCACCTTGCCGCCCAGCGCGACCTCGACGCGAAACGGGGCCTTGCCGAGGTCCGACTCGCCGTAGCCAAGCGCGATAGTCGAGCCTTCGCGCGCAAAGCCCGCGCCGACCTTACCCAAATCGAGCCCGAGAAAGCGCGCGTGCTGCGCGGCAAACGTGCCGCCGGCCACGGTCCGCGTGAGCTCGCCAGATGACACATCCAGCCAGGGGGGCGTGCCGGCTGGCTCTACGAAGCGCACGTGCACGTTGTTCGCGCTGAGCGGTAGTGAATAGGCGCTCGGGTGAGCCTTGGTCCATTCGCCGAGCTCGAGCCCGACGTTGGTCAGCGAGCCCGTGACCACGCCCTCCACGTTCGACAACCCGATGGACAGCGGCGTGAGCCCGTCCAACGTGACGTCGATCCGGCCGACCTGCATCTGCACCGAACGCACGTGGTCGAGGCCGACGCTCACCTGGGTGAGCTGCACCCAGCCCCAGCCGAACGCGATGTCATCGGGCTTGACGGTCACGCCTTGGGCTTCGGCGCTCGACAGCACCTTGCCCTCCACGTAGCGCGGTAATACCACCAGCAGCAAAAGCCCGGCCGCGCCCAGTAGCAGCGCTCCGACAATCGCCAGGATCAAGAGCCAACGTTTCCCGGTCACCGGCGGTACGCTACGATCTCTTGCCTGCGCGAGCCAACTGAGGTTTAGGAAGCCTTCTCCGTACCGCAAGATGCCGAACTACCTGACCCCCGAAGGCGCGAAAAAACTCGCGGCCGAGCTCAATCAATTGGCGAGCGTGGAACGCCCGCGCATCGTGCTCGAGGTGCAGGAGGCCGCCGCGCAGGGTGATCGCTCCGAGAATGCCGAGTACATCTACGGCAAGAAGCGGATGCGCGAGATCGATCGGCGTATCCGTTTCTTGACCAAGCGGCTCGACGGCGCGGTGGTCGTCAAACAAGAAGAAGGCGCACACCTGGAGGTCCGCTTCGGCGCCCGCGTCCAAGTCGTGGACGAGAACGAAAAGAAGTCGACCTACCTGATCGTCGGGCCGGACGAAGCTAGCCCGGCCGAGGGGCGCATCAGCTTCCAATCGCCGCTCGGCAAGGCGCTGATGAAGCGCAAGGTCGGGGACGTTGTGACCGTGCAGCGACCACTCGGCGAGATCGATTTGGAAGTCGTCGCTATCGAGTACTGAGCGTGACCATGAAAAGAGTCTACGGTCGCCGTTTGCTGCGTGCCCTGCTGGTGCTGATCGGCACAGTGGTCGTCGTTTTCGGCGCCCTGTTCGTCAAGGTCGCCTATTTCCCGCCCCGTTTTCCGGTCACGTCGATCGCCACCTTGCCCGGGTTTCAAGACGCAAAGCTGATCGAACGCGCGTGGGCCCTGCCCGTCGCTGCCACTTATCGACACGAGGTGGATTTCCAGCCGAACGGCTCGGTGTGCGGCCCGACCAGCGTGGCCAATGCGTTTCGCTCGCTCGGCGAAGGCCCGACCACGCCGCGCGGTGTGCTGGAAGGCTCGGGTAAGTGCCGCTGGGACTTTTGCTTCGGCGGCCTCACGCTCGACGATCTCGCCGCGCTGATCCGCGAAAAGTCGACGCGCTCCGTGACCGTGCTGCGCGGCCTCACGTTGGACGAGTTCCGAATGCACCTCAGGCACAGTAACGACTTGGACCGCCGCTACCTGGTGAACTTTCAGCGCGGATTGTTGTTCGGCAAGGGTGTGGGTCACCATTCGCCGATAGCCGGTTACTTGGAGGATCAGGACCTGGTGTTCGTGCTGGACGTGAACGGCCGCTTCGGGCCCTGGCTCGTGCCGAGCGAACGCTTGTTTCAGGCCATGAACTCGCCCGATTCGAGCACGGGCGTCGCGCGTGGGTTATTGCTGATTCAGTAGCGAGCTCACTCGTTCAAGATCGAGCGCGCACGTTCGGCGAGACCTTGAATGACGGCGTGAAAGCTGGACAGGGCTTGCAGCTTGCCCGCACCGAAGCGGGTCTCCAGGCCGTGCTTGATCACCGGCACCTTGGCGGTGCCACCGGTCGAGCACACCCGATCGATGTCAGTGGCGGTGAGGCCGGCGCGCTCCAACACCTGATCCAGCCGATCCAAGATGCCGCTCGAGACCTTTGAGCTGGCTTCCTCGAAGCGAGCGCGGGTCATCGTCTCGGTGATGTCGATGCCGGGATACTCGAACCGAAAAATGGCCGAATCCTGCTCGGAGAGGGCACGCTTTTGCTGTTCGATGACCTCGAAGATTTGGAAACCGAGGCTATCTTCGATCAAACACAAGAGCTGGTCGACGTGCAGTTTGTCCTCTTCTTTGGCGGACCCGGCCCGCACGCCACGCAAGAACTCGAGCACGTCACGCCGGTCCAAGAGGCAAATGTCGGCGGGCGAGCACAGCCGCTCCATCAGGGGGCGCGGCATCTCCAGCCAGTTCGAACCGAAGGGCACTTGGTAACGCACGCGCGCCCCGAAATGATCGGCGATGCCGTTGCGCATCAGCGAGCCGTCGAACGCGTCACCCGCTTGTGCGAAGCCGCCGATGGCCAGCACCTCGAGCCGATCGGCCCGCTTGGGGTCGAGGCGAGCCACCGTGTAATCCGAGGTGCCGCCACCGAAGTCCGCGACCAGGAAGGTGTTGGCGCCGGGCCGTGTGGTGCCGAAGTCATACGCCGCAGCGAGCGGCTCGGGGCACAAGTGAATGTCCTCGAAGCCGGCGAAGCGCGCGGCATTGCGCAAACGAGACTCGGCCAGTGCGTCGGCCTCGTCGTCGTCACTGAAGCGCGCCGGGCGACCGAGCATCACGCGCCGCACGTCGCATCCGAAGTGAGCGTTCGCGCGCTTGCGCATCTCGCGCAAGAACATGCCCACGAGCTCCTCCAAGAGCACCTTGCGCGAGCCGATGCGGGTGTCGGTGAAGCTCGCGATCGGCAAAAAGCGCTTCACCGAGCGCAAGAAGCGACCGCGCATCCCCTGCGCCACGTACTCACTCAGCGCGCCCGCGCCGAAGGACCACTCGGCGTCGTCCGAATAGTGCAAAATCGTGCGAAAAACGCTGGGATCGCTGGCGCGCTCGTCGAGCGGGATGGGCGGGCAAGTGGCGTCGCGATTGGCGGCGGCGAGCAGCGAATTGCTGGTCCCGAAATCGATCGCGTACATTTCGGGTACGAAGGTTTGGCTCATCGAATTCACTCACAGAAACAGATCTGGCAATAGTTGGTCGCTCGGCCCGCTGGAGTACCCCGACAGATCCGTCACTCCGGCATCGCGTAGCACGTCTTCGTCGAGCGCGAAGTTGCCGCTGAACTCGCGGCTCGGTTGCAGGAAGATCGCGTGCGCGGCGTCCGATACGATTTCCGGGCTGCGCGCGCGCGCCATGGCCGGATCTCCACCGAGCAAGTTCTGAACCGCCGCGGTGGCGATGATCGTGCGCGGCCAAAGCGCGTTCACTGCGATGCCCTTGGGCCGCAGCTCTTCCGCCAAGCCGAGCACACACAAGCTCATTCCGTATTTCGCCATCGTGTACGCCAAGTGCGGCGCGAACCACTTGGCCGCCAGATTCAGGGGTGGTGAGAGCATCAGGATGTGCGGGTTCTGGCTCTTTTCGAGGGCGGGGATGCAAGCCTTCGAGCACAGAAAGGTGCCTCGAGCATTGATCTGATGCATCAGATCGAAGCGCTTCATATCGGTCGCGAGCGTGCTGGTTAGGCTAATCGCGCTGGCGTTGTTGACCAGGATGTCGATCCCGCCGAACGTCTCCACCGTCTTCGCGACGGCTGCGTTGACCTGATCTTCGAAGCGCACGTCGCACACGCATGCCAGGCCTCGACCCCCGGCGCGCTCGATTTCTGCCACCGTTTCATGCACGGTCCCGGCAAGCTTCGGGTTCGGCGTGTCGGTCTTGCCCAGCACTGCGACATTCGCGCCGTCCCGCGCGGCCCGCAGCGCAATTGCTCGGCCGATGCCGCGGCTGGCGCCCGTGATGAACAAGGTCTTACCTGAAAGGCTGGCCATGCTCGACGTTGTAGCCGAGGCAGGGCCCGCGGTCTCGCTTGCGCGCAACCGAGCGCGGATTCAGTAGCCGAAATCGGTCGCGCCCGCTTTTTTCTTCGCAGTTGCGGTCGCAGGGGGCGGGGGATTGGGGCGCGCGACGGCAGCTACGTGGCTCGGGTTGGGGCGGCCAGCAACGGCCTTCACGGGGGCCGCGGCCACTTTCGCGCTCGCGCTTGGCGCGCTCGTGGCCGGCTCCGCGGCGCTCGGCGGGGCCGGTACTGCCACGCTCGGCGGTGCTGCCGGCGGCGTGAGCTCAGCCTTCGGCTCGACGGAGGCGCTGGGCGACGGGGGAGCCGCCGCGGACCTATCATGCATCACTTTGTAGGCAGCGAATGCGCCACCGCCAACGACCAAGAAACAGACTCCGAGTAAGGCCGCGACCAACGGTGCGTTGCTCTTCTTCGGCAGCTGCATACCGGTGTTCGACCAATTGGCACCGGTCGACAAGCCGCCGTGCCCGCCTGCCTGCGGCAGCGCGACTTGCTGAGAAACCGCCGGAGCCGGGGCTTTGAATGCCGGCACTGGCCCAGTCACGTCGGCCATCGGCATGCCGCGCCCAGCTTGGTAGTCGCGCAGCGCCTGCGCGAACTCTTCACAGGTTTGGAAGCGGTGAGTCACCTCACGCGCCATGGCCTTCATGATGATGGCCTCGAACGCCGGATCTAGATTGGGGGCGAGGGTACGCGGCGCGGGCGCGTCGGAGAGCACGATCTTGAACAACAGCTCGTTGAACGTCTTGCCGTCGAAGGGCACGGCGCCGGTCACGCACTCGTACAAGATGACGCCCATGGCGTACAAATCACTACGCGCGTCGGCTTCTCGGCTGCCATTCGCCTGCTCGGGCGACATGTAATACGGCGTGCCCATGACCGAGCCGGTCTTGGTCATCTTCATGCCCTCGTTGCTCAGTTGGCTGAACTTCGAGATGCCGAAATCGATGATCTTCACGTAGTCGGCGACGCCCGCCTTCTGCTTGAGCACGAACAAGTTCTCGGGCTTCAAGTCACGGTGGATGATCCCCGCGTGATGCGCCGCCGATAGCCCGGCGAGGGCCTGCAACACGATGGGAGTCGCCTGCTCGGCAGTCAGCTGACGCAAGCGCTCGATGCGCGAGTTGAGCGGCTCGCCATCCAAGAACTCCATGACCATGAAGCGGTCGCCCGTCGGCAATGCGCCCAAGTCGAGCACTTCCAAGATGTGATCGTTTCCGATCCGACCTGCGGCCTGCGCCTCGCGCTCGAAGCGCTGCACGATGTCCGCGTTCATGGCGGCTTCCCCGAGCAGCACCTTGATCGCGACGCGGCGAGCGATCGACACGTTCTCCCCCTCGTAGACTTCACCCATACCGCCCTGTCCAATCAGGCGGACGATGCGGTACTTGTCTTGGATGATCTGGCCGGGCTGGAGCATGGAGCGGGAGCTAGAGTCTAACTCGACCTGCACCCCGGGCAAAGGCCGGTAATGTCCGGTTTTGCTCTGGTTTATCGCTTACGGGCTTCGAAAATGCGTACACTTGTCGGACAGCAACCCCGAATGCACGACGTGGACCCGCCTGAACAGACGACCGAGCGACGCACCGTCAAAGGGCGGCCCACGCTCGTGCTCTTGCTGCTGATCGGGTCCTGTTACGCCTTCGGCTATGCGATCTACAGCCTACTCCGAGGCATGCGGCAGTGATTCGAGTGTGCTTCGTGTGTCTCGGGAACATCTGCCGTTCGCCGACGGCGGAAGCCGTGTTCCGCTTCCTGGCGTCCGAAGCAGGCCTCGAGGCCGAGCTCGAAATCGACAGCGCGGGCACCGCCGGCTACCACACCGGCGAGCCTCCGGACCGCCGTGCACGCGCAGCTGGCAAGCGAGCGGGGATCGTCGTAGGCGGCCAAGCGCGTCAGTTCGTGGCCAAAGATTTCGCGCGCTTCGAGTACGTGATTGCCATGGACGCAAGCAACGCGGCTGACTTGCAGCGCATCGCGCCGAGCCCGGAGCAGGCGAGCAAGATCCGGCTCATGCGCGGGTTCGATCCAGCGGCAGCGCCAAACGCGCCCATTCCCGACCCCTACTACGGTGAGGATCGTGACTTCGACGAAGTGCTCGAGCTGTGTCGCACGGCTTGCGAGCACTTGCTGCAGGAGATCCGAAAGGAACACCGGTTGTGATCTCGAGCGCGCTGCGCCGTGGGGTCGAGCAGGCTCTGGGGCAGCGTGTCGAGTCCGTGGCGCGCCTCTCGGGCGGCGACATCAACGACGCGTTTTCGCTGTCGCTCGCGGACGGGCAGCGCGTATTCCTCAAGACCAACGCCAACGCCCCCAGCGCGATGTTCCCTGCCGAGGCGCGCGGCTTGCATTTTTTGCGTGAGGCGCGCGCGCTGCGCATTCCCGAGGTGCTCGCTCACTCCGCAGCCGAGCCGAGTGACAGTCCGGCCTTCCTCGTGCTCGAGCTGATCGCTTCGGGGAGGCCCCGCGCGCGGTTCGATGAAGAGCTCGGACGTGGGCTGGCCGCGCTGCACCGGGCCGGCGCGCCGAGCTTCGGGTTCGCCGAATCGAACTTCATCGGCCGTTTGGCGCAACGCAATCGGGCGCACGATACGTGGGCGGAGTTTTATCGCGTGGAGCGCTTGGAGGCACAGATCTCGCTGGCGGAGAGCGAGCGGCGCGCACCGACACGCTTGCGCCGAGACATCGAACGCCTGTTTGCGAAGCTGCCGCAATTGGTGGGCGACAGCGAGCCGCCAGCGCGCTTGCATGGCGATCTGTGGGGCGGCAACCTGCACATCGACGAGCAGGGCGCGCCTTGTTTGATCGATCCGGCCGTGTACGGCGGGCATCGCGAGGTGGATTTGGCCATGATGCGGCTCTTTGGCGGCTTCGGTGAGCGCGTGTTCGCCGCTTATGCCGAGGCCTTCCCGCTCAGCGCGGGGCACGCCGAGCGCGTCGCTCTCTACCAATTGTATCCGCTGCTCGTGCACCTGAACCTGTTCGGCGCGAGCTACGCGGGCTCGGTCCAGAGCGCGCTCGATCGGTACCTGTGAGCGGAAGCGCCACTACAGCTCGGGCGCGAGATCTTCCGCGCCGCAGCCGAACCGCGGACGGTCTGGTACCGCGTCGGGTCCGTCCAACAGCGTGATCCCATACGTGCCCGTGAACGGACCGCTGAGCAGCCCGCTCGTGCTGCCGCTCAGCGTGCCGCAGTAGAAGCGGGCCACGCCGCAGACCTGGCCGGTCAAGGTCATCTCCGAAGTGATCGGCGCGCCGTGGAGCAGTGGGTTGGCGTCACCGTCGAGTGTGGACTCGGGCACCGGCGCCGTGAGCAGTCCGTCGTGCAGGGCAAAAGGCCCCACTTCCAGCGCATCACCAACGCGTGTGCGGCGGTCCAGCGAATCGAGCGCGCGGTACGCGAAATGCACTGCGGTCGTGCCTTCCAGCGGCGGCGTGTCGATCGTGCCCAGGAACAAGATGGGATGCCCAGCGGTCAAGCTGGTGTCGATCGCCAACAAGGCTGGGCCGGTGACTGAGTTGGGCGGGGGCGGCGCACACGGGTCTCCGGCCTCGGTCTCGACCTGAGCGCCCGAGTCTGCAGCGAGGCGATTTTGAAAATCCTCGAAGCGCCCGCGCGCATCGGCGCAGCTCGCCGCGCCCAGCGAGCACAGCGCGCAGAACGAGACCACCGGCAGGTCTAGCCAGCGTCGCGTGGTGGCTCTAGGAGAGAACATCGGAATGGTGAGCTTAGCCGACATCGTGGCCGCGTCGCGAGACGTTGCCGCCACACGCTCGCGGACCAAGAAAATTGCCCGCTTTGCCGAGCTGCTGCGAGCGCTCTCGGTCGAAGAATTGCCGGCCGCAGTCGGGTATTTGTGTGGCGAGCTGCGGCAGGGGCGGCTCGGGCTCGGGCACCGCACGCTGCTCTCGGTGCGGGCGGAGGCCGTGCCGCAAGCGAGCGAGGTCACCGTGCTCGAGCTAGACGCCGTGTTTCAGGCGCTCGAGGACTTGTCGGGTAAGGGCGTGGCCAGTGAGCGTGAGCGCTTGCTCGCCGCGCTTTTTGCGCGGCTGACCGCGGAAGAGCGAGACTTCGTGACGCGGCTGATCTTGGGTGAGCTGCGGCAAGGCGCGCTCGAGAGCATCGTGCTCGACGCGCTCGCGCAGGCCACGAACGTGCCGCTCGAAGTCATCCGCAAAGCGATGCTGTTCGCGGGCAACGCGGCGGACGTCGCCGTGAGCGCGTTCCGCGGTGGTCAGCTCGAGCTGGGCGGCTTTTCGATCGAGTTGTTTCGACCCTTGCGGCCCATGCTCGCGCAGTCGGCGAAAAGCGCCGAAGAGGCTTACACACGCACGCTGCCCGCTGCGATCGAGCACAAGTTGGACG
This sequence comes from Myxococcales bacterium, assembly GCA_040348785.1. Taxonomy (GTDB): domain Bacteria; phylum Myxococcota_A; class Polyangia; order Polyangiales; family Polyangiaceae; genus PMG-095. The sequence goes on along the minus strand of JBEQTH010000051.1, from coordinate 73,273 downwards.
GGGCGCGCATTCAGTTGCACAAGCAGGGCGAGCGCGTCGCGCTCTACTCGCGCTACGGGAACGATCTCAGCGATGCCTTGCCGGAGATCGTAGAGCTCGGGCGCTCCTTTGCGGCCGCGTCTTTGGTGCTGGACGGTGAAGTGATCGCGCTGCGCGAGGACGGTCGACCGCAGCCGTTTCAGGTCACCATGCAGCGCGTCGGCCGCAAGTTGGGCGTCGCTGCTGCACGTGCCGATCTGCCGCTGCGCGCTTTTTTCTTCGACTGCATGTACTTGGATGGGCAGGTGCTGGTCGAGCGCTCGAACGCCGAGCGCTGGCAAGCCTTGGCGAGTGCGGTGCCCCAGAGCGCGCGCGTGCAGCGCGTGGACGTCAGCAGCGCCGAAGCCGCCGAGGGTGTGCTGCAAAGCGCGTTGTCCTCGGGCAACGAAGGCGTCGTGGTGAAGAGCTTGGCCTCGCTCTATGAAGCGGGCCGCCGCGGTGCAGGCTGGGTGAAGGTCAAACCGGCGCCCACGTTGGACTTGGTCGTGCTCGCTGTCGAGTGGGGCAGCGGGCGGCGCAAGGGGTTGCTCAGCAACCTGCACCTCGGCGCGCGCGATCCCGAATCCGGAGGGTTCGTCATGCTCGGCAAGACCTTCAAGGGCCTCACGGACGCGACCCTCAAATGGCAGACCGAGAAATTCCTGGAGCTCGCGACCGAGCGCTCGGAGTGGGTAGTGAAGGTCCGGCCCGAGCTCGTGGTCGAGATCGCTTTCGATGGCCTGCAAAAAAGCTCCACCTACGAGGGCGGCCTGGCCCTGCGCTTTGCTCGGGTGAAACGCTATCGGGAAGACAAGCCGGCGAGCGATGCCGACACGATTCAATTCGTGCGTGAATTGTTCGAGCGAGCTCGGTAGCCTGGAACTACCTAGTCAGTCTTGGCACGATCAGGTCACGATCGAGAGTAGGCACGAGCCACGAGAGAAAACCGGCGCGACCGGCGCGTGCGGGCTTTCCTTCGGCGGGTGACGCGAGACCGAGCAACTTGCCCGCTCGGCTAGCTGGCTCCAACAAAGCGAAACGGCAGCTAGTCCGAAACAACGTGACCCAGTAGTATTGGGGCTTCGGATGAGTCGCTTTTCGTCGTGCCTCGTGCTGGGCCTCGGGCTGAGCTGCGCGCTATGCCCCAGCGCCGCTCGCGCCAGTGGCTTCTCCGTGGCGCGTTTTTCGGCCGAGCACGGGCACCCCACCACCGAGAACGCGACCGCGCTGTACTTCAATCCGGCCGCTCTCAGCCAAGCGAGCGGCCTGCATCTGTTCGCTGACTTGAGCGTCGCCGTGCGACGAGTGACTTACGATCGCGTGCGCGCGCCGACCGACGCGCCAGACCCCGCCGATGCCCAGGGCGCCAACGTGGGCCGCGCCGTGCTGGTGAACCCGCTCGTGAACCCGGTGCTGGCGGCGTCGCTCCGGCTCGGAAAGGTCAGCTTCGGCGCAGGCTTCTTCACGCCTTATGGCGGCATGGTCAATTGGAACACGCGGCCCGCTTTTGCGGGCTCACGCTATCCGGGGATCGTGGACGGCGTTTCACGCTTCCAATCGATCGAAGGGCAAATCGTCACTAGCCAATTCATGCTCGGCGGCGCGCTACAAGTGGCGGACACCGGCTTGAGCCTCGGTGTGAGCCTGAGCGTGCTGCGCTCCTGGATTAGCGACGTGCGAGCCTGGAGCGGAGGCGGCAATGACGTCAGCCACGAAGGCCGCTCGCTCTTGGACGTGGACGGTTATGCGCTCGGCTTTGGCATCGGCGCCCTGTACGAGGCCAAGAAAGACACCTTGTGGTTGGGGTTGTCGTATCAGTCGCGGCCCAACGTGAGCGGCGGCATGCGGCTCAGTGGCTCGCTCGAGAACGACATCGGCGGTCCGAGCAGCTCGCACGTGGACGTGATTTACGATCTCCCGGACGTGATCCGCTGGGGCGCGCGCTATCGCCCGCGCGCGAGTTGGGAAGTGCGCGTGTTCGGTGACTACACGCGCTTTTCGGCGTTCAAAAACCAATGTGCGGTGGTCAGCGGCACGCCGTGCGCGTTGCAAGCCAACGGCGCCGAGCGCAACGGCGCGATGGTGCTGCAAAACGTGCCGCGGGATTTCAAAGACAGCGCGGGCGTTCGGCTCGGTGCGAGCGTTTGGACGAGCCCGGCGTTCGAGTTTTTCTCCGGCCTGGGGTTCGACTCGAGCGCGGTCCCTGACAGCACCATGGAGCCCGGCTTGCCGGATTGGGCGGGAGCCTCCTTCGCGCTCGGCGGGCGCGTGGCGATCACGTCGCGCATCCACGCAGCGCTGTCTTACACGCACTTCGTCTTCATCCCGCGTGACGTGCACGGGCGGCTAGCCACTTATTCTGCGCCCAGCCAGTCCCCCGACGCGAGCGGTCATTACGCGCAGCAAGTCGGCGTCGGCAACGCCAACCTCGACGTCGCGTTCTGAGGTTCAGCGCGCCCGCTCGGCGGAGCGCCAGCTGGCGCGGCCCTCGAGCACCCCGCCGTCGGCGGTCATGGCCACGAGCATGCCGGCGTCCGCGATGATGCTGATGAACGGGGCTTGCCAGCTCGGATCCATCCACACACTGCGCCAAGCCGGGTCGCGCGCTGGATCACGCACCCAAAGCCGGCCGAGGCTCGCCACCCACTCGCGATCGAGCACGTCCATCGCGGCAGCGGTCAGATCCGGCGTGCTCTCGGCGATCGATGCGACGGCGGCTTGCCCTTCGATGCGCAGCGCTACGCCGTGGCTCCCGACGACCAGCCCGAGGCCGCGATCCGATTCGGATGCGCCGGCCACGAAGGCACGCGTGCGCGGCGTTTGCAGGTAAAACACCTCCCACTGCATCGGCGAATAAATGGCGGCGAAGCCCGTGCCCTCGGTCAAGCGCCCGCAGATCACCCAGCGCGAGTCATCCAGCCGCAGTAGCGCCGCGACGTACGATACGCCGTCGAGTTGCATCGGTTTCATCCAGCGCCGCGCGGCCATCGCCCACAGCGAAGGCGGCTCACCTGGCCGTTGCGCGACGGCAACCAGCAAGTCGTCGAAGCGCCCACTAGAGTGGGTGAACGTGACCTCGCTGCTGGGTGAACGCACGACCTCACGCACGCCATCGCTGGCGTACACGAGCAGCGTTCCACCAGCGCCACCGATCAACCAACCGCCCGCCTCGATGCGGCGCGCAAACTGCATGCCGCTCGGTAAGGCCTCGGCCAGCTCCGGCGTCGCTACCCACATCTGCCCGTTCCAAAAAGCGGGCCCCTGAGTCGTGAACGCGAGGCAATGACCGTCCACGTCCCAGGCGGCGCTTTGGATGATGCGCTCGCCGCCGGGATGACGCACTGTCCACTCCCAGCGCGACAGATCGCCGGGCGGCGATAGATTGATCAAGCTGTTGATCAAGCGCCGGCTGGGTTTGGGCGGCGTGGGCGTTTCGGTCAGCCAAGGCACGACGCTGGCCGCGAATTCGAGCGCCTCCTGCGGTCGCTGCGTGGGATCCACCGCGGTGGCGCGACCGATCGCCGCGTCGATCGCGCGACAGGCGTCGGGTCGTTGGCGCAGCTCGGGCACCAGGGCTTGCGCGTCGCACAGCGAGCGGCGCTTGGCGTCGCGGATCGCAAGCATGTTCTTGAGCAGCGTGTCGGACTCGAACAATGTTTCACCCGTGAGAGTGAAGTAAAGCACGCAGGCGAGCGCGAAAATGTCGGTGTACGTGCCGGTCCCGGTGGAGTCGGGCAAGCACTGTTCGGGCGCGGCGTAGCCCAAGGTTCCGACGGGGATGCCGCCGAACGTCGCGGCCAAGCCTTGAGGGCGCGCGATACCGAAGTCCGAGATCTTCAAAATCTCCGCTTCACCGAAGCCGCAGCACAGGATGTTGCCGGGCGTCAGATCGCGATGCACCACTCCCACCCCGTGAATCGCGTGCAGGCCCGCGGCCAGGCATTTCAGTGCGTGGGCCGCGCGCGCGGAATCGAAAGCGACACCCGTGCGCTCGATGGACCCTCTGACGCGATCTTCGAGTGTGGTGCCCTCCACACCGCCGTGCACGTATTCCACCGCCAGCCAGGGCGTGGGTGGCCGGTTTGCGCCATTCAGGTACGTGCTGCCCGTATCGACCAAACGCACCACGAACGGACAAGGGGGGATGCGCTCGTTGAGCCGGCCGAGTGCCACGGCTTCCTTCTGCACCAGGATGCCGGCTGAGTTCTGGGCGCCCGACTCTGCAGTGGGCCGCACCATCTTGATCACCACCGGCGCGATGCCGTCGGGCGCGTGACGGAGCGCGAGGAACGCTTGCCCCATTCCGCCCTCACCGATGCGCCGCTCCAACCGATAGCTCACGCCCGGTTGAAATTCGGATTCGACGACCTGCCCACTCATGGAGCCCGGTCCGGATGCGCTGACGTGACGATCCGACATCGGTTGGCGCTCGCTTACGTGACAGACGGACGGCCCGAGCCCGCCGCCAAGGTAACGACGTTACCACGGAAATCTCGGTCCCCCGCGACTCTCGCACGAGAGCGGCCGCTTCGGCTGTTCCGCCGGGAAGGTAGCGGCCGCTGTCACGGTACCCAAAATGGGCCCTGGCCTTGACGCGGGCCAGAAACGGTTCTTTTTTCGGGCCCGCGATCGCCTTCGATCGTATCGGACTAGTCCTTCCTCTCTCCTGGCTCTCCCGGCTCTCCCGGTTGCTACGGAGGGAGCGAGCGAGTGGTTCCTCCACCTCTTTCGTTTTGCGAGATCAACATGGGCGCCGTCAAAGACTTCATCGTTCACCACTACCGTCACTTCAACGCTGCCGCCCTGATCGACGCATCCAAGGGTTGGGAAACGCATCTGGCCAAGGGCGGCAAGATGCTGCTCACGATGGGCGGCGCGATGAGCACCGCCGAGATGGGCATCGTCATCGCCGAGCTGATCCGCAAGGACAAGATCCACGCCATCTCGCTCACGGGCGCCAACCTGGAAGAGGACGTGTTCAACCTGGTCGCGCACAACAGCTACCGCCGGGTGCCGAACTACCGTGAGCTCGGCCCGCACGACGAAGCGGCGCTCTTGGAAAAGGGTCTGAACCGCGTCACTGACACCTGCATCCCCGAGCACGAGGCGATGCGCAAGATCGAGAAGAAGATGCTAGCGCTCTGGCACAAGGCCCACGAGAGCAAGCAGCGCTTTTTGCCCCACGAGTACTTCTACCAACTCTTGCGCAGCAAAGAGCTCGAGCCCGAGTACGAGATTGATCCCAAGAACTCGTGGTTGCTCGCGGCCGCGGAGAAGAACTTGCCGCTGTTCGTCCCGGGTTGGGAAGACTCCACGCTCGGCAACATGTTCGTCGCGGGCGTGATCCGCGGCGAGTACGAGCACACCATCATCCGTGGTGGCACGGAGTACATGGGCGCCCTCATCAACTGGTACAAGGAGAACGACGCGAAGCACGACATCGGTTTTTTCCAGATCGCCGGCGGCATCTCCGGTGATTTCCCGATCTGTGTCGTGCCGTTGATCGACCAGGATTTGCAGGAGAAGGTGAAAGTCTGGAGCTACTTCTGCCAGATCTCCGACTCTACGCCTTCGTACGGCTCGTACAGCGGCGCGCCGCCTGGTGAGAAGATCACCTGGGGCAAATTGGCCGTCGATACGCCGCGCTTCGTGATCGAGTCGGACGCGACGATCGTGTTCCCGCTGGTCGCTGCTTACGTCCTCGACATGTAGCGTTTTGGCTCTCCGCTGCGGCGACCTCCTCGTCGCCGCAGCGAGGGCCAGCGGCTCTCATCCGTCAGGGTGATTGTGTGCCGCTGCCACATGACAGGTCATGCGACCGGTTCCGGGCCTGGCACACCGTGACACAGCGTTGTCGGCACGAATCCGGCGTTCCCCTCGCAAAAAGACTAGCCGAGCGCGTTGGCCCGCTCCTTGCTGACGAGCAGGGTGCGCCGGGGAAGAGGCAGAACAATCTGCTTCAGGCGCGTGGAGGAACGTGATGAAAAAAAAATGGGGACTCGGAGCCGTTGCGACGCTGACGTGTGGGCTTGGTCTGCTGCAATTTGCCTGCTCGGGCAGCCCGCAGAGCTCGACGCCCGCGGAACCCGCCGCTGATCCGAAGCTCGAAGAGTTGATCGGCAGTGTGCCGGTGAACAGCGCGAGCTTGGATGGGATCGGGAGCATTGGGATCGTTTACGACTATGGCTATGGTGGGAGCTCATCGGCTGGCGCTCCGGGGGCGGGTTTTGGCAATGCTCCGGCGGCGGGTGCGCCCGCGTCGGCTGGCGGCGCGGATCCATTCCCGGGCGGCGGCGCAGGGGGCACGTACCCGTATCCGTATCCGTCCCCTTTCTACCCGCAATGCACCGGCACGCTGGTATCGAAGAACAGCGTTCTCACCTCGCGCTCGTGCGGGCAGCTCCTGCAGCAGACGTACTATTCGGGGAGCGTGAAGTTCGCCATCGGTGCTAACTCCGCCCAACCCAAGCGTCTGGTGGACGTCGTGGACGTGGAGTTCGCGCCGGCCGATACCTCGAACGGTGGCTTCAGCTATCCGGACATCGCCGTGTTGCACTTGGGTGAGTCCGTGACCGATGTCGCGCCGTTTCCGGTCGCGCTCTTGACCGATGATTTGATCGGCAAACAGCTGGCCGCGGTTGGCTTCGGCAACAGCGATCTGCGCTACCAGAGCGGCACCCGACGCGCGGGCTCTCTGACCTTGCGAGCCACTTCGGGCCTGCTTTTTCCTGCCATTTTCGGCTCGTTCGATGCATTTTACCAGTACGAGATCAGCGGCGGGAATTACCCGTACCCGTATCCGCCGTACAACACGGGCGGCGCATTCGGCGTCGCGGAGGTTGCCGTGGGCGCGGGTGCTCCCGCGGTTGCCGGTGCAGGGCCGATGGCGGGCGGCGGTGGCGCCTCGGGCGGTGCCGGTGGTGCGTCCGGATCGTCCGGCGCGGGCGGCAGCAACGACGATTGGTACCGTCAGTACTTGCAGCAGCAGTACGACAGCGTGGCCCTTGCCACGGGTGAATCGTACCTGGGCGGCACGGACGCGGACGCGCAGCCGTGCGGTGCCGATCAAGGCGGACCCATCGTGCGCAAGTTGCAGAACAAGGTGCGCGTGTTCGGCGTTTTCTCACGCACGCCGTTCGGCGGTTGCGACAAAGGCGGCATTTACGCGAGCATCACGGCAGCCACCAAGACGTTCATCGACGCCGCCGCGCAGTGGAAAGATCCCTGCACCGGGATCACGACGACCGGCTCGTGCGTTGGAACCACGGCTACGCGCTGCAGCACCCCCTTCGAAGGCAAGCGCAAAGCGGTGAAGCTCGATTGCTCGCTGCTCAATCAAGTGTGCGTCGGCGGTGGCACCACCGAGGTGGCTTGCACGGATAAGTAACCGACGAGCGACTGCGTAAAGACATCAGCGTCGAAGGCCCAGGTCATCGCCTCATCGAGAGGTGAGGCCTGGGCTTTCGCGTGCCTGCCGGCGAGTCCGTCTCCCTGCTTGCCGCGGCGTGGCAGCGGAATTTTACCGCGATCATCGGGACCACGGGGCGACATATCCCACGTTCCAGGGCTGCAAATTCTGACGGCGCGCCGTCACTCGCGATCAAGGGACGCGATAGGCAGCGCGGGCTTCTTGGCGATCCCAGACCACACTTCCTGGGGCAAGCTTCGCTTTCGCGGTCGCCGCGGCCAGCGCTTTGGTGATGGTTGCGCCTTCGCCGAGCACGATTTGGCCCAAGCTCGGATCGGCAATGGTTTGGCCTTTTCGCGGGTCTTTCGGATCGTAGACGACGTAACGCACGGCCAAGATTGTACGCAAGGTTCGAGACGCGCTCAACGATCGCGCGCGAGCATGCTAGATGCGCTGAGGCCATGGCAAACAGCGCATACGACGTGATCGTGATCGGTGGCGGCCCCGCGGGGGCCGCGGTCGCGACCCGCCTCGCGCAGCGCGGCCGCCGCATCTTGCTGCTCGAAAAGGAGCAGTTTCCGCGCTTTCACATCGGTGAATCACTGTTGCCCTGCTCGATGCCGCTGATCGAGCAGCTGGGCGCCATGCCGCGCCTGAAGGCGGCTGGGTTCTTACCCAAGCATGCGGCAGAATTCGTGACTGCCGACGGCTCCCTGAAGCGCCGTTATGCATTTCGCGACGGCATCGTGCCAGGCGCCCCCTCGGCTTACGAGGTGGATCGCAGTGAGTTCGATAAGCTGTTGCTCGACAACGCTAGCGACAGCGGGGTCGAGGTGCGTCAGGGGGCGCAAGTGATTCGCTTCGACCTCGACAAGGACGGGGGTGTGGAGGTCGTGGCTCGCTCGGAAGCCGGCGAGAGCGCGTACCAAGCGCGGATGCTGATCGATGCCAGCGGTCAGAGCTCGCTGCTCGCCGGCCGCCTGGGCCTGCGCGAGATGGATCAAGAGCTCAAGAACTTCGCCGTGTTCTCGCACTTCGAAGGCGCGAGCCGCTACACCGGCGAAGAAGAGGGCGACATCAGCGTGGTCTTGGTGCCGGGCGGCTGGTGGTGGGTGATTCCGCTGCGGAACAATCGTACCAGTGTCGGGCTGGTTGGCCCTACCCGAAATTTGGCGGGCAAAAAGCCGGATCAAGCTTATTTCGAAGCGCGCATCGCCGAAACGCCGTTCCTACGCGAGCGGCTCGCGGGGGCGGTCCGCGTTGCACCGGTGCGCAACGTGTCCGACTATTCGTACGTGAGCCGGAAGCTCGCTGGCGATCGCTTCGTGCTGGTCGGTGATGCAGCGGCATTCATCGACCCGGTGTTCTCGACGGGCGTATACCTCGGCATGGTGGGGGCGTTCCGCGCGGCCGAAGCGGTCGAGGCTGCGCTCGTAGCGGGCAGGTTCGAGCGCTCGCAATTTAAGGCCTACGAGCGGGCGGCACAGAAAAACGTCGCCACATACCGCCGCTTCGTCAAAGGCTTCTACACGCCCGAGTTCGTGGACGTGCTGATGTCACCGAGTGACTGGCTGTCATTGCGCGCCGCCATCACCTCGCTCTTGGCGGGCTTCGGCGTGGATCGCTTCGAGGTCAATTGGCGGGTGCTGGTGTTCCGGGCCATCGCTCGCGCCAACAAGCGGTTCGGGCTCGTGCCGCGTATCCTGGAGCGCCAAGCCTCACTCGAGCAGCCCCAGCTCTAGGCAGGCGCGCCGCGCCTCGGCGACGCCGCGCACGCGTCGCGCTTGCCAGCCGAGCTCGGCCGCGGCCCGCACGTTTTGCGCGCGGTCGTCGAAAAAGTAGCATTCAGACCCGGCCGGCAAGCTGTTCGCGAGTGAAGTGAACGCCCGCCGGTCAGGCTTGTGAAAGCCGGAACGGTGAGAAGGGTGGTGCGCCTGGAACGGGTCGCTCGCCCCGAGATCCTCGAGCAGCTTCGGCCACTGCACGGCGTTGGTGTTACTCAAGCTGACGAGCGGGTGCCGGCCGCGCAGCTCGCTCAGTAACTCCAACGCGCCGTCGTGGAAGCCGACCGCAGCAGCGCGGAAAGCAAGCAGGAACTCCGCCGAGCCGAGCCGCAGATCGTAGTGCTGCACGATTGCCTCGGCGAAAATCGTCTCGCCGCAGGTGCCTGTTTCGAAAGCGTGGGCGAGCCCGGGCCAGCGCTCCTGGACCTCTTCGCTACGCCAGCGCCGCGGCCGACGGCTGTGCTCGGCGATCACCCGATCGCCCTGAAAGTCGTACAGCACGCCACCCATGTCGAAGACGAGCACCCGGGACATCGCCGCCTCGTCTTAGCAGAGGCCGAGCGCGTTGACGCGGCGCAAGAGCGGGTACTGACTAGCGCGGTGTCCGCCCTCGATGCCGAAACCGCCGAGCCCTCTCCGCTGCTCGCTCCGGACGAGCCCGCCCCGTTCGAAGCGATCGATGACGAGCGAAGCTCGCCGTTCCTGTTCACCTGCGATCACGCGGGGAAGCGCATTCCGCGCGCGCTGGGGACGCTCGGCTTGCCCGACAGCGAGCTCAGCCGACACATCGCTTGGGATTTGGGGGCCGCGCAGGTGGCCCGCTGCCTGGCTCGCGAGCTCGGCGCGTTCGCAATTTTGCAGACCTATTCGCGGCTAGTCATCGATTGTAACCGTCAGGTCGACGTACCGAGCTCGATCCCGGTGATCAGCGAGAGCACGGTGATCCCGGGCAATCAAGGGCTATCGGCGGCGGCTGCGGCCGAGCGCGCGCGTTCGATCTTCCATCCCTATCACGCGCGCATTCTGAGCGAATTCGAACGCCGGGAGCGCGTCGCTCAACCGAGCATCTTCGTAGCGGTGCACAGCTTCACGCCCACGTTCAAGGGCGTGTCGCGACCGTGGCATGCCGGCATGCTGTACAACCGCGACGTGCGCCTGGGCCGCGGCTTGCTCGAGCTGTTGCGGGAGGAGCCGGGGCTCGTCGTGGGCGACAACGAACCGTACGCCGTCAGCGATCTCAGTGACTACGGCGTGGTGGTATACGGCGAACGCCGCGGCATCCCCCACGTCGAGATCGAAATTCGGCAAGACCTGCTGGCCGACGAGGCGGGTTGGCTCACTTGGGGTCGGCGCTTTGCGCGCCTGTTGCCCGAGGCGTGCGCCAAGTTCGGCATCGTCTGACCAGCAATTTACGGTGATCTCTTGGGCGGAATCAGCTTCTCCGTGCAGGACAGCGAACCCAAGAAGCTGACGATGAGCTTGATCTCCTCGTCGCTCAGCTGCTTGTCTTGCACGATGGGCGAGTGGTTCTTGTTGTCGTGTCCGCCGCCGGCCACGAAGCGCACCGGAGCTTCCAGCGTGGGGCGAGAGCCGTCGTGAAAATAAGGCGGGCTGTTCGCCACGTTTCGTAGGCTCGGAGGTTTGAACGCGGCCCAGTCGGACTCGTTCTTGGTCACGCCCATGCGCCCGATGTCCACGTCCTGCTCGGCCTTGTCCTCGGTGCCGATGCCGATGTTGAAGAACGCGCCCGTGGGCGGAGGGCACGTATTTGAGAAGAAGGGCGGCGTGTGGCACGTGTCGCATTTGGCACGCTCCGAGAAAATCATCAGTCCGCGCTTCTGCTCGTCGCTGAGGGTGCTCTTGTCGCCCTTGCCGTACCTGTCGAAGGCGCTGTCGTTGCACACCAGCGTGCGTTCGTAGGATGCGATGGCTTGCACGAGCGTATCGAGCGTGATGCCCTCTCCGGGGAACGCCGCCTCGAACAGCCGCTTGTAGCCAGGGATTTTAGTGATTTCTGCGACCTTTTTCGCGACCCCCTTGCCTTCGCCGTTGCCCATCAAGTCGCCCTCGAGCGCGTCGAGCGCTCGCGTCTCGAGCGAGTGCAGGCGCCCGTCCCAATGCAGCCTCCGCAAGAAGCCGACGTTCCACAGGCCGGGCGCGTGGCGCTCGAGCTTCTTGTTGGCAGCGCCCACACCGAGCGGCTCATGCCCACCAGTGCGTCTTCGTTCTGATGGCACGAGTAGCAAGAGCGTGAGCCGTCCACGCTCAGACGCTTGTCGAAGAACAATTGCTGACCGAGCTCGATCTCGGGCGTGCTTTGCGGGTTGTCTTCGGGGACTTTCACCTCGCCCATGTCCCACTGCAGGAGCAGCTCGTCGGCTTCCGCAGCCCTATACACGTGCGGCGTGGCTGGGACCGCTGGGGTGGCTGCGAGCTTTGGCGCAACGCTGGCCATAGCCTGCGCAGAGCCGAGCGATGCCGCGTCCGCGTCGGGTTTCTTGCAGGCAGGCCGCGCCTGCAGCGCGAGCAAGGGCACGCACCACGCCAGCGACACGCGCGCCTTCGAGATACGCATTGCTCGGCGATAGCCCTACTTTTGCGAGGAGACAATGGCCGCACTCTGTCGATTCGCGCTATCTTCTGCGTGCGAATGCCGAACCCCATACAGCCGTTGCAGTGGGAAGTGGGTCCCGGTATCGGGGCCAGCCGCTCACCCACCGAATACGTCGCCGCTGAGGTGCCTGGTGCCGTTCAGCTCGATTGGGCGCGTGCGCATGGCTGGCCCGCGTATTGGGTGGCGGATCATTTCAAGGCTTACCAAGGCCTGGAAGATTGCTTCTGGCGCTATCGCACGCGCCTCGTGTTGCCCGCGTTGAAAGCGGACGAGCGCGTGTGGTTCGTGTGCGGCGGAGTCGACTATCGTTTTCAAGTGTGGCTCGCGGGCACGCTCCTGCACGAGCAAGAAGGCATGTTCACACCGCTCGAGCTCGATCTCACCGATTGCGCAAAATCGGGTGACCCGCTCGAAATCTTGGTTTTCCCCGCACCGAAAGCGGAAGGCGAGCCGGAAGGCCGCGCGCAGGCCCGGCTGTCGAGTAAGCCGCCCGTGAGCTATGGCTGGGACTGGCACCCGCGGCTGATTCCGCTCGGGATCTGGCAAGACACGGGGTTACAAGTGAGAAGCCGCGTCCACCTGCGCGCCGTGGACGTGCGGTACCGGCTGAGTGACGACTACGCCGAGGCGCGCCTCCATGTGCACGTCGCTTTGAGTGAACCGAGCGCGGCCGTCGTCTCCTTCCGACTGTTCGATCCAGAAGGGCAGCTCGTGGTCGAGAGCTCGACGGCCAGCGCGGTGCTCAGCGAACCGCGGCTTTGGTGGCCGGCTGGGGAGGGCGAGGCCGCCCTGTACACGCTCGAGGTGTTGCTCGACGGCGCCCCGCAGCACATGCAGCGCGTGGGCTTTCGACGCGTGCGGTTGGTCATGCACGAGCAAGCCTGGAGCGAGCCCGCGGGGTTCCCCAAGAGCCGGAGCGAGCCGCCGATCACGCTCGAGGTCAACGGGCGCGTGATCTTCGCTCGCGGCTCCAATTGGGTCTGCCCCGAGATTTTCCCCGGTACGATCAACGCCGATACCTATCGTCCATTGCTCGAGCTCGCGCATGCCGCGCACTTCAACCTGCTCCGCACCTGGGGCGGCGCGATCGTGAACAAAGAGTCGTTTTACGAGATTTGCGACGAGCTCGGGCTCTTGGTTTGGACCGAATTTCCCATGGCCTGCAACCTGTACGACGGGGAGGGGGCGTACCTCGAGGTGCTCGACCGCGAGTCGCGTGCCATCATTTCGCGCGTTCGGCAGCATGCGTCCCTGGCGCTGTGGTGCGGTGGCAACGAGCTGTTCAATGCCTGGTCGGGCATGACCGATCAAAGCTTGGCGCTCCGCCTGCTGAACAAGAACTGCTACGAGCTGGATCGCGACACGCCCTTCATCGCCACCGCGCCGCTCGGGGGCATGGGCCATGGGGACTATCGATTTCGCGACGAGCATGGGCGGGAGCTATTTCAGATCTTCGCCCAGGCTCGGCACACCGCGTACTCGGAGTTTGGTTGCCCGGGGCCCTCGTCGGTCGAGTACCTGAAAACGTTCATCCCCGAGGCCGAGCTGTTTCCGCCGCGCCCGGGCAGCGCGTGGCAGACGCACCACGGGCTCGGCGCGTGGGAAATGGATCCCGGAACCTGGCTCTGTCAGTCGACCATCGAACACTATTTCGGCTCCACGACCTCGCTCGAGCAGCTCGTGGCTCGCGGCCAGCTCATGCAAGCCGAAGGCTACAAGTTCATCTTCGAGGAGGCGCGGCGCCAAAAGCCGCGCTGCGCGATGGCGCTCAACTGGTGCTTCAACGAGCCCTGGCCCTCGGCTGCCAACAATAACCTGCTCAGCTGGCCGCATCAGCCGAAGCCCGCGTATTACGCGGCGCAGGCCGCGTGTCGGCCCGTGCTGGCCAGCGCACGCGCACCGAAATTCTCTTGGCAAGTGGGTGAGCTGTTCGAGGCCGAGCTTTGGCTGCTCAACGACGCGCCGCGCGTGCTCGAGTCGGGCACGGTACAGGCCGTGCTGGAGGTCGACGGCGGGCTGCTCGAGCTAGGGCAGCTGGCGTTCCCGGAGCTCGCGGCCAACCGCAATTGGCGCGGTCCTACGCTGCGCTGCCTGCTGCCGGCCGGCGCGGCCCAGACCTTCAGCTTTAGGTTGAGCGTCGCGCAGCGGCCCGAGCTCGATTCGTCTTACACCTTCGTTCGTCGTTCGCCCGCCCCGGTGTTGGCGCCGGCGGGTCGCACGCTCAACGTCTGAGTGTCGGGATTGTGCCGCCTGGCGCAACGCTGCGTTGCCGGGATGCGAGTTGTGCCCCCAGTCGAGCGCCTTATCTTGGTTACTTCCAAGGAGTGGTTCCGATGAGCAATGTCCGAGAAGTGAGCCGGGTCGTGACCGCGCACCGCCAGGAAGAAGGCGCGGGTTTCATCGTTAGGCGCCCCATGCCGTCGATGAGCCTGAGTGTCGCCGACCCGTTCCTGCTGATCGACGAAATGGGCCCCGTGGAATACGGCCCGGGCGAAGCCGTGGGCGCGCCAGATCATCCACACCGCGGCTTCGAGACCGTGACCTACGTGCTCAGCGGTGAGTTCGAGCACGAGGATTCGGCCGGCCACCGCGGTGTGCTGCGTCCCGGGGATGTGCAGTGGATGACGGCAGGTGCCGGCATCATCCATTCCGAGATGCCATCCCGCGCGGTGCGTGACGCGGGCGGCCGAGTGCACGGCTTCCAAATCTGGGTGAACTTGCCCGCGGCGCTGAAGATGACCCAGCCACGCTACCAAGAGGTGACGTCGGCCAAGATCCCCACGGCAGAGAGCAGCGACGGCTTGGCTCGAGTCCGGGTCATCGCTGGTGAAGCGCTCGGCGCGCGCGCGGTCATCGATACCCTCACGCCCATCGTCTACCAAGATTGGTCGCTCGAGCCGGGCGCGGACGTGACTTTGCCACTCGCTCCAGAGCAGCAAGCGCTGGTGTACGTGTTCGACGGCCAAGCGCGCGTCGGCAACGGCGGCAACGCCATCGGTGATGGCCAAATGGCGGTGCTCGCGGCCGGCGACAGCGTGCGGCTGCGCGCTGCCGAAGGTGCAACGTCGGGCGCTCGCCTCCTGCTCTTGGCCGGGGTGCCCCTGAACGAGCCGGTCGCACGCTATGGCCCGTTCGTGATGAACACGCCGCAAGAGATCCAGCAAGCGTTCCGCGACTATCAAAGCGGAAAGATGGGTGAGATCACGCGTACCGCCCAAGTGCAGGCCACGACCTGAGCGGCCCGAGCCATCGGGCAACAGCGAGGCCCCTCGATCGAGCGTTAGTCGCCTGTTGCAAGCTCGAAGCGCAGCGTGGCCGCGAGCGCGTTGTCGAGCAGGGGGTCGGTGTTCGGGTGCACGACGTATTGCACGTCAGGTTGAAGCCCAAGATAGGGGGAAAGTTGGACGAGGTAAGTCAGCTCCAGGGTGACCTCGGCGCGTAACGCCGGGGTCATCTGCTCGCGCATGGCTTCGATGAAGTGGGAGCCGTTGCGGGCCACGGCGACCGCCAGGCCGAGCTCATCGTTCGCGGACTCCCCCGTCACGCCAGACGCCACGACGCCTGCTCCAAAATAGGAGCCGAAGCGGGAGGACCGCGCGTCGCAGACGCCTAGCTGCAGGAAGGCCGATTGGCGTCGCCGTGACCTGTCGTCCGCTCGCGGCAGCAGCACTTCCGCAATCAAGTAAGCGCCGCTACTGCCGTGTCGAGGCACAGGCTTGCCGTCGCTCTGCAGGTCGCTCGAGTCGTCGAAGGTGGCCGTGTAATGCCAGGCCCCGAACGCCAGCTTGTGCTCGTACGGTGGCAAGTTCGACAACCGACCCAACCTGAACCTTCGGTTCGAGCGCGGCTCTGCGGGGGCCGGGCGGTGTAGGAATGCAACTTCAGAGAGAAGCAGCTCACCGTCGGCCGCGCGGAATGCAGCCAGGGAGCCGTCGTTGCGACGGAGCGGCGCCCCATCCAGCAGTGCCGCTCGCACCAGCAAACGCCGATCGGGCTTGTATACCAGGCGTGCGCCGAGGGACGTGTTCGGGAACACACCCGGCCCGGCACTCCCCGACTGCGAGAACTCGGGCCCAGTGCCGAACGAGCCGTTCAGGAACAGACCCGCTGCTTGCAAACGATAGAACTCGCGACTTGGGTCGAACAGCCCGACCAATCCGGAAAGGCCTGGGTCAGCCCAATTCTGCTGCAGCCACAGCTCCTCGAGCCGGGCTCCCGGCGCCGCAGAGATGTTGCTCACTCCTTGCGCGTCACCGCTCGAATTGCTCGGTTGCCCGCCGTGGATCCAGACGCCGCTCGCGTAGAAGGTCGCTCCCGGCAAGCGCAGCAAGCGCTGCAGGTCCAAGCTCAGGCGCAACGTGAGGTTGCCGGAGTACACGGCTCGGCGGCGCAAGCCCCCCGCCAAGTTGTCGAACGCGGCGCCATCGTAGACCGCGGCCGGCTTCACCCCGTCTCCAGCCAGGCCGGCCGCTTCTTGGGCAAGCGCGCTTGGTGCGAAACCCGACGACGCGCTCGCCAAGGCCAGGGCGCAGCCCAAGCCTCGCGCTCCACGAAACTCAGAAAACACGAGGATACCGATCCTTGGGGACGAATCGGCGTCCCGCAAGCGCAGGCCGGTAGGCGCCGAGCGAAACCCGGGCTCGGCGCCCAGCCCTCAGCCCAGCTTGGCGATGATCGCTTCGCCCATGCCGCTCGTGGACAGCGGCTTGTCCGAACCGAGATCCTTCGTGCGCGCGCCGGCGGCCAGCGCAAGCTCCACGGCGCGCTCCACGGAGGCCGCCTCTTTTTCGAGACCGAGGCTGTGCCGCAGCAACATCGCGGCGCTCAGGATCGTGCCCACGGGGTTGGCGATGCCCTTGCCGGCGATGTCCGGCGCCGAGCCGTGAATCGGCTCGTACAAGCCGAGCTTGCCTTCGCCGAGTGAGGCGCTGGGCAGCATGCCGAGCGAGCCCGTGAGCACGGCGGCTTCGTCCGAAAGGATGTCGCCGAACATGTTCTCGGTCACGATCACGTCGAAGCTGGTGGGCGCGGTGACCAAGCGCATGGCGCAGGAGTCGACCAGTTGATGCTCGAGCGTGACGTCCGGAAAGTCCGCCTTGATCTGAGTCGTGATTTGACGCCACACGCGCGACGATTCGATGACGTTGGCCTTGTCGACCGAGGTCAGCTTCTTGCTGCGGCCGCGAGCCAAATTGAAGGCCAAGCGGACGATGCGCTCGATCTCGAAATCCATGTACTCGAGCGTGTCGAACACGCGCAGACCGCGGTCCGTCTGCTCGCGGCCTTGCTTGCCGAAGTACAGGCCGCCCGTGAGCTCGCGCAAGATGAGCATGTTGCAGCCCTGGATGCGGTCGAGCTTGAGCGGCGACGAATCCACCAGCTCCGGGTAGCTGCGCACTGGACGCAAGTTGGCGAACAGGCCGAGCCCTTTGCGAATCGCGAGCAGGCCTTTCTCGGGGCGCGTCTTGGCGTTCGGATCGTCCCACTTCGGCCCGCCCACGGCGCCCAACATGATGCCGTCGGCCGCTTTGCAAGCACTGAGCGTTGCGGGCGGCAGCGGGTCCCCCGTCTCGTCGATCGCGATACCGCCGATGAGCTGCGTCTCGAACGCAAACTCGTGGCCATTGCTCTTGGCGACTGCCTCGAGCACCGCGCGGGCTTGGCCCGTCACTTCGGGTCCAACGCCATCACCGGGGAGAAGAACGATCTTGGCTTTCATCGGCTCGACACTCTCTAGTTGCTAGGCAATCGATCAGCCCCGAACGGGGCGCGCCCGGGGACAGATTCCACGTCAGCGGCCGGCTGACAATCCTGAAGCCGAAAAAAGGCAGGAAGCGTGTAGAAATTCGAGTTTGACCTGCGGAAATGCGCAGCTTTTTGGGCGCCGCATGGCGCCTGCGAGCGCGGCTGGTCCGCCGCGTCCGACGCCGGCCGCGCTCCCTATGTGGCGATCGCGATCCGGCACCGCAACCTTACGGTTAAAGCTCGCGGTTCGTGTGGTCAGCTCGCATGAGTCGCTGTAGTGACGCGAGTCATGGGCGATCTGATCGGAAACATCGTCGAAGGAACGTTGTGTTGGGTACCGGCGGGCGAGCTACGCCGCGTGCGGACTTTGCCGCTACCCGAGATCGAGCGAGCAGCGCTGCTGGCGGACGCCTGTCGTCTCAACACGCTATACATGATCGCCCGCGCTGGCTCCGGGCACATCGGTAGCTCGTTCTCCAGTATGGACATCGTGACCTGGTTCCACGCCCATGGTCTGCGCGAAAACGACCTCTACTTTTCCTCCAAGGGCCACGACGCACCCGGCCTGTACTCGGTGCTGATCGCGTTCGAAAAGCTACCGTTCGAGTCGTTGCACAAGCTGCGTCAGATCGATGGCCTGCCCGGTCACCCGGACGTGGGCACGCCGGGCATGGTCACGAACACGGGCTCGCTCGGAATGGGTATCTCCAAGGCCAAGGGCATGATCCTGGCCAACCGCCTGCTCGGCCGTAACGGCCGCGTGTTCGTGATGACAGGCGACGGCGAGCTCCAAGAAGGCCAGATCTGGGAGTCGCTGATCTCGGCGGCCAACTTCGGCTTGCACGAGCTGGTGGCGATCGTCGATCACAACAAGCTGCAGTCCGACACGTTCTTGGAGCGCACCAGCTCGCTCGGTGATCTGGAGGCCAAGTTCGCAGCCTTTGGTTGGCACGTGCAACGGGTCGATGGTCATGACTTGAACGCGCTGGCACAAGCGCTCGACAACGCCGAGCGGGTGCTCGATCGCCCCAAAGTGATCATCGCCGATACGATCAAGGGACGTGGCGTGTCGTTCATGGAGCACACGTCGCTCGACTCCGACGTCGCGTACTATCGGTTTCACTCGGGCGCGCCGGACAGTGCGTCGTACGCGCGTGCCGCGGAAGAGATCATCGCGCGTCTACGAGACCGCTGCGCCGAGCTGGGCGTCGCGCCAATCGCTTTGGAGACCGCTGACAGCCCCACGCTTGCCGCTCCGCCTGCGCAAGAGCGCCTGATCCCCGCCTATTCCCGCGCCTTACTGGCCGAGATGGAGCGCACCCCGAACCTCATGGTGTTGGACGCCGACCTGGCCGTGGATACCGGGCAAATGCCCTCGCGGCAGGCTTTCCCCGAGCGGTTCGTGGAGTGTGGGATCGCCGAGATGGACATGGTGAGCATGGCCGGCGGCATGGCATTGCGCGGGCTGACTCCAGTGTGCCACTCGTTCGCATGCTTCCTCTCGACGCGCGCCAACGAGCACATCTACAACAACGCGACCGAGCACAGCCACGTCGTGTACGTGGCCTCGTTGGCGGGCGTGCTGCCCGGCGGCCCTGGTCATTCGCATCAATCGGTGCGTGACATCTCCGCGGTTGGTGGCGTGCCGGAGTTGATCGCAATCGCGCCGAGCTCGGAGTCCGAGGTCGCCCTAGCCCTCGGCTTCTGCATTCACGAACACCGCGGGCCGGCCTGGCTGCGGCTCGAGAGCGTGCCGTGCGTCGTTCCCTACCGGTTCCCCGACACGCACCGGCTCCAGCTCGGCGTCGGCACGACGCTGCGCGAGGGCGCGGACGTCGTGTTCATCGGCTATGGGCCCGTGCTGCTCAGCGAGGCGTACCGTGCAGCGCTCGCGCTCGAGCAAGACGGCGTTCGCGCTTCGGTGGTGAGTCTGCCTTGGCTCAATCGCGTCGATGCCCCGTGGCTCTTGCGCACGATCGCCGACAAGCGCCTCGTCGTGTCGGTCGACAATCACTTGCCCATCGGCGGCCAAGGCGATCGGATCGCGGAAATCATGGCGCAAACTCGGTTCGAGGCAGCGCCACCCTTGCTCCGCTTCGCGGTCGAGACCGTGCCGGCGTGCGGCAGCAATACAGCCGTGCTCGAGCACCACGGGCTATCGGCCGGGCGCATGCGCGAACGTGTGCTTCGCGCGCTGCGCGGTTGAACCGCGCAACGGCGAGCTGGTCAGGCTTCTGCGGCCGCTTTGGTCGGCGCGGCTTGGCTGCCCGGGCGTGCGGGACGGCTCACGCTTTGCCCGTCAGGCAACACGGCGCGGCCTTGGATCAACCCATATTCGATGGAGTCGACCAGCGCGTGCATCGAGGCTTCGATGATGTTTGACGAGGCGCCCACGGTGCTCCAGCTGCGGTGGGCGTCTTGGCTGTCGATCAGCACGCGGGTGATGGCTTCCGTGCCCTCGGTGCCATCCAGGATACGGACCTTGTAGTCCGCCAGGTGGATCTCGTTGACTGCGGGGTAGGAGGGCGCGAGCGCCTTGCGGAGCGCGCCGTCGAGCGCGCTCACCGGGCCATTGCCCTCAGCGGCGGTATGTAGCGTCTGCTTGCCGACCTGCACCTTGACCACGGCTTCGGCGAACGTCTCCGTACCGCGTCGTTTGCCGACTTGGATCTGGTAGTCGATGACCTGGAACAGCGGCACGTAGTCGTCCGCTTTGCGCTGCAGCAAAAGCGCGATGCTGGCTTCCGCCCCCTCGTACGACAGCCCGCGGTTCTCGGCTTCCTTGATCTCGCGCAGCGCCTCGAGCTCGACGCCGTCGGTGACGGCGACGCCCATCTCCTCGGCCTTGGCCAGCACGTTGCCGCGGCCGGAGAGCTCACTGACCACGACCCGCATGGTGTTGCCCACCAGCTCGGGGTTCACGTGCTGGTACGAGTCCGGGTTGCGACGCAGGGCCGCGACGTGGACGCCGCCCTTGTGCGCGAACGCGCTCTTGCCGACGTAAGCCATGTGCGCGTCGGGGGCGAGGTTCGCGACCTCGGCCACGAAATGGCTCAGATCACTGATCCCGGCGAGCTTCCCCGCCTCGAGCACGCGGAAGCCGAGCTTGAGCTCCAAATTGGGGATGATCACCGACAGGTTGGCGTTGCCGCAGCGCTCGCCGTAGCCGTTGACGGTGCCTTGCACGTGACGCGCGCCGGCACGCACCGCGGCCAAGCTGTTGGCAACGCCGCAGCCCGTGTCGTCGTGGGCGTGGATGCCGAGCGGATGATTCACGAGCCGCGCGACCTCGGTCACGATGCGTTCGACGTCCCAGGGCATGTTGCCGCCGTTGGTCTCGCACAGCGTGAGCACTTCGGCGCCGCCGCGGATGGCGGCGCGCAGCGTTTCTACGGCGTAGCTCGGGTCCCGGCGGTAGCCGTCGAAGAAGTGCTCGGCGTCGTACACCACGCGCTTCTTCTCGCTACGCAAGAAGGCGACCGAGTCTTCGATCATGCGCAGGTTCTCGTCCAGCGTGGTGCGCAGGACTTCGGTCACTTGGAAGGTCGAGGATTTGCCGAAGATGGTGCACACCTCCGTACCGGCCGCGATCAAGGCGCGCATGCTCACGTCGTCGCTGGGCGAGAGCCCGGCGCGCCGAGTCGAGCCAAATGCCGCGATTTTCGCGTGTTTCCACTCCTGATCGCGTGCCCGGGCGAAGAACTCTTCGTCCTTCGGGTTCGAGCCCGGCCAGCCGCCTTCGATGAACGAGACCCCGAACGCGTCCAGGTGCTCGGCAATGCGCAGCTTGTCCTCCAGCGTGTACGAAATGCCTTCGCGCTGCGTGCCGTCGCGCAAAGTAGTGTCGTAAACTTCGACAAGCTCGGGCTTGTCTTTGACTGGAGGAGAAGCGGTCATCTGAGGAGGGGTCCGTTTTGTTTTTGTCTGCGCGTCAGTTCGCGTAACTGTGGCTGGTTTCGTAGGCTTTGATCTTGTCGTCGAAACCCAAAATATAGCCGAGCTGGTCGATGCCGTTCAGCAAGCAGTGCTGAGCAAAGGAATCGACCGGGAAAGTGGTGGTCGAGCCGTCCGGCAAAGTAAGCACCTTCTCTTTGAGGTCGACGGTGATTTGCGCCTTCGGGTCGGCCTTCTGTGCGGCGAGCAGCTTCTGATAGACGTCT
Organism: Myxococcales bacterium; assembly: GCA_040348785.1. Classification (GTDB taxonomy): domain Bacteria; phylum Myxococcota_A; class Polyangia; order Polyangiales; family Polyangiaceae; genus PMG-095. The sequence continues at coordinate 51,544 of JBEQTH010000051.1, read as the reverse complement.
TGGCTGACGACCACGGGGAGCAAGCCGTTCTTCAACGAGTTGCCCTTGAAGATGTCGGCGAACGAGGTCGAGATGACCACGCGAAAGCCCCAACCCACGAGCGCCCAGGGCGCGTGCTCGCGCGACGAGCCGCAGCCGAAGTTGTCGCCCGCAAGTAAGATTTGCGAGCCCTGCGAGGCCGGGAAATTGAGCGGAAAATCCGCCTTGTCCGTGCCGTCGGCGTTGTAGCGCCAATCGCAGAACAAGCTCTTCCCGAGCCCGTCCTTGTCGATCACTTTCAGGAAGCGCGCGGGGATGATTTGATCCGTGTCGATGTTCTCTGACGTGATGACGACGGCGTGAGAGGTGATTTTGCTGAAGCTTGCCATTGATCGCCTTACTCGAGAGTTTCGGAATTTTTACAAGTTGTTTTGGGGTTGGGGCCCCAAAACCTGGGGGAGGGGCCCCGCTGAATTCACTTCAGCGGGGAGGGGGCTGTGCCCCCGACGACCGACGGCGTGTGAAGTGATTTTGCTGAAGCTTGCCATTGTTCTGTGTCCTTCCTGATCAAACCGCAGCGAGCGTACGGACGTCGGTCACTTTGCCCATGATGGCCGAGGCCATGGCCGTGGCGGGCGAGGCCAGGAACGTGCGGCCGCCCTTGCCCTGACGGCCTTCGAAGTTGCGGTTCGAAGTGCTGACCGCGTATTGGCCGGGCGAGAGTTGGTCGCCGTTCATGGCGATGCACATCGAGCAGCCGGCTTCACGCCACTCGGCGCCTGCGTCGGTGAAGATGCGGTCGAGGCCTTCGGCCTCGGCTTGGCGCTTCACTTCTTGCGAGCCCGGCACGATGAGCGCGCGCACGCCGGCCGCCACGTGGCGACCCTTGAGCACGGAGGCCGCGAGCCGCAGATCGCTGATGCGACCGTTGGTGCACGAGCCCACGAACACCACGTCCACCTTTTGGCCGACGAGCGAGTGCCCGCCCTCGAGGCCCATGTACGCCATCGCCTTTTCGAATGCTTGGCGCTCGGAGCCCGCGCTGAAGTCCGCGGCCGCCGGCAACGCCTGGGTGACGGGGACGGCCATGCCCGGGTGGGTGCCGTAGGTGATCATCGGCTCGATCTTGTCGGCGTCGAGCGTGACTAGGGTGTCGTACTTGGCACCGGGGTCGCTCGGTAGCTGCTTCCAGCGAGCCACTGCCGCATCCCAAGCCGCACCTTGCGGCGCAAACTCACGACCTTTTACGTACTCGAATGTCTTCTCGTCGGGGGCGATCAGGCCCGCGCGTGCGCCGGCTTCGATGCTCATGTTGCACACGGTCATGCGCGCTTCCATGTCCAGCGCTCGGATCGCGCTGCCGGTGTATTCGATCACGTAGCCCGTGCCGCCACCGGTGCCGATTTTCGCGATCACGGCCAAGATGATGTCCTTGGCCGTCACGTGCGGCGAGAGCGTGCCGTCGATGCGCACTTCCATGGTCTTCGGGGTCGACTGCAAGAGGCACTGCGAGGCCAGCACGTGCTCCACTTCACTGGTGCCGATGCCGAAGGCGAGCGAGCCGAAGGCGCCGTGCGTGGAGGTGTGGCTGTCGCCGCACACGATGGTCATGCCCGGCTGAGTGAAGCCGCGCTCCGGACCGACCACGTGCACGATGCCGTTCTTCCGGTCACCCAGGGCGAACAGGCGGATGCCGAAGTCGGCGCAGTTCTTCTCGAGCTGCGAGAGCTGAGCGCGCGCTTGGTCGTCGATCACCTGCAGCGCTTTGGGCAAGGTGGGCGTCGAATGATCCATGGTCGCGACCGTGTGATCGGGGCGGCGCACTTTGAGGCCGCGCGCGCGCAACCCCGAGAACGCTTGCGGCGAAGTGACCTCGTGAATCAAGTGAAGGTCGATGTAGAGCACCGCGGGGCGGCCCGGCTCCTCGACTACGACGTGGTCGTTCCAGATTTTCTCGAAAAGGGTCTTTGCCATGCTCACTCCGCGGCTCCCGTCGTCTGTTCTCGCACTTGCGATTTCTCTGCTTGTTTCTCGTACGTCCCGAGCGTCACCAGCAGGCGATTGAGCGCGCCAAGGTAAGCCTTGGTACTCGCCACGATGACGTCTGAATCTGCGGCTTGCCCGTGCAGGATGGCGGCTCCGCCGCTCCCGTGCTGCGCGTTCAAGCGATTGTCGCTGCTGCCGATGGCGCGCACGCGCACGCTTGCGTGGCCGAGGGCGTCGATGCCCTCGGTCACCGCGTTGATCGTGTATTCGAGGAGCTCACTCGGCGCTTTCACGATCTCGTCCACCGCGGTGAACGCGGCGTGGACCGGGCCCGTGCCCACGGCGGCTTGCACGCGCAGCTCGCCGTCCGGGCAGCGCAAGCGCACCGTGGCCGTCGGCATGCCGTTCGAACCGCAGGTGACCTGAACCGCATCGAGCGCGTAGTACTCGACCCCACGACCCACTTCGGAGTTCGCGAGGGCTTCGAGGTCCGCGTCGGTGATGCGCTTCTTCTTGTCGGCTAGGTTCTTGAAGCGTTGGAACGCGGCTTCCAGGCCCTCGCCCTCCAGCGCGTGCCCGAGCTCACGCAACCGCACCGCGAAAGCATGGCGCCCCGAATGCTTGCCCATGACGAGCGTGGTCTTGCTCGCGCCGACCGTCTCGGGGCGCATGATTTCGTAGGTTCCGGCGTGTTTGAGCATGCCGTCTTGGTGGATGCCGGACTCGTGGGCGAAGGCGTTGGCGCCGACGATGGCCTTGTTCGGGGGGACGACCATGCCCGTGCGTACACTCACCAACCGGCTAGTCCGCACCAGCTGAGTGGCGTCGATGCCGGTCTTCAACCCGAACATCGGCTGCCGCGTTTGCAGGGTCATTACGATCTCTTCGAGCGAAGTGTTGCCCGCGCGTTCGCCGATGCCGTTGATCGTGACCTCGGCCTGCCGGGCACCGGCCATGATGCCGGCCAAGGCGTTGGCCGTCGCGAGCCCCAAGTCGTCGTGGCAGTGCACCGAGACGATCACGTTCTCGACGCCCTTCACGTTCTTCATGATGCCGTCGATGATCGCGCCGAACTCCGAGGGCACGGTGTAACCCACCGTGTCCGGGATGTTCAGCGTGGTCGCGCCGCACTCGATGACGGCGGTCAGCACCTCGTGCAAAAACTCCGGCTCGGTGCGGCCAGCATCCTCGGGGCTGAACTCGATGTCGTCGCACAGGGATTTGGCGAACGTGATCATCTCGCGAGCACGAGCCACCACTTGCTCTTTGCTCATGCGCAGCTTGTGCTCACGGTGCAGTGGGCTGGTCGCGAGGAACACGTGAATGCGCGGGTATTTCGCGATTTTGATCGCGTCATACGCCGTCTGGATGTCTTTCTGCGTGGCGCGCGCCAACCCGCAAACGATCGGCGGCTCGCTGCTCGGCCGGCCGCCGATCGCCTCGATGCCGACCGTTTCCGCGATGTCGTGTACCGCTTGAAAATCGTCCGGCGATGCCGACGGAAAGCCCGCTTCGATCACGTCCACACCCAAGCGAGAAAGCGCCCGGGCCACCTCGAGCTTCTCTTCTGACGTGAGCGTCGCGCCGGGAGCTTGCTCGCCGTCGCGCAACGTCGTGTCGAAGATCCGCACGTAGTCTTTGGGTGGCCTGGGGCTCTTACTAACTGGGCTGGTCATGATTTTAGATGGTTGGGGTTGGGGCATCCGGTGGCGACGCCCGTCGATTTCTGGTTTGGGCTTCGTTTTGGCTGCGCTCCGGTGGGCGTGCGCGGCTTCAGGAGCGCGTCGTACAGGCAGTACGCTCCGCTCCGGTGCTCGCCAAAGCCTCGCCGAAACCAGAACTTGACGGGCGGGTTCTCTGGGGAGGTTTATGCATCGGGACCAAGAGAGAGGCGAGAGGACATCACGCGGCGAAGACGCCGCGTAGGTTCGGGGGTTGAGCGGCGGCGCCGCTGGCGGCCGCGCCTTTTTCGCCGCGGGTCATGGCGACGGTGCCGGTCTGCACCATCTCGGCGATGCCGTACGGAGCCAGCACGCTGACGAGGCCGTCGATCTTGCTCTGCTGACCGGTGAGCTCGATGATCATGGTGTTCGTGTCGAGGTCAATCACTTGGCCGCGGAACACTTCAACCAATTGCAGCACTTCCGAGCGCTTTTCCTGGCCGACGGTGACTTTGATCAGGGCGAGCCCCCGGATCAGGTTTGGTTTGCTGGTGATGTCCTCCACGCTCAGGACATTCACCAACTTGTACAAGTTGGCTTCGATGCGGAGCGCGGTGTCTTCGTCCGCCTCGACGGCGAATGTCATGCGCGAGATCCCGGGCTCGTGCGTGCGGCCGACATTGAGCGACACGATGTTGTAGCAGCGGCGGCGGAACAGCGACGTGACGCGATTGAGAACGCCGGGCTGATCTTCCACGTAGGCGACGAAGTGACGCAGGGTGGGGGATTCAGTGCTTGCCATTTTTGCTCATTGTAGAAAATGGTTTTGGGGTCGGGGCCCCAAAACTCGGGGGTGGGGCCCCGCTGAATTCACTTCAGCGGGGCGGGGGTGAAAACCCCCGATGACTAGAGATCCTTGCCGGTTTCGAAAATTGGATTGTGGGGCGGCACGTCTTTGATCGCCTCGCCAGGCGATTCTTCTGACGGAAGCTCCCCGCCGCGCGCGCCCGCGGGGACCGGACGGCGGATCATGTTGTCCAAGTCGGCGCCGGCCGGCACCATCGGGTACACGCTGTCTTCCTGCTCGACGCGGAAGTCGATGATGCACGTCTCCTTGAAGGAGCGCGCGGCTTCCACCGCGGCTTGCACCTCTTCACGCTTGGTGACGCGGATGCCCTTCAGGCCATGGGCGTCGGCGAGCTTCACGAAGTCCGGGCTCTTGATGGGAGTCGCCACGTAGCGGCCGCCGTAGAAGAACTGCTGCCACTGCCGAACCATGCCCAAAAAGCCATTGTTGATGATGGCAATGTTGACCTTGATGTCCTCTTGCGAGCACGTGGCCAATTCGCAGGCGGTCATTTGAAAGCCGCCGTCGCCCACCACGACCCAAACTTCGTCTTCCGGACAGGCCATGCGCGCGCCCATCGCCGCGGGGAGCGCGAAGCCCATGGTGCCCGCGCCGCCCGAGGTGAGCAGCTTTCGCGGGTAGTCGTGCTTGTAATATTGGGCTTCCCACATTTGGTGCTGGCCCACGTCCGTGACCACCAAGGCTTTGCCTTGCGTGTAGCGCCACAGATCGTGAATCACGTGCGCGGCGAACAAGCGGCCGTTATCGGGCAAGCTTTGGATCTCGCGCACCGCGCTGTCACCCTTCAGCTCGCTGATGTGGGCGTTCCAGTCGTCACACGTGCGCTTCTCGACCTGCGGCAAGAGCATGCGCAAGATGTCGCGCACGTCGCCCACCAGCGGCAGATCGACCTTCACGTTCTTGTTGATCTCGGCCGGGTCGAGCTCGATGTGAATCTTCTTGGCGTTTTGCGCGTAGGTCTTCAGATTTCCGGTCACGCGATCGTCGAAGCGCATGCCCATGGCGATGATCAGATCCGCCTCTTGGATCGCCGTGTTCACCCAAGCTTCGCCGTGCATGCCCATCATGCCCAAGCTCAGCGGATGGGTCGCCGGAAAGCCGCCCAAACCGAGCAGCGTCAGCGCCACCGGGAAGTTCGTCTTTTGCACGAATTCCAGCAATTGCGCGGTGGCGTTGGCCTCGATCACGCCGTGCCCGCAGAAGATGATCGGGCGCTTGGCGGCCTTGATCATCTCGGCAGCTTTTTCGATCTCGCGCGGCACCGGGTGATGCTCGGGGCGATAGCCCGGCAAGCGAATGGGCGAGGGATCGTAACGGTGCTCGATCGTGCCTTGCTGCGCGTCCTTCGTGATATCGACCACCACCGGGCCCGGTCGCCCCGAGCTTGCGATGTAGAAGGCCTGGCGCAGCGCAGGCATGATGTCCTGGGTGCGCGTTACCAAGATGTTGTGCTTGGTGATGGGCAAGGTCACTCCGGTGAAGTCGACCTCTTGGAAGCCGTCGCTGCCGATCAGGTAGGAGGCGACCTGCCCGGTGATGCAGACCATCGGGATCGAGTCCATCATCGCGTTGGCGATGCCCGTCACCAGGTTGGTCGCGCCGGGGCCGGAGGTCGCGATGCACACGCCGACGCCGCCGGAGGCACGCGCGTAACCGTCGGCCATGTGCGCGGCGCCTTGTTCGTGGCGTACGAGCACATGACGGATTGGGTACTGCGGCATTGCGTCGTACGCGGGCATGATCGCGCCACCCGGGTAACCGAAGACGACCGAGACCCCTTCGTGAACGAGCGTGTCCCAGATGATCTGGGAGCCGGTCAAAGTCTGCAGCTCGGGCGTTTCGGTCGCCTCTGCCACGCGGGGTTCGGTGATGCTCTTCATCGGTGCGGCCACGATGTTCTCCTCGGTGGTGCCTGGTACTGCTGGTGACGATTCGTTGCGTGAAAAATCAGACGGCTGAAACTAAAAAACCCCCGTACCTCGGTGGGTGCGGGGGCCTTTCGATTGGCTGAGGTCTTAGGTCAGCCGGCCACCGCACCCGGGCTAATCAGCCCGAGGACGACGAGACCGACGACGACGCCAAACGCGCGCACAACACCGCCAAAAAAGGCAGTTTGCGGGGTCAGGGCGGCGGTAGCTGCGGACATCGACCGGTGAAACCTGCTCGCAAGCGGCAAACTCGTCAAGTGTGTTTTTGTACGCACCGAGCCCGCTTGTTAGTAAGCGCTGGGGATCATTGCTCAAATTTGGTTCAACCAGCTGACGCGCGAGCCGTTTTCAGTCGTTTTTGTCGGTTGGCTTCGAGGCTTCCGGCGGCGCTTCGAGGCGCATCAAGTCAGTCCACAGGAACTCGTCGGCGCGCGGCGTGAGCACGGGGTTCGGGGGCCGCATGCTAAACCACGCGGTGGCCGGACCGAGGCGCATCACGTGAATACTTTGCGCGGGGCTCTGCAATGACTGGCCGAGCAGCGCGACGCGCTCACCGGTCGGCTTTTGCGCCACGTCCAGCACCACGATCGCGTGCCCCTTGCCGCGCGTCTGGAGAAAGAAATCGCCCGCAGCGAGCTTCGCTGGATCTTCCACGCGCGTCGCGCGCAGCGCGAGCGACACATTGTTCGACCACAGCATCACCGCGTCGATGTACTGCCGGAAGTCGCCGTACGTCGGGTCTTTCGGTTTGCCCTTCACGACCCAGCCCATATTCGGGCCCGCAGCGAGCAGCCGCTGACCCTTGGCCCAGCGCGAAAACGGCATGTCGAGCTTGGTCGTGCTCTTGTAGCTGATCGCGTTCAGTTGATCCGTCGACCAAAGCCACTCGCCGTTCAGTCGAATCACGGCGTCTGCGCTCTGCTGTAAGTCACCGGCACCCACATCGATCGCGACCACGCCCGCGACGTACGCGTCGTCGCCAGCGAAGACGGTGTCGCCCGCGTGGCTCAGCACGGGTGTGCCCGGCGCGGCCAACGGCAAGCCGCGCAGCCACTCCGCAAACGAGCCAGGGGTCACCGGGACGCGGACGTAGCCGGGAGGGGTAGGGAAGCGCGCCTCCAAGGCATCAACGGCCGCGGGGAACTTCAGGTTGTCGGCCCCGAGCCAACGATAGCGATGCGGGTCGGGCTGACCGGCGACGATAGCCGCGCCAGCGTCGGGCGACCCGGCGTCGACATTCCCGGCGCTGGGCGGTGCGACGGACGCAGACGGTGTTGCATTTGCGCTAGTCGCGGGCGTGCTTGCAGCCACACTCGATTCAGGAGCGACCGAAGGCTCTGGCTTGGCCTCGTGCTTGCAACCCAACGAAAGAGTTACGACGAGGATGCTGGGGACTACGATTCGAAGCACGGCGTCCGGAGATAGTACACGGCCCTACGGATAAGGCCGATTTTTGGGACCAAAGTCGAGGTTTCGCGGATTTGCCCAGAGTTAAGTGATTGAAATGATTGTCGTTTATCGAAGTGTCGGGCAGGGCGATAACCCTGGGCGTATAAGTGGCCGTCAGGAAGCGTAATGAGCACGAGCCCGAGTCCGGTATTTCCTGGTGTGGGCTTCCGCCGCGGCCGAGACATAAGCTACGGAGTCGCCATGGGTCAGCCTGACAAGGGTCAAGAGCTCGAGCGCGTGCTCGCGAGCGCTACGGACAAGCCGCACGTCATCTTACTGGGCGGTCACCCGGATCCAGATGGCATCGGCAGCGCACTCGCGCACAAGCGGCTCTGCGAACGCATGGGCGTGTCGGCGACGATCGCGCACGTGCTGCCACTGTCGCGCTCGGAGAACCGCGCGCTGGTCAAGCTCTTGAACGTGCCCATGGTGCGCGTCTCCGAGATGGCCGACCTCGAAGCCTACGGTTACCTCGCGCTGGTCGACGCCAGCGCGAGCGAGTCGAGCATCAAGCTCCCCGAAGCGATCAAGCTGCTCACGGTGGTCGATCATCATCGCCCGCCCACGGTGCCCAAGGCGCCCTTCGTCGACATTCGTCACGACGTGGGCGCGACGTGTACGATCTACGCCGAGTATGCCGAGCGCGGGCTTGCGCCGTTCGGTGCCGAGGGCAACGACGACGCGGCGGTCGCGACGGCGATGTTCTTCGGCATCCAAACCGACACCGACGACTTCGCGTTCGGAACCCCGGCTGATTTCAGGGCGGCCGCCTATTTGAAGCCGTTCTGCGATTCCGAGACGCTGAGCCGCGTCGGGCGCCGGACGCTGACTGCGGAGTCGATGGAAGCCGTGGGTCGCTCACTCATGGATCTCGAGGTCGTGCGTGACTTCGCGATCGCCAGCGTCGGTCGCGTGTCGGCCAACAACCGCGATGCTATCCCGATGGCTGCTGATTTCATTCTGCGCCGTGAGGACATCGACACCGTGCTCGTGTTCGGCGTAGTCGAAGATCGCATCGACGGCTCGCTGCGCACGAGCCGCGCTAGCGTCGACCCGGCCCTCTTCATGCAGAACGCATTCGGAGACGACAATCAGGGCCGCCCGTATGGCGGCGGTCGCGCCGATATGGGCGGCTTCCGCATCCCGCTCGGCTTGCTCGCCGAGTCGACCGACGAAGACAACCTGCTGCGCATGGTCAAAGAGGTCGTGCAGAAGCGGGTGGCGCGCGTCGTGCCCGAGCTCGAAAAGAAGAAGCGCGATCCGAATCGCTCTTCGGAGTAGCTCGCTCAGCGCGGCTCGCGGCGCTCGTGGTCGGCCAGGCGCGCGTCGAACTCAGCCAAATCATCGGCTTCTGGCTCGACTCGGACGCCGGACGGCGCGACGCGCGCTCGCCCCGCTGCCCGCGCTGGCTCTGATTCGACGGCTTCGCCTTCGACCTCGATCTCTCGCTCGCGACCCAGCATGCGAGCGCGCACGGCTTGCATGGCATGCAAAAGTCCGTGATCGCCGGTGATGCCGACTTCACGACAGCGATAGGCGGCGCGCCGCAAGGGGCGACCGAAGAACAGCGACAGCAAGCCGAGCAGGGTCGGCAGGAAAACGCGGAACAGCGCCCAGGTGGCGAAGCGCGCCACCGTGAGCGCGAGCAGCACGCCCGCGATCACCAGCGGCGCAGCCGGGCCGAAGCCGTGACGGTGCGGTCGCCACTCGGCGCGCCGCGAGCGTTGAAAGCTGCGCACCTCACGGCGCACGCGCCGCGTTTCTTCGCGGACCTGCGCTTTGATCTCGCGCCGCAAGTTTTTGTTCTCTTCTTTGATGCGCCGGCGCAGCTCGCGACCCTGATCGCGGATTTCCTTGAAATCATGCGGATTCGAGAATACCGCGTCGGCGTACGTGGCGGCCGCCTCGCCGTACGCGGCGGCCGCTCCACGCGCCGGGTTGGGTGGCGAGCTGCCGTTGCGCTCCGCTGACGCGCGCGGTGCCGCGGACGGCCGGCGCCCGGCGCCGGGTGCGGGCACGCGGCTCGCGCGCTTGTCGGGATCAGGCTCGAGCATGGCGCTCAGCGCCCGCACCAGCCACGGCTCGGCACCGCGCCCGAGCGCCGCAGGCACGTCGATCGCAAGGCCGCGATGCGGCAGTTCCTCGGGCTCACGGCCCGTGACGAGGGCGAGCGCGGTCGCGCCCACGGCGTAAACATCACTCCCCGGTAGCGAGCGCCCTTGGAATTGCTCGGGCGCCATGTAGCCGAACGTACCGACCACGGTGCTGCCGCCTTCGGGCTTCAGCTGATCGCGCACCGAGCCGAAATCCACGAACGCAAAGCTGCCATCCGCGCGGCGAATCACGTTCCCCGGCTTGATGTCGCGATGAATGATGCGCGGCGCCCGCGAGTGTAAGTAGCCGAGCACACTGTCCGCATCGCGTAAAAACTGCGCGATTTCGTGATGGGAAAAGCTCGCTTTGCGGCGGCGCATCGCGGCCAGGGTCTCACCCTCGATCTTCTCCATCACCAGATACAGCGCGCCCTCTTCCTCGAAGTGCTCGACGTACACTGGCAAGTTCGGGTGCGCGAGCGTGGAGAGCACGCGCGCCTCCCGCTCCGCCAGCTCCACGTCTTTCCAGCTCTTGGCGCCGCGCACTTGGAAGCGCTTGATGGCAACCGCCTTGCCCGCCTGTTTGTCGACCGCATCCAACGTCTCCGCCTGCGATCCCGCACCGAGCACGCCAATCACGGCGTAGCGCCCCGCGCGTAACGTGTTGGCCGTCGGAGCGTCGCTCACCCCGCTGTTCCTAGTACCACCCGCGCGCGCTCGCCATGGCTCGGCCCCGCGCACATTGCGAAGAATTGCAAAGCTCAACGTTTTCCACGGCCTCGAATCGCCGCTTGCCGGTCTGGATTGGGCGCCCGTAGGACAAGCACCGCACCTCGCAGCGCGGCGCAGGTCCCATTCGCCGCTCGGTTCGGGTTTCGATGACCCTGCTTGCTTTGGCTCAGTTCCCCAATTTCTTCACCAACCTGCGATGAGCCAAAGTGCCGTGGCCGGAGGTCAGTTCGCCCAATCCTTACGGCCACCCCAAGTCGCGCGGGGTGGCCGTGTCTGGGAAATCAGCCCGTGTTGCGCATGCCTTGGGCGATGCCGTTCAGCGTGGTGCCGAGCGCGGCGTCGAGCAGCTTGAGCTGTGGGTCCTCTTCGCCGAGTTGGCGCTTCTTCTTGAGCAAGCTCACTTGCAGCAAGTTGAGCGCGTCCACGTACGGGTTGCGCAGGGTGAGCGCGCCTTGCAAGAAGCGGTGGTCGAGCAGCATGTCGCGCTCGCGGATCATGTGCAGGGATTGCACCGTGCGTTTGAATTCGGCGACCAGCCCACCCATCACGCCTTGATCGGCGCCCAGCTCGCGGGCGTACAGGTTTGCCACGTCGATGTCCGCTTTGGCGCACACCATTTCGATCTTGTCCAAAAGATCACTGAAGAACGGCCAATTTTTGGCCATTTGCTTCAGTAAATCGAGCCCACCCGGCTCAGCGATGATTTGCTCGAGCGCGGTGCCCGCGCCCAGCCAAGCGGAGGCCATCAAGCGCATTTGCGTCCAACCGAAGTTCCAAGGAATGGCGCGCAGGCCCTGGATCGTGCCCGCTCCGCGTTCGCGGTACGCGGGGCGCGAGCCGAAGTGTACGTGCGTCAGCTCGCGCACCGGCGTCGCTTTGAGGAACATTTGGAACAGCGCCGTGTCCTCGTGCACGACCTTGCGGAACGCGGCTTGTGAGGACTCGCTGAGCCGCGCCATCACCTCGCGGTAGCGCGCTTCGGCACCGGGTTCGAGCTCGGTGCGGAAGTCGGAGAACTTCGCCATTAGCGTGCCGGTGAGCATCACTTCCAAGCTGCGCTCGGCGATCGAAAGAATGCCGAACTTTTGCGAGATGATCTCGCCCTGCTCGGTGATCTTCACGCGGCCAGACACGGTGCCCGGGGGCAGTGCGGTGAACGCGCGGTACACGGGCGAGCCGCCACCGCGACCTACCGTTCCGCCGCGACCGTGGAATAAGGTGAGCGTCACGCCGGCTTCGCGCGAGACCTGTGCCAGCAATTCTTGCGCGCGGTACAGCTCCCAAGCGGCGGCCACGACGCCGACGTCTTTCGCCGAGTCGGAGTAACCGAGCATGACCTCTTGATGCATCTTGCGCGCCTTCAGTTGGCGCAGGTACACCGGGTCGGCGAACAGGGCCTTCATGATCGAAGGCCCGTTGAACAAGTCTGCCTGCGTCTCGAACAGCGGCACGACATCCAGCCGCGAGAAGGGCTCTTCGCGCGCCAAATCGACCAAGCCTGCTTCGCGCGCGAGCACCAAAACGCGCAGCATGTCCGTGGACGTCTTGGTCATCGAGATGATGTACGTCTGTGCGGCCTTCTCGCCGAACTCGTCCTGCACCTCACGCATGGTGTGAAATAGCTTGCTGGTGCGCGCGGCTTCTTCGTTGAGCGGCGCGTACGCGGAAACGAGTGGGCGGAGGCCCATGAGCTCGCGGTGAATGGCGGCGTCGTCGAGCTCCGGCACGCCGACGGCTTTGGCGATCGCGGCCAGGGTGCGCGTGTGCATCTCGGAGTCTTCACGCAGGTCCAAGTAGTAACCCGCGAAGCCCAAGACTTCGACCAAGCCGATCAAGGGTTCCAGCAGGCTGCGCCGCGCCTGTTCGGCACGCGCGTGAACCAGCGACTGCCGCACGACGAAGAGATCTTGCAAGAACTCCTCGGCCGTCGCATAGGCACCGGAGACGCGCTCGACCTGGCCCGAGTCACGCGCGGCGATCTCGCGCCGCGTCGCTTCCAAGCGGCCCGTGATGAAGGTGAGCTTGAGGCGCAGCGGCTCGTGTTGGTCGCGCTTGCGGTTGATCTCCCACAGCCTGGGCAGGAGCGGCTTGTCTTTCTCGAGTGACTGACGAAGCACGTCCGGCACGCCGCCCAAACGGTCGGAGACCGAGAGCCGCTGCACGAGCGTCCAGATCTTACGATGGTACAGACCGAGCAGCGCGTGTGCGGTACGGCGCGCGGCGGCCATCGTGACCTCGGGCGTGACGAAGGGATTGCCGTCGCGATCGCCGGCAACCCAGCTGCCCATGGGCAAGCGCAGCGAGAAGCCGAGCGGTTCCCCGAAAGCGAGCTGGAAGGCTCGTTCGGCGCTTTCGCTGACCTGCACGGAGGCGTCGAGCAGGCGGTCTTCCAGGTACCAGATTACCGAGCTTACTTCGTCCAGCACGCTCGGCCGATCGCGGCGCACTTCATCGGTCAGCCAGAGCAGCTCGATCTCGGCCTCCATGCTGTGCTCGATGCGGATGCGTTCTTCGGGCGGCGAGTTCTCTCGCTTGAGCAAAGCGTCCGCGAGGCGCGCTTGCAACTGCAGCAGCGTGCGGCGAGTGGCCTCCGTGGGGTGTGCGGTCAGCACCGGGCGCACTTCCAGCTCACGCAAGTAGCTGCGCACGTCTTCCGCGCTGCGCTTGCTGTCGCGCAGCTTGTCGAACGCCCAGCGAATGCTCGCGGGCTGCGCTTGATGCTCGGCGCCGTCTTCGTAGGCATGGCGACGGCGCACGCGGTGCACCTGTTCGGCCGTGTTGATCAAGAAAAAGAACAGCGTGAACGCGCGCGCCACCGGCGCGGCGACGGGCAGCGGCAAGTCGGCGACGCGAGTGAGCAGTGTGTCGAGGTCGGCGGCGCCGGCTTCACCGCGTCGGCGGTCGCGGCAGGCCGAGCGCAGCTCTTCGACGGCCTTGAACACCGGCTCACCCTCGAGCCGCTTGATGACTTGGCCGAGCGCGGATGCGAGGTAGCGCACATCCTCCTGCAGGGGCCGATCTTGGGGGCGAACTTCGGGGTGGTTTATCGTGCTCACGGCACACGGTTTCGCACGAGCCGGCGAGGGAAGGAAGCCCCTCGACGAAGGCTAGCGTTGCGCGAGGGGACCGCAAACTCGAGTGTTTCCCGAGTGTTGCCGTGAGAGGCAAAAATCGGATCCGCGGTGGTTCCGGGCTCGCTACCGAGGCCGGCCGTGGAGCAGCGTTCGCACGACCGATTCCGCCGCGCTTTCCAGGAGCTCCCCGGCGCGCTGCATCGCTTCTTTGAGCGCCATCGGCCGGCGGCAGATCGAGAACATGCCGGCGAAGTCGGCGAAGTCCCCGGGCCGAACGTCGTCGGCGATGCCGCCCGCGAGCGCAATCACCGGCACGCCGCGGCGTTTGGCCCAGCGCGCGACGCCGCACGGCCCTTTGTTGCGCAGGCTCTGCTCGTCCAGGAAGCCCTCGGAAGTGATCACCAGATCCGCGCCTTCGAGCGCTGGATCGAAGCCGACGGTTTCGAGCACCAAATCGATGCCCGGCTCGAGCGTCGCGCCCAGCACGCCGAAGAGGCCCGCTGCGATGCCGCCCGCTGCGCCGCCCGAGACGACGCGCTTCACGTCTCGCCCCGTGGCCTCGGCGATCACGTCTGCAAAGTGATCCAAGTTGTGCTCGAGCTCGAGCGCGCCTTCGGGGCTGGCGCCCTTCTGAGGACCGAACATGCGCGCGGCGCCATGCGGACCGAGCAGCGTGCTGTCGACGTCGCACGCGACGCGCAGCTTCACGCGCGACAACGCCGGATGCACGCGCGCGAGATCGATGCGCGCAAGCTGCGCGAGGCCGGCGCCGCCGCTGGCGATTGGCGCGCCGTTGCCGTCGAGCAACGCGACACCGAGCGCCGCGAGCAAGCCTGCGCCGCCATCGACGGTGGCGCTGCCGCCCACGCCGAGGATCACCGTCTCAGCGCCCGCATCGAGCGCGGCGCTCATCAGTTTGCCCGTGCCGCGGCTGCTTGCGAGCAGCGGGTCACGCTCGTGGAGCTCGAGCAACGCGAGGCCCGACGCCGTTGCGACATCGAGCACCGCGGTCCGTCCACCATCGAGCAAGCCAAAGCTCGCGCGCACCGGGCGGCCCAGTGGATCGGGCACGATCGTCTCGCGCAGGGTGCCGGATCGCGCTGCGCTCAAGACTGCGCTCGTGCCATCGCCGCCATCAGCAATGGGTAGCGATACAATCCGTGCCTCGGGATCCGCAGCCAGCACACCACGCGCAATGGCGTCTGCGGCTTCGAACGGAGAGAGGCTGCCTTTGAGTGCGTTGGGAGCGACGACGACGCGCACGATGATTGCCCGCGACTTAACATCCTCTGTCGAGGACGCCAACGCGTTTGCCTCTTTTAGGTTGTCAGTTTGTCTTGCGTGGTAGCGGAGACGCGCCGTTCATCGTCCTTCCAAGGCTTTTAAATCATGCTGAATGCGGCGTCGCTTTTCACGGTTCGGCTCAAAAAAAGCAAAGTGGCCACACTTTTGCGAGGAGACTGCCTAATCATAGTCGATTGCTCAACATGAAGATTGCCCACATGCCGCCTGGTGGTCTATCGGTTCCTTTTTTTTAGAGGTGGTGAACTGATGATGCGTCTATCGAAGTCCCTCAGCGCGGCGTGGCTGCTGTCGATTCCCTCGTTTGCCTCTTCGGCGCTCGCGGCCGATCCGGTCCCTGCCGCTCCCGTTGCTCAGGCCCCCGCTGCTCCGGCTCCGGTCGCATCCTCACCCGCAACGCCTCCGCCCCCCGTAACGCCCGCGCCCGCGCCCGCCGCCACGGCCGGTGCGTCGTTCTCGCTCGGCGGTGCAGGCGCGTCTGCGAGCGCGAATGCGGACATGGGAACCGGTGACGGCTTTTGGGAGCGGTACCGACCTCTGCCCTTGGCGCTCGAGCTCGGCGTGTACGGCGGTGTCGCGCACTTTTCCGACCAGCACAATTTGCAAAACCTCGATCTCGTTCCGGACACCCAATACGGGCATCAGCGGCTGGGCACCTCGGTCGATCTGGGTTTGCGCGCCGCGTTTTACCCGCTCTCGTTCGTCGGCGTGGAAGGCGAGCTCGGCGTCATCCCGACCAAGACCAAGACCGATGATCGCAGCGCCACGGTGTGGACCTACCGCGCGCACCTGATCGCGCAGTACCCGGGCTATCGCTTGGTGCCGTTCGTCCTCGTCGGTCTCGGTGGCATGACCATGAAGAGCCACACCGACACGCTCGGCAAGGACAGCGATCCGGAATGGCACCTCGGCGTCGGCGCCAAGTGGGCGTTCAACGAGTACCTCAGCGCGCGCATCGACGTGCGCGACAACCTGATGCAGAAGAACTTGTTCGTGTCGGGCGTCAAAGACGGCGACCTGGTGAGCAACACCGAGTTCCTGCTCGGTCTCAGCTTCACGCTCGGGCGCACCCCGTACGAGCCGACTCCGCCGCCCGTCGATTCGGATGGTGATGGCTTTTACGATCCGCAAGATGCTTGCCCGATGCAGCCCGGCGTTGCGCCCAACGGTTGCCCTGCGCCGGTGGTCGTGGTCGACACGGACAAGGACGGCATCCCCGACGCGAGCGACCCGTGCCCGACCGAAGCGGAAGACGGCTTGCCGCCCAACGCCAGCGACGGCTGCCCGAACAAGGACGCGGACGGCGACGGCATCTTGCTGCCCGACGACAAGTGCCCGACCGAGCAAGGCGTTGCGCCCGACGGCTGCCCCGTCCGCGACAAGGACGGCGACGGCATCCCGGACGACGTAGACAAGTGCCCGGATCAGCCGGAGACGAAGAACGGCTTCGAAGACGCCGACGGTTGTCCCGACGAGCTGCCCAAGGCCGTCGCCAAGTTCGCCGGTGTGATCAAGGGCATCGAGTTCGACTTCGGCAAAGCCACGATTCGTCCCGCTTCGAATAAGTTGCTCGACGAAGCCGTCAAAGTGCTCACGGAGTACAAAGACCTGCACGTGTTGATCACGGGCCACACGGACGACGTGGGCGATCATCAGACAAACGTGGACTTGTCCGAGGCGCGTGCCAACTCGGTCAAGGCCTACATGGTGTCGAAGGGCATCGATGCCGGGCGCATCGATACTCATGGCGCAGGTCCGGACAGCCCGATCGCGGACAACAAGACGGACAAGGGCCGTCAGCAAAACCGCCGGATTGAGTTCAAGCTCGTCACGAAGTGACTAGCGGCGCTCCCGCAAGGGGCGGCCTGAGTGTTCTTGAGTGTGGTTTGATCACGGCGCCGCGTTCGCATCGCGCGGAAGTGGCGCCGGGGTCTCGGCAAAAATGGAGGAACAGATGCGTAGCTCTTTTGTAATGTCTCTAGTCGGGGCGGCCAGCATGGCTCTCGCGCTACTTGCAGGCTGTGGCGACGACGACGCCAAGCCGGTCAGCAGCCAGCTCGGCCAATCCTGTGTTCGCACCGCCGACTGCGCGGAAGGCCTCAGCTGTATTTCGAACACCTGCTACAAGGGCGGGACGGCGACCGGTGGTGAAGGTGGCGGTACGACTGGTCCGACCCCGCCCGTGCTCGGCGGCGAGGGCGAGAGCTGCACGTCGCGCCTCGATTGCAAGGCGGATCTCGGCTGCTTCAACAACCGCTGCACCGCGGCCGAACCGGTCGGCGATGCCGGTGCGAGCGGCGGCGTCACTCCGGGCGTCACGCTCGGTTCCCGCGGCGAGAGCTGCTCGGTGAACAGCGACTGCGGCAAGGGCCTCGTCTGTGTCCCGACCGCGGGCATCGGCGCTGGCGTCTGTGACTTGGCGGATTTCGGGATCAAGCCCACGGGCTTGACCTGTGCTGGCGAGTGCACGGCCGACGCGGATTGCTACCAATTCCCGATCCAGCTGCACACCGCGACGGTCAAGTCCTGTGAGGACATCGACGACGCCATCACCAAGCAAGGCTTGGATTGCGGCGCGGATCCCGTTGCGCCTGCCGCCAAGTTGTTGTGCTTCGAACAAGCCACGTACTGCGGGTACAAGAAGGCCTCCCGAGTCTGGACCTGCGACACCGACGCGCATGCCTGCGTGTACAACGTCAGCTGTGATCCACTGGAGGGCTACGACGCTCCCACGGGTTGCCCGACCTATTCTCGCCTCAACACGCTCGTCGGCCTGAGCTGCAACCCGGACACCAAAAAATGCGTCGGCCCGACCGCGGCCGTCGGTTGCACGTCGGACACGAAGTGCAACGGCGTTCAAGTCGTGGACAGCGTTCTGGGTGACGTGTGCGCGCCCGGTGAGTGCACGTGCTACTCCGGTGACAAGCAGTGTTACCGCAAGTGCGCGCGCGACATCGACTGCGGTGCGAACCGGGTTTGCGACACGAAGACGACGAACTTGTGCGTCCCCGATTCGCAGTGTGATAGCGACGCGCAGTGCGCGAATGCCAATCACAGCCTGGCCTACAAGTGCAACTCCGGCACCTGCGCCCAAGCCTGCACGAGCGATCACGATTGCTCGGGCACTGGCCTCGCCAGCGCCTTCAACGGCCGGATCTGCTCGGCGGGCTTCTGCACGTCGGTCGCCAATGACTGCACCGAGGGCGGCACGCAATGTGCGCCGCTGGTGCCCGGTGGTCTCAAGCCGTTCTGCGTGCCCACGTCGATGACGGCCGGTACCACGGTTTCGTCCTCGGTCACGGACTGAGCGCCCAGTAAGAGCCGCGTCTTCGGCCCGTGGTGAGCAATCACCACGGGCCGAGCCGCTTTGTAGGCGCTACGTACCTACACTGCCCGCGCACCCCCGTTTCCCTGCGTTCGCTAGGCGCACTGCTGTGCGTTGGAGCGCCGGCTGACAGGCCCGAGGTTCTGCTGTTAGACTCGGCGCTGCGATGAGGAGCTGCTTCGCCGCATGAGCGAACGGGGCACTGAGCCCGCTATTTTGGTGGTCGAAGACGACCCGGCGCATTCCGAGGCCATGGCACGCGTGTTGAGCGCGCAGCCGAGCTATCGGTTGCGTTTTGCCGCGTCTATCGCCGAGGCCCAGCGCGAGATCGCTCGGGAGGTCCCCGCGCTCGTGCTCGCGGATCTGAATCTTGCCGACGGCAAGGCGTTCGACTTGTTGTCCAGCTCGCATGACCGGCCCGTGCTGCCAGTTCTGGTCCTGACCAGTCACGGCGACGAGCAAACGGCGGTCCGCGCCATGCGCTCCGGCGCGCTCGACTACGTCGTGAAATCTCCAGAGGCTTTCGCTGGCCTCACCCACACCGTCGAGCGCGCGCTCCGCGAGTGGCGCCTCATCGAGTCGCGGCGCGCGGCCGAGGCCGCGCTGCGCGAGAGCGAAGAGCGCTTCCGCGTGCTGTTCGAGTCGTCTCCCGACGCTTGTTACATCGTCACCGCCGAAGGCAACTTCATCGACATCAACCGCGCCGCGGAAGAGATGCTCGGCTACTCGCGCGCGGACGTGGTGGGCAAGACGGCCATCGATTTGAGTCTGATTCACCCCGACTACATGCCAGCCGCGGTGCAGATGGCCGTGGACTGCCACGCCGGCGTGCCTTCTCGCCCCACGGAGCTCGTCTGCTTCCACAGAAGCGGGCGGGAGATCGTGGTCGAGTCGCGGGCGGTTCCGGTGCGGTTTAGAGACATGTTCGGGATTCTGTCGACTTCACGCGACATTTCCGAGCGCAAACGAGCCGAAGCCGAGCAGCGACGCTTGGAGGAGCAGCTTCGCCAAGCGTCGAAAATGGAAGCCGTCGGGCGCCTAGCAGGCGGTGTTGCGCACGACTTCAACAACTTGCTGACGGGTATTCGGGGTTTCACCGACATCTTGATCGGCGGCTTCACCGAAGCCGATCCGGCGTACGCCGACTTGGTCGAGATTCAGCGGGCCACCGAGCGAGCCGCCGCGCTCACGGGGCAGCTGCTCGCCTTCAGCCGCAAGCAAGTGGTGGCTCCCGTCGTCGTGGATTTGAATCAGTTGTTGCTCGGCGCGATGCGCATCCTGGAGCGCCTCATTGGAGAGGACGTCCAGGTGGTGTTCAAGCCGGGCGCCGCGCTGCGCGCCGTGCGCGTCGATCCGAGCGGGATGGAACAGGTGCTGATCAACTTGGCCGTCAACGCGCGCGACGCCATGCCGCAGGGCGGACTCTTGAGCATCACGACGGCCATGGCCCAGCTGGATGCGGCGTTCTGTCAGCAGCACTTGGACGCACGCCCGGGCTCGCACGTGCTGATGACGGTGCAGGACACCGGCGTCGGCATGTCGGAAGGAGTCCTCTCCAGGCTGTTCGAGCCGTTCTTCACGACCAAAGGCCCAGGTCGCGGCACGGGCCTGGGCTTGTCGATCATTTACGGGATCGTGCAGCAGGGTGGCGGCTTCGTGCATGTCGAGTCGGGTGTCGGCGTGGGTTCCACGTTCAAGATCTATCTACCAACGGTGCAGGAAAAGCCCGTCACGAAGGTGATCATGCCCGAGCCTGAGCTACCACGCGGTAACGAGACCATCCTGCTCGTCGAAGACGAGGTGTTGGTGCGCTCATTGGTGAGTAAATTTCTGCTCAGCCAGGGCTATCGCGTGCTGAGCGCGGCGCGTGGCAGTGACGCCGTGCAGCTGGCTGCGCAGCACGGCGCGGGCATCGATTTGCTGGTCAGTGACGTCATCCTGCCCAATATGAACGGTCGGCAGATCTACGAGAAGCTCGCCGAAGATCGGCCGAGCTTGCGCGTCCTCTTCATGTCCGGCTACACCGAAAACATCATTGCCCCGCACGGCGTGCTCGAGTCCGGCTTCTATTTCGTGCAGAAGCCGTTTTCTCTCAAAGAGCTAGCGCGCAAGGTGCGCCAGGCGCTCGGTGAGTCGTGAGCATGGGCTGAGCTGTGCTCGCTCGTTGACTTGCCCCTTCATCCGGATACCCTGAGCGAGGCTCAGATCATGGGAGAATCGGCCGGCGCAAACACGAGTGAGCTTACCGAGGCGGGGGAGGTGGGGCTCCGGGCAACCCTCGAGTACGTCAAAGACGGCATCTTTTTCACGGATTCAAGGGGCATCGTGGTGGACGCCAACGCCGCCGCCTGCGAGCAGCTCGGTCGCACTCGTGCCGAGGTCATCGGCGCTTCGGTCGCAACGTTCGCGGGGCGCGCCGATTTCGAGTTCGAAGCCGTGGTCGAGCGGCTGGACCGCGAGCCTCATCTTTCCTACCGCACGACGCACTTGGCGCGGAACAATCAGCCGGTCACGGTCGATTTGACGATCACACGCATGCCGAGTCGGGGCTCGTACTTGTACGTGGGCATTGCGCGTGACGTGACCGAGCGCGCGCGGGTCGAAGAAGAGCTGCGCCAGAGCGAGCTGCGCTACCGCATGCTGGCCCGTAACCTGCCCGGTAGCGCCATCATCTTGTTCGATCGCGATTTGCGCTTCCTGCTCGTGGACGGGCCCGAGGTAGCGTCGACCGGTTTTTCCAGCGAGCTGATGGTCGGGCATACGCCGGAAGAGTGCCTGCCTCCCGAGTTCGTGGCCGTGATCACTCCGAATCTACGCGCAGTGCTGGCGGGCGAGCGCTTCTCGGCAGAGGTGCCGTTCGGCGAGCTGCGCTACTTGTATGAGTACGTGCCCCTGAGGGACGCCAGCGGTGAAGTCGTGAACGGCTTGATTTTGGCTCAGAACGTGACCGCGCGGCATCGCGCGGGGCTCGCGGTGGCCGCGAGCGAGCGCCAGTTCCGCACCCTGACTGAGAATTTGCCGGACTTCGTAGTGCGGCTCGATCGCAACCAGCGCTACCTGTACGCGAACCCCGTGTTCGAGGCCGCGACAGGCATCCCGCTTGCCGCAGCGCTCGGCAAGAGCAACCCGGAGCTCGGGATGGAGGCCACGCAGGCCGCGCGTTGGAGCGCGGCGCTGCAGCGGGTGTTCGACGAAAAAGAACCCGCACGCCTCGAGGACGAGTTCCCGGGGCCACACGGCGTCCGCGCCTGGGATGCGCAGATCGTGCCCGAGCTTTCGGATTCGGGTCAGGTCGAGTCGGTCCTGATCATCAGCCGCGATGTCACGGAGCGGCGCGCGCGTGAAGAAGAGCTGCGCTTCAAGAACGAGGAGCTCACACGCTTCACGTACACCGTGTCTCATGATTTGAAGAGCCCCCTGGTCACCATCCAGAGCTTTCTCGGCTTTTTGGTGGAAGATGCCAAGCGGGGGGATGCCGAGCGCGTGGCGCGCGACGTTTCGTTCATCAAAACCGCGGCCGATCGGATGGCCGCGCTGCTCGCGGATCTGCTGCAGCTGTCACGCGTCGGTCGGAAACAGAATTCGGCCGAGCGCGTGCCGCTTTCACGACTCGTGGACGAGGCACTGAGCATGGTCGCCGGGCGCGTCGCCACGCAGAAGCCGAAGTTGACGTTCAGCGTCGAGCGCGTGAGCCTATTCGGCGACCAGCTGCGCTTGGTAGAGGTGTTCCAAAACCTGCTCGACAACGCGGTGAAGTTCAGCGCCGGTGTGCCCAACGCACACGTCGAGGTGCTCGCGGAGCAGGTCGACGGCGAAATCGTGGTGCGCGTTCGAGACAACGGCATTGGCATCGACGCGCGTCATCGGCACAAGCTGTTCGGCCTGTTCGAGAAGTTACATCCCGATCTGGAAGGGACGGGCATCGGCCTCGCCCTGGTCAAGCGCATCATCGACGTTCACGGCGGGCAGATCTGGATCGAATCCGCGGGCCCCGGCCGGGGCACGACCGTCTCCTTCACGCTTCCCGGCACGACACGCGAGGAATCATGAAATCGCTTTCGCCACCGATCTCCATCCTGCTCATCGAGGACGATCCCGCGCACGCCGAAATCGTGCTCCGCAACCTCACGGGGCTGCAAGAACGAGTCAAGTGCATCGCGCACCTGAGCGACGGCCAGCAAGCGCTCGATTACCTCCAGCGCGAAGGCGAGCACAAAGATCCGGAGAGCTCTCCGCGCCCCGACTTGGTGCTGCTCGATCTGCGCTTGCCCCGCGTCGACGGGTTCGAAGTGCTGCGACGCATGAAGGCCAGTGACGACGTGAACCGCATTCCGGTCGTCGTGCTCACGACTTCGGAGGCCGCGAGTGACGTGGCAGCGGCCTATGCAAGCGGAGCCTGCAGCTACCTCGTCAAGCCCGCGGAGTTCGAGGCGTACGTCGAGTTGATGCGTGGCTTCGGTCACTACTGGAGTGATTTGAACCGCTTTCACGGTGCCTGACGCGCCTGCTCAGCGCAGCGCGAGCGAAAATAGAATTCCGCCGGCTTCCCCGAAGTCGACGGTCGGGAACCAAAAGTCGCTGGTATTGCGGCGAAAACCAAACCCCTCGTGCAAACGGATCGATGCCTCGTTCGAGGCCGCGGTGAAAAACCAAGCGACCGGCGCGCGCTTCTTGATCCAGTCGAGGCGAGCTTCGGTCAACGCTCGGCCGACACCCCGTCGCCGATGCTGCGGAGCAACGTTCACGCCGAGCAGATAGTAGCCACTGGGCGCGGCGTTCTGCGGCGCCTCTTCCGCCGGTTCGAAATAGCTGACCCGACCGACACCTACGAGCTCACCGCAGAGCTCGGCGACGATGAGTGCATCATCCGGTTTGCCGCGCGCGAGGCGGCGTTCGAGCAACGCCAGCTGATGCGCGACGTCACCTTCGGCACAAACGGCGATGATGCCGGCCGCGGCTTGCAAATCCGCTACCCTCAGGGGGCGGATCACGATCTCTGGCTCTGGCCGCGCCACGCCGGGCAGCGTACCATCGCCGGCATGTTGGCGAAGCTGACCGTGCGCACGCCGCGGAAATTGGCGGAGGCCGTGAGCGCGGCATTGTTCGCGGCCGGCGCGGGCGGTATCGAGGAGCTCGACGGCGGCCGGCGGCTCGTCGTGTACGCGGAGAATCGCGAAGGTGCCGAGCGCATCGCGGAGCGCACCCGGGAAATACTGGGCGTATCCGTGCCCGGCTCGCACGGCATCGAACTGTCAGTCGAGGTCGACGAGGCTTCGGATTGGGCCAACGCTTGGACTCAATACTTGGGCCAAATCGCGCTCACCCCGCGGCTCGTGATTCAGCCGCTATGGGACGAAACGCCCGCGCCGCACGGCACACGTCGCATCCTATACGATCCCAAGCTCTCGTTCGGCGATGGCGCGCACGCCACGACCCGACTCGCCGCCGCCGCGCTCGAACGGGGCGGCGCAGAGCGGCCGGGCTCACGGCTGCTCGATTTCGGCTCGGGGACTGGGGTCCTCTCTTTCGTGGCACTGCTCTCCGGTGCGAGTGCGACCTGGGGCGTGGACATCGACCCGGTATCGATCGAAGCCGCGGAGCGCAACGCGGCGTTGAACGGCCTCGCGGAAAGCGCGTGGTTTGGCTTGCCCGCTGCGCTCGAACCGCAGCCTTTCGACTGGGTAGTGGCGAACTTGGAGGCTCCGACACTGCTAGCGTGCGCGCCGGAGCTCACGCGCCTAGCGCTCCGCACGGAGCGCCTGATCGTGACGGGTTTCCTCGCCAATCGTGAACCGGAGATCGCGGCGGTCTTTGCGCCAACGTTCGACGTCGCGCGCTCCGATCACGAGGCGGACTGGGCGCTGCTCGAGCTGTCGCCGCGTGGTCAGTGAGCAGACGAAAAAAAGGCCAGCTTTCGCGATGAAAGCCGGCCTTTGTCGGTTGCAAGCGGCTAGCGCGTCAAGCGTTGTACGTGCGCGAGCTGATCTTGCCGCCGCGGCCGGTCCAGTTCGTGTGGAAGAACTCACCGCGCTTCTTGTCGGTGCGCTCGTAGGTGTGCGCGCCGAAATAGTCGCGCTGCGCTTGGAGCAAGTTGGCCGGCAAGCGACCACGGCGGTAGCCGTCGTAGAAGGCCAAAGCCGAGCTCATGCAAGGCGTCGGGATGCCGAGCAACGCAGCGTTGGACAAGGTCTTGCGCCAGCCGTCTTGGCTCTCGCCCATGACTTTGATGAAGAACTCGTCCACGAGCAGGTTTTCGAGCGTCGGGTTCTTGTCGAAGGCTTTCTTGATGTCGCCCAAGAAACGGCTTCGGATGATGCAGCCGCCGCGCCACATCAGCGCGATGGATCCGAAGTTCAGCTTCCACTTGTACTCTTTGCTAGCCTCGGCGAGCAGCATGTAGCCTTGCGCGTAGCTGACGATCTTGGACGCATACAGCGCCAGCATCACGTCCTTGATGAACGCCGTCTTGTCGCCGCTGAACGCGGGCTTCGGGCCGATCAGCACCTGCGCTGCGCGCTCACGCTCGGGCTTGAGCGCGGACAGCGCGCGGGCGAACACCGCTTCGCCGATTAGCGTCACGGGCATTCCGAGATCCAGCGCGGAATTGCTGGTCCATTTCCCGGTGCCTTTTTGGCCGGCGGCGTCCAAGATCTTGTCCACGAGCGGGCCGCCGTCCTCGTCCTTCACGCCGAAGATCTCGGCGGTGATTTCGATCAGGTAGCTGTCGAGGACGCCCTTGTTCCAATCCTCGAACACGGCCTTCAGCTCGTCTGCGGACAAACCCAAGGCGCTCTTCATCAAGTCATAGGCTTCGGCGATCATCTGCATGTCGCCGTATTCGATGCCGTTGTGCACCATCTTCACGTAGTGACCGGCGCCGCCTTCGCCGACCCAGTCACAGCACGGCTCGCCGTCGACCTTGGCCGACACACTCTGCAAAATCTCTTTCACGTACGGCCAGGCTTCGGGATCGCCGCCCGGCATGATCGACGGGCCACGCCGCGCGCCTTCTTCGCCGCCGGACACGCCGCTGCCGATGAAGCGGATGCCCTTTTCCTTGAGCTGGTCGAAGCGACGCTGGCTGTCAGGAAAGTGCGAATTGCCGCCGTCGATGATGATGTCGCCCTTGTCCAGCAGGGGAGTCAGCTCATTGATGACCGCGTCCACCGCCGCGCCGGCCTTGACCAGGATGAACACGCGACGGGGCGACTTCAGCGTGGCCACAAGCTCCTTGACCGTCTTGGTGCCGACGACTTTGGAACCTTTTGCCGGACCCGCCAAGAACTCGTCGGTGACGCTGCCGGTCCGGTTGTAAACGGACACGGTGAAGCCGTGATCGTTCATGTTCATGACCAGGTTTTGACCCATCACGGCCAGGCCGATGAGGGCAATGTCAGAGTTCGCTTCGGGCATAGTCGTTCCTTCTCCTAAACAGTGCGTTTTTGGGGCGCCATTGATAGCACGCCAGGCAGCTATGCCGGAAGGCGCCTCAGCCGATCAATGCTTCGACCAATTCCTGCATATTCGCGAAGGTGGCGTCGGCGCCCGCTTCGCTGAGCTCGTCCCGCGAGCCGTAGCCCCACAGGACTCCCGCGCTGCGCAGGCCATTCAACTTCGCGCCGCGGATGTCGTGCAGGCGGTCACCGATCATCCAGGCGTCGTTCGTCAGGCCCTCTTGGGTCAACACGTGCGCGATCAAATCGCCCTTGTTGCTGCGCTCGCCGCTGAGCTCCGAGCCGTATACGGTCACGAAGTACTGGGCAAGCCCGAAATGATCGATGATCTGGCGCGCGAACACCTGCGGCTTGGAAGTGGCCACGAACAGGGTCGCTCCGGCTTCCCTGAGGGCCGCGAGCCCTTCCGCTACCCCTGGATAGACGCTGTTTTCGTACAGCCCCTGCTTCGCGTAGCGCTCGCGATAGATGCCGATCGCGCGCGCGTTCAGCTCGGGATCACTCGAGCTCAGTAGCTCTCGAAATGCATCGTGCGTGGGGGGTCCGATGAAGCGCAAGAGTGAGTGCTCGGGCGGCACCGGCAGACCCATGACGCCGAGCGCGTGCTGGATTCCGGAGATGATGCCGGGGCGTGAGTCGGTCAGGGTGCCATCGAGGTCGAACAGCAGCGTAAGTTTGCTCATGCGCGTGCCGCCCGTGTTCGCGTCACGTTGCTCGCCTTGGGTGAAGCGACTTTGCCGTTGCGCGTGGCCGCGGCGCGCTCGAGCAGGCGCCCCAAGTACTGCCCGGTATGGCTCTTCTTGATCCGCGCCACCGCTTCGGGAGTGCCCTCGGCGACGAGCTGCCCGCCCGCCCCACCACCCTCGGGGCCGAGATCGATGACCCAATCGGCGTGCGCGATCACGTCCAAGTTGTGCTCGATGACGAGCACGGTGTTGCCCGCGTCGACCAAGCGCGACAGTACTTCCAGCAGCTTTTCCACGTCAGCGAAGTGCAGGCCGGTGGTCGGCTCGTCCAGGATGTACAACGTACGGCCAGTGCCGGGGCGGGCGAGCTCGCGCGCCAGCTTGATGCGCTGCGCTTCACCGCCCGAGAGCGTGGGTGAGGGTTGCCCAATCTTCACGTAGCCGAGGCCGACGTCCGCCAGCGTCTGCAGGCCGCGCAGGATATTGGTGTGCACGCTGAAATGGTCGAGGCCTTCGCGCACGCTCATGTCGAGGGTATCGGCGATGCTCTTCCCTTTGTAAGTGACACGCAGCGTGGCTTCGTTGAAGCGCCGGCCCGCGCACTCTTCGCAAGTGACGTACACGTCCGGCAAGAAGTGCATCTCGACTTGGCGCACGCCATCGCCCGAGCAGGCCTCGCAGCGCCCACCTTTGACGTTGAACGAAAAGCGGCCCGCGTCGTAGCCATAGGCCCGCGCCTCGCCGGTGCTCGCATACAGCTCGCGAATCGAATCGAACACTTTGGTGTATGTCGCCGGATTCGAGCGCGGCGTGCGCCCGATCGGACGCTGGTCGATGCCGATCACTTTGTCGATGTGCTCGATGCCCAGGATCTGCTCGTGCTCACCCACGGGGCTACGCGCGTCGTGTAGGACACGCGACAACGCCGGGTACAAGATGCCGTTGATCAACGTCGATTTGCCGGCGCCGCTCACGCCGGTCACGGCCAGCAGCGTACCGAGCGGGAAGCGCACGTTCAGATTTTTGAGGTTGTGCTCGGTTGCGCCGCGCACCTCGAGCGCCTTGCCGTTGCCAGCCCGGCGCTGGGTCGGGATCGGGATCTTGCGCTTGCCCGATAGATACGCGCCGGTGAGCGATTTCGGATTTTTGATCACCTGCGCCGGTGTGCCCTCGGCCACGACCTCACCGCCGAGCTCGCCAGCGCCCGGGCCGAAGTCGATCAAGTAGTCGGCCTCGGTCATCGTCTCTTCGTCGTGCTCGACGACGATCACCGAGTTGCCGACGTCACGCAGCGCCTTCAGGGTCTTGAGCAATTTGCCGTTGTCGCGCTGATGCAGCCCAATCGACGGCTCGTCCAAGATGTAAATGACGCCCGTGAGCTCGGAGCCGATCTGCGAGGCCAAGCGGATGCGCTGGCTCTCGCCGCCCGACAGCGTCGCCGCGGCCCGATCGAGCGTGAGGTAACCGAGCCCGACATTGACCAAAAAGCCGAGCCGAGAGCTGATCTCCTTGCGCAATTCGGCCGCAATCTCCGCGTCGGCGCCTTTCAAGGGCACGCCGTCGATCCAGGTGCGCGCCTGCTCGATGCGCTGATGAGAGAGCGAATCCAAGCTCTCGCCGGAGATCTTCACGGCGCGGCTCTCGGGGCGGAGGCGCGCGCCATGGCATGCCGGGCAAGACTTCGAGGAGAAGAAGCGCAGGTAGTACTGCTTCATGTCCTCGCTGCTGGTGCTCTTCATGCGCCGCATCAGCTGATTCACGAGGCCCTCCCAGAGCTCACCACCTTTCTTGCCGCCGAACAGCACCGCGTCGCGTTGAGCTTGGGTCAGCTTGTTCCACGGCTTCTTCTTGTCGATGCCGAAGATCGAGAGCACCCACTCGATCTCGCTCGCCACCCAACCTTCACCGCGTGCAGCCGCAGCCGCCCAGGGCGTGATCGCCCCGTCCTTGATGGACAGGGCAGGGTTGGGCACGACCAGCTCCGGATCCATTTCGGGGCGCGATCCGAGCCCGTTGCAGTCCGTGCAAAAGCCCATGGGCGAGTTGAACGAAAACGACTGCGGCGACAGCTCGGGGAAGGACAGCTCGCAGCTCGGGCAGGCAACTTTTTCGCTGAAAGCGCGCTCTTCGCTCCCGACCTCCAC
Source organism: Myxococcales bacterium (assembly GCA_040348785.1). Classification (GTDB taxonomy): domain Bacteria; phylum Myxococcota_A; class Polyangia; order Polyangiales; family Polyangiaceae; genus PMG-095. The sequence goes on along the minus strand of JBEQTH010000051.1, from coordinate 22,863 downwards.
GCTGATGACGCCTTTGCCTTCGCGCAGGCCGAGCTCGACGGAGTCGGTGATTCGGGCGCGCGCGCCGGGCTCCACCACGATGCGGTCGACGACCAAGTCGATGTTGTGTTTGCTTTTCTTGTCGAGCGCGACCACCGAATCGTCGAGCGTGACGACCTTCCCGTCGATACGCAGGCGCGTGAAGCCGCGCGTGCGCGCATCGAGCAATAGCTCGCGGTGCTCGCCTTTGCGCTGCCGCTCGAGGGGCGCGTACAACACGAGCTTCGTGCCCTTGGGATACTCCAAGATCGAGGATACGATTTGCTGCGCGGATTGACCCTCGGCTTTACGCCCGCACTTCGGGCAAAACTGCACGCCGATGCTGGCGTACAGCACGCGCAAATAGTCGTGCACCTCCGTGACGGTACCCACGGTCGAGCGCGGGTTGCTCGATGCCGTCTTTTGCTCGATCGAGATCGTGGGCGACAGGCCGCGGATGGTGTCGTACTTGGGCTTGTCCATCTGCCCCAAGAACTGCCGCGCGTAGCTGGACAGGCTCTCGACGTAGCGGCGTTGTCCCTCCGCATAGATGGTGTCGAACGCGAGCGACGATTTGCCGCTCCCGGACACACCGGTGATCACGACCAAGCTCTTCTTGGGGATCGAGATAGTGACGTTCTTGAGGTTGTGCTCGCGCGCGCCGCGGATGACGATGGCTTCAGGGTCTCGATCGCTCACCGATTGCTGAGTAGCGCTGCACCCCCACGACCGCAAAGGTCACGCCGCGCCGCGCGAGCCCTACTGCGCGGCCGGAATGCCGCGCCGTACGTGGAAGGCACCCCAGAGATTCCGAAAAGCTCAATAGTTTAGATACCTAACGTACGTTTGGGCAAGGCTGTATCTGCGGCGAAATAGTGATCATGGTCAGGTTTGGCAAACACGTTGCTGTTGAACGGACTTGGACGGGCTGGCCCGCCAACCCTGACGGCGCCGGGTCGAGCCGGACGAGGGCCCGCACGGATCTGAAACGTCGAGAGCTCCGCCCCGCGGAGAAGAGCAAGGAAGAAAATAGATAAGAGCTTTGGGTTAGCGCCTCGGCGTCGGGCTTTCGATGGCCTACTTCGCGTCCGGGTGTTCGAGCTCGCCGCCGGCAGACACCGGGAACGGATTCAACGCCGGCGCCTTCTCCGCGGGTGGCTCCACGCCGATGGCGGGTGCCACGCCGGGCGGCGGTGCCGCGCCAACGGCCGGCACTGCGCCTACCCCTGGGGACTCCAACGCCGGCGCGGGTGGCGCTGCGCCCGTTGCGGGCGCTGGCGGCGCGCTGGCGGTACTGGCGGCGCTTCGCTCGTTGCGGGCGCTGGCGGTTCCGCGCCTCAAGGCGCCGAGACCAAGGTCGCGTGCCCTCCAAACCGCCAGCACCGCCGGACGCGAGTGTCCGGTGAGACTGTCTTGATCCTGAGAAAGTGGCGATCCTCCCTGCTGGCTTCAGCACGCGGTCGAGTGAGCCTCCGCACGCAAAAACGGCGGCGAAGCTCGCAACTTTTGTAGCCCGCTCGGCCGGGCGCCCGCTCTCTAGGCGCTTTTGAGCGGCAGCAGCTGGCTGAGCTGCTCTTGGACCCGCAAAAATTCACGATCCAGTTGCGCTTTTTGATCGCCCGGGTCGTTCGGCGTTGCCTCGAGGCTGGCGCACAAAGCGGCCATGCGCGGCACTCCCACCGACAGACAGCTCCCCTTCAGCTTGTGGGCGGCGCTACGCACGGCTTCTGGGTCGCCGGATTCCAGGGCGCTCGCGATCGATGCGAGCTGCTCGGGGACATGACGCAAGAAGACGCGGACCACGCCTTGGCTACGACTCACCGTTGGATCGAGCGCGCTCTCGGCGTCGGGGATCGCGGAGGCGGGCAACGACGAAGAGATCGCACCCGCCGAGCGCGCGCCCGGCAACATGGACTCCCTGGGCCACCAGCGCTCGAGGGCTTGCTTCAACAGCCGTTGGTCAATGGGCTTGGTCACGTAGTCGTCCATCCCGGCGGCAATCGCGCGATCGCGTTCACCCACCAAAGCGTGCGCCGTGACGGCGATGATCGCGACGCGCGGGCCACCCGCTTCGCGCTCCCGGATCTGGCGCGCGGCTTGATAGCCGTCGAGCTCCGGCATCTGACAGTCCATCAAGATCAGCGGGTAGCTGCCTTGCGACCATGCTTCCACGGCGAGCCGGCCGTTGTTCACCACATCCGCGCTGTAGCCGAGGCCGCTGAGGAGTTCGACCAGGACTTCTTGATTGATCGGATTGTCTTCGGCGATCAAGAGCCGGCGCGAGCGTTGCCGGGCCTGAATCGCGGCTTGTAGCTCTGGTGCGCTGGAAAGCATGCCGCGCGACGAATCCCCGAGCGCCCGCGCGATGTTCGATTCGAGCTCGGCCGAGCGCACTGGTTTGCTCATCACCCCGGCAAATAGGCCGCGATCAGCGAACGAGGCGCCCGTGTCGCTCAGCGAGGTGAGCATCAAGAGCGGCAGGTGCGTATGCCGGTCGCGGATGTGCCGAGCCAAGGTCAAGCCATCCATCTCCGGCATGTGCATGTCGGTGATCACGAGACCGAACGGATCGAGCGGCGTCTGCTCGGAGAGCAGCTCGAGCGCCTCCGGTCCGCCGCTCGCCGAGGCCGTACGCATGCCCCAACTCGAGAGCAGCTCCTCCAGGAGCAAGCGGTTGGTGGCGTTGTCGTCGACGATGAGCGCGCGCGTGTGGTGGTTTGGTTCGGGGATCCGCGTCGGCTCTGCGCTCAACACCAGGGCCGGGATGCGCACGAAGAAGCGGCTGCCTTTGCCGGGCTCGCTGCTCACTCCGAGCTCGCCGCCCATCAGCGTGACGAGCTTTTTGGAGATGGCTAGACCGAGGCCTGTGCCGCCGAAGCGGCGCGTCGAGGAGCCATCGACTTGCGAGAACGCCTCGAAAAGCAGCGCTTGCTGGCTCTCGTCGATGCCGATGCCGGTGTCGATCACCGTGAGCTCCAGCAAGCATCGATCGCCTTCCAGGCGCGTCGCATTGGCGCGCACCACGACCTCTCCGACGTCGGTGAACTTGATCGCATTGCCGACCAAGTTGGTGATCACTTGGCGTAGGCGATCGACGTCGACTTGGACGCGCGCGGGGACGTCGGAGTGAACGTGACACAACAGCTCGACGTGCTTGCTCTCGGCCCGCGCCGCGAACAGCTCCGCGACCTCCTCGAGCAACGAGCGCGGCTGGCACGGGCTCGGTCGCAGCTCGACCTTGCCGGCCTCGATCTTGGAAAAATCCAAGATGTCGTTGAGCACGGTCATCAGCCCGTTGGCGGAGGTGCTGAGCGTCTCCGTGTAACGCTTCTGCTTGGCGTCGAGCGGGGTGCCCTTCAAAAGCTCCAGCATGCCCAACACGCCGTTCATCGGCGTGCGGATCTCGTGACTCATGTTGGCCAAGAACTCGCTCTTCAGACGCACGGCTTCGAGCGCTGCGCGAGTGGTCTTTTCCAAGCGCGCGAAAGCCGTCTCGGTCACGCGAATCAGCGGCCCCACGTAGAAGCCGACGAATAGGAAGCTCACCAAGAGCCCCAGGCCGCAGCCGATGCCCGCGGTCCACAGAATCTCGCGTTGCAAGCGCGCGCCGGCCTCGACACGCGCCGTCGAGACGAACACGGCGATGCGCCCGACGGGGCTGCCCTCGATCACCGAGTCCGACCAAGCCGAAAAGAAGCCGGGGCGTTGGTCGGCGACCCGGGCGTTGCTTCGGAATACTGGGCGCAGATCACCCGGCACCCTGCCGTAACTTGCGATCACCTTGCCGGTATTGTCGACGGCGACGATGGCCAAGATGTCCGGATCGAGCGAGTAGCCCGCGAATGCCCTGCGGATCTCCTTCTCGTCGGAGAGCACCATGCCGTACTGCGCGGATTGGGCGAGCTCGGCGGCGCCGCGAGTTGCCTTCCACTCGAGATCGGCGCGGATGGCCGGCGTGAGCGCGCCGAAGATCTGCGACACCAAGCTGAAGATCATGCCGCACAAGCCGATCAGCAGCGCGCTGACGAAGATCATGAACGCGACCTTGAGTCGCAGGCTCGATAGGACCTTTTTGGTTTGGCGCTCGGAGCCGAGCACGTCTTCGACGGCGCTTCCGCCTTCGGCGGCTCGGGTTGAGTTCACGAACACCTGAGGGCAAACGGCAATTTGAGCCCGAATTTAAGGCGCCGATTGTCACGTATCATTCGGAAAAGGCCGGCCTTTTGGCTACTTTGCCGGGCCGCCCTGGTCGACCAGGCGTTGGGCTTGCCCAACCCAGTCATCGCGCTGGATGCGATCGGCCTGTGCCTTGATTAATTGGGCAATTCTGACGATCTCTTCCGGCGTGAGCGCCGCGATCTGGGCGACCTGGGTGATCCCGATACCGAGCAGCGCGCGTTCGTATGCGGGCCCGATGCCGCGGATGCGACGTAAACCGACTTGCTCACTGAGCTTGGGCTCGCTCTTGGCAGAGGCCAAGGCGGCTTCCAGCTCGGCCACGCGCGAGCGCAGTGCGGCACTGCTCGCGGCGTGAGCGTCGACGAACTCAGTGCGCAATTGGGCTTCGGCGCGGAACGCCGAGGACAGCTCGCGTGCGCTGTTCTCGGCGCGCACCAAGCGCGCGCGCAGCGTGTTGCGTTCACTGATCGTCTTGCGCAACTCGGTGCTCTTCTCGGCGAGCTCTTTGCGCGCGCGCATCAAATCGGAGAGTAACTCCTGGACGCGGCCACCATCGACGCGGGGCGCGGCGCCCACCGCGACGCTCGGCGAGGGAACGATCGGCGGCGCGGACGGCCCGAGTGGTGCCGGCGCGGCGGACGGCCCTGGCGTGACACTGGGCGGTGCCGGACGCATGCTCGGCGGTGGTGGGCGAAAGCTGCTGCTCGGCGCTGACGGTCCTAGCGGCGGCGTTGACGTTACAGCTGGCGCTACCGTCGCTGGCGGCGGGGGCGTCAGGCTAGCCCGCAACACGCTGCGGACGGGTGGAGGCGGTGGAGTGCCGGGTGCTCGCGGTGCGAGGCTGCTCGGTGTGGAGCTCGGTCGCGGCGGTAGGCTCACGGGGCGCGGCGCTTGAGCCACGGGGCGCGGCGCGGCTGCCGGCGTGGCTTCGCTCACGTTAGCCGCACTCGCGGCTAGGTTCTCGCTTTCGTTGGCTGATCCGCGTTCGTCACCCATGGGGCCCTCTGCCGTCGCGCTTCGTGAGCATAGCGCAAATTGCCGTGGAGCTGTTGCGGAGTGGCAGGCGGGACGGGCGCTCCACTGGTCCGCACGGGTTAATGCTTCTTAACCCCAGCCCGCCGCTGTTCTTCACACAGGCGGCCCAGAGTGCTCCTTGAAGGAGCTGAGAAATGTTTGGATTTTTGTTTGGAACGGCATGTTTGTTGGGCCTCACGGCCACGGTTGCACGCGGTCGCCACGAGGGGCGTCATTGCGGAGCTGGGCGTTCGCACGGATTTCGATCCGGGCGCGGTCGCTTCGTAATGAACCGCCTCATGGACCGGCTCGATACGACGCCCGGCCAAGAAAAGGTGATTCGCGAGGCCTTCGACGGCCTCATGGACGACCTTCACGACGCGCGGGGCGAGCTGCGCGGGACGCGCGCCGACATCGCGCAGGCCATTCGCGCGGAGAGCTTGGATCGCGGAGCCATCGAGGGCGTCTTCGAACGCCACGACGTGGTGATCGATCGCGTGCGTCAGAACGCGCTCGAGGCGTTCAGCAAGGTGCACGAGACGCTAGACCAGCGGCAACGCAAAATCTTGGCCGAGATGATCGAATCTGGGCCGTTCGGACGCGGTTTTGGGCCGTTTCGTTGAAGCGCCAAACAGGAGGCATGAACGATGAGAAGGAAAGCATTGATCTGGGTGCTCGGCTTGGGCGCAGTGGCCGGCTTCGCTTCGGGGATCTTCGGCTGTCGCTACCGGAACGAGCGCCGGCAAGCCTTCGAAGATCACGTGGCCGAGGTTTGCACTCGGGCGGCCGAGCGCTCGCGTGAGCGCAGTTCGCACGCCGAAAATCAGCCGTGAGCTCCGAGTCATGGGACACGCCTGACAGAGTGGGGCGGGGGGTGGTACGCTCCCCGACCCCGCTCATGTCAGTTCACGTGCTGGTCATCGACGACGACGTCCGGCTGTTCGAGGTCTTGGACAGCTACCTGACGCAAAATGGCGTCCGATCCAGCCACGCGTCGAACGGTCTGGCCGGCTTGTCGGTGTTGGAGTCCGGCGGCTTCGATGCCGTGCTGCTGGACGTAATGATGCCCGGGCTGGATGGGCTATCGGTGCTCAAAAAGATTCGGGAAAAGAGCAGGCTGCCGGTGATCATGCTCACCGCCAAAGGCGACGAGACGGATCGCGTGGTCGGGCTCGAGCTGGGCGCGGACGACTACTTGGGTAAACCGTTCAGTCCGCGTGAGCTCCTGGCTCGCTTGAGGGCCGTGCTGCGCCGCACCGAGCTCGATCCGAGCAAAGAGCACCTCAATGTCGGCGGGGTGAGCTTGGACGTCGGCGCGCGGCAAGTGACGGTGGACGGCAAGATCGCGGATCTGACGGGCATCGAATTCGATCTGCTGCTGGCCTTGATGCGTCGTGCGGGGCGCGTGGTGCCGCGCTCGAGCTTGCTCGAGCATGCCGGGCGCAGTGATGTGACGGTCAGCGATCGCACGGTCGATGTGCACATCTCGCATCTTCGCAAAAAGCTGCTGGATGATCCGCCGCGTCTCATCAAAACCGTGCGTGGCGTGGGCTACGTGATGGCCAAGGGCTCGGAATGAGATTCCGGCGCTTCGTCAGCGCTCGCCTGCACCGCCAACTGTTCATGTGGCTCGGCATCACCATCCTATTTACGGGCATGGTGGTGAGCGCCGTGGTGTCCGCGCTGCGTCCGGATGCCTCCAGCATGGAGAGCGATGTGGTGCGCATTCAGCGCTTCATTGGCGAACGTTTCCAGCGCGTCTGGGACCAGCCGGCGGAGCGCCACCTCTTGGCCCAAGACATCGCCAAGACTTTCGAGGTCGACCTCACAGTGCGCGATCCGGAGAAAAAAACGATCGACCAGATCGGCGCGGGCTGCGACAAGCCGCAGTTCTTGGTGCCTATCCCGCGTGGGGCGAGCAACCTGGGCACGCTCGAGGTGTGCATCGACAAGCGCCGGCGAGTGCCGGGGCTCACCTTCGTGCTCGCGATTGCCGCGGCGTGCCTCACGCTGTGGGGCGCATCGGGTGCACTGGCGCGCAAGTTGGTGAGGCCGCTGTCCGACCTGATCCGCGTCACGCGCGAGATTGGGTCGGGCAACCTAGTGAGCCGGGTGCGGCTCGGCCGTCATCACATGGGTGAGGTGGGTGTGTTGGCCGACGCGGTCAACGACATGGCACGCCGCATCGAGCGCCAGTTGAACGACCAGCGAGAATTGCTAGCGGCCGTGTCGCACGAGATCCGCAGCCCGCTGGCGCGGCTACGCGTGCTCACCGAGCTCTTGCGTGACACCGCGGACTCCGTGACCCTGGACAAAGTGGAACGCGAGATCATCGAGGTCGATGACTTGATCGGCAAGCTGCTGGCCAATTCCCGGCTCGACTTCGGCGCGCTCAATTTGCAAGCGCTCGAGCCGTGCGTGCTGATGCAGCGGGCGATCGAGCGCGCGGGCGTGGACCCGACAGCCTTCCAAAATGACGCTAACGGCGCAGGAATCAAGGGCGATCCGACGCTGCTCGATCGCGCATTTTGCAACCTGCTGGAGAATGCGCAGAAGCACGCTGGGGGCGTGGAGAGCGTGCGCCTTTCGGCGGCGGACAAGACGGTGCGCTTCACGGTCAGCGATCGCGGTCCTGGTTTTCCACAAGAGGCGCTGGGCCGGGTGTTCGACGCGTTCTATCGCGGGGACGGCTCCTCGTCGCTCGGGCTCGGCCTCACTTTGGTCGAGCGCATCGCGCGCGCGCACGGCGGCAAAGCCTGGGCCGAGAACCGCGCCGACGGCGGTGCGCGCGTGCATTTCGAAATCCCTGTCGCGGCATGAGCGTAGGCGTAGCGCCGACCTGGCAGTTTTTGTCGCACCCGGCGTTCGCCGTGTTCGAAGAGGCGGTGCGGGCGCGGCTCGCGGCTCACGCCCGTTTCCCCGAGCCTCACGAGCTAGAGCGCCTGGCACGCGGCATTCCCAACGCGAGCCCGCTTTGGTTCGACTTTGCAGCGCAAGATCAGCGCGCGCTCGACGCCGCTGGCGGGTATGACCCGGCGATCGCGGTAAGCTCGCGCATTCCGACGCGGGCCGGCTCGTATCACGATCTGCTGGGCGCGCTGGTTTGGCTGCATTTCCCAGCCACCAAGACGGCGCTGCATCGCATCCAACTGGCGGCTCGGCCCGGCGCGCGAGCCCCGCGTGAGAACGCGGCCACGCTGTGCGACGAATCGGCCGTGCTCGTGATCAGCCGCGAGCCCGAGATCTTCGAGTCGCTCGCCGCCCTCGATTGGGTGGACGTGTTCTGGACGCGCCGCGCAGCGCTAGCCGAGACCACGCGCTTCCTGGGCTTCGGTCACGGCTTGCTCGATGCTTTGCGCGCACCACATCCGCAGCTGATGGGGAAGGCGCTGTGCGTGCGGGTGAATGCCGAACAATGGCGGCTCAGCCCCTCCGAGCTACGCATGTACCTGGACAGCGCGCTCGCCGAGCGTTTGAGCTCGTTTCTGAGCGAGCCTGCGCGCTTGGCTCCGCTACCCGTGCTCGGCGTGCCGGGCTGGGCCGCTCAGCAGAGCCTCGCGTTCTACCAAGACACCCGGTACTTCCAGACCGCGCGCAAACGCCCGCGGGCGGCGCGCGCCCCGGCCTGGTTGGACCTCAGCCCGTGATGCGTTGCGCTTCGTCGGCCGCCGCGATGAACTTGGGCCACATCGCGCGCAGCACGTCGCGAGAGAATTGGGTATATTCCGCGGCGCCGTCTCGAATCAACGTCTCCACGTAGGCTTCGTCCAGCTCGCGGTTTTTGCGGATCTGAAACTCGATGTCGTCGGCGAGCCGCAGCAGCGCCACGCCGAGGGCGACGTTGCCGCCCGCGCCGAATGCGCGACCCGGCTGATGATGCAGCGCCACGACCTTGGAAATGTCGTCGGGTAGTTTCCAGCGCTCGAGCACGTGCGCGCCGAGGACCGCGTGGTCATAGCCTGCGAAGGCCCGTTCGTGCATGTGCACCTGATCGGGGCTGGCAATGGCGCTCGGCTCGAGTGCTTCGTAACGAATCTCACCCACCTGCATGGCCAGCAATTTCCCGATGTCGTGCATCAAGCCGCTCAGGAACACGTGATCCACGCCCTTGTAACGCCACTCGGTGCCGAGCACGCGGCCGATGGCCGCGACGCCGACGCAGTGATTCCGGAACGCGGCGCCGAAGCCGTGCTTGGCGTCCGAGAACATGCCCAGGGTCGCCAAGCTCGCTACGATTTCACTCACCGTGCGGCTACCGAGGCGCATCACGGCGTCCTCGACGCTACGACAAGCGACGGCAGGCGAGTACAACGCCGAGTTGGCCACACGCAGCAAGCGGGCGGTGAGCGCTGGGTCTTGCTCGATCGCCTTCTTCACTTTGACCACCGGTGTGTCGGGGTCACTGAGCAGAGTCATCACGCGCTGAGCAACGATCGGGAAGGGCTTGAGACCGGCGACCAGGGCTGCCGCCGCGGCTAGCGAGCGCGACGCTTCCTCGACGGTACGCTTCGGGTCGTCGTCTCCGAACCAGAGATCTTCGCGGATCGATTCGGCAAGCTTGCGGTGCGCGGCCGGGAGTGGCGGCGGACGGTTGATCTGAGTCCCAGGTAAGCTGGACATCCGCCGGACGGAACGGTCAGCCGCCGAACCACCTTAAGACTTCGTGAATTCGACATTTTCTAGCCAGCTCCGGGCATACCAGGAGGAGACGACCCCGAATGCGCGCTGCACGTCCGCGAGCTCTTGCCCGGTGTCGAATCCGGCGCACACCTCGGCCATCGTGGCGCCGGCGCTAGCCGCGCACAGCGCTCGAAATTCCAAGGTTTCGACGCGCTCGTGAACTACCGCGTGCCCCGCGCGCCAAACCGCGACGGCGCAACGCTCACTCGGCCCGGGCAGGGCAGCCGCGCCTGCGAGCAGCGAAAGCGCACGCGAATCGAGCTCCAGCCAAGACAAGGAGGGGACGAGCTTCACGCGGCAGCTCGGGAACATCGCAGGGTCGACGGCGTTCGGCTGGGCTAGTGCGGCGGGGTTGGGTGCTACCAGCGCACACAAACGCACCCACTCCAACCTTGCCAAGTCGACGATCGGCTCGGACGACGAGACGTCGACCTGGCGCAAGTATTCGGGGAAGCGCCGACCTACGCGCTCCACCGCGGGGTGCTCGGAAGGGTGAGTCGCCAAATAACCCAGTCCGAGCCGTTCGAACTCGGGCTCACCCAGAGCGCGCCGAGTGGCGCTGAACACCGACGCGAGCGCGTCCAGCTGCCGGTAGAAGAACGCGCGGTTGTAGATCGCGAGCCGCTCACTGGCCGACAAATGGTCGTTGCTCTCGAACACCAGATCGAGGCCTGCGAGGGGTCCCGCGCCCGAGGTCGCGGCGGCAGCGAAGTAACGTTGCAGCTCGGCGAGATTCACTTGGCTTCCTCGCGGGGACTCGCGAGCCGCACGCTGGCTCGGCTGCGGGCGAGCTCGGCCTCGGCTTCGAGCTGCGCAAGCTCGGGCACGCGCTCGTCCCACTCGATGATCGTCGGCACCGCACCGAAACGGTCGATCGCCCGTTCGTACATCTGCCAGACGGGTTCGGCCACGGGCGAGCCGTGGTCGTCCAGCAAGTAGCCTGCGCTCTGGCTATGGCCAGCGAGATGAATTTGCCGAACGCGGTCTGCGGGCACGCCTCGCAGGTAGTCGAGGGCGGAGAAGCCGTGATTGGCGGCGCTCACGAACACGTTGTTCACGTCGAGCAAGATCGCTGCGTCGGCGCGCGTGACTACCTCACTCAGAAAGTCCCACTCACTGAGCGTGCTCGCCCGGTACTCGACGTAGCTCGACACGTTCTCGAGCAATAGTTGCCGGCCGAGGAAGTCCTGCACTTGGCGCACTCTCTCGACCACGTGATAGAGCGCCTCTTCCGTGTAGGGCAGCGGCCAGAGATCGTGCGAGTAATGCCCGCCGAACGTGCCGAAGCAGAGGTGGTCGGAGACGCTCAGCGCCTCGACGCGCGTGGCCAGCTCGCGGAGCGCGCCTAGGTAGCTCGTGCTGAGCGGATCCAGCCCGCCGACGGAGAGCGATACTCCGTGAAGCGCGATCGGAGTATCCGCGCGCACGCGCTCCAAGACGTCATAGGCCCGACCGCCACGGCCCATGAAGTTCTCACTGGTTGCCTCGACGAGGTCGGCGTGCACGCCGTGCTTCAAGATCGAATCGTAGTGTTGAACGCGAAGGCCGAACCCGACGTGATGGGGCGGAGTGGCGCGCGCCTGGGAACGGCCCAGATTCAGGGCCGATTGCGGATCTGCAAGGCCGTGCACTGTTCCTGCGTCTCGGTGTAGACGTAGCCGGTGCCCTTGCACGCGTTTTCCCCCGTGCAGGAGCTCTTGCCGTCTTTGGTCGCGCACTCCGAGAGCCCTTGGCAGGCATTGCCGCCCTCGCATTGAACGGGCTGGCTGGCAGAGGCCGACTCACCATTGCTGCCGCTGCACGCGCTCGCTGCGAGCAAGGCAGAGACGGCTAGCGCGATGTTGGTTCCTCGAGACAGGGGCATGGCTCTCTCTTTACGTAAATGCCGGCCGGGCCGCGAGCCTCGAGTATAGCCAAGGGCCGGGAAATGGTTAGCATTTGCGTTGTGGCCGGGGTTCCTGGCTATATTGCGCCCCGTGCGCAGCGACGAGGAGCTCATGGCCGCCTACATAGCCGGCGACAAGGCGGCTTTTCGGGAGCTATTCCAGCGCTACGCTCCACTCTTGCAGCGTGCCATGGCTCGAGATCTGCGAAGCGCCGAAGAGGCCAATGACTTGGTGCAGCAGACGTTCCTGCATTTGCATCGCAGCCGGCTCGATTTCGAGCCGGGCCGGAAGCTCAAGCCTTGGATCTTCACGATCGCGCTGAATCTGAAGCGCGAGTTCTTTCGACGCAGCAAACGGCGCCACGAAACGTCCCTGGAGGACGATCGCGTGGCTGAGCCGTACGAAGGCCCGCGCGGCCAGGAGCGCTCGGACGCTTCGCGCGAGATTGCCCGCGCGCTCGCGCTGCTGCCCACCGAGCATCGCGAAGTGATCGAGCTGCACTGGTTCGGTGGGCTCAGCTTTCCCGAAGTCGCGGAGGCCGTGGGCTCCACGGTCGCGGCCGTCAAGGTCAGGGCGCACCGCGGCTACGTCGCGCTCCGCGCGCGCTTGGGCGATCAAGTCCCGGAGCCCGAAGGCATCGATACCGGCAAGCCAAGCGAAGAGGGGAGTCACTGATGGACTGCTCTCGGGTTCGCGACGCATTCATCGCGGGCAGAGTGCTGCCCGAGGCCGAGGTTCAGGCGCACTTGCGAGCGTGCCCCGAGTGCACCGCGCTGTTCGACAACGACGCCGAGCTCGGCCGCGCCCTCGCCGCGCAAATCGCGCCGCCGTTGCCATTTCCGGAGGATTTGTTCGGCTCGCTCGAGGCTCGTGTGGCGCGTGAGATCGGGCCGCGCGCTTGGCTGCGTTCGCGCCCGTCTCAGCTGCGTTTTCAGCTGATCGCCCTGGCCGTGATTTTAGTGGTGTTGGTGGCTGGGGGGATGCGTTACCGCCCGGATTTTGCCTCCTATCCCGTGGCGCGCATGGTGATCCTGCTGGGGGCTTATTTCATCGCGGTCTTGCTCGCGGTCGGCAAAGAGCTGTCGCTCGCGGTTCAGCGCGGAAAATTGGCGGACTACGCGGCGCTCGTTGTGTTCGGGCTCGGCTTGCCCTTCCTCGCCGCGTTCGTGCCTGCGACCGAAGCCAGCCGACACTCGGGGCCGGAGGGCGCGCTCGGCTGCTTCCTGTACGGCGCGTTGTTCACGCTACCGCTCGGCATTCTGCTTTGGGCCTTCGACCGCGACGATCGTCCGACGCTGCGCACCGTTTGCCTGAGCGCCGCCGCTCTCGGCTTGGCTGCAAACCTCGTGCTCGAGCTGCATTGCCCGAGCGGAAATCCAGTGCACCTCGTGCTCGGGCACGCGAGCATCGGCCTCGCGTGGCTTGGTTCCTGGCTCGCGACGCGGCGCCTCAGCCGCGCCTGAGTCGCGCTTCTGCCGCGTGTGAACGAGTGAGCGCGCTACTTGCGGAAGTGCGCCGCGAACGGGTTGTTCGTGAAGCCCTGCGCGGCGGGTTGTGGCTTGGCGCCGCCTTGTGGCTTGCCGCTCGCCTGGGGACGGCCACCCTGTTGCGGACGGCGATCGCGGTTCTGATCGGGGCGCGGCCCAGGCGCCGGGCGAGCGCCACTGGCCCCACCCACCTGCGCGTCACTGCCACGCTTGGCGCTGAGCGCGATGCGCTTGCGCACCAAATCTACCTCCAAAACGCGCACGCTCAGCTTGTCCCCGACTTTGACCACATCATTGGGGTCTTTCACGAAACGGTCGGACAACTGCGAGACGTGCACCAGGCCGTCTTGGTGCACGCCGATGTCGACGAAGGCGCCAAACGCAGTCACGTTGGTGACTACGCCTTCCAGCACCATCTCGGTCTTCAGATCCTCCATCGTGCGCACGTCGTCCCGGAACTTGGGCGGCTCGAAGCTGGCACGCGGATCGCGGCCCGGCTTCTTGAGCTCGCTCAGGATGTCGTTGATGGTGAACGTGCCGACGTCCCCCGCTTGATAACGCGCGACGTCCAGGCGCTCGAGCAGCTCCCGATTGCCGATCAAAGACACGACGGGCACACCGAGATCCGCCGCCATCTTCTCGACTAGGGCGTAGCGCTCGGGGTGCACGGCGCTGGAATCGAGCGGATGCTCGCCGCCGCGGACGCGCAAAAAGCCGGCGGCTTGCTCGAAAGTGCGGGGTCCGAAGCCCGGCACCTCGAGCAGCTTGCTGCGGCTGCTGAAGGCGCCCTTTTCGTTCCGGTAGGCCACGATCTTCTTGGCGAGGGTCGGCCCAATGCCGGCCACCCGCGAGAGCAGCGGTGCGCTGGCCAGGTTCACCTCCACCCCGACGCTGTTCACGCAGCTCTCCACCACTTCGTCCAGTTTTTTGGCCAAAAATGGCTGGAAAACATCGTGCTGGTACTGGCCGACGCCGATGCTCTTGGGGTCCACCTTGACCAGCTCGGCGAGCGGATCTTGCAAGCGGCGCGCGATGCTGATCGCGCCGCGCACAGTGAGATCGAGGTCCGGGAATTCTTCACGCGCAATGTCGCTGGCCGAGTAGATGCTGGCGCCCGCCTCACTGACCGACACGCAAAGCGGCTTCACGGCCGAAGCGGTGAGGCCCTCTTCCTTCAACAGATCACGAACGAAGGTCTCCGTCTCGCGGCCGTGCGTGCCGTTACCGACGGCCACGGCGACGATGGGATACTTCTTACACAAGGCACGCAGCGACTGCCGAGCACGCTCGAGCGCGGCGTCACCCTGCACGAGGTACACTGTCTCGTGCTCGAGCAGTTTGCCCGTCTCGTCCACGACCGCGCATTTGCAGCCGGTGCGCTGACCCGGATCGATGCCCAGGACGGTCTTGGTACCGAACGGGGCAGACAAGAGCAGCTCACGCAGGTTGTGCGCGAACACTTCGATCGCGCCTTTGTCCGCTTGCATCTTGAGCTCGACGCGCACGTCCACCTGCACGGAGTGGAGCAGCAAGCGATCGACGCTGTCTTTGATGGCGGCCGAGAGCTCGCCCGCCCAGGGCGAAGAAGCCTCGAGTTTTACGTGCTTTTGGAGAAACGGCACGACATTGCTCTGGTCCACGTCCAAGCCAGCGCGCAGCACGCCTTCCGTTTCGCCCCGCCGAATCGCCAAGTAACGATGAGAGGGGATCTTGGCGATCGGCTCTTCGAACGAGGCGTAGCTGTCGAACTTGGTCGTCTTGTCCTCGAAGTCCTTGGTCTTCGAGACGCGGATGCTGCCGTCGCGCACGTACGCTTCGCGCGTGTGCTTGCGCACCTCCGGATCTTCGGCGATGCGCTCGGCGATGATGTCCCGCGCGCCAGCGAGCGCTGCCGCCACGTCCGCCACTTCTTTCTCGGGATTGACGAACGCTTGCGCGCTGGCGCTCGGTGAGCCTTCGCGGCCCTGTTCCCAAATCAGATTGGCGAGCGGCTCGAGCCCACGCTCTTTGGCGATGGTCGCCCGCGTGCGGCGCTTGGGCTTGAACGGCAGGTACAAGTCCTCCAGCTCGGCCTTGGTGGGCGCGCCGGCGAGCCGCTTCTCCAGCTCCGGAGTGAGCTTGCCCTGACTCTTGATCTCGCTGATGATCGACTTTCGGCGAGCCTCGAGCTCGACCAGATACGTGCGCCGCTCTTCGATACTTCGAATCTGCACTTCATCCAGCCCGCCCGTGGCCTCCTTGCGGTAACGGGCAATGAAGGGCACGGTCGCGCTCTCGGCCAGCAGCTTGACCACCGCGCTCACCGAGGCGCGCGGCAGGTTCAGCTCGGCGGCGAGCTGCGGTACGGGGTCGAAGGTCGCGTCGGCGGACTCGGTCGGGGCATCGGACATCGCCCGGGTTTGTTAGGCGCTGACTAGACTTTTGTCCAGTGCATCAGCTTTCCTGTGTCAAAGATCTCATAACTCAGTTACGCCGCTGCGCGCCCGCCGCGCGCTCCGCCCTTGCCCATGCCCGCCAGAATGTCCCCCCGGGGTCTCCTCTTCATCACGCTCTTCAACAGCATCTTGGGGCTGAGCGTGCTGTTTCCGATCCTCGCGCCACTCGGGCGTGAGCTCGGGCTGAGTGAGCTTCAAGTCGGATCGCTCTCGGCTAGCTACGCGTTGATGCAAGTGTTGGTCAGCCCGTCGTGGGGCCGCCTCAGCGAGCGCATCGGGCGCAAGCGAGTGCTCTTGACCGGTGTGCTCGGCTTCGGTGTGAGCTTCTTTTGCTTCGCGCTGATCGCGGACTTCGGAGGGCGCGCTCATTGGCCCGTGCCGGTCTTGTTCGGAGCCTTGCTCGCCACGCGTCTGGTCGGCGGCGCGTTTTCGTCCGCGACCTTGCCCACGGCGCAAGCCTACATGGCCGACATGACGGGCCGGCGCGATCGCACCGCGGGCATGGCTTTGATCGGCGCGGCCTTCGGGCTTGGCGTCATCTTTGGGCCGCTGATCGGGGCGGGGTTCTCGGTCATCAGCTTGCTCGCCGCGGTCTATTTTTCGGCCTCGCTGGCGTTCCTGAACTTTGCGTTCGTGTGGTTCTTCTTGCCCGAGTCGAAGCGGCTCGCGGGCGGGGAGCCGCCGAGCGCCACCTCGCAGGTCGCGCGCCTGGTTTGGCCGCTTTTGGCCGTTGGTTTCACGCTGAGCCTAGCCTCTGTCGCCATGGAGCAGACGGTCAGCTTTTATTATCAAGATCGACTGCAGCTCTCGAATCACGACACGCCGCGCACGGTCGGCTTGGCGCTGGGCGTGTACGGCATCGTGGCCGTATTCACGCAGGGCTTCCTGGTGCGCCGCTACAAGTGGTCGCCGCTGCGCTTGATGGCGATCGGAATGCCGGTCGCGCTGCTCGGCTACGCGCTACTGATCTTCGCGCATCGCTTCGGGCTGCTGACGTTCGCGCTTGCCGCGCAAGCGTTCGGCCAGAGCCTGGCCGTGCCAGGCGTGACGGCAGCCATGTCGCTCGGCGTCAGCGAAGACGACCAGGGCGTGGTCGCTGGCCTGAATAGCTCCGCGCTCGGCTTCGGGCGCATGCTCGGGCCGCTCGCAGGCACGGGGCTGTACGAGTTTCGCGCCGAGTACCCGTACGTGCTGAGCTGCGTGCTGCTCGTGATCGTGATGCTCGCGGTGGGCGCCAACCGCGGGCTCCGTCAATCCTTGCAGCGCGATCCGGCGTGAGCGCGCCCGCGCCGCTGCTGATCGGGCTCCTGGCTGCGACGGGCTTCGTCGCGGGTTTGGTCGATGCGATCGCGGGTGGCGGCGGCTTGTTCACGGTGCCGGCGCTGCTTGCGGTTGGGCTGCCGCCCGGTGTCGCGCTCGCCACCAACAAGGGCCAAGCCGCGCCCGGTGCGGTGTCCTCTTTCGTCACGTTTTTCCGTCGCGGCGGCATCGATCGCAAGCGCGCTCCGTTGGGCTTCGCGCTCGGCTTCTTGGGATCGCTCCTGGGCGCGCGCCTCTTGCTTGCGATGCGGCCCGAGCCGCTGCGCCCAATCGTGATGGCCCTTTTGCTGTTCGCCCTTGGCACGATGCTGTTCCGTTCCCGGATTCAGGTCCGCAGCGCGCCGCTCGCACACCCGAAGCTCGTGCTCGCGATCGTGGCGCTCGCCCTCGGCACGTACGACGGCTTTTTCGGTCCGGGCACCGGCTCGATCTTGATCGTTTCGTTCGTGAGTTTGTTCGGCGACTCACCGCTGTACGCCTCGGGCAACGCCAAGGTGGTGAACCTCGGTTCGAACCTGGCGGCGTTCTGCCTGTTTGCGTGGCGCGGAGCCATCCTTTGGCAATTGGCCTTGCCCATGGCCGCGGCGAACGTGATCGGCGCGCGTTTGGGCGCTCGCTTGGCCCTGCGTCAGGGTGACCGTTTCGTGCGCGTGGTGGTCACTTTCGTCGTGCTCGCCGTGGTGACCAAGCTTGCCTACGACATGGTCGGCGCGCTGCCATTTCATGGCAAGAATTGCAAATTCCTGGCGATGACTCGGTAGAGAAAGTATGGCTAAGTCGCCTACCTGAAACCAGTTTCGGCTTCGTACCCACTCACGGCGCTCATCCGTCTCGAATATGCCATTCCCTAAACACTTCACCTGGGGCGCCGCCGCGGCCTCCTATCAAATCGAAGGCGCTGCGAACGAAGACGGCAAAGGCCCCTCGGTCTGGGACATGTTCTGCAAGAAGCCGGGCGCGGTCTTCCAAGGTCACACCGGGGACGTGGCGTGTGATCACTATCACCGCTACCGCGAAGACGCGGCGCTGATGAAGCAGATTGGCCTGAACGCCTATCGCTTGAGCATCGCCTGGCCGCGCATTTTGCCGGCAGGGTTCGGCTCGATCAACGAAGCGGGCCTCTCCTTCTACGATCGCTTGGTCGATTCGTTGCTCGAGAACGGCGTCGAGCCGTACGTCACCCTGTTTCACTGGGACTTCCCGCTCGCACTCTACCATCGCGGCGGTTGGCTCAATCGCGACTCGGCCGATTGGTTCGCTGACTACGCGCGCGTAGTGGTCGAGCGTTTGTCGGACCGCGTGAAAAATTGGATGACCTTCAACGAGCCGTCCATTTTCATCGGCATGGGGCATCAAACCGGCATTCACGCGCCGGGCGACAAGCTGCGCTTCGCGGAGCTCATTCGCGCCGCGCACCACGTGTTGCTCGGCCACGGTAAGGCCGTGCAAGCCATGCGCGCCGCCACGAAGCAGCCCGCACGCATTGGTTACGCTCCCGCTGCCACTGGTCGCATCCCGCACACGGATTCCCCGGCCGACATCGCCGCGGCCAAGTACGTGATGTTCGATCGCTTCAGTAAGGACATCTCGCACAACGGGCTGTGGCTCGACCCGGTCTTCTTGGGCGGCTATCCCGAGGGGCTATTGAAGGCGTTCGGTGACGAAGGCCCGCCGATCGTCAGCGGCGATCTGGAAACCATCCATCAACCGCTCGATTTCTTCGGCACCAATATTTACGCTTGGGAGCGTGTGTCGGGCAAAGCCAACGGCGGGCAAGCCGCCGAGCGTGTGCCGTATCCGGCTGGTTACCCCGCAACGGCGATGAACTGGCCGGTCACTCCCGATGCGCTTTATTGGGGCGCACGCTTGTTTCACGAGCGCTACCAAAAGCCGATCTACATCACCGAAAACGGCCTCTCTGCGCGGGACGCGGTGGCCGTGGACGGCAGGGTTCACGACGCGCAGCGCGTCGAGTTCCTAACCCGCTACTTGGCGGCCCTCCGTCGCGCCGGTGATGACGGCGCGGACATCGCCGGTTACTTCCAGTGGTCGGTGCTGGACAATTTCGAATGGGCCGAGGGCTACAAAGAGCGCTTCGGCCTGATCCACGTCGACTACCAGACCCAAAAGCGCACCCTGAAGGATTCGGCGCATTTCTACGCCGAGGTGATTCGCACGAACGGTGCGAACTTGCCGGAGCTCGGTCCGACCGAGATTTGAGTCCGCTCCGCGCAGCCCGCATGGTTCGAAGGGTGGGTCAGCGCGACCACGCCCGCGTGTCCGTCCGAACCGCAAGCGTCCGCCTCCGACCTGGATTTCCGCGTCTTTCTGGACGGCGTGCGCGTTGCAGTGGCCCGGGCGATGACACGCCTTCGGTTGATCGCGCTCGCTTTTGTGTTGCTCGCGTTGGGGGTCGCGCATTGGCTAGGCGCGCGCCCGTATCGCCGTCCCCTCGTGGTCGCGCCCGTACCGACCGCGTCCATCAAGCCGACCGCCGTCGCGCTTGCCGCCCCGACGCCGAGCATCTTCACCCTGCCACCCGCGGGGCCAGTGCCGCCGAGCACGGCGACGCCTGTCGCAGCACCGAGCAGTACGCCGCCCTTCGAGTACACCGACAACTATTTGCTCGTGGGCTTGGACCGGCGACCGTTCGGCGGCGGTGCCGGCTTGGCCGATACGATTTTGGTCGCGGTCTTCGACGAGCCGAACAACGCCATCGGCTTCGTCAGCATCCCACGTGATTTGTGGATCGATATTCCCGGTCACGACGCCGATCGCATCAACACCGTGATGAACGTGGCTCGACGCTCCGGCGAAGATCCGCTTGCGCTACTGGGGCGGGTCGTCGAAAACACGCTCGGCTTGCCGATCGCTCACAGCGTGGCGATCGACATCGGTGTCTTGGAGCGCGCCGTGGATGCGTTGGGCGGCGTCACGGTCGACGTACAGTGCCCAATCATCGATCGCTTTCTCGATCCACGCGACCCGTCGGGATATCGCAAGCTGGACTTGGCCGCGGGGCCCGCGCACTTGGACGGCGTGACGGCCGCGATGTATGCACGCTCACGCCACGGACGGTCTGATTTTAGTCGCGCGCGGCGGCAGCAAGCCATCCTTTTGGCAATGCGGCGCGAGCTCGTCAAACCCAAGACGTTGCTTCGCTTGCCGGCGCTATTCGGACAATTCGAAGATTCGCTGGAGACCGATCTGCGGCGCGTCGATCTGCTTTCCTTGAGCGAGCGCTTGCTACACGTGAAGCCCGAGCACTTGCACGGTCTCGTGCTCGGTGTGCCGCAGGTCAGTGGCGTGCGCGCGCCGGGCGGCCGGGCCGTGCTCGCACCCAACCGGGCAGCGATCGACACAGCCTTGAATCAGCTGTTCTCCGCGCCGTCTCCGGGGCTCGAGCAGGCCGGCGGCGTGTGCCCGAAGGCGGACATCGCGCTCAGCTCGGGGTGAAACCAGTTTTGAATCGCTGCGCACCGCGCCCATACTCGGTGTTACTTGGACAACCTCACTCATTCCCTGGTCGGTCTTTTGTGCGCCGAAGCCGCGGTGCGTGCTCGCGAACGTGCGAACAGCAAGCAACCACTGTCCGCCTTCGGACGAAGCGCCGTGTACGCGTTCGCGATCATCGGCAACAACTTGCCGGATTTGGACGTCGCGTACGCGGGAGCGAGCGACAAGGCCTTCGGCTATCTGCTGCAGCACCGCGGTTACACTCACACCCTGCCCGCAGCGCTCGGCTTCGCGGCGGCAATGCTCGTGGCCTTGGTGTTGCTCGCACGCTGGCGAAAACAGCCGGTTTCCGCCGCGGAATGGCGGCTGCTCGCTTCGGTCGCCGTGCTCAGCCCGGTGCTTCACATCGCCATGGATTTTGCGAACAACTACGGCGTGCACCCGTTTTGGCCGTTGGATGAACGTTGGTTCTATGGGGACACGCTGTTCATCGTCGAGCCTTCGCTGTGGCTCGTGCTGATCGCGCCGCTGTCGTTCTCGTACCGCTCGCCTTGGCTGCGCGGCACGTTGTGGCTCGTGCTCGGAGCGGCTCTCGCCGCGCTTTGGTATCGGCCGTTCGTGCCTCGTGGGCACGCATTGCTCCTGACCTTGCTCACCGTTACACTGCTCGTCGTCGCGCGCTGGAGGAGCCCAGGCGCTCGGTTCTTGCTCGCGGCCGTGGGCTTCCTGGCGCTAGGGCTCGCTTTCGTCGTCGGGTCTCGCTTCGCGAAGGCGATGGTGCGCGAGCGCGCTGAGCTGCTATTTCCCTCGGCCAAAACGCTGGATGTCGTCGCGACGCCCATGCCCGCGAACCCCTTCTGTTGGAGTGTGATCCTGGTACAGCTCGATGGTGCGCAGTATTCGGCGCGGCTCGGGCGCGTTGCGACCTGGCCGGCGTGGCTGAGCGTTGCACAATGCCCGTTCGATCAGGGGGTGGTGCCGACCGCGCCCCTGCGGTCGCTCCCGGTCGTAGCTGATTCGCGTGTTTCCTTGACGAACGAGTTTCTCGTTCCCGTCGCTGAGCTGCGTGACTTGGCGGTTGCGCGCTGCGAAGCCGCGGCGTTTTTCCATTTCGCGCGCGTGCCATACCTGAGCGCTGCCGAGCCGGACGGCTCGCGAGTGCTCGGTGATCTGCGTTACGATCGCAAGCGGGGGCTGGATTTTTCCGACCTCCGCCTAATGCGTGCCCAGGGTAAGTGTCCCGAGCACGTCCCACCCTGGCGATTTCCGCGGGCAGATATCTTATCTGTCGAATATTAGAGGCATATCGATTCAGTAGCCACACGGCTAGAATCGAAACCGATGGGCGACGACGAGAGCGATCGTGCTGGGGGAGGCGGCGCCTTCGACGCTAGCGCACCAGCAGTAGAGGTCCTGAAGTTCATTTTGCAACACGCCCCCGTGCGCGTGTTCGAAGTCGACGCGCAGGGCGTGTTCCTGATGAACGACGGGGTGAATCCGCCCGGCGGCTCGCAGCCAGGAGCGCTCAAGGGCATCAACGCGAAGCACGCGTATCGGAATTTCCCGGAAGGCCTCGCGGCCTTGCAGACTGCGCTCGGCGGAGCGGAAAGTCAGGTCCGCTACGCGAGCGACGGTCGAACCTACGATCTCACGCTCACCCCGCGCCGTGATGGGCAGGGCAACGTCAAGAGCGTGCTTGGCATGGCGCAAGTCGTCACGGAGCGCGTGCGCGCCGAACAAGAGGCGCGAAAAAACGAAGAGCGCTTCCGGCGCGTGTTCGAGTCCAACATGATCGGCTTGATGTTCTTCCGCATGAGCGGGGAGATCAGCGAGGCCAATCGCACCGCGCTCGAGATGCTGGGCTACACCCAGGCGGACATCGAAGCCGGCACCGTGAACTGGCGGGATGGGACCGCGCCGGGTCAAGAAGCCGCGGACGAGCGCGCCCTACGGCAGCTGGCAACGGAAGGCGTCTGCGCCCCGTACGAGAAACAAGTGCTGCGCAAGGACGGGAGCGAGGTGCCGGTTCTGCTCGGCGCGGCCATGCTGCACGAGCCCGCGGGCGCCGGCGTCTCGTTCATGCTCGACCTGAGCGAACGCCGCCAGAACCAAGCGGAGCGGGAGCGGCTGCAAGCTCAGCTGTTGCAGGTCCAAAAGCTGGAGAGCCTCGGCGTGCTCGCCGGTGGCATCGCCCACGACTTCAACAACCTGCTCACGGCGATCTTGGGCAGCGCGTCGGCGGCGATGCTCAGCTTGCCCAGCGAGAGCCCGGCGCGCCCCGATCTGGACAACGTAGTGCTCGCTTCCCGTCGCGCCGCGAACCTGACCCGGCAACTGCTGGCCTACTCCGGCAAGGGCCATTTCGAGGTGCGCCCCATCGATCTCTCG